>NZ_JBICTR010000002.1:0-1061540 GCF_043197735.1 Nonomuraea sp. NPDC049028
CCCGGTACTGGGGCAAGCGGATCGCCGGGAGTGAGAACCGCTGGATCTTCGGAGAAGATTCGGCCTACATCAAGCCCGCCGCGATGACCCGGATCGTCCGCCACGTGTCCGTCTTTGGAACCCATTCCAAGGACGATCCGGCGCTGACGGGCTACTGGACCGAGCGCGCGGCCAGGCGGACCAAGCTGGGCCTGGAGAACAAGTTCATCCAGGCTCTGGCGGTCCGCCAGCGCGGCCGATGCGCACGGTGCGGCCTCGACCTCGTCGAAGGAGCCGAGTTCGAGCCGGACAACATCCACGACTGGATGTCCTGGTTCGACTCGCTTCGCCGGACGCTGAATGTGCACCACATCGTGCACCGCCAGCACGGCGGCGGCAATGAGCTGAAGAACCTCATCCTCCTGCACTCGCAATGCCATCAGCAGCATCACGCGATCGAAGCAAGCGATGCGGCGCGGTCCCAGTGACCTGCTTGAGCCGTGGTGCGGTGCAAGCCGCTCGCCCGGTTCTGAGGGGGCCGGGGTTCCAGCAATGGGCCCCGGCTACCCGACCGTCGACAAGGGCCGCTTGTGTATCTACTCCCAGCTGAAGTCGTGTTCCTCCTCGGAGGTGGCGGCGATGATCGAGGGTCTGCTGCGGCACTGCACCAACGCCGAGGTCGAGGCGAATTACACTGACACCCACGGCGCGACCACGGTCGGGTTCGCCTTCACCGAACTGCTGGGCTGCAAGCTGCTGCCCCGGATGAAGAACATCGGCGCGATCGAGTTGTACAGCCCCGAGGCCGCTCAGGCCGCGTGGCCGAAGGTGGACAAGATCCTCAAGAAGCGGCCGATCAACTGGGACCTCATCGCCCGCAACTACGACCAGATGATCAAGTACGCGACGGCCCTGCGGCTGCGCACGGCCGAGACCGAGCAGGTGCTGCGCCGCTTCATGAAGGGCAACGGCCCCAAGCATCCGGGCTATCTGCCCCTGGAGGAACTCGGCCGGGTCGTGCGCACGATTTTCGCCTGCGACTATCTCGCCGATGAGCAGCTGCGCCGGGAGATCAACAGCGGCCTGCAGGTCGTGGAGAACTGGAACAGCGCCAACGACAAGATCTTCTACGGGCGTGAAGGCGTTCTGACCGGGGCCGACCGTGAGCACGCCGAGGTGTCCATGCTCACCCTGCACCTGCTGCAGTCCTCGCTGGTGTTCATTAATACCCAGCTCCTTCAGGCCGTTCTGCGAGATCCGCAGTGGGCCGGCAAGCTGACGGAGGAAGACCGGCGAGCCCTCAGCCCGCTGTTTTGGGCTCATGTGAACCCCTATGGCCGGTTCCGGTTGGACATGGAGACCCGGCTTGATCTCACCGCCGCGTGAGCGCACCTCCGGGCGGGACTGTGCGGTGGTTCCGGCGCTACCTCATGTTTTGCGCCGCCTACTCACTACGCAATCGCCTGCACTCGCGCACGGGCCGTTGGCCGACCAGGCTCCTCATGATGTAGTCAATGCGCTGGCGTCCGTGCTGTGGCACTCGGGTAGCCAATCGCGGGCGGGATCGTGTTCCAGCCACCGATTGCGCTCGGCCTCCGTCACGAAGGCGCTTGTCAAGGTGTCCAGCAGTGGGTGGCCGCCGTTGCCGCGCCAGAGCAGTGACCAGGCGTACAGCGGTGTGGGGTCGATCAGCGGGACCGAGCGGATCGCCGGGTGCGGCGGGAGGGGCAGGTCTGCGGGCAGCAGGCTGAAGCGGTGCGTGTCGGCCGCCAGGTCGGCCAGCAGGCGGTCCAGTCCCAGGTTCGTGCCTTCGGCGTGCTGGTGGATGCCGAAGGCCATGGCGAAGCGATGCAGGAAGTCCAGCCGGTGGAGCGCGCCGGGAGTCCACAGCACGCCGTCGCGCAACTGCGCCGGACGGATCGCGGGCGCGTTCGCCAGCGGATGATCGGCGTGGAGGATGGCGTCCATGGGTTCCAGCCGTACCAGGCGATGGGTCAGCCCTGCGGGCAGCGGCGCGTGGACGCGGCCGAAGGCGGCATCGATGTCGCCATGCAGCAGCGCGGTGATCACCGTCGGCAGGTCGCGGCCGTGGCCGAGTTCCAGCCGCGGCTCACCGGTCGCCACCTGGGCCAGGGTGCGCATGGGGGCGTACAAGTGGCCCCACACGTCGATCCGCAGCGGGCGGTGTGTGTCCAGCAGCGCCGCCACGGCCAGGTCGGCGGCGGCCAGCGCCTGCCGGGCGGGCTCCAGGAAATGCTGGCCGGCCTGGGTGAGGCGCACCCCCTGGCCACCGCGGTCGAGCAGGCGCCTGCCGAGCGTGGACTCCAGGCGGGCGATCCGCTTCGAGAGGGCCTGCTGGGAGATCGACAGCTCCTCGGCCGCGTGGCCGAAGTGCAGCTCTTCTGCCGCCTGTACGAACGCGCGCACCTGCGCCAGGTCCAAGTCCACGGCTGTCACCATAGGCGACAACCCATGGTTGTCGGCTCCTCGCGTCCGTTGTTGGCTCAGGCGATCCGCTCGCCGGTTTCATGGCCACATGCGTAGATTGATCCCTACGGGAGATGCCTCGCGGCCTGTGGAGTTTGCCCAGGCCGCTCAGCCCGTGCCCGCCCCGGACGAGGTGCTGATCAAGGTTGAGGCGTTCTCCCCGAATCGCGGAGAGACGTTCCTGCTGGAAACGCCGGAGCCCGGTCTGCAGCCGGGCAAGGACGTCGCTGGACTGGTCGTGCAGGCCGCCGCCGACGGCTCGGGCCCATCGGCCGGCAGCCGGGTGGTGGGCCATCCGCTCATGGGCGGCTGGGCCGAGTACGCGGCCGTGCCCACCCATTCGATCGCTGTCCTGCCCGATGGGCTTACCACCGTGCAGGCGGCCGCTCTGCCACTGGCCGGGATCACCGCGCTGCGGCTGCTTCGCACGGCCGGCGCCGTGACGGGCAGGCGACTGCTGCTGACCGGGGCCTCCGGCGGGGTGGGGCATTATCTGACCGAGCTGGCCGCCGCGGCCGGGGCGGAGGTGACCGCGGTGACCGCCACGGCAGAGCGCGGCGCGCGCCTGCGCGAGCTGGGCGCCGCTGCGATCGTGCGCGACGTGGACGAGACGGACGGGCCGTTCGACGTGGTGCTGGAGTCCACCGGCGGCAACGCGCTCCCGGCCGCGCTGGCCCGGCTGGTGCCGGATGGCCTGCTGGTGTGGTTTGGGCAGGCCAGCCGTACCCCTGCGACGGTGAACTTCTTCGACCTGCTGGCCGGGCCGCAGAACGCCGTGATCCGGCACTTCCACTACGCGGGCACACCGTATGGTCCTGACCTGGCCGCCCTGGTACGTCTGGCGGCCGGCGGGCGGCTGCACCCCGAGATCGGCCGCACCGCCGACTGGAGCCGGACCGCCGACGTCCTGGTCGACCTGCGGGAACGCCGGATCCGCGGCAAGGCCGTACTGACGATCGGAGCATCGCGATGAGCGCTGCGGACTTCGCCGCCGCCAACCTGTCACGCGCCACCGGAGCCGGGCTGGACCCGCACGAGTACCTGCGCGTCACCGGCGACCTGACGGACCTGGACCAGTGGGGCGAGGTCTTCATGCGCGCCGCACGCGAGCACTTGGCGCGCGCCGGGCAGGCGGCCACGGCGATCTCAACGGGCGAGCACCTCCAGGCGGCGGCGCGCTGGTTCCACTTCGCCACCCTGGGACCGAACCGCCAGAGCGCGCTCGCGGCGGCCGAGGCGGACACCGCCATGGGACGGGCGCTGGAGTTGCTGGAGCCGCAGGCGCGCCGGATCGAAGGGCCGGGCTTCACCGGCTGGTTGCGCGGTCCAGCCGATGCCGCCGCGACGGTGGTGGTGGTTCCTGGGCTGGACTCCGGCAAGGAGGAGTTCCACGACGTCGTCACCGCCCTGCTGCGCCGGGGCATGGCCGTGTTCGCCATGGACGGGCCGGGACAGGGCGCGCTCGCCGCCACCAGCACCGTCCGCGCCGACTATCACCACGTGATCGGCCAGGTCATCGACACACTCGGCCCGCGGAACGTGGGACTCGTCGGGCTCAGCCTCGGCGGCTACTACGTCGCAGAAAGCGCCGCCCGGGAGAGCCGCGTCGCGGCCGCCGTCACCGTCAGTGGCCCCTTCCGGCTGCACTGGGACGTCCTGCCACCTCCCGTACGGGATCTCCTCATTCAGCGGGCCGGTGGCGAAGAAGCGGCCCGCCGCTTCGCCGGCCAGGTGGACCTGTCCGCCCTCGCCCCGCAGATCACCTGCCCGCTGCTGGTCATCGACGGCGGCCAGGACGTCATCCCCGGCGTGGCCAACGGCGAGCCACTGGCCCGCCTGGCACCGCACGGGCGCTACGTGTCCCTGCCACATGGCGACCACCTGCTCGGCAACGCCCGCCCCGACTGGCTGGCCACGGCCGCCGACTGGATCTCTGGAGCACTCGCATGACACGCTTCACCGACAAGACCGCCTTGATCACCGGCGGCACGAGCGGCATGGGACTGGCCGCCGCACACCGCCTCATCGCCGAGGGCGCCCACGTAATCGTCACCGGCCGCACCCGGCAACGCGTGGACCAGGCCACCGCCATGCTCGGCCCGCGCGCTCTCGGCGTGGTGGCGGACACAACCGACCTCAAGGCCCTGGACGCCCTGATGAACACGATCAGGACGCGATTCGGCAGGCTGGACGTCGTCTTCGCCAACGCCGGAGTGGGCGCCTTCGCACCCTTCGCCGACATCACCGAGACCGACTTCGATCACACCGTCGACGTGAACTTCAAAGGCGTGTTCTTCACGATCCAGAAGGCATTGCCGCTGATCGCCGAGAACGGCTCCATTGTCATCAACGCCTCCTGGACCTTGCACCGCGGCAACGGCATCCTCACGCTGTACTCGGCTACCAAGGCGGCCGTGCACAACCTGGCCCGCACTCTTGCGGCGGATCTCGCGCCCCGGGGCATCCGCGTCAACTCGATCAGTCCCGGATACATCGACACTCCGATGTATCCCGCTGCGGCGTTGAGCGAGACAGAGACCGCGGCCATCACCGGTCGTATCGCGGCGGGGAGATTCGGCCAACCGGAGGAGATTGCCACAGCAGTGGCGTTTCTCGCCTCCCGTGAGGCGTCTTACATCAACGGCCAGGACTTGGTCATCGACGGCGGCCTTGTGAATGCGATCATCGCCTGATCACCGCCGGTCCCCGTAGACACCGTCATCACCACCCGTGAGGACGGCACCACGCTCCTGCGAACTGAGGAGTCGATGGCCGGAACCCTGCTCGGGCTCTTCTACAACAGCGCGAAGCTGCACGCCGAGCTGACCCGCTGGCTCGACTCGATCAAGACCGCCGCGGAGGCCCGGGTAGCCACCATCTGATCAGGGGCCTTCGGCCACAGGTCCAAGTCAGGGACGCCCTGAGGCCCGCTCCTATCTGCGCATGTACGTGATAATTGTCTATTATCACGTACATGAGCGATCATCGCGGGGCGCCGACCAGGAGAACGTCTCGCCGGGACGGTGCGCGACTCCGGCACGTTATCCGGTACATCGCACCGGACGTCGCGCGGCGCTCGGCATGAGCGCCGCGCCGAAGGTCGCCGCGCTGCGCGGCGGAGACGTCAGCCTCGCCGCGGCCGCCGACGCCTTCCTGGCCACCCAGCGCACGGCCAACCTCAACACGCATCGCGCTTACGCCTCGGCCATCGACCGGGTCATCGCGCTGGTCGGCCGGGACCGGCCGCTCGCCGAAGTTGCCGACGCCGAGATCGGCCAGGCGCTCGCCGAGTTGTGGGGGGCGAGCGCGCCGGCGACCTGGAACCGCAACCGCGCCGCCATCGCCTCCTGGCTGTCCTGGTGCCTCAAGAAGCACTGGGCCGCGCCGTCGGTCCCGGCCGACGCCGAACGCCGCAAGGAGAGCGCCGACGAGACCCGCGCCGTGGCCAAGACCACCATCCACCGGCTGCTGTCACGCCGCGACATCCCCCTTCGCGAGCGGGCGCTGTGGCGGATGCTCTATGAAACGGCGGCCAGAGCGGCCGAGATCCTCGCGCTCAACGTCGAGGACCTCGACCTGGAGCATCGGCGCGCCCCCGTCCGGTCCAAGGGCGGCGCCATGGAGTGGGTGTATTGGGACAGCGGCACCGCCCACCTGCTGCCCCGTCTGCTCCGGCTGCCCGACGGCAGCACGCGCACGCACGGGCCGGTGTTCTTGTCCGAACGGCGCCCCGTCCCGGCCCGCCGCCCGGCGGCCGACGACATCTGCCCGCACACCGGCCGCGCCCGGCTCGGCTACGACCGCGCCCGCGTCCTGCTGGAGAAGTACGCCGGTCTCGACCTGCACCAGCTACGCCACTCCGCCGCCACCCACCTCGGCGAGGCCGAAGTCCCGCTACAGCTCATCATGGGTAAGACCCGGCACAAGAACCCTCGCACCGCCATGCGCTACATCAAACCCGGAGCCGAGGCCATCGCCAAGGTCACTGACGTTCTGGCGCCCCGTCGCCGTACCCACTGATCAACCGGGTGGCGGCTGGCCGGAGCTATAGGAGTTCCGGGCCTACCTGGCGGCTGGGGACACGTTCGGGAGCGGCGGGCTGTCCGCGCGGTTGCAGGACCCGTACCGGCTCGCGCTCCAGAAAGCGCTGGGCGAGCCGGAGAATCGGGTCCTGTTCTTCATTGACGTCGTCGTCGGGACCTTGCTCCACCGGATGGGCATGACCGGCGAGCCGATGGTCGACGCCGACGTGGCCGCACTGGTCGAGATGGTTCTGGCGCACTTCGCTGACGGTGCCGATCCGGCCTAGAGCTGCTGTTTTAGTACTGCACCCACAGGTAGTAAAGGCCCGGGGCGTTCCAGTTGGTCGGGATGACGGTTTCGCAGTAGTACTGGCGCCAGGTGTGGTTGGTCTGACCGTTGTAGCCGATCCCGGCGCATTGGTCGGGCCAGCCGTAGGTGCCCTGCTTGACATAGCCGGGTATTTCGGCCTGTGCGGGCGAGGCGAAACTGAATGCGGTGATGAGGGTGGCCGCGGCCAATGTGAGCGCGGCTAGGGGGCGCGACTTCATAAAGGAAAGTTAACTAATAATTTAATGGTAGGCAATGCACCGCCCTCCGTTCCGGCGAACAGTACCTGACCGTTTTGTTGCTATTCGTTCTGTATGTTCGGTAGTCCACGCCCCCTGCACGGACCCTGACGCGAGGAGGGACGCATGGCGCGGCTGGTATCGGTCAACGTGGGTCTTCCGCAGGACGTCGCTTGGCAGGGCAAGACGGTGCATACCGGCGTGTGGAAGTACGCCGTCGCCGGCCCGCGGATGGTGCGGCGGCTCAACGTCGACGGGGACGGCCAGGGGGATCTGGCCGGGCATGGCGGTGAGTACCGTGCCGTCCTGGTCTACCAGCTCGACTCCTACCGCCACTGGCAGGAGCACCTCGGCCGCGACGACTTCGCCTACGGGCAGTTCGGGGAGAACTTCACCGTCGACGGGCTGCCGGACGACGAGGTTTGTATCGGAGACCGGTTCCAGGTGGGCGAGGCCCTGTTCGAGGTCACCCAGCCGCGTGTCACCTGCTACCGGGTGGGGTTGCGGATGGGCGAGCCCCAGATGGCCGCGTTGCTGGTGTCCCACCGGCGGCCGGGGTTCTACCTGAAAGTCCTCGTCGAGGGCCGGGTGGAGGCGGGGCAGGAGTTCGTCAAGGTCGCCTCCGGTCCCGAGGGGGTGACGGTCGCCGACATCGACGCGCTGCTGTACCTGCCGGGCCACTCCCGTCGGCAGCTCGCGCGGGCGCTGCGCATTCCCGCTCTCAGCCCCGGCTGGAGAACGTCGTTGCAGGCGCTGCTCGACCAGGCCGACGGCGCTTCCGGCGCGGCGGGCGGCAACGCGGGGCTGGCCCCCGCCGTCTCTCCGCCGCCGGCCTGGCCGGGGTTCCGGCCGCTCCGGGTGAGGCGGATCGAGGCGGAGAGCGCCAGCGTGTTCTCCGTGACGCTGGCCGCACTCGGCGGTGACTCGCGTTCTGCCGCGCTCGGCGGTGACCTGCGTCCTGCCGCCTCCGACGGAGCGCCGCTCCCTGCCGCCTCCGACGGCGACCCGCGTTCTGGCGCGCCCGGCGGCGGCCCGCTTCCTGCCGCGTTGCCGGGCCAGTTCCTCGCCGTTCGGGTGCCGTCCGAGGGCGGCGGGCCGTCGCTCATCCGCAGTTACTCGCTGTCCGGCCCGCCGGGCGGCGCGGAGTATCGCCTCAGCATCAAGCAGGAGCCGCACGGGGCGGCCAGCGGATACCTGCGTGCCCATCTGCGTACCGGAGATGTTCTCGAGTGCGCGGCCCCGCGAGGCGCCTTCACCCTCGTGGCCGGTGACGGTCCCGTTGTCCTCATCTCGGCGGGCATCGGCGCCACCCCCGTGATGGCCATGCTGCACACGCTCGCCGCCGAGCGATCCTCTCGTGAGGTGTGGTGGCTGTACGGCGCTCGAGACGGCACCGAGCACCCTTTCGCCGACGAGAGCCGCGACCTGCTCGGCCGGCTGGCGAATGCGCACCGGCACGTCTGCTACAGCCGCCCGGCCCCCGGCGACCGGCAGGGCGTCGACTACCACTCCAGGGGCCGGCTCTCCCTCGACCTGCTCTGCGATCTCGGCCTGCCACGCGGCGCCGACACGTACGTGTGCGGCCCTCCCGCGCTCATGCGGGACCTCCCGGTCGCGCTCGCCGCCTCCGCGCTCGCTCCCTCCCATGTCCGTACGGAGATCTTCGGCGCCGGCCCGTCCCTGACCCCCGGTGTCACCGGCGGCTCGGTGACTCCCGTGCACCCGCCCGCGGGTCCGCCAGGCGACGGGCCCGCGGTCTCCTTCGCGCGCAGCGGGCTGACGGTGAGCTGGAGCGCCGCGTACGCGAGCCTGCTGGAGCTCGCCGAAGCCTGTGACGTGCCCACCCGCTGGTCATGCCGCACCGGCGTCTGCCACAACTGTGAGAGCGGCCTGCTGGCCGGAAGCGTCGACTACTCGCCCGAGCCACTCGACGCACCCGCCGAAGGCGACGCGCTCATCTGCTGCTCCCGGCCACGTGAGGACGTCATCCTGGACCTTTGACGCGCTCGGACCTACAGCTGATCGCCTCAGGTGCCGCCCTTGGCTTCCATCAGCAGGTCCAGGTGTGTCTGGACGATGGGCTTGGCATCGGTGGCGAGCTGCTTCACCTCCGGCGAGGATCCCTTCCGCAGTTCCTTGGCGCCGTTGGCGAGACTCTGGCGGTGTCCGGCGATCTGCGCGGCCAGCCATGCTCGGTCGAATGCTTCGCCGCTCTTGGCGGCCAGCTCCCCGAGCTGGCGGCGCTGGACCTCGCTCGGCTTGTCGGGCAGGTCCACCCCTACCTGCTTGGCGACCCGGCTCACGTCGCCGTCCATCTTGGTGTGATCGCTGACCAGTTTGGCGCCCAGCTCCCGGACCGCCTTGCCGGCGCCCATGTCCTGGGCGGCCTGTCCGGCCTGGATCTCGGCCAGGTTGCCTTGGTGCGCCTGCCGGAGGAAGGTCCGGTCCTGTTCGTTCACGTCCAGGTGCGTGCGTGCGCCGGCCGCCGCGGGAGGCATCACGGTAATCGCAAGGGCGAACACGATGGGGATGATCGCTTTGGGCATTGAATGTCCCCTTTGGTCGGTTTGTTCGTTCCGACTTGGTGCCCTCCGTTGGCTCCAGATGAACTCATGTGTGATCAAAATGAACGCATGGGTCGCACCCAATCGGCCGCCAAGCACCTGCTCCTGGCGAAGGGAACAACGCGGCGGAGGTCTGGTCCTAGTCACTTGTCCGATACCGCGGGCGGGCCGGCGTCCCTAGCGTTCTGATCGTGAAACTCATGGAAGCCTTGGACTCCGCGGTTGAGTTGACGGCGGTCACGAAGCACTACGCGCACGGTGTCACCGCGCTCGACAACGTGAGCGTCGGGTTCGGCCGGGGCACCTTCACCGCCGTGATGGGGCCGTCCGGATCGGGCAAGTCCACGTTGTTGCAGTGTGCGGCCGGCCTGGACAAGCCCACGTCGGGGCGGATCATGGTGGACGGCAGGGACCTGACCCGGCTGACGGAGCGGAAGCTGACCTTGCTGCGCCGCGACCGCATCGGATTCGTGTTCCAGTCGTTCAATCTGCTGCCCTCCCTGACCGCGGAGCAGAACGTGGCGCTGCCGTTGAAGCTGGCGGGCCGCAGGGTGGACCGTGAGCTGGTACGGCAGAGCCTGGACGCGGTCGGTCTGGCGGAGCGGGCCGGGCACCGGCCCGCCGAGCTGTCCGGCGGCCAGCAGCAGCGCGTGGCCATCGCCAGGGCGCTGGTCGCCAGGCCCGCCGTGCTCTTCGGCGACGAGCCGACCGGCGCGCTGGACACCAACACCAGCCGGGACGTGCTGAGGCTGCTGCGCTCGCTGGTGGACCGGCATGCGCAGACGGTCGTGATGGTCACCCACGACCCGGCCGCGGCGGCGTACGCGGACCGGGTCCTGTTCCTCGCGGACGGCCGGATCTGCGGCCAGCTGCTCGACCCCACGGCTGAGGCCGTCTCGGCCCGCATGCTGATGCTGGAGGAGTCGTGCTGAACATCGCGTGGCACACCCTGCGTACTCGCCTGGTCTCCTTCGTCGGCACATTCCTCGCACTCGCGCTCGGCACCGCCCTGATCGCCGCGATGGGTCAGGTGCTGGCCACCACTGTGGACTCTCCCGACCGCGCCCCGCAGCGTTACGCCGCCGCGCCGTACGTGGTCGTGCCCGACGAGCGGTTGCGGGTGGACACGTGGCAGGGAGAGCAGAGCCGGCCGCTGGCGGAGAGACACGGCCTGACCGCCGAGCTGGCCGCCCGCTTTCCTGACGCGGTCGTCGACCGGATCTTCCCCGCGCAGGTCGCGAGCGGCCAGGGGCAGGGCGAGGGGGGACAGGACGCGGTGGGCCGGCCCTGGTCGGCGTCCCGTACGGCGCCGCAGCGGCTGGTCGAAGGCCGGGCGCCGCAGACCGCGCGGGAAATCGTGGTGAGCGCGGGAGCCCGGGTGGGCGACAAGGTGAGTGTGATCACGCGGTCGGGGACGAAGCCGTACACCGTGGTGGGTGTGACGGACGGCCCGCCCACCGTGTTCTTCACCGACGATCAGGCCGCCAGCCTGTCTCCGCGCATCGACGCGCTCGCCCTGTGGACGAGGCCGAGCGGCGTACCCGTGCTCACCGGACAGCAGCGGGCGCTGATGGATCCCAACCGCGAGGGCGACGAGCGGGCCCGTAACAACGCCAATACGATCGTCGGCATCGCCGCCGGATTCGCCGTGTTCATCGCCGTCTTCGTGGTGTCGTCGACGTTCGCGTTCGCGGTGGCGCAGCGGCGGCGCGAGTTCGCGCTGTTGCGGACCGTCGGCGCGACCCGCCGCCAGGTGCGGCGCATGGTGTACGCAGAGGCCGGATTCGTCGCCGTGGCCGCCTCCGCGCTGGGGGCGCTGGCCGGGCCGTACGCCGCGGGGCCGATTCTGGATTGGCTGGTCGGCCTCGGGATGGCGCCTGCCTGGCTGGTGCCGAGCAGGCAGACCTGGCCGGCGGTCACGGCCTTCGCCGTGAGCGTGGTGGTCGCGCTGGCAGGCGTGAGCGTCGCGGCCAGGCGGGCCGGTCGGGTGCACCCGGCGGAGGCCATGCGCGAGGCCGCGATCGAGCCTCGGGTGATGACCTGGGGGCGCCTGCTCGTCGGCGTGGGGCTGTTCACCGCCGCGCTGATCAGCATGGCGGTGAACGCCGTGAGCGATCCGCAGGGCGCCACCAACAACAAGTCGTTCATGCCGATCCTTATGCTGCTCGTGGCGGGCGTCGGCCTGCTCGCCCCGGTCGTCGTGCGACCGGTCGCCAGGCTGCTCGCCGTACCGCTGAGCCGCCTTCGTGGCGCGGGCGCCACCTTGGTGCCCGCCGCCGCGGCCACCTCCGTCAGGCAGACCGCGGCGACGGCGGCACCGGTCCTGGTGGCGGTGGGACTGGCCGCCGCGCTGCTCGGCGCGGCCGCGATGACCGACGCGGCCAAGACCGCGATGCAGGCGGCACCCGTACGGGCCGACTACCTGGTGCTCCCCGAAGGATCCGTAGGACTGGATCGGCAACTCGTCGAGCGGCTGCGGGCCATCCGCGAGGTGGAGATCGCGACCACGGCCCCGACCAGTATGTACACCCTTGAGGGCAAGACCGCGCTGATCCAGCGGCCTACCGAGGCCGTGGACCCGGCCCGGTTCGGGAGCATGCTCGACATCCCGGTGACCAAGGGCTCCCTGGCTCAGCTGAACGACCGGACCATCGCGGTCTCGGAGACGTGGGAACTCGAACTCGGCGAGAGCGCGAAGCTGTGGCGGGCCGACGGCAGCGAGATCTCGCTCAAGGTGGTCGCGCTGCTCGCCCCGAACGCGCCGTCCGACTCCTACGTCACCACGGCACACGCCTTCTCCGCGCCGGTGACCACGGCCTATGTGAAGCTGCGGCCAGGAGCCTCGGCGCGGGATGTGGAGTCCGCTCTGCGGCGGTCCACGCAGGGGCACAACGCGCGGGCGCTCACCAAGGACGCCTGGGTGAGCGAGACGGGCGACCGGCGCGGCTCCGCCAGCCGCCTCGGGCTCCTGGTGGTGCTCGGCATCATCCTCGCCTACACCGCGATCTCGCTGGTCAACATCCTGCTGATGGCGGCTTCCGATCGGACTTCGGAGCGGGCGTCGCTGCGACTGCTCGGCGCGACTCGTGGTCAGGTGGTGAGGTACGTCGCCGGCGAGGCGCTCCTGGTCGTGGCCATCGGCGTGCTGCTGGCCGCCGCCGTCGCGGCGATCAGCCTGGGCGGGCTCTGGAGCTCGCTGGTCCAGATCGCCGGGCCGATCGCGATCAGTGTGCCCTGGCCGGCGGTCGGCGCGGTGATCGCCGGATGCGTGGCGCTCGCGGTCGCCGCCGCCGTGGCGCCCGCGCTACGCCGCTCCTAGGTCCAGCCTGGCCAGCTCCACCCGGGAGGAGACGCCGAGCTTGGGGAAGGCCCGGTAAAGGTGGTAGCTGACGGTCTTGGGGCTGACGAAGAGCCGGGCGCCGATCTCCCGGTTCGTCAGGCCCGTCATGGCCAGCCGGACGATCTGCAGCTCCTGCGGCGACAGGTCGGCCAGCTTGTCGAAGGCGGCGGGAGCGGCGATGACCTCCCCGGCGGCGCGGAGTTCGGCCGCGGCCCGCTCGGCCCACGGGGCGGCGCCGAGCCGCTGGAACGTCTCCAGCGCGGCACGCAGTTTGGTACGCGCGTCGCGCTTGCGCCGCTCGCGGCGGAGCCATTCGCCGTACACCAGTTCGGTCCTGGCGTGTTCCAAGGGCCGGCCGTGTGGCTTCAGCGCGGCGGAGAAAAGCTCGTCGCCCGGCTCGACGAGCGCGTGGCAGCGGGCCAGCACCGCGTCGGCCCAGTCGAGCCGGGCCGCGCCGGCCCATTCCGCCAGCCGTTCGAGCGGCTCCTTCGCCCGGTCCGGCAGTCCCGCGCGTACGGCCGCCTCGACCTGGTCGGCAGCGAAGTAGACGGCCTGGATCTGGTGGCGTACCGGCCCGGCGAGGGCGGACTCCAGCCGGTCCAGCGCCTGCGTGTGGCGGCCACGGCTCAGATCGAGCATCGCCTGGGCCCACTCCGACCAGGCCACGCCGTTGGCGATGCCGGTCACGGCGAAATGCTCGGCACAGCGCGCGGCCAGCTCCGCGCACCTGGCGTCGTCGCCCTCGACGGCGGCGATCCAGGCCAGCATGCCCTCCAGGTAGCCGGTCCGGTGTGGCTGGCCGAAGTCCCTGGCGATCCGCAGCCCCTCCGCGGCATCGGCCTTGGCGTCGGTGAACCGGCCGAGATAGACCGCGGACGCGGCCAGCGTCACGTGCGCGAGCGGCAGCCAGCCGGTCATGCCGAGCGCACCGCACTCCTCGACCAGCGCCGCCGAGATCTCCCGCTGCGCCTCGAACTCACCCACCAGCCCGGCCACGAACGCGCCGTTGACCCGCAGACCGTAGGAGCCGCGCTCGATACCGCGCGCGTCGAGCACCAGCGGGCGCATGCCGGGCAGCGCTCTGGCCGGACCGTGGCCGAGCGACTCGGCGGCCGCCTCGACCGCGTCCACGGCGGAGTCCAGACCGTCCTCCTCGCGCAGCGGCAGGCGGCGGAGCCGTACGGCGGCCTCCTCGACCCGCCGCGGGTCACTGAGCTGCCAGGCGTTGCGTCCCGCGTCGATGAGCATGAGACCGGCGGCGACCGGGTCCAGCTCCGCGACCCGGCTCGCGCCGGCGAGCAGAATGTCGTGGGCGGTGTGGACGGAGCCGCGTTCGAAGGCGACCCTGGCGCGGAGCCCGGCGAGCCTGGCGATGGAGCGCGGGTCGTCGACGAGGCGGGCGGCCCTTTCCGCCAGTGCCTGGGCCCGGTCGGGCAACCCCGCGTCCGCGGCGGCCACAGCCGCCTCCGTCAGCCGTCTGGCCAGCGATCCCGGGTCGGTGGTGAGTTCGGCGGCGCGTTCGAGCGCGGCCGCCGCCGCCGCGTGGCCGTGCCGTGTCCTGGCCCGTTCCGCGGCGCGTTCCAGCGCGATGGCCACCTGCTCGTCGGGCCCCAGGGCGACCGCGGCCAGGTGCCAGGCCCGCCTGTCGTCCTGGTCGTCCAGTACGTCGGCCAGCGCCCGGTGCGCGACCAGCCGCCGGTCGAAGGCGGTCGAATGGACGGCGGCGGCCCGCATGAGCGGGTGCGCGAAAGTGACGCCGCCAGCGTCGGCGAAGGTGCGGCCGCCGCCGGCCGTGAGGAAGCCGGCCCGCTCGGCCGTACCGAGAGACTCGGCGCCGATCCCGAGCCGTTCGGCCGCCCGGAGTACGGTGCCCAGGTCGCCGGTGTCCTCGACGGCGGCGAGCAGGATCATCAGCTGGGCTCCGTCCGGCAGTCGCGCGATGCGGGTCGCGTACGCCTCCTGGATCCGGCGCGGCAGCGGCATCGGAGTGAACGGGTCGGTGGTGCGCGGCAGCTCGATCAACGCGAGCGGGTTGCCGCAGCTCTCGGCCAGTACCCGGTTTCTGAGGCTCTCCGCCAGGTGCGGGTCGCGTTCGGTCAGCAGCTCGGCGGCCGACTCCGCGTCGAGCGGGCCGAGCCGGCGCTCCGGCAGGCCCTGCGCGTTGAACCCGTCACGTGCGGCGAAGAGCAGGACGACTCCCTCGGCGTCGAGCCGCCTGGCCGCGAAGACCAGCGCGTCCGCGGAGGCCCGGTCCAGCCAGTGCGCGTCGTCCACCAGGCAGAGCAGCGGGCCGTCCTCGGCGATCTCCGACAACAGGGACAGCGTCCCGAGTCCGATGAGGAAACGGTCCTCGCCCGCGGCCGCACCGAGGCCGAGCGCGCCTTTCAGCGCGAGCGCCTGGCGCTCGGGCAGCGCCTCCGCGCGAGCCAGCTCCGGCCGCAGCAACTGGTGCAGCGCCGCGAACGGGAGCTCGGCCTCGGTCTCCACCCCGACGCTGCGGAGCACGCGCAGATCGGTGGCCCGTTCGGAGGCGCTTCTCAGCAGGGCGCTCTTGCCGATGCCCGGATCACCGTAGATCACGAGAGCGCCGCTGCGCCCCGCTCGCGCGCTCTCCAGCAGCCCGTCGACGACCGCCTGGTCCTCGCGTCTGCCCTTAAGCATGCTCGGTCAGCCCCGAGAGGTGATGCCACATCACCGGAAAAGAGTACGGGCTGGCAAAAGCCGATCAGTTGTACGGGTCGCGGCTTCGGCGCTGCTCGTATTCGCGCTGTTCATACGCGCGGGTGCGCTCGTACCTGCGCTGCTCGTGTCCCCGGGGCTCGTGTCCCCGAGGTTCGTATCCTCGCTGGTCGTATCCCCCTTGGTCGTATCCGCGCGGCTCATACCCCCGGGGCTGCTCGTACGGGTACGGGTCGGGGTCCGATACGTGCTCGAAGTCCATGGCCGTGCGGCCGATCGAGGCCAGGAGCGAGAAGATGGCGATGCCGACGACGAGGTTGATGGCGGCCGTGGCGACCTGCCTGATGAGGTCGACGGAGTACATGAACGGCAGGATCGTGATGATCACGGTGAAGAGCCCGGCGATCCAGCCGAAGAACTTGGTCGGCTCCGGCGTCGACAGCATGAGGACATAGAGCAGCAGCGTCGCGACGAGCGCGGCCGTGGCGGCCGAGATCGCGTATCCCGTGATCGCCGTGCTGCCGTAAGCGGAGTTCCCGTACGGAGTCAGCGCGCGGATGCCCAGGAGCCGGTTGCTGATCATGGCTCCGACGACCACGACCAGTGCGGCCACCACGGCGGCGGCCACGCCGCCTCCCCACACTCGCGCCGGATTGACTCTCGGCCGGGCCGACCCCGGATGGCGATCATGGCGGTCATGGGAGGGATATGACATGCGAATCACCTTTGTCGCGAATGCTGATCAAGCACTTACGGAACCCTACACGCGCTGTCAAGAGCGGATGACGCGCCGTGCGCGTGGTGGGTCCCGTAGATCGCCTCGCTTCTCGGTCCCCAGCTCATAGGAATCGGTCCCCGAATGGCCAAGGGGTTTAATGGCCGCCCCTTCTCCGATAGCGTCGTCGGCGCGATTCCCGGCTGACGGTAGGAGCGAAATCGGTGTCTGGGCCCTATCCCCGTGAAGGAACGCCCGCGCCGCCGCCGCGGTCCACACGCTGGGTGCGACGCTGGGCCGTGGCGATGCTTGCCGCATGGATCGTCGGCATCCTGTGGATCGTCATGTACTACGTGGATCCCGCCTTCCCGGTTCTCGGTGAGTTCGGGAATTGGAATCTGTTGCTCGGGTTCGGGCTGCTCTTGCTGGGCGCGGTGTTCGGCGTGTTCCTGCTGGTGGCCTTGGTCATGTCGGCGCGCCGCCGCCCCTGAGAAGGGCCTATGTGACCGTACGGAGGAGCCTTCACGGCGAGGCCGGTCAGCAGGCCTTGTCGCGGTTCGGCAGCTGGCCGGTGGTCAGGAAGCCGGTGACGGTCTGGTCGCCGCAGGCGTTGCCGTTGGCGAGGTAGGCGCCGTGGCCACCGGAGTCGACGCTGACCATGCGGGCCCGCTGCCCGAACGCCTGCCGCATCTTCAGCGCGCCGCTGTACGGCGTGGCCGGGTCACGCAGGTTCTGGATGAGCAGCACGTTGGCCGGGCCGCGCGAGCCGACCCGTACGGGCGGCTCGGCGGGCTTGACAGGCCAGTACGCGCACGGCCCCATGTTGACCGGCATGCCCCCGGTGAGCGGGTGGGCGATCCGGTCGCGCGCCACCTGCCGCTGGAACGTGGCGACCGAGTCCGTCCACTCGACGTCGTTGCACATGGTGGCGCCGGCGTGGGCGGCGGTGTTCTGCAGGACGGCCGCCGGTGGCGTGTTCGGCGGAGGCAGTTCGGCGGTGGTCAGGGCGGCGTGCATGAGCCCGGCCAGCATGGGGAAGTTCGCGTCGGAGTAGAGCGCGTTGAGCATGGTCTCCCGGAGGAGGTTGCCGTTCAGCTCCTCGGGGTTGGCGCCCGGCCACGGCAAGGGCTTGCGGTCCAGCTCGGCCGCGAGCTCCAGGAACGTACGGCGGACCGCCGCCGCGGAAGTACCGAGGCCGTAGTCGGCGTCACGGGCCGCGGCCCAGTTGGCGAAGTCGGGGAAGCGGTCCTCCACGCCGACGGAGTAGTTGGCCAGCCACTGCCGCGCCACCCGGCTCGGATCGGGATCGTCGTTGCTGTCCAGGACGACCCGGTCGGTGCGCTCGGGGAACATGGTGGCGTAGACCGCGCCCGCGTAGGTGCCGTAGGAGACGCCCCAGTAGGAGAGCTTCTTCTCGCCCAGCGCCCGGCGGATGGCGTCGATGTCCCTGGCCTCGTTGCGGGTGCTGATGTGCCGGATGAGCGGCCCGCCGTTGCGGGCGCAGGCCTCGGCGATCCTGCGCGACCAGGCGGCGTTCTCCGCGATGCCGCCGTCGGCGTCGGGGTACGGCTTGAGCTTGGTGAGCGAGAGATCACCGGTCGCCAGCCCGCAGGAGACGGGGGAGCTCTGGCCCACGCCACGCGGGTCGAACCCGATGATGTCGTAGCGGTCGAGCACGTCCTGCGGCAGCCGCTTGACCTGGACGCTGGGCCGGTTCAGGCCCGGGCTGCCCGGCCCGCCGGGGATGATCAGCAGTACGCCACGACGCGACGCGGGTTTGGCGGTCCTGATCCGCGACACCGCCAGCGAGATCGTCGGCCCACCGGGCGCCTGATAGTCCAGGGGCACCTTCAGCGTGGCGCATTCCTGTCGCGCGTCGACACCGGGCCCGGCGGGGCAGGCGCTCCACGAGACGGCCGCCGCCTGCGCGGGGGTCACGAGGGCGGTGGCAAGGATGGCGGTGGCCGCTCCGGCGGCGGACAGTATCGCGAGGTTTCGCATCAGGGGTCCTCTTCAGTGATCGTTCGGCTTGCGTCAACGACTCTGCCGAGTCGCGGATCTCCGAACCAGAGACCGTGTCACCGAAGACCCATGACCTCCTCATAAAACGGACAACCCGTAGGCTTGCCCCGGTCTGACACGGGGGAGTGAGTTGTCGCAGGTTCCGGTGCCGCGCCTGGCGCGGGGGATCGTGGTCGTGGTGCTCGCCGGGTTCGCGTCCGTCTATGTGCTGGCGGGGTCACCACTCGCGATCGTGGCGTTCGGGCTGCAGCTCGTCTACGTACTGCGCTCCCTGCGGCGGTTCAGGGGGCCGTGGCTGCTGGTCGTACAGGCGCTGGTCGGTTACGCGGCCACGCTCGGCTTCGGCACCTCCGTCGGGATCCTCGGCTTTCTGGGCGGATCGCTGCTGCTGACCCCGGCCTGGCCGTTGGCCCCGCTGGTGGCGGTCAGCGCCGCCGTCGTCGGTCCGGCGGACCCCGCGATCAGCATGGTGCTGATCGCCCTGGTGATCTACGGCCTCACCCGGCTCACCGATCGGGTGGACGAGATGTACGCCGCCCGGCTCGCGCTGGCGCTGGCGGCGGCGGCCGAGGAGCGGCTGCGCATCGCCACCGGGCTGAGCGACGGCCTCGGCAGAGGGCTCGCGGCGATCGCCGACGGCGTCCGGTCTGTTGTGGATCGACCCGAACGCACCTCCGTTGTGGATCAAGCCGTGGATCGACCGGAACGCACCTCTGTTGTGGATCAAGCCGTGGATCGACCGGAACGCACCTCTGTTGTGGATCAAGCCGTGGATCGACCCGAACGAGTCGCGGAGACGCTCGGCGAGGTCGTCGCCACCGCCCGCCGCTCCCTGGCCGACGCCAGGAACGCCGCCGCGGGCTACCGCGCCACGTCACTCGCGCCCGAGATGACGACCGCCCGCGCGATGCTGACGGCCGCGGCGATCGAGACCGAGACGCGGGTCGGGCACTCCGAGCCGCTCGGCCCCGCGGGCGCGCTGCTCGCGGCGGTGCTGCGCGAGGTGGTGACCGAGGCCGTACGCCAGAACACGGCCACGACGTGCGTCATCGAGACCACCACCGCCGACGGGACGGTACGCCTGCGCGTCACCCACGACGGCGCCCGCACGGCCGAGGACGAGGGCCTGGCCGACCTGACCCGGCAGCTGGGCGCGGCGGGCGGCAGCCTGACCACGGGCCTGTCCGCCGAGGGTCGGCTGACCGTGGACGCCGTCCTGCCCGAGGGACCGGCGGAGGCGGCCGAGGACCCGGGCGCCTACCGGCTGTCGGTCGCGCTGCTGGCCGCGGTGCTGGTCGGCTTCTCGATCAAGGCACTGCTGTTCGTACCCGCGAGCCTGATGGTGCCCGCCGCGGCCTGTCTCGCCGTGATCGTCGTCATGCAGCTCCGTTCGATCAACGGGCGTCACATGCTCGCGCTCGCGTTGCTGGCGCTGCTGGTCTACCTGCCGATTCCGGTGTTCGGGCGGGCCTGGCTGGGCGCGGCCGGGTTCCTCGCCGGTCCGATCCTGCTCGCGTTCCCATGGAGCGTGGCCTGGCCGCTGGTCGGGTGCGTGATGGCGAGCGTCGCGGTAAGCGCGGTGCTGCTCGGCCTGCCGGTCCCGCTGACGGTCAACTTCACCGCGAGCACACTCGTGACCGGCCTGGTCGTGTACGGGCTGCTCAAGCTCGCTCAGCTGGTACGGGAGCTGCAGGAGGCCAGGCAGGCGCTGGCCCGCGCCGCCGTGGTCGAGGAGCGCCTGCGCGCCGCGCGCGACCTGCACGACCTGCTCGGCCACAGCCTGGCCGCGATCCTGCTCAAGTGCGAGCTGGCCAGACGCCTGGACCCCGCGCGGGCCCGGGCCGAGTTGACGGACGTACTGGCGATGACCGAGAAGGCGGAGGGGGATCTGCGGGTCATCTCCGGTGCGCGGCCGACGCTGTCGCTGGCCGCCGAGGCCGAGTCGGCACGGTCCGTGCTGGCCGCCGCGGGCATCCAGGTGGAGCTCGGCCTCGCGCACGCGGAGCTGTCCGCCGAGGTGGAGAACGTCCTGGGCACCGTGCTCCGGGAAGCGGTGACCAACGTGCTCAGGCACAGCTCCGCCCGGCATTGTGCGATCACGACGGTGGTGGAGGACGGGGTGGTACGGCTCCGCGTACGCAACGACGGCGTGCGCTCGTCGGAGGGGCGGCCCGGTTCGGCCGGGATCGGTAACCTGACCACCCGCCTGGCGGCCCTGGACGGGCGGCTCGGCACGGAGCGCGACGACGACTGGTTCGAGCTGACGGCCCAGGCGCCGAGCTCCATGCACATGGTCGGTTAGATCCAGCCCGCCTCGGTGGCGATGCGGACGGCGTCCGTACGGTTGCGGGCGTTGAGCTTGGCGACGATGGCGGTCAGGTAGTTGCGTACCGTGCCCGCGCCGAGAAAGAGCTTGGCCGCTATCTCGGCCGCGTCGGCGCCGCCCGCCGCCAGCCGCAGCACGTCGGCCTCTCGCGGAGTCAGCGGGTTGTCGGCCAGGTCCCAGGCGGTGACCGCCAGTGAGGGGTCGAGGACCCGCTTGCCCGCCGCGACGTCGCGGATCGCCGCCACCAGGTCCTCCGGCGGCGCGGTCTTCAGCAGGAACCCGTCCACCTGCGCCCCGAGCGCCCGGCGCAGGTGCCCCGGCTTGCCGTGCCCGGTCAGCATGAGCGTGCGGCACGACGGCAGCTTCGCGCGTATCTCGGCCGCGGCGGCCAGGCCGTCGAGCGTGCCGGGCATGTCGATGTCGAGCACCGCGACGTCCGGCCGGTGGACCAGGGCAGACGGAACGGCGGCGTCGCCCGACTCGACCGCCGCCACGATCTCCAGGTCCGGTTCGAGGCCGAGCAGGGCCACCAGGGCGCCCCTGATGACGTGCTGGTCCTCGGCCAGAAGCACGCGAATCACAGGGATATGTCTACCAGTGTCCGGATCATGATGAGGTCATGGTGCAGGCGTGATCGCGTCTCTGGTCCACGCCGTACCTGGTCAGCAGGCTGAGAGTCATGACAGACGTGCTGCGCTTGGACGCGGTGAGCAAGGTGTACGGCAAGGGGCAGGGCGCGGTCGCGGCCCTGCGCGAGGTGTCGATAGGCATTCCCCGGGGGAGTTTCACCGCGGTCATGGGCCCTTCGGGCTCGGGCAAGAGCACGTTCCTGTACTGCGCGGCGGGGTTGGACGTGCCGTCCTCGGGGTCGGTACGGCTCGGCGGCACCGAACTGGCCGGGATGGACGAGACCGCGCTGACCGAGCTGCGCAGGCAGCGGATCGGCTTCGTGTTCCAGGCGTTCAACCTGGTCTCGGCGCTCACCGTGATCGAGAACATCACCCTGCCGCTGCGCCTGGCGGGCGTACGGGTGGACCGGGCATGGCTCGACGAGGTCGTGTCCAAGGTGGGCCTGACGGGACGGACGGGCCACCGGCCCGCGCAGCTGTCCGGTGGCCAGCAGCAGCGGGTGGCCATCGCCAGGGCGCTGGTCACCCGGCCGCAGGTCGTGTTCGGTGACGAGCCGACCGGCGCGCTGGACACGATGACCGCCCGTGACGTGCTGACGCTGCTGCGGGAGATCGTGGACGGGACGGGACAGACGGTGGTGATGGTCACCCACGACCCGGTGGCCGCCTCGTACGCCGACGCGGTGCTGTTCCTGGCCGACGGCAGGATCGTGGACTCCGTCGCGGCGCCCACCTCGGAGCAGGTCGCCGAGCGGATGACCAGGCTGGGAGCGTGGGTGCGTTGAGCTCCATGATCTTTGTGGCCCTGAAGACGCTCCGGCACCGCAAGGCCGCCTTCGCCGGGGCGTTCGTCGCCCTGTTCTGCGCCGCCGCGCTGGTCTGCGCCTGCGGCATGCTGCTGGAGACGGGACTGCGCGGCAGCGTGGCGCCCGAACGCTACGCGGGCGCCCCGGTGATCGTCAGCGGGGACCGGTTCGCCCGCCAGACGGTCCGCGCCTCCGAGACGAAGACCAAGACCAAGGCCAAGCAGCTGTCCGAGCGGGCCTGGGTGCCCGCGTCCCTGGCCGACCGGTTGCGCCGGATCCCCGGAGTGTCGCGGGTGGTCGCCGAGGTGACCTTCCCCGCCTACGTCGCGGGCCGCCGGTTCCAGGGGCACGGCTGGGAGTCGGCGGCGCTCACTCCGTACACATTGCGCACGGGACGTGAGCCCAGGGCGGCGGAAGAGGTGGTCGTGGAGGCCGCGTCAGGGCTCTCCGTGGGCGCGCGCGTGCCCGTGCGGACGGCGGCCGGGGACAGGACGTACCTGGTCACCGGTGTCACCGCCCAGGACCTGCCGAGCCAGGACACGCTGTTCTTCGCACCCGTCGACGCGCGGCGCCTGGCGGGACGGCCGGGGCAGGTGGCCGCGATCGGCGTCTTTCCCCAGGTGAATGTGTCCGGGGTGGTCAAGGGCGCGCTCGCCTACACCGGGGACGAGCGCGGTGCCGTGGAGTTCCTGGACGCCGAGCAGTCGCGGGTGAAGCTGATCAGCCTGGGCGGCGCGCTCGGCGGGACCTCGCTGCTGGTGGCGATCCTCGTCGTGGTCGGCACGTTCGCGCTGTCCATCCAGCAACGCCAGCGGGAGATCGCCCTGCTCAGGGCCGTCGCCGCCACTCCCCGCCAGGTGCGCGGGATGCTCGGTGGCGAGGCGCTGCTGGTCGGCGTGGTGGCCGGGACACTCGGCTCGGCGGCCGGGGTCGGGCTGGGATTCTGGTTGCGGTCCAGGTTCGTCGCGCTGGGCGCGATGCCGGACAACCTGCGGCTAATGGTCAGTCCGTTTCCGCTGCTCGCCGCGCTGGGCGCGGCCGTGGTGGCGGCCTGGGCGGCGGCTTACCTCTCGGCTCGGCGTGCCGTACGGATCCGCCCGGTGGAGGCACTCGGCGAGGCGGAGTTGCCGACGGCGCGCATCCCCTTGGGCAGAATGATCGCCGGTTTGTTGTGCGGGGCAGGCGGCGTCGCGCTGACGCTGGTGCTGTCGGCCCTGTCGAGCGAGGCGGCCTCCGGCCCGGTCACCCTGCTCACCGCGCTGGTGTGGACGGTCACCGTGGCCCTGCTCGGCCCGGTGCTCGCGCAGGTGGCGACCGCCCTGCTCGGGGTGCCGCTGCGCGCGGCCCGGACGAGCGGGTACCTGGCCGCCGCCGGCCTGCGGGCCACGTCCAAGCGGCTGAGCTCGGTCGTCACGCCGCTCAGCCTGATGGTGGCGATGACCTGCACGATCCTGTTCGTACAGACGACCATGGGGTACGCGGCCCAGGAGCAGGCGACGGCGGGCACCAGAGCGGAGCACGTCCTCGGCCCGCACGTACCCTCCGGCACGGCGGCGGTCGTCCGGCGGCTTCCGGGCGTCGAGGCGGTCACCGAAGTGCTGCGTACCTCCGTACGGGTGGGCCTGGACAAGTACGGCGCTCAAGCCGTGACCGCCGATGGGCTCGGCAGGACCATGGACCTGGGAGTGGTCTCCGGTTCGCTCGACGACCTCGACGACGACTCCGTCGCGGTCAGCCGGACGGCGGCCGAGCGGCTCGGCGTCTCGGCGGGCGCGAAGATCAACCTGACCCTGGGTGACGGCACCCCCGTCGAGCTGCGCGTCGTCGCGATCTACTCGCGCGGGCTGGGATTCGGCGAACTCACGCTCTCCCACGCGCTGGTGGCCGGGCACGTGGACGACCCGCTCGGGACCGTGCTGGTCGCGGCCCCATCGGTGACGCGGGCGGACCTGGAACGGGCCGTGCCGGGGGTCGGCGTACTGGACCGGGCCGCCTCGTCTTCGGTCGGCAGGGCCAACGGTGAGGTGAACTACGTGGCGATGGGGCTGATCATCGCGTTCACGGCGATCGCCGTGGTCAACACCATCGCCATGTCCACCTCGTCGAGGTCGCGGGAACTCGCCCTGCTGCGCCTGGTCGGCACCACCCGGCGGCAGGTGCTGCGGATGCTGAGGCTGGAGACTCTGGCGGCGGTCGTCGTCGCGGTGACCATCGGGACGGTGATCGCGCTGGTCACGCTGTCGGCGTTCAGCCTGGGGATGACCGGGTCGATCGTGCCGCACATCCCACTGCTCACCTACCTCGCGGTGATCGCCGCCGCGACCGGCCTCGCCCTGCTGGCCACGGCGTTGCCCGGCCGCCTCGTCCTCGGCCGGCGGCCGGTCGAGCTGATCGGGGCGCGTGACTGAGGCGTGGTTAGCCTTTGGGCATGAGCTTCGTCGGTACGCCCCGGCCGCGGCCGCGCTGGTTCCACGCGCGGACGGAGCTGGAGGATTTCGCGATCGTCAGCTACCGGGTGGACGCCGACGCGCTCGCCCGGCACCTGCCCGAGGGGTTCGTCCCGATGAGGATGGACGACGGTCCCGGAGCCCTGGTCTCCGCCGTCGCCTTCCGGGACCGGGACTTCCACTTCCGGTTCCTCCCGTCGGTGGGGATCGACTGCGGGCAGATCAACTACCGTGCCTACGTCACCGCGTACGGCAAGGCGGGCGTCTGGTTCTTCGGCACCAGCCTGGATCACCCGGTCGTCGCGATCCCGCAGCATCTGTGGGGCATGCCGTGGCGTCGCGATCGCATCCGCATCGAGGCGGACTGGGACGCCGACCCGGCCCGCTGGCGGCTGGTGGCCGGGGACGCCCGCTGCGAGGCGGTCGAGCTGGCCGAGCCCCTCACCCGGCTGGCCGGGTTCACGGACGAGCCGGACTGGCTGGAACGGCTCACCCATCCGACCCAGGGCTGGTACCGGCGGCGCGACGGGCGGGTGGGTGTCCACAGCATCTGGCATCCGCCGATGCGTCCCCGGTATCTCGTCGCCGGCTCCGCGCGCTTTCCGGTCTTCGAACGGCTCGGGCTGATCACGCCGGACGCCGCGCCGCACTCGGTTCTGGCTCAGGCGCGGTTGAGCTTCGACATCCACACCCCGCCGCGCCGCTTCCGCCCGGGAACGTAGGTCCGGATGGCCCCGTCCGAGTACGGACGGGGCCATCGTCTACCGGGACGGCCTCGGAGCGGTGGACGTTACCGGTGGCGGCCCCGGGAGCCGGAGCGCCGTCGTCTACCGGGACGGCCTCGGGACCGGGGCGTAGCCGGCGGCCCGGGTGGTGAAGGTGCCCCGGCCCTGCGTCCGGCTACGCAGCCGGGTCGCGTACCCGAACACCTCGGCCAGGGGCACGGTCGCGGTGATCACCACGGTGCCCGCCCGCGCGGTCGAGCCCGAGATCCGGCCGCGCCGGGCCGCCAGGTCGCCGAGCACCCCGCCGGCCGCGTCGTCCGGCACCGTGGCCGTGACCTCGACCACCGGCTCCAGCAGCACCAGGAGGCTGGCGCGCAGTGCCTCGCGCAGCCCGAGCCGGCCGGCCGTACGGAACGCCATCTCCGAGGAGTCCTTGGGATGGGTGGCCCCGTCGGTCAGGGTGATCCGCAGGCCGGTCACCGGGTGGCCGCCGAGCGGTCCGTCTGCCAGGGCGTCCCGGCAGCCGGCCTCCACCGCCCGGACGTACTCGCGCGGCACCCGTCCGCCGACGACGGTCGAGTGGAACACCACGCCGTCGGCGACGTCCAGCGGATCCACATCGAGGACGATGTGCGCGAACTGCCCCGCCCCGCCGTCCTGCTTGACGTGCCGGTACAGGAACCCGGAAACTCCGCGCTCGACCGTCTCCCGGTGAGCCACCTGAGGCCGGCCGATGGCGACCTCCAGCCCGTGGGCGCGCCGGATCTTCTCCGCCGCGACCTCCAGATGCAGCTCGCCCAGCCCCGACAGCACCGTCTGACCGGTCTCGGCGTCGGTGCGTACCACCAGCGAAGGGTCCTCCTCCACCAGCCGGGCCAGCGCCGACGTCAACCGGTCGGTCTCGGTGCTCCTGCGGGCCTCGACCGCCACCGAGACCACCGGATCGGCCACGGTCGGCGGTTCGAGGAGCAGCGGCGCCGCAGGCGCGCACAGCGTGGCGCCGGTGCGGGCCGCCTTCAGCCCGACCACCGCGACGATGTCCCCGGCCGCCGCCCGGTCCACCTCGGTGTGCCGGTCGGCCTGCACCCGCAGGATCCGGCCGATCCGCTCGGTGCGCCCCGCGCCGGTGTCCAGCACCGCGTCTCCTCTCCGCATCGTTCCCGAGTACACCCGCAGGTACGTCAGCCGGCCGGTGGCGGTCGACTGCACCTTGAACACCAGCGCGGCGAACGGCGCCGCCGGGTCGGCGGCGCGCTCCTGCTCGGTGCCGTCATGCGTGCCGCGTACCGCCGGCACGTCCAGCGGCGAGGGCAGGTAGGCCACGGCGGCGTCGAGGAGCGGTTCGATGCCGCGGTTGCGGTACGCCGATCCGCACAACACCACCACCCCCTCACCGGTACGGGTCAGGTCGCGCAGCGCGGCGGCGAGAGTCCGCTCGGAGATCGCCGACTCCGCGCAGAACTCCTCCAACGCGAATGGATGCAGCTCGGCCACCGCCTCCTCGAGCAGCCGGCGGCGCCGGTGCGCCTCTTCCCGCAGGCCGTCCGGAATCGGGCCCTCCTCGACCGGGTCACCACTGCCGGGCCAGGCCAGTGCCCGCATGCTCAGCAGATCGACCACTCCGGTGAAGCCGTCCTCCCGCCCGATCGGCAGGTGGAGCACCAGCGGGACCACGCGCAACCGCTCGCGGATCGACTCGACCGCCGTGTCGAGGTCGGCACCGGCACGGTCCAGCTTGTTGACGAAGGCGATGCGCGGCACCCCGTACCGGTCGGCCTGCCGCCACACCGACTCGCTCTGCGGTTCGACGCCCGCGACGCCGTCGAACACCGCGATCGCGCCGTCGAGCACCCGCAGCGAGCGCTCGACCTCGTCGGAGAAGTCGACGTGTCCCGGGGTGTCGATCAGATTGATCCGATGGCCGTCCCAGGAGCAGCTCACGGCCGCGGCGAAGATGGTGATGCCACGGTCGCGCTCCTGGGAGTCGAAGTCGGTGATGGTCGTGCCGTCGTGTACCTCGCCGCGTTTGTAGGTGGCGCCGGTGAGGTACAGGATCCGCTCGGTGATGGTGGTCTTGCCGGCGTCGACGTGGGCGAGGATGCCCAGGTTGCGGACGGCGTTCAGCGAGTCGGTGTGATGACGGTGCAGTTCGGTACGCACGGCCTCATGGCCCTTCGGGACGCTTCAGACAGGACAGCGCGATTCCCGGACGAACACCGCCCGATGTTTGTTCGATTCCGAAAGGAAAGGGCTGATCAGGTGTTCGTCAGAGACGTCCAGTGTCGGCCGCGCAGCCGACGCCGGGCGGACGAAGACACCAGGATCACCTCGTAGCGAGACGTGGGGATGACCGAGGCGGTGCTGTTGCTGGTGCTGTGCACGGTCGGCTCCCCTCACTCGTCAATGCGCGCCACGTTTCCGGGCGAGTGTACTGAAACGGCCATAAGCGGAAAACCGATTTAAGCGGGAAATGTCGGTGTTCTCCGGCGCTGGTGTGAGGGCGGACGTTAGCCTGGGCGCGGCTTTGGGGGATCATCCGATCTTAGCGGGGTGGACGGTGACGGTTCCTCGTGCGCTGGGTTTCAAGGAGCCGGAACGCATCGGTGACCATCGGATCTCAGCGGTGCTGGGGGAGGGTGGCCAGGGCACGGTCTATCTCGGGCAGTCACCGGGGCAGGCGCCGGTGGCCATCAAGGTGCTGCACTCCCGGCTGGCGGCCGATCCCGAGATCCGGCGCCGGTTCCTGCGCGAGGCGGAGGTGGCGGCGAGCGTCGCCGCCTTCTGTACGGCCCGGGTCATCGGCACGGGGATGGTGGACGAACGGCCGTACATCATCAGCGAGTACGTACCAGGGCCCTCGCTCGACGCGCTGGTCAAGAACGACGGGCCGCGTACCGGCAGCGGGCTGGAGCGGCTGGCGGTCAGTACGCTGACCGCGCTGGCCTCGATCCACCGGGCCGGGATCGTGCACCGTGACTTCAAACCGGGCAACGTGATCCTCGGGCCGGAGGGGCCGGTGGTGATCGACTTCGGCATCGCCCGCGGCCGCGCAGGCGGGTCCGATGGGCGCCGTCCAGGCGGGCCCGATGGGCGGAGCGGCGTTCCAGCCCGTCGGCCGGGGCCCGGAGCGCGGACCGGCCTCGCTGTCCAGCGGGGACCCGGAGCGCGGGGCGACCTCGCCGTCGGGCAGGGCCGTACATCCCAGGTCATCCCGGAAGCGTCCGCGAGGGGCGGTGATCGCGGTGGCCGCCGTGCTCACGGCGGCGGCCGTGACGGCTGCGGTGCTGGTCGTGCCGCACTGGCTCAGCGGCTCGGGCGGCGGACAGCCGACTGGGCCCTTCGACCTCGCGACGTTCTCGCACCTCGATGTCGCCGACCAGTTCGGCAAGGACACCTCCCAGCAGTACGCCACTTTCCAGCCGAACAACAATGAGGCCATGCCCGCGATCAGGGCCGGGGGCGGCCGGTTCACCGGGACCGGATCGGCGCCGTTCTTCGGCCTGGCCGCCGGGGAGAGCGGCCTGCCACCCGCCGGTGCGGCCGTCAGCGTGCTGACGGCGGGCACGTTCGCGAACACCGGGCAGCCGGAGGACAGCCTTTTCGTGGGGTGGGTGAAAAACGGCAATAGCTTTGTGACCGCCTGGTACAACAACACCCGCAAGGAATCGGGGCTCGAAGTCCAGATGGAGGGCGCTTTCGTCAGCGTCCCGGGCTCGACGCCACTGACTCTCAAGCAGGGCGACCGCTTCGCCCTGATGCTGTCCGGCGACAGAATCACCTCCTACGCCGAGAGCGGCGGGAAATGGCGCCGGCTGGGCACCGGCTCCATCGGTGACATGCTCGCGACGCCGCAGGCGCGGCAGCAGTATCGGTACGGCTTCGGCCTGCGCGGCTCGACCGGCTCGATCGCCATCGCCCGTACGGAAGGCCGCAGCGCCCAGGACTAGGTCGGCTGTCATTCCGAAATGTTCATTCTTTTGCGCTGAATGCTTTAGAGAAAGCTGAATTCGGTAAAGAAACCCGCCATTCTTGGTTTGGCCGACTGAGCTGCCTGACATTATTTGTCACCATCGCTGTCAGGTGTTAGTTTGTCGGCCGTGGAAAGGGATTCGGAACGCTCGGGGGAACGGCCCGACCCGCCGAAACGGCTGCTGGCCGTCGGCCTGGTGCTGGTCGGGGTGGTGTTCCTCATACTCACCGCATTGACGACATTTCTCATGGTCGCGGGCCCGGACTGACCCAGCCTTGGAGGTGGGCGACCTCGGGAATGTGCGCTGACCCTGGCTAGGGTGTCTGCGATGAGTGGCGAGCGGGTCATAGGCGGGTACACGCTGCGGCGGGTGCTCGGCCGGGGTGGCATGGGTGAGGTTCATCTCGCCGGCACGCCCACCGGTGGACTGGCCGCCATCAAAGTGATCCATCCCGAGCTGGCCCGCGATCCCGCGTTCCGGCGGCGGTTCGAGCGCGAGGTGGCCGCGGCTCGCCGGGTGGCCAGATTCTGTACGGCTCCGGTGCTGGATGCCGGGATGGATGGGGATGTCGCCTATCTCGTCACCGAATACGCAAAAGGGCCGGATCTGGCGAAGGCCGTACGGGAACAGGGGCCCTTGTCCGGGTCCGACCTGGAAGCGCTGGCGATGGGCATCGCGACCGCGCTCGGTGCGATTCATGGCGCCGGGGTCGTGAGTTCGGGGTGAGCGGCTCGGGGCGGGTCACGATCGTCAAGCGCCGTAGCGTCCGATGCGAGTGATCCGTTGGGGCCGGGGGCGGCCGGGGTCCAGGTGGCTCCGGACGCCGGGGAGGCGCTGCGCGTACGCTTCGAGTCGTTCGCCATCGACCGCACGAAGGACTAAGCCCCACAAATGCCGAAATTCCCGGCGCTGCCCGGCGAAGAGGGGCGCGGTCCCCTCCGGTTCCGGCTGCTGGGACCACTGCGACTCGAAAGCGGCCCGGACCCGGAGCCGGGACCACCGTCTGTACCGGGCGCTGGGCCGCAGCCGCTGCCGGGCTCTGGGCCGGGGCCGGCGAAGCATCGGGCGGTGTTGGCCGCGCTGTTGGTCTCCGCCGGGCGGGTGGTGCCGATCGAGCGGCTGATGGTCGTGGTCTGGGACGACCGGCCGCCGGCCTCTGCGGAGTCGGTGATACGGGTGTACATCAGCGCGCTGCGCAAGCTCGTCGACGGCATCAGGACCGTGCCCGGTGGCTACCTGATCGAGGTGGATCCGGATGCGGTCGACTGCCATCGGTTCGAGCGGCTCGTCGGTGAGGCCAGGCGGGCGAGGGAGGCGGGCAGGGTCGCAGCGGCGGCCGAGGGGTTCCGGGCGGCGCTGGCGCTGTGGCGAGGGGACGCCATGGCCGATATCGAGTCCTCATACCTGCGCAGAACGCACGCCGTACCCCTGGAAGAGCTCCGCCTGACCGCGCTCGAAGAACGTGTGGAGCTGGACCTGCGGCTGGGCAGGGGCGGTGAGGTGGTCGGCGAGCTGCGGGCGCTCGTCGGCGCGTACCCGCTGCGCGAGCGGGTCTGGGCGCGCCTGCTCGACGCGCTGCGCCAGGCCGGGCGGCGGGCGGAGGCGCTGGCGGCCTACCAGGAGGCGCGCCGGATGCTGGTGGACGAGCTCGGCTTGGAACCGGGCACCGAACTGGTCGAGGCACATCGGCGCGCGCTGTCGAGCGAGGGACCGCAGCAGCGTGTACCGGTGAAGAGCGAAGCACCGCCGGATATTTCGGACTTCACAGGGCGCCGGGCTGTTCTCGACTGGATCGTCGCCCGGGTGCCTGCGCCAGGAGGCGCCCCCGTGCACCTCGTCCTACATGGGCCGCCGGGGTGCGGTAAGTCCGCCGTGGCTGTTCGCGCCGCGACCATGATCGACCTCCCGGACGGTCGTCTCTACGCGTCACTCCGCGACCGGCCGCCCGGCGCCGTGCTGGAGGACCTGCTCCGGTCCCTGGAGTGTCCCGACGGGGCCGTGCCTGCCGCGTTCGAGGAGCGTGTGCGGCTATATCGCGGCATGACGGCGACCCGCAGCCTGCTCGTGGTGCTCGACGACGCCACGGAGGAGGCCCAGGTACGCCCGCTGCTCCCCACCGGTCCGGGCAGCCTGACGCTGGTGACCAGTCGTTCCCCGTTGGCGGGGCTGGAGGCGGCCAGGGCGTACGAGCTGGGGGTGTTCGAACCCGGCGAGGCCGTGGCCATGCTCGCCGAGGTGGTGGGGCGCGAACGGGTCGGCGCCGAGCCTGAGGCCGCAGACCGGATTGTGCGGCTCTGCGGTGGTCTGCCGCTGGCCCTGCGCATCGCCGGATCCCGCCTGGCCAGGAAGCCGGGCTGGACCCTCGACCATCTGGCCGGACGGCTGGGCGATGAGCGGCGCCGATTGGACGAGCTGAGCGCGGGCGACCTGGCCGTACGCGGCAGCCTGGCGCTCGGCTACCACGGGCTTGCCGACTCCGAACGGCGACTGCTGCGCAGGCTGGGCGCGCTGTCCGCGCCCGACTTCGCGTCCTGGGCGCTCGGTGCAGAGCTGGAACCGCTGGCCGAGGCGGGGCTGCTCCAGTCGCTCGGCTTGGATGAGTCCGGCGGTGAGCGGTACGGCTGGCACGACCTGACCCGGCTGTACGCCGCCGAACGCCTGACCGTCGAGGACGGAGGCCCCGCAGCGGTACTGGCCGGGATCGCGGGCGAGATCCTCGACCGCACCCGCCACGCGAGGACGGCCCTCCTCCCCGCCGAACCCGGCTCAGGCCGCACCCTGACCCACACCGACCACCAGGCGCAGGCGACCGGTCCGGGGTGGCCGGGCGAGCAGGCGCTGGGGTCCGGTCCGGGCGGAGCAAGAGACCGAGGGCTGGACGCCCATCCGCGTGGGCTGGACGCCCGCCCCGGTTGGGTGGGGGAGCGTGGGCTGGATGTTGGTTCGGGTTGGGCGGGTGAGCCGGGTCTCGGCGTGGCGGGTGGGTGGGGGCTGACAGGTGGGTGGGCGTTGGAGACCGGGCGGTTGCGGGCCGACGCTCGGTGGCTGAGTGCCGAACGTCGATTCCTCGTGGCGACCGTGGGCGACTTCTACCGGGCCGGTCTGTACGAGGCGGCCTGGCGGCTGGCCTTCTATCTGACTCCGCTGTTCGAGCTGGGCGCGCATCACGACGACTGGCACGTCACCACTGCCACCGGCCTGGACGCGGCGCGGGCGGCCGGGCATCGGGAGGGTGAGGCGCTGCTGTTGCGTGCTCTGGCCGATCTGCATCGGGTGGAAGGCCGTCCTGAGTCGGCCGCCGCCGCGCTGAGGGCCGCTCAGCCGCTGGTCGAGGGCCTGGAGCTGGCTCGGATCATGCTGCGGCTCGGTCTGGTGGAGCGGCGGCCGGCCGAGGCGGAACGCGCGCTGGCCAGGTGCCTGCACGTCTTCGAGGAGGCCGCTGACCGGCGCGGCACGGCCGACGCGCTCCGGGCGTTGGGCGTCGTACGCGGAGATCTGGGGTTGGTGGATCGCAGCCTGGAGGCGTACGAGGAGTTGGGCGACCCGCGCGGCGCCGCCGAAGCCCTGCTCGACCTGGCCCGGCTGCACCTCGGCGCCCATCGCTACGCGCGGGCCCGCGACTGTGCCGAGCGGCGGATAAGGATCAACCGGCGCCTGGGCGACCGGCTGCCGGAGGCGGCCGGGCTGCTCGTGCTGGCCGACATCGCCAGTGCCGAGGGAGACTCGGAGGCGGCGGCCAGGCTGGCGAGCCAGGCCGAGGTGATGTTCACGGCTCACGGTGACCGGAGAAACGCGTCAAGAGCCCTGATTGTCCTTATAAAAGCGCACCTTGACCTTGATGAGATCGATGCTGCGGTTGAGGGGCTTGCGCGTGTTATGGGAGAGTCTGACAGCTTCGGTGAGCCCCCGAGTGCCGAGGTCGAGCTTCTGGCGCAAGAGCTGCACAGGCGTCGTGGCCTGGGGATTTAGCCCACTATGCGGATTCTGAAGGTCGCCCGGCTACCTTCGGGGCCACGAGTTCCACCCCTACCGGCGAAAGTGATCAGAACATGCGGAAGACGATCGCGCTGGCTGTCACGGCCGTCGCGTTGACCGGCTGCGGGATGCTCCCTGGCCAGCAGGGCGGCGGCGGCGAGGAGCAGACGGGGCAGACCGCGCAGGCCGCGCAGCCCGAGCGGGCCGCCACCACGGGGAGCGCACCGGCCGAAGCCCAGCCGACCACGCCCGCGCAGGAGGCCAAGGTGATCGCGAGCCGGGAGGTCAAGGTCGGGGCGGGCGGTCAGTACGGCAAGGCTCGCGTCGACATCACCGCGCTCAAGCGGCAGGGCAGGACGATCAGCCTCAACTGGACCGTCACCGCCACCGATGGCAAGGTCAACCTGCACAACGGCATGGGCGGCGGCACGCTCGATTTCACGGTGTCGGCCGTCTCCCTGATCGATCCGGTCAACGCCAAGCGCTACCGCGTCGCCCGCAACGGTACGGGCGAAGACGCGAAGTGCGTCTGCTCGGGCACCCAGGGGCAGTTCCTGGACAGCGGCGACGCCTCCACGCTCTACGCGGTGTTCGCCGCCCCGCCCCCGGACGTCACGAAGATCAATGTCGAGATGCCGATGATGGGCGTGTTCACCGATGTTCCGATCTCTTAGCGTCGCGCTGGCCCTGTTGCTTTCGCCGACCCCCGCTCCGCCCGCCGACGCCACCGGCCCGGTGGAGGATCTGGTGCTTCCCGTTGAGGACATCATCGGCGAGGTCGAGTCGCTCGACGGCACCGAGAGCGAGACCAAGCAGGGCGAGCAGGTCACGGTCGCGCTCACCAGCGATGTGCTGTTCGCGGTGGACAAGTGGGTGCTGACCGCCGCGGCGAAACAGCGGCTCAGGGAAGTGGCGCGCAAGATCGACGCGGAGGGCGCCGGGGGCGTCGTGAAGGTCGAGGGGCACACCGACGACCAGGGCTCCGACGCCTACAACGTCAGGCTGTCGCAGCGCCGGGCGCAGGCCGTACAGCAGGCCATGCGCGCCATGCTGACCGGCGGCAACGCGAACCTCCAGGCGAAGGGGTACGGCGAGAGCCGCCCGAAGGTGCCCAACATCGTCGACGGCAAGCCCGTCGCCCAGAACCGGGCGAAAAACCGCCGCGTCGAGCTCGTCTTCAACGTCAAGCAGTGAGCCCGGCCAAGCCCATGCGGTCAGCCCGGTCAAAGCAAGTGAGCTCGGCCAAAGATCAGGTGGTGAGCTGGGCCAGGCCGTCCCCCATCGGGGTGCGACTGTAGAGGACCGACCGGCCGCTGCGCGTACGCGAGACCAGGCCCGCCCGGCGCAACACGGCCAGATGACCGCCCACCCCGCCAAGCGTCATCGACAGCTGGGCGACCAGCTGGCTGGTGCTGGCCGGGCTGTCGAGCGCCGTCAGCACCGCCGCCCGGCCCCGGCCGAGCAGCGCGACCAGGCCGTCGGCGGCGGGTGAGCCCCGCTCCCAGAGCGCGGCGACGCCGTGCGCGGGGTAGGTCAGGCCGTACGCGCGCGGTGGATCGAGGTAGACGTACCTGGCGCCGAACGCGTTCGGCATCAGCACCACGCCCACCCCACCGAGCCGGTGGGAGGCGCCGCGGACCTTGCCGAGCAGGATGCGCTCCTCCTTCAGCTCCATGTCGATGCCGAGGCGGCCGAACACCTCCATCCAGCCGTACACCACGAGCCGCCCGGCCCGTTGCACGATGTCGCGCTCCAGCAGGGCGCGCAGCCGGGGCCAGTCGGGGGCGAGCAGCTCGGTCCAGAGCGCTTCGAGAGCGTCGGCGACCCGTTCGGCGGCGTCGGGAACGTCCAGCGCCGGATCGACCGGCCGGTCCCGGTGGCTGAGCCGGAAGTCGGCGGCGACCCGGTCGGCGGGCATGCGCCGGACGGCGGCCACCTCCCGCTCGAACGTGGTGTCCACGCCGTCGGGCGGCACGCAGTAGAAGTCGGGGGCGTAGTCGGTCACCCGGTGCAGCCGGATCAGCGCGCGCAGCACCGGGCTGGCCGCCAGCAGCCGCTGGTAGCGGTCGCGCACGCGGGCCGTCCAGATGGGCAGGCCGGGCGGCACGTTCTGGCCGCTCAGCACGTTGAGCGCGCCGACGACCTGGCTCATGGGCGACAGACCGAACCTGACCTTCGCCAGATCCTCGGGCGTGCACTCCAGATGAGCCATCCGTCCCACCTCCCGATGAAAAGAACGGTCATCTTAATGCGGTGTCAGTCGCCCGGCAGGACGCCCAAGGTCACCGTGATCGTCGTGGTCGAGCCATTGAGCCTGACGACTCCCACCTTGGCCTGCTTCCCCGGCTGGAGCGTGCTCAGCGCCTCGGCCAGCGTGGCCATCGACAACGTCTCCCGGCCGTTGAGGGAGATGATCACGTCCCCCGGCTTGATGCCCGCCTTGGCGGCCGCGCTGCCCTTGTCGACCTTGACCACGGCGACCCCGGCGGCCTGGCCGTCCTCTATGGCCGTAGTGCCCCTGATGCCGAGCGCGGCCCGGTGGCTGTTGGTGACCTTGCCGTTGCGGATGATCTGAGTGGCTATGTCCTTGGCGGTGTTGCTCGGGATCGCGAACCCGATGCCGGGCGCGGCCCCGCCGCCGAGGTCCGGGTCCGTCGCGGCGAGTGTCGGGATGCCGATGACCTGCCCGGACAGGTCGATGAGGCCGCCGCCGCTGTTGCCAGGGTTGATCGCGGCCGACGTCTGGATGGCGCCGGTGATCGTGGCGCCGGGCGAGTCGGGATCCTGCGGCTCGGTCACGGTACGGCCCAGCGCCGAGACGATCCCCTGGGTGACGCTGCCCGACAGCCCCAGCGGGTTGCCCATGGCGAGCACCACCTGGCCGACCCGGAGCTTCGACGAGTCGCCGAACCTGGCCGGTGTCAGCCCCTTCGGGTCGTCCACCTTGATGACCGCCAGGTCGCCGCCGCCGAAGCTCTTGACGAGCCGGGCGCTGTGCGACTTGCTGCCCGTGGCCAGTGTCACGGTCATCTGTTTCGCGCCGCCCACGACGTGCGCGTTGGTCAGGATGTGTCCCGCTGAGTCGTACACGATGCCCGAGCCGAGCACCTCATCGGTGGTGATCTGCACGATCGACGGGAGCGCCTGCTTGATGACGCGCTCGTAGGACGCTTCCAATGGCGGCGCGGACTCCTGGGCGGCGGGCGTCTGGGAAGACGGCCAGGCGGTGGGCGTCGTCGAGCGGGCCGCATGGATGGCCGACGGTCCTGAGCAGGCGACCAGCAGCGTGGCGGCGACGATCGCGACGACGGCCTTGCTCATGCAGAGCTACTGCCCCGGTCAACTGGAAAGATACGCCTCGCGGACGTTTCGTCTGCTCAGCTTGCCGGTGGGCGTACGCGGCAGGGCGTCGCGGAACTCGATGACGCGCGGATGCTTGAGTTTGGCCAGTCGCGGCGCGCAGTGCCGCATCAGCTCGGCGGTGAGCTTGCCGGTGTCGGCTCCCTCGGCGGGCTGGACGAGCGCGACGACCCGCTGACCCCACTCGGGGTCGGGCACGCCGATCACCGCGACGTCGGTCACGGAGGGGTGTTCGAGCAGCACCGCCTCGATCTCGGCGGGGTAGATGTTGACGCCGCCGGAGATGATCAGGTCGGTCCTGCGGTCGAGCAGGAACAGGTAGCCCTCATCGTCCAGGTAGCCGATGTCGCCGGGCGTGTACGCGGGTCCGCGCATGGCGGCGGCCGTCTTGCCGGGGTCGCCGTGGTACTCGAAGCGGTTCACGCCGCCGATGTAGACCAGGCCCGGCTCCCCGGGCGCCACCTCCTCGCCCTCGTCGCTCACGATCGTGAACGTCATGCCGTCGAGCGCCCTGCCGACCGTGCCCGGCCTGGCCAGCCACTCCCGCGACGACACCATGGTGGCCACGGCCGCCTCGGTGGAGCCGTAGTACTCCCACAGCACCGGCCCGAGCCAGTCGATCATGGCCTGCTTGGTCGCGGGCGGGCACGGCGCCGCGCCGTGGTAGAGGTGCGTCAGCGATGAGAGGTCGTACTTCTCCCGATCCGGTACGGCCAGCAGCCGGTGGAACATCGTGGGCACCATGAACGCGTTCGTCACCCGATGCCGCTCCACCAGCCGCAGGGTCTCGGCGGCGTCGAACCGCTCCGGCGCCACGATCGAGTGCCCGAGCTGCAGCGCCATCATCGCCTGCCCGTACGGCGCCGAGTGGTACAGCTGCGAGCACACCAGATGCACCCCGCCGACCGGCAGCCCGAAATGCCGCCAGCTCTTGCGCATGAGGATCGGGTACAGCTCCTCGGGCGTCAGGGGGAGCAGCCGCCGGCGCACGCCCTTGGGCCGCCCCGTCGTGCCGGAGGTGTAGAGCATCATCGACCCGGCCCGCCGGTGCTCCGGCGCGGTGTCCGGCTGACCGGCCACCAGCTCGCCGACGGTGAGCGCGGCGGGGGAGACCACGACCTTCGCGCCGCAGTCGGCCACGATGTAGGCGATCTCCTCGTCGGTGAAATGCCAGTTGACCGGTACGAGGTAGACGCCGATCTGGTACGTCGCGAGCATCATGGTCAGGGCGTCCAGCCCGTTCCTGAGCACGGTCACCACCGAGTCGCCCGGCGCCACTCCGCGCGCGGTCAGGCCGTGGGAGACCTGGTTGGCGCGGGCCAGCAACTCCCCGTACGTCGCGCCGTCCGGGCCCAGCAGGGCGGGACGCTCGGCGTCGGCGGCGGCTATCTCGTAAAAACCCCTCATGCTCGCGACGATACAGAACTAGATTCTGGCGAGCGAATAGCGGAATTATCCCGCTCCTTCGTAACGTAACCTGAAAGCCATGGCGGACGTCGGCGACCAGATACCTACCTCGGACTCTCCCACCACCCCGTTCAGGAAGATCGTCCTGCCCGCCGATGAGACGGTCATGGTCCCCCGGCCGTTAGAGCGGCCACAGCCGCCCGACCATTCACCGAGCCAGCCGGCCCAGCCCGGCCAGAGTCAGCACGGCCAGGGCCTGTCGGCCCAGCCTGGTCAAGGTCAGCCGGTCCAGCCGCTGCCGCCCATCCCACCGCCGCCCCCACCCCTCAAGGGTGGGCTGGTCGCCCGGGTCGGCGACATCCCGATCAAGGTCATCTACCTGTTCGGCGCCATCATCGCGACCGTGCTGGCCGTGCTGCTGGTGTTCGTGATCTTCTCCGGTGACGTGCCGAAGGACACGCAGCAGCCCCCGCGGCAGGTGGTCCCGGTCTCGCCCGTGCCGGGTGGCTCCGCCTCGCCCAAGCCGTCGGCGGCCGGGATCGTGCTCCCCGAGGTGCCGAAGAGCCTCGCGTACCCCGACCAGGCCGGTACGGCGACCGTCACCATCGGCACCATCTCCGACCTGGCCACCGGCATCAGCTACCCGCGCCTGGGCCTGCCGTGGACGGCCAAGTCGTTCGCGCCGTTCGCCATCGCCCAGCGCGTCGGCAAGGTCGCCGTCCCGCACACGGTGATCGGCTCGGCGATGCTTCCCGGCGCCGCCCCGAAGCCCAAGCCGGCCAAGAACGCCGACTACCGCGACCTCGCCGTCAGGGCGGTCAATTGGACGCTGCGCACGCAGTATCCGGCGGGCGCCACGATCGCCTGGACCGGATCGCAGAAGGTGCCGGTGGGCAAGGGCTGGATGGTCGGCTACAAGGTGACCTATACGGTCTCGGGCAAGCAGAAGACCTCGCAGGCCATCGTCTCGATCCACGACGTGGAGAAGGCCAAGCCGGCGATGCTGTTCGCCTCGATCCCCCAGAGCGGCAAGTCGCACTACCGTGACCTGAACACGATCGCCCTCAACATACGGACCCTCTAGGCCAGAAGCATGCTCTAGAATATGGTTCTGGCATATGACGGGGCCTGGCTGGAGGATGTGCGATGGCGATCGGGTTGAGCGAGGAACACGAGGCGCTCCGCGAGTCGGTGAGCGGCTGGGCGGCGCGGAACATCCCCGCCGAGCTGCTGCGATCCGGGACGGACGGGCGTCCCGCGTTCTGGTCGGGGCTCGCCGAGCAGGGCCTGCTCGGCCTGCACCTGCCCGAGGAGTTCGGCGGGTCCGGCTACGGGCTGCTGGAGGCCGCCGTCGCCGTCGAGGCACTGGCCGAGCGGATGGCGCCGGGGCCGTACGTGCCGACGGTGCTGGCCAGCGCGGTGATCAACGCCTCCAAGCGGCCCGAGCACCTGGAGTCGTTCGCCGACGGCTCGCTCACCGCCGCGGTCGCGCTGACCGGCACGCTGACCGGAACCTTCACCGAGGACGGCGGCCTGATCGTCTCCGGCACGGCCGAGAACGTGCTCGGCGCCTCGCTGGCCGACGCGCTGGTGCTGCCGGTCGCCACGGACGAGGGCGAGGAATGGGTCATCATCGACGCCTCGTCGGCCACCATCACGGAGATCAAGTCCCTCGACCTCACCAGGCCGGTGGCCAAGGTGGAGCTGTCGGAGGTGCCGGTGCCCGACCTGGGCATCCTGGGTGGCGTCCAGAGCTCCGACGTACGCAATCTCGCCGCGATCCTGCTCGGCGCCGAGGCCGCGGGCCTGGCCTCCTGGTGCGTGACGGCCGCCGCCGATTACGCGAAGGTCCGCGTCCAGTTCGGCCGCCCGATCGGCCAGTTCCAGGGCATCAAGCACAAGCTGTCCCGCATGCTCGTGGCACTCGAGCAGGCGCGCGCCACCGTCTGGGACGCCACCCGCGCCGACGGCAAGGAGCTGGACTACGCCGCCGCCATCGCCGCCGTGATGGCGCCCGACGCGGCCGTGCAGTGCGCCAAGGACGCCATCCAGACCTTCGGCGGCATCGGCTACACCTTCGAGCACGACGTCCACCTCTACTACCGCCGCGCGCTCACGATCCGCGCGCTGCTCGGCTCGTCGGCCGAGTGGGCGGCCACCGTCACCGCGCTCGCGCTGCAGGGCGTCACGCGCGAGATGGAGCTCGACCTGCCCGAGGACGCCGAAGAGCTGCGCGAGTCGATCCGCGCGGAGATCGCCTCGCTGAAGGAGCTGGAGGGCACGGAGCAGAAGCGGGCGCTGGCCGCGCGCGGCCTGGTCATGCCGCACCTGCCCAAGCCGTGGGGCCGCGGCGCCAAGCCGCTGGAGCAGGTGCTGATCGCCCAGGAGCTCAAGGCCGCGCGGGTGAAGCTGCCCGCGATGATCATCGGCGCGTGGGTGGTGCCGTCGATCGTCTCGTACGGCACCCCCGAGCAGCAGGAACGCTTCCTGCTCAAGACGCTCGGCGGCGAGATGATCTGGTGCCAGCTCTTCTCCGAGCCCGGCGCCGGATCCGACCTGGCCTCGCTGCAGATGAAGGCGGACAAGGTCGAGGGCGGCTGGAAGCTCAACGGCCAGAAGGTCTGGACCTCGGTCGCGCACGTCGCCGAGTGGGGCATCTGCATCGCCCGCAACTCCTCCGAGGGCTCCAAGCACGAGGGCATCACCTACTTCCTGGTCGACATGAAGGCGCCGGGGGTCACGGTCCGGCCGCTGACGGAGATGACCGGCGAGAACCTGTTCAACGAGGTGTTCCTGGACGACGTGTTCGTGCCGGACGAGCTGGTCGTGGGCGAGGTCGGGCAGGGTTGGAAGGTCGCCCGCAACACACTGTCGAACGAGCGGGTCTCGCTCTCGTCCGGGTCGGGCGGTACGGGCGCGTCCGTGCCGGACCTGCTCGGGCTGGCAGGCCGGCTCGGGCGGGAGCTGTCGCCGGTCGAGGCGTACCAGGTCGCGCAGGTGATCTGCGAGGGGCACTCGATCAACGCGCTGTCGTTGCGGGTGACGCTCAAGCAGCTGGCTGGGGCCGAGCCCGGCGCGGACGCCTCGGTACGCAAGCTGCTGTCCACCGCGCACGCCCAGCACGTCTCGGAGTCGGCGGTGGAGCTGCTGGGGTCCGCGGCCGTGGTGGCCGCCGACATGAAGCTCGGCGACGCCGGCTACTGGAACCGGGCGGTGCTCGCCACCCGGGCGATGACCATCTACGGCGGCACCACCGAGGTGCAGCTGAACATCATCGGGGAGCGCATGCTCGGCCTGCCGAGGGACCCTGAGCCGGGTAAATGACGGCGGGGGCCGGGCTCGGGGGCCCGGCCCTCCACGGGCATCGAACCCTTGAGGGAGCTCAGGGGGTGACCGGCTGGAGCGGGCTCGGCGTCCCGTCTGCCCACGGTCTCGGGATGCCGATCTTGATCTCGCCGAGGCAGGCGTCCGGGCCGTTCGCCGTACGGATGACGAGCTCGGTCCCGCCGCCCTTGACCGCGGCGAACGTCCAGCCGAACCCCTTCTCCGCGACCACCTCGTCCCGCCCGGTGCCGAGCCGTACCGACAACCGGGTGGCGGCCGGGTTGAGGTAGCCGACCTGGACCGTCCACTCGCCCTCGGGCAGCCGCGCCGGCAGCCGGAAGCGGACCTCGCGCGCGCCGACCGGCTTGCAGCCGGCGGGCTGGGGGATCGTCAGCCCGTCGATGCTCACCGGGCGCAGACGGCCCTGCGGGTCGAAGGTCAGCGGGTTGCGTACCGGGCCGCTGAGGCGCCTGGTCCAGGTCACCGGGTGCGGCGCGATCGGGCCGAGCACCTTCGAGGCCAGCGCGTAGTCGTAGAAGAAGATCGGGTAGACGACCTTGGCGGGCACGTGCGTGTCCAGCACGACCGCGTGCTCCGGGGCACGCTTGAGCGCCAGCCTGCCGGTCTCGACGTAGCTCTTGACGTCCGCGCCGAACGGCAGCCGGGCGTAGGCCGCGACCGACCAGACCGAGCCGAGCGCGACCGCGGCGGCCAGCGGGAGCCAGGCGAACCTGAGGCGCGGCCAGGCGCGCAGCCAGGGGCGTTCCTCACCGGCGAGCGGGATGAACGCCAGGCCGATGGCGATCGCCACGACCGTGGCCGTGGACGACACGTAGCGCAGCTCGGCCCCGCTCAGGTCCGGCCCGAGCTGCTGGATCCGGCCGATCATGACGGGCACGACGTCGGCCAGCGCGAAGTAGGCGAGCAGCACCAGCCACGCCAGCCAGGCCCGCCGCCGGAAGAGCACCGAGACCGCCAGCACGACCACCGCGACGCCGAGCCCGGCCCAGACCAGCGATGGCGGCGTCCCCGCCATCGCGTAGTCCTCGCCGATCGGGCGCCACTGCCAGGGCCCGCCCAGCGACGTCGGCACCAGTGAGCTGGACAGCAGCGTCCAGGCGAACTTCGCCGCGAGCCCCGCGTCCGGCAGGCTGGGCTGGATCGTGTCGTTGGTGAGCTGCACCGAGGTGAGCAGCTGGCGGAAGAAGACGGCCGCGTAGCCGGCGAGCAGGCCCGCGTACAGCAGCAGGGCCGGCCACTGTCGCCGCCGGCTCCAGCCGAGCCAGCCCATGCTCAGCGCGACGGCCAGCAGCAGGATGAACGGCGCCTTGACGAAGAACGCCATCGCGAACAGCGTCCAGCCCGCCGCGGCCAGCGCGTGCCTGAAGCGCCCCGTCCTGGTGTAGAGGACGTGCGAGCACAACGCCATCGGCAGCGCGATCTGGAACGGCAGCGTCTCGATCACCACCGCCCACCACGACAGCGAGGAGATCGTCATCGGCGTCAGCAGGTAGAACCCCAGCGGCACCAGGATGGCCGGGCGCGCCCCGAACAGCAGGCGCAGCAGCCGCAGCAGGGCCAGGCCCGCCGTGCCTAACAGGGTGACCGTCACGACGTGCGCGAGGACGTCGTTGTAGACGCCCAGGCGGCCCATCGCCCACTGGATCGCGAACGGGCCGGGGACCAGGTGGCCGTAGTCGACCCGCATGAGGTAGTCCCACGTCAGGTCGTGCTCCAGGCCGCGGGCGATGAAGGTGAAGTCGTCCTGGCGGAAGTACGTACGCCGGACGAGGCCGGACTTCCAGACGAGCTGGACGGCGATCATCGCCAGGGCGGTGGCCATCACGGCGTCCCCGCCGCGCAGCCAATGACGGGCCCCCACCGTCGTCTCGCTCGTCGCCACCCCGCCCCCTCCAGGCCCCCTCAAGCCTCCAGCGGGAAGCGTAGTCATTGGGTGATTTACGGGGAATGGCCGTTGTTCGGTTGTGATGTCATAGCGGGATGCCGCACACGACCCGAGCCGGACCGCTGTCGGCCGTGCTCGGGCTCGTCCTCGGCTGCCTCGCCCTCGGACCCGCTCTGGGCTGGGGTTTCATCCTGGTGCAGGACATGGTCTTCGTGCCGGACCCGGCTTTCTCACGCTTCACGTTCGGGCTGGCCGGCGGGGCGCCACGGGTGGTGCCCAGTGACGCGGTGGTCACCGCTCTGGCCACCGTCGTCCCGGCCGAGCTGGTGCAGAAGGCGATCCTGCTGGGGATCTTCGTGCTGGGCTGCTCGGGTGCCGCGCTGCTCGTGCCCTCGGGCCTTCTCGGGGCTCGGCTGGTGGCCGGGGCGTACTACGTGTGGAATCCGTACGTGGCCGAGCGGCTGCTGATGGGGCAGTGGGCCTTGCTGCTGGGGTACGCGGGGCTGCCGTGGGTGGTGCGCGCGGTCCTCGCCCGGCGCGGACTGCTGCTCGCCGTGCTGCCCGCCGCCGTCGGGGGGTTCGCGGCCATGACCGTCACGGCACTCACGGCGCTGCCCGTCGCGGGGCGGCGGGTCCGGGTGGGCGCGGTGCTGCTGGCCGTCAGCCTGCCGTGGTTGCTGCTCGCGCTGCTGCGGCCGGGCGGGCTGAGCGGGGATCCGGTGGGTGTGGACGCGTTCGCGGCCAGGGCGGACGGGCCGTTCGGGGCGGTGGGCAGCCTGCTGTCGCTGGGCGGGATCTGGAACGCCAATGCCGTCCCGGCCGGGTACGAGACCGTGGTGGGTTCGGTGGCCCGGTTGGCGCTGGCCGTGGCGGGGATCGTGGGGTTCGTCCTGATGAGGGACCGGCCGAGAGGGCTGGGCGCTGCGGCGGCCATCGGGCTCGGGATCGCCTGCCTGGGGGTGACCGAGCCGGGGCGCGCGGTGTTCAGGTGGCTGGTCGGGGTGTGGGGCGGGTTCGCGGTGTTCAGGGACGCCCAGCAGTTCGTGGCGCCGCTGGCCCTGCTGGCCGCGGTCGGCCTGGGCGCCCTGACAAGAGAAGTCCTGACAAGAGAAGCCCTGACACGGGAGGCGCCGAAGCGAGAGGCGCTGACAAAAGAGGCGGGGAAGGCCGGGCGGTGGGCGGTCCTGATGGTGCTCGTGCCTGTGGCCGTGCTGCCGACCCTGGCCTGGGGCGGGGCGGGGGCGCTGCGGGCCGTGAGCTATCCGGAGAGCTGGAGCCAGGCCCGTGAGGTGATGCGGCGCGATCCGGAGCCGGGCGACGTGCTGGTGCTGCCGTTCGAGTCCTACCGGAGGTTCCCGTGGAACGGGGACCGGGCGGTGCTCGATCCGGCGCAGCGCTACTTCGCCGTGCCGGGCCGGGAGGTGGTCGCCAACGACTCGGTACGCGTCGGTAGCATGGTCGTCCAGGCTGAGGACAAGAGGGTACGCAAGCTAGAACGCGTACTAGTAGGCCCCTCGCCAGACCTGGCCGCAGCGGGTTTCCGGTACATCGTGGTCGACGCGGGGACACCGGAGGAGCGGCAGCGGTTCGCGGGCTGGCTCAGCGGAGCGAGCCTGCTAGTGGACACAGATGAGCTGAGACTGTACCGAACCGACCGCCGGTTTGTACGTTTTTTACAACACTCGGTCCGCTGATCAGCGTATTTATTAAGATTTCGTAGAGCTACTTCCGAGTAGCAAGAATTGGTTCTAAGTTTGGGACGCCCGTTCATTAGCCGCTCGAGGAGGAACCCCCCGTGATCAAGATCCTCTTAGCAGCGATCATCGGTGTCGCCGTCGCCGCGCTCGTCGCGACGGTCACCACCGTGTCCTTCACCGGGGCCACCGCGACGCCCGTCAACCGCCCGCTCTACAACTACGGCGACCGGTAGTCCGAGCCGTTATGCCGCCCTCCCCCCAAGGGGACGAGAGGACGAGCCGACCACCACTGCTCGAGATCGTCGTTCCCGCCTTCAACGAGGAACGGCGACTCCCGGGGGGGCTCCTGCAGCTGTGCGCGAAGCTTGCCCGCATGCCGTTCCCGACCGCCGTCATCGTCGTCGACAACAACAGCACGGACAGCACCGCTGAGATCGTCAGGACCTGGCCGCGGGGACCGGTTCCGGTTCGGCTCGTCGAGTGCGCGACTCCCGGCAAGGGTGCCGCCGTCCGCGCGGGGTTGCTCGACACCAGCGCTCCTTTCGTAGGGTTCTGCGACGCCGACATGGCCACCGATCTGGCCGCCATCGATGTCGCGTTCGGCCTGCTGCTCTCCGGTGAGCGCGTGGTCGTGGGCTCTCGGGCGCACGCCTTCTCCGACGTCGAGAACCGGCACAGCCGGGTGCGCGAGCTGGGCGCCGTCGGCTTCCGCGCGCTGGCCCGCGTACTGGTGCGCGGGGTGAGCGACACGCAGTGCGGCTTCAAGTTCTTCGACGGCGCGCTCGTCCGCGAGGCCGTCGCCGGGCTGCGTACCTACGGCTTCGCCTTCGACGTCGAGCTGCTGGCCCGCTGCGTCGCGTTCGGCTCCACGGTGCTGGAGATCCCCGTCAACTGGCGGGACATGCCCGGCTCCCGCTTCTCCCCGGCCAGGCACAGCGTCGGCATCCTGCTGGAGCTGGGCCGGATCTGGCTCAGACTGCGCGCCGTGCCGAGCCCCGGTGTCACTCCGAGGTGGGAGCAGCCGCTCGACCCCGTCGGATCTCCGTGAACGTCGCCTTCGTCAACTGGCGTGATCCGTGGCACCCGGCCGCCGGTGGCGCCGAGACGTACGCCTGGGAGATGGCCCGCCGCTTCGCGCGGGCCGGCGACCAGGTGTGCTTCGTCACCGCGCGGGCGCCGGGCCAGCTCAGGAAGGAGACCGTCGAGGGGGTACGGCTGGCCCGCATGGGCGGGCCGTTCACCGTCTACCCCCTGGTCCTGGTCTGGCTGGTGCTCCGCCGGGGCGTGTTCGACGCGGTGCTCGACTGCCAGAACGGCATCCCGTTCTTCACGCCGCTGGTGCTGCCGCGCCGTACCAAGGTCATGTGCGTCGTCCATCACGTGCACGACCGGCAGTTCGACGTGCACCTGCCCCGGTGGCTGGCGGTGTTCGGGCGCTTCCTGGAGGGGCCCGCGTCGCGGTGGACGTACAAGGGGCGCGACAGCGTGGCCGTCTCGCCCTCGACCGTGAGCGCCATGCGCGAGCGGCTCGGCTGGGTCGGCCCCATCCACATCGTGCCCAACGGGGTGAACGTCTCCACCGACGGAGACTTCCCCAGAAGCCGGACACCGCGGCTGGTCTGCGTCGGCAGGCTGGTCGCGCACAAGCGCGTCGACCTGCTGCTCGACGCGGTGGGCCAGCTCAGGAAGCAGTGGCCGGACCTCACCGTGGACGTGATCGGCAGGGGCCCGGAGGAGGCGCGGCTGCGCGCCCGGCTCCCGGAGGGCGTCACCATGCACGGCTACCTGCCCGAGGACGAGAAGGAGCGGCTGATCGCCGCCGCCTGGCTGCAGGTCAACGCCTCGCAGGGCGAGGGCTGGGGGCTGTGCGTGCTGGAGGCCGCCGCGCTCGGGGTGCCGACCGTCGCGTACGACGTGGACGGCCTCAGGGACGCGGTACGCCACGGCGAGACGGGCTGGCTGGTGCCCGAGGGCGTCGGGAGCACCGGCCTGGCCAAGGGCATCGCCGCGGCCCTCGACGAACTCAACGACACCTATCGCATGAAATGTCGGGAATGGGCGGGGAAGTTTTGCTGGGACCGGAGCGCGGAACGGCTGGCCGCGCTGGTGCATGGCCGTCCGACGGGACCCGGCTGGGAGGAGCCGTGATCGACAGGGTCCGGCACAGGCTCTGGCTGGCGCTCTGCTGCCTCGGCTTCGCCGTGCTGACGTTCACCACCAAGCCGGGCAGCATCATCTCCGACACCAAACTCGACCTGGCGCTCAACCCGGTCGGCTGGCTGGAGCGCGCCGCCCACCTCTGGGACCCGCAGCACTTCGGCCAGCTGCAGAACCAGGTGGCCGGCTACCTGTTCCCGATGGGCCCGTTCTTCGCGCTCGGCGACCTGGTCAACCTGGCGCCCTGGGTGACCCAGCGGCTCTGGATGACGGTGCTGCTGTGCGTGGCCTTCCTCGGTGTGGAGCGGCTGGGCAGGCAGCTCGGCATCGGCACGCCGGGCACCCGGATCGTGGCCGCGCTGGCGTACGCGCTGGCGCCGCGCACGCTGTCGATCATCGGCGAGATCTCGATCGAGTGGCTGCCCGCCGCCATGCTGCCGTGGATCCTGATCCCGCTGCTCACCGCCTCGGAGACGGGCCAGCGGGCCAGGGCGGCGGTCAGGTCGGGACTGGCCGTGGCGCTGTGCGGCGGCGTGAACGCGGTCGCGGTGCTGGCCGTCCTCGTCGCCCCCGTGCTCTACATCCTGACCCGGCCCAGCCCGGTGCCCCGCTGGCGGATGCTCGGCTGGTGGACGGGCGCGGTCGCCGTGGCCACCCTGTTCTGGTGGCTGCCGCTGCTGCTCGTGGGCCGCTACGCCTTCTCCTTCCTGCCCTATACCGAGACGGCCTCGACGACCACGCAGGTCACCTCGCTGACGAACGTGCTGCGCGGCGCCTCCGACTGGGTGCGCTACCTGACCGTCGGCGGCGTCACCGACCAGCCCGCCGGCTACGCGATCGCCACCTCCGCCGTGCTGGTCGCGATCACCGGCCTGCTGGCCGCGCTCGGCCTGGCCGGGCTGGCCCGGCGCGACCTGCCCGCGAAGGGCTTCCTGCTCGTGCTGTTCGTCGTGGGCGTGGCCGCGCTGGTCGCCGGGCACGTGAGCGCGCTGGAGCCGGTGGTCGCCGAGCCGGTGCGCTGGCTGCTGGACGGGCCGCTCGCGCCGCTGCGCAACCTGCGGAAGTTCGATCCGCTCGTACGGCTGCCGCTCGCGTTCGGCCTGGCGCACCTGCTGGCCGGGGCCCGGCTGCGGCTGCGCTCGGTGGCCCTGGTGGCCCTGGCCGGACTCGTGCTCCCCGTCTTCAACCAGGGACTGAGCGCTCCGGGCGACTTCAAGGAGGTGCCGCTCTACTGGAAACAGGCGGCGGCCTGGGTGAACGAGAACGCCGGGGACGACGGCGTGCTGGTCGTGCCGGGCGCCAAGTTCGGCGAATACCTCTGGGGCCGGCCGATGGACGATCCCATGCAGCCGCTGTTCACCGCCCGCTGGACCACCCGGCAGGTCGCGGCGGCCGGCTCGGTGGGCCTGACCCGGCTGCTCGACGTCATCGACCAGCGGCTCACGGCCGGTTACGGCTCGGTGGGGCTGACCGACGTGCTGCGCAGGATGGGCGTGCGCTACCTGGTCGTCAGGAACGACCTCATGCGGGCGAACCTGCAGGGCGCCTGGCCGTCCAGGGTCTACGAGGCGCTGCGCGAGTCGCCGGGCATCACGAAGGTGCGCTCGTTCGGCGGGGAGGTCGGCGACACCGTCACGGACGACGTGATCGAGTCGGTGGACTGGCCGTTCCCCGCGCTGGAGATCTACGAGGTGTCGGGCAGCTCCGACCTACTCAGCGTGCAGTCGGCGGGCGACGCCGTACAGGTGCGCGGCGGCCCGGACTCCCTGCTCGCGATGGGCGATCTCGGGCTGCTCGGCGACGGACCCGTACTGGTGAACGACGACGCCGGCAAGCGCGAAGCGCCGGTCGTGGCCAGCGACGCGCTGCGGCTACGCGAGCGGCAGTTCGGTGAGATCCGGTCGAACTGGACGCCCACGCTGACGGCCGACAGACGCGACGACTTCTCCGGCGTCAAGACGCTCGACCTGCTCGAGAACGGCTGGCTGCGCGACGCCGCCACCGCCGAGTACGACGGCATCTCCAGCATCACCGCCTCCTCCTCGGTGGCCGACGCCGAGGCGGTGCCCGGCCTCAGCGCCACCGGGCGCAGCCCGTGGGCCGCCATGGACGGCGACTACGAGACCGGCTGGGAGAGCGGCGGCTGGCACCGGCCCCAGGGCGAATGGCTGCGTGTGGACCTGCCCAGGCCGCGGGTGATCCCGCGCTTCCAGGCCACGTTCACCAACAACGTGCTGCTCGGGCAGTCGGTCAAGCGCGTGGCCGTGGAGACCGAGGGCGGCCGGATCGAGCAGGACGTCCAGCAGACCAACAGCCCCCAGTGGCTGCGCGTCCCGCCCGGCGCGACGAGCTGGCTGCGCGTCAAGATCCTGGCCACGTACAACCGGAACTGGAGCTTCGTGCAGCGGGTGGGCATCACCGAGCTGACGATCCCCGGCATCCTGCCGGGCCGGACGATCCGGCTGCCCGGCGAGGGCGGCGACGCCTTCGTCATGGACCGGGGGCTCGACTCCCGCCCCTGGTGCATGCGGAACCAGAGCCGCTGGATCTGCAACCCGCTGCTGGCCAGACCGGGCGAAGAAGGCGCCGGATTCGACCGTACTTTCACCGTTGAGGCGGGGCGGAAGGCCGCGGTGCGCGGCTCCGCCGTCCTGCGCGACGCCAAGCTCGTCGACCGCTTCACCCGGCTGGGCGGAGACCTGACCACGGTGACCGGCTCGTCGCAGGCGACCAAGGACGCGGTGGTCGCGCCCCGGTCGGCGTTCGACGCCGACGCGGCCACCACCTGGCTCCCGGCCGCCGACGACCCCGAGCCCACGCTCACACTCGGCTGGCGGGCCAAGCGCGTCCTGTCGCGGATCCAGATCGCCCGGCCCGGCGGCGACAAGCAGCCGCTCGACGTGGCCGTGACCGGCGACAAGGGCGCCGTCCGCAGCGGCCGGGTGGACGCCAACGGCTACCTGACGTTCAAGCCCCTCACCACGACCCGGCTCAAGCTGCGCTTCTATCCCGCCTCCAAGCGGCTGCAGGTCACCGAGCTGGTGATCCCCGGCGTCGCGCCGGCCAGCAGGCCGGAGGGCGTGCCGTTCCGGCTGCCCTGTGGGCAGGGCCCGCAGCTGCAGGTCAACGGCGCGAGCGTGGCGACCAAGGTGAGCGGCACCTTCGCCGACCTGCTCGAACAGCGGCCGGTGAAGTTCACCGGCTGCTCCAAGGCCGCGCTGGCGGCCGGCGACAACCGGGTCAGGGCCGCCGGCTGGGACCCCTTCGCGGTGGAGAACCTGGTGATCGGCGCGCTCCCTGCCGGGCCCCCGGCCGTGGAGGGCGCGGCGGTCCCGAGCACGTGGTCGTCGTCGGTGCGCGAGGCGCGGGTGACGGCGCCGAAGGACGCCTTCCTCGTCGTCAACGAGAACTACAACGCGGGCTGGCGCGCCGAGCTCGACGGCAAGGCGCTGCGACCGGTCCGGATCGACGGCTGGAAGCAGGCATGGGAGCTGCCCGCCGGCACGACGGGGACCGTGCGCATGGAGTACCTGCCCGACCGGCCCTACTGGCTCGCCCTCGCCGTGGGGCTGGCCGGGATCGCCCTGCTCACGCTGCTCGCCCTGGCGCTGCGCGGGCCGCGTCCTGAACACGTCATGGCGACCGCCGCCGCCGCCGACTCGCGGCTGTCGCGTTGGCGGGTGCCGTACGTGATCGTGCTGGGGCTGGCGTTCGGCGGCTGGGTGGCGGACTGGCCCGGCATGCTCGCGGTCCTGGCCGCCGTCGTGGCGGTGCTGCTGCTACGCGTACGGCGGGCGGTGGCCGTGCACTGGGTGGCCGGTTGGCTGTTCGGCGGGGCCACGGCGGCGCTGGCGGCGGCCATGGCGCTGCGCGACTACGGGGTGGACGTGGGGCTGCTGATGGACCAGGTGCCGCAGCTCATCGCCTGCGCGGCCATGGGCGTGCTCTTCGGGCAACTGGTCACGGAGCCGGAACCACCGGCGGCTGAGCCGGAGCCGGCGGCGGTGGAGGAACAGGAGCTGGCCGGCGCCCGGCCAGCCTGAGCGCGCTCTCCTCGACCAGGTGGTAGCTGGTGGCGCTGATCAGCAGCGAGGCGATGAAGGTCAGGATCGCGACCTTGACGAAGTCACCGGTGAACGGCTGGTCCCCGGTGATCTTGTAGTAAAGGGTGATCACCGGGGCGTGCCAGAGGAAGAAGCTGTAGGAGATGCGGCCCAGGTACGCCGTGACGGGATTGCCCAGCACGCGGTGCCTCAGCGAGTCGTGCCTGGAGGCGAGCGCGAACGGCGCGACCACCAGGACGGCCACCGACGTCTCCAGGATCATCCGCCAGAGCGACTGCGACAGCGTGGGCAGGGTGAGCGTGCGCGGCCCGGCCAACTCGGTGCTCAGCACCGCGTACAGCAGGAGGGCCAGCACCAGCAGCTGGGGCGCGAGCGCGTCCACGATCTGGCTCTGTTTGATCCACACCGACAGGACGGCCATGGCCATGCCGGCGGCGAAGTAGATCAGGTGATGCGGCAGCCAGAGCGCCAGCTGCGGCTGGTCGAAGACGTGCGAGACGACCACGCTGGCCAGGGAGACCACCGGCAGCACGGCGATGCCCGCGAGCAGCCTGACCGGCCGGTTGCCGCCGCGCGCCCAGGCGTGCAGGGCCCAGGCGAGCACCGGCAGCGCCAGGTAGAACGCCATCTCGATCGGCATCGTCCACATTTGGTAGAGGCCGTCGGGGGCGCGGTTCTGCTCGGTGTAGTTCTGCAGCAGCAATAGCCACTTCACCCAGCCGGTCCAGTCGAGCGAGCTCCACGCCCACAGGGCCAGCGCCGTGACCAGCCAGTAGGCGGGCATGACACGGACCACACGGCGCCACAGGTAGCGTCCCGGCCGGGGGCGAGGCGTGTCCTCGATGACCGCGCGGGCCCACGGGCGGTAGAGCAGCAGGCCCGACAGCAGGAAGAAGATCGGCACGGCGATGCCCAGCCGGGTGGTCATCCAGGCGAACATGCCCTCGCGGTACATGATCCCGGTGTTGCCGCCGACGTGCAGCACCCAGACGCCGAGCGCGGCCAGGGCGCGGATGCCGTCGAGCGCGGCATCCCGGCCCGCCGGCGGGTCCGTCGCGGGCGCCAGTGGGTCCTTCACGGGCGCTTCCGGCGGACTCACGGGCGCTTGCGGAGGGCTTGGGGGCGTCTGCGGAGGGCTTGCGGGCGTCTGTGGGGCACTCATGGGCGCTTCCTGAGCACGAGGACGAGATTCCACGTGGCGAACTCCCTGACGATCGGCACCTTCAGCATCGGCCGCCACCACCAGGGCAGGTAGCGGGGCAGCACGTCGACCAGGTCGGCGTCCGTACGGGTCCGCGCCCAGTGCAGCCCGTCGGCCACCGAGACCGGATAGAGGCTCTGGCCGTAACGATTTTTAGGCGGCTTACCGTTTTTATCCTCATATTTCCGGGCGGCCCGGTCGCCCCCCAGGTAGTGCCAGGGCGAGGTCTCGTGGCCGCCCCAGGGGGAGAGCCAGTTCGTGTACGCGAGGAAGATCAGGCCGCCGGGCCGGGTGACGCGCGTCATCTCGGCCGCCATCCGCCACGGGTCTGGAACGTGTTCCAGGACGTTGGACGAGAAGCAGACGTCGAAGGAGGCGTCGGCGAGCGGCAGGTCGAGCGCGCTGCCGAGCACACCGCCGCTGGGCGCGCCCTGTCCGGCCAGCTCGCCGGCGTCGACGTCCACGCACAGGCAGCGGGCGCCGTCGCGTCTGAAGGCGTCGGCGAAGTATCCAGGCCCGCCCCCCACGTCGAGCACCGTCTTGCCGGTCAACGTGACGTAATGCCGCAGCTGCGCGGCGGTGTCGGCGGCGAGCGTGGTGTAGTAGTCGCTCGGCGTGGTCTGCTCGGACCTGAACGCGCGGAAGAGGCGGATGGATCTGGCCAGATCGGCGCGCATACTCGCGGCTCCCGGATGCTTGACGGGCTCCCACAATAGAACGAAGCTCTGGCGGAGGCGATACCGCTGCGGGACGGGCGCGATAACATCCCGCTCGGACCGGCTTCATCGTAGAACCTGTTCCGATTCGTTATGCGGATGTAGCTGCAGCGATCTGTGATCGAATGCTACTTTCCAGTAGCGATCATGTTGCGGGTTCATCACACCCGCGATCTTGATGTCCGGGGGGACAAGTAAGCCGGCCTTCGTCGTATCCCTCGACCGCCAGGAGGATCCCAGAATGCGACGCACACCTGTACTCATTCTCGTCGCCGTCGGCGCGTTCCTGGTCGTACTGGCGGGAATGATCCGTTTCTGGGCGGCGGAAAGGATCATCGCGGCTCCGGCGGCCCAATACAGCGTCACCAAGCTGCAGGCCCCGGGAGCGCAATACTTCTCCATCGCCGACGGCAAGGTGCTGACCGCGGACCTCAGCATGCTCGTCACCACCCGTGGCGACGTCAAAGAGGCCACGGACAACCGGGTGGTCTGGGACGAGTTCACCGTGGTGGACGACGTCACCAACAGCAAGCCGCAGATCAGCCTCTCGGAGCGGCGCAGCGCCTTCGACCGGCGTACCGGGGTGGGCGTCAACTGCTGCGGGGTCAGCGTCAACAAGGAGCCGGTGAAGCTGGAGGGGCAGATCTACCTGTTCCCGTTCGGCGTGGAGAAGAAGACGTACAAGGTCTTCAACCAGACGGCCAAGAAGGCGTTCGACACGACCTTCGTCGGTGAGGACACCGTCAACGGGCTGCCGGTCTACAAGTTCCAGCAGGTCGTCCCGGCTACGAAGGTCGCCACGCTGACCGCCCCCGGCTCGCTCTTCGGTGTGACCCAGTCGGGCGACATCCAGCTCGACCGCTGGTACGAGGGCACCGACACCTACTGGGTGGAGCCCAACAGCGGCGCCCCGGTCAAGGAGGAAGTGCGTCGTAACGAGACGCTCAAGACCCAGGACGGCGTCGAGCGCGCCAAGGCCCTGGTCGCCACCGCCTCGTTCACCCCGCAGACCATCACCGAGATGGTGCGCACGGCCACTGACGCCAAGAACCAGATCACGCTGCTGAAGACCACGATCCCGATCGTCCTGCTCGTGCTCGGGCTGCTCGCGCTGGCCGTCGCGGTCCTCCTCGGCCGCCGCCGCCGCGAAGGCGAGTAACTCGTACGGCTGGTACAGGGCGCCCGCGACTCGTTCCGGGCGCCCTGTCCGTTTGTGTGGTTATTTGTCGGACCGACGAAAAGTTCTAGTACTAGAACACGTTGCAGTTTCTTCGCCGCCGGTCGTATTGTCGGCCCATGCGGACACGTGTCACGGACATGTTCGGAATCGAGCTACCGATCTTCGCCTTCAGCCACTGCCGCGACGTGGTCGCCGCGGTCAGCCGGGCCGGCGGGATGGGCGTTCTCGGTGCCCTCTACTTCACCCCAGAAGAGCTCGAAATGGAGCTCAAGTGGATCGACGACCACGTCGACGGCCACCCGTACGGCGTCGACGTGGTCATGCCCGCCTCCTACGAGGGCGCCGACTTCGCGCCCGAGGAGCTGGTGGGCCGCCTGCAGACGATGGTCCCGGCGGGCCACCGGCAGTTCGTCGAGAACCTCCTGGCCGCCCACGGCGTGCCGCCCCTGTCCTCGGACGCCGACGCGGGCAAGGTGCTGCTCGGCTGGACGGACGTCACCGCCCGCCCACAGGTGGAGACGGCGCTGCGGCACCCGATCGCGCTGCTGGCCAACGCGCTCGGCCCGCCGCCCGCGGACGTGGTCGAGCTCGCCCACTCGCACGGTGTCAAGGTCGCCGCCCTCGCCTCCACCCCGCGCCACGCGCTCAAGCAGGTGGAGGTCGGCGTGGACGTGGTGGTGGCGCAGGGCACGGAGGCCGGCGGGCACACCGGCGAGATCTCCACCATGGTCCTGATCCCTCAGGTGGTGGACGCGGTGGACGTACCGGTCCTGGCGGCGGGCGGCATCGGCAACGGCCGCCAGATGGCCGCCGGCATGGCCCTGGGCGCCGAGGGAGTCTGGACCGGCTCGCTCTGGCTCACGGTCGAGGAGGCCGACACTCCCGAGATGGCCAAGAAGCGCATCCTGGAGGCCACCTCCCGCGACACGGTCCGCTCGCGCAGCTGGACGGGCAAGCCGGCCCGCCTGCTCAAGAACGAGTGGACGGACGCCTGGGAGTCGCAGGAGTCGCCCGGGACGCTGCCGATGCCCCTGCAGTTCATGCTGGTATCGGACGCGCTGCGCCGCATCGGCCGCTCGGACGCCGCCGAACTGGCCACCTTCCCGGCCGGCCAGATCATCGGCATCACCAACCAGGTCCGGTCGACGCGCGACGTCATGTACTCACTGATGGAGGAGTACGCGGAGGCCACGGAACGCCTGGGCCGCATCACGGGGGACTGACCCAGCCGTCAGAGGTAGCGGGGGAGTCCCCGCTACCTCGGCGCCGTCGCGCTCAGTGGCCCTTGTAGGTGGCCGCCCGCTTCTCCTTGAAGGCCCTGGCGCCCTCGCGGGCGTCCTGGGAGCCGATCACCGGCCAGCCGATCTCGTCCGAGACCTTGAGGGCCTCCGGCTCCGGCATGCCCAGCGTGTCCCGGTACGTGCGCAGGATCGCCTGCACCGCGAGCGGCCCCGAGGCGGCGATGTCGTCCGCGATCTCCCGCGCCACCGCCAGCGCCTGCCCGTCCGGTACGACCCGGTTGACCAGGCCCATGGACAGGGCCTCCGCCGCGGTGATGGAGCGGCCGGTGAGCAGCAGGTCCATGGCGTGGCAGTACGGGATCTGCCGGGGCAGGCGGATCGCGCTGCCGCCCATCGGGAACAGCGCCCGCTTGGCCTCGAACAGGCCGAGTGTGGCCGACTCCGCCACCACCCGCAGGTCGGTTCCGACCAGCAGTTCGGTGCCGCCCGCCACCGCGTAGCCCTCGACCGCCGAGACGATCGGCTTGGTCGGGAGGTCTTCGCGGAGCAGGCCCTTCCAGTGGAAGTTGGGGATCTGGGCGGCCCGCGCCTGGACGTCGGCGTCCGTCGAGGGCTGCCCCATGGCCTTGAGGTCGGCGCCGGCGCAGAAGGTGCCCTCCGCTCCCGTGAGGATGGCGGCCCTGACCTCCGGCTCCGCCGACACGTACGCCCAGGCCGAGGCCAGGCCGATCAGCATGTCGGAGGAGAGCGCGTTGCGCGCCTCCGGCCGGTTCATGGTGACGATGACGACGTGGCCGTCGCGTTCGACTCGGCAGTGGGGGGTGCTGATCGGCAGGAGCTCCACGGACGCCTCCAGGTAACAAATCAAGCGCTTGTTAGGCAGCGATCCTACCCTGTGACGAGCCCGCGGACGATGATGGCGGCACGACCTCGATCAAGCGCTTGCTACGACTCCGGTGCCGGGATACGCTGCCCAGGCAAAACGAGAACAAGTTCTTGTTTATCGGGGCCTCGGACCACCTGAAGAGGAGTTTCGATGGGCACGCTCGGTTTCTGGAGACTGGCGCAGGCGGATCCGGACTGGATCGCGTGCGTGGACCCAGACGGTACGGAGCACCGCGCGGGCGACCTCCTCGCCCGGTCGAACCAGTTGGTGCACGGCCTGCGCGAGCTCGGGCTGAAGCCGGGAGACGGCGTCTGCGGCCTGGTGCCGAACGGCGTGGACGGGCTCGTCCTCTACCTGGCCGCGTTACAGGCCGGCTGGTACTACACGCCGATCAACTGGCACCTGACCGGGCCCGAGATCGCCTACATCGTGGCCGACAGTGAGGCCCAGGCGTTCTTCGTGCACCCCAGGTACGCGGCCGAAGGAGCCAGGGGCGCCGAGGCCATCGCGCCTGAGCGGCGCTTCGCCGTAGATGATGGCGATATTTCGGGGTTCCGGCGGATCAGTGAGCTGACCGACGGGCAGCCGGACACCGCGCCCCCCGACCGTACGGCCGGGTTGACCATGCACTACACCTCCGGCACGACCGGCAAGCCCAAGGGCGTCCGGCGGCCACTGAACGGGCTCGACCCCGACGACGCCGCCGAGATGCTGTCGTTCCTGCCGGGCCTGTTCGGCATCACCCGGGGCCGGCCGAACGCGCACCTGATCACCTCGCCGAACTACCACACCGCCGTCACCCAGTTCGGCGGCACGGCCCTGCACATGGGCCACACCCTCGTCTACATGGACAAGTGGGACGCGGAGGAGATGCTCCGCCTCTGCGAGAAGTACCAGGTCACGAACTCGCACATGGTGCCCACCCACTTCAAGCGCCTCCTGGCATTGCCCGAGGAGACCCGCCACAAGTACGACCTGTCCTCGCTCAAGTGGATGATCCACGCGGCCGCCCCCTGCCCGGTGCCGGTGAAATGGGCGATGTTCGAGTGGTGGGGCGACTGCGTCTACGAGTACTACGCGGCCACCGAGGGCGGCGGCACCCTGGCCACGCCGGAGGGCTGGAAGGCGCATCCGGGCACGGTCGGCTCGGCCTGGCCGATCAGCGAACTGCTCATCGTGGACGACGCGGGCGAACCCCAGCCGACCGGAACACCCGGGACGATCTATATGAAGATGCTCGGCGCCCGGTTCGAGTACAAGGGCGACCCCGCCAAGACCGCCGAGAACCAGCTCAAGGACTACTTCACCGTCGGCGACATCGGCTACCTGGACGAGGACGGCTTCCTCTACCTGTGCGACCGCAAGGCCGACATGATCATCTCGGGCGGGGCGAACATCTACCCCGCCGAGATCGAGAACGAGATCATGATCCACCCCAAGGTCGCGGACGTGGCGGTGTTCGGCATCCCGGACGAGGAGTGGGGCGAGCAGATCAAGGCCATCGTCGAGCCCGCGCCGGGCTCGGCGCCGGGTCCCGAGCTCGCGGCCGAGATTCTCGCCTCGCTGGAAGGCCGCCTGGCCAGGATGAAGTGGCCCAGATCGATCGACTTCATCGAAGAGATGCCCCGCGAGCCCAACGGCAAGCTGCTCAAACGCAAACTCCGCGCACCTTACTGGGAGGGACACGACCGTGCCATCTGAACCGCTGGTGGCGGAGCACGTACTGGAGTTCCCCGGCGGCTACGCGCGCACGACCGGGCCGGTGATCGGACGCTTCCTGACCGAGCTGCGCGGCGGCCGGATCGTCGGCGTGCGGACCGCCGAGGGCAAGGTGCTGGTGCCTCCGCTGGAGTACGACCCCGCCAGCGGCGAGGCCGTCACGGAGGAGTTCGTCGAGGTCGGGCCCGCGGGGACGGTGACCGCGTGGGCATGGGTGGCCGAGCCGCGCGACAGCCACCCGCTCGACCGGCCGTTCGCCTGGGCGACGATCAAACTCGACGGCGCCGACACCGCGCTGGTGCACGCCGTCGACGCGGGCAACGCCAAGGCGCTGCGGATCGGCAGCCGGGTCTGGCCCGTCTGGCGGAGCGAGCGTACCGGTCACATCACCGACATCTCCTACTTCGCGCCGGAGGTCACGAAGATCGTGTCCCCCGTGCGGGCCGAGTACCGGCTGCAGGTGGGCGGATCGCTGCTGACCTTCCTGGAAGGCGTCGAGCGCGGCGTGTTCCTCGGCGGCCGGTGCCCCAGCTGCGAGAAGGTGTACGTCCCGTACCGCGTCTTCTGCCCGGCCTGCGGTGGCCCGATCGCCGACCAGCTGGAATTACCCGACACCGGCACGATCACCACGTACGCCATCAACAACCTGCCCGACCCGCGCGCCCCCGAGGTGCCCTTCGTCTCCGCCTACATCCTGCTCGACGGGGCGGACATTCCCATGATCGCCCTGGTCGGCAGCGTCCCCGCGCACGAGGTGCGGCAGGGCATGCGGGTCAGGGCCGAATGGGTGCCGGAGGGTGAGCGGACGAAGTCCATGTCCAACGTCCGATGGTTCGCCCCCACCGGCGAGCCGGATGTGGAGCTCTGATGCGTGAGGTAGCCGTCGTCGCGTTCGCCCAGACCCGCCACACCGACCATGACGGCGGCCTGAGCGAGCCCGAGCTGATCCTGCCCGTCATCAACGAGGTCAAGGAGTCGACCGGGCTGAAGCGGTTCGGCTTCACCTGCTCCGGCAGCTGCGACTACCTCGCGGGCGCGCCGTTCTCGTTCGTCTCCGCGCTCGACGCGCTCGGCGCGTGGCCGCCGATCTCCGAGAGCCACGTGGAGATGGACGCGGCCTGGGCGCTGTACGAGGCGTGGGTACGCCTGCAGCACGGCGACATCGACTCCGCCCTGGTGTACGGCTTCGGCAAGTCGTCGCTCGGCGACCTGCGCGAAATCATGACGCTCCAGCTGGACCCGTACTATCTGGCGCCGCTCGGCCTCGACCAGCTCTCCTTCGCCGCCCTCCAGGCCAGCGCTGCCGGCGCCGAACGCAAGGAGCTCGACGAGATCGTCCGGCGCAGCCGGGCCGACGGCCGGAGCAACCCGTACGCGCTCGACCTGCCCGAGGACGTCGGCGACGAGTACGCGGTCGAGCCGATCAGGAAGTCGGACGTCGCCCCCATCACGGACGGCGCGGCGGCGATCGTCCTGGCGGCCGGCGACCTGGCCAGGGAGCTGTGCGCCAAACCCGCGTACATCAGGGGCATCGCGCACCGCATCGAGCCGCACTATCTGGGCACCCGCGACCTGGCCCGGTCGGTCTCCGCGGCCGACGCCGCACGGGCCGCGGGGGTCGGCAAGGGGCCCGTCGAGGTGGCGGAGCTGCACACGCAGTTCGCCCACGAGGAGCCGATCCTGCGCCGGGCGCTGGAGCTGCCCGACGGCACGGTGATCAACCCGTCCGGCGGCCCGCTCGCCGCCAATCCGGTCATGGCCACCGGCCTCATCCGCATCGGCGAGGCGGCCCGGCGCATCCACGACGGCACGGCCGCCCGCACGCTCGGCCACGCCGCCGGCGGCCCCTGCCTGCAGCACAACCTTGTGACCGTCCTGGAGGCATGAAAATGGGCAACAGGTGTGCCGTGATCGGCGTCGGTCAGACGCACTACACGACCAAGCGCAGGGACGTGTCGATCGCCGGGCTGGTCCGCGAGGCGGCCGTCCGGGCCCTGGAGGACGCCGGGCTGACGTTCAAGGACATCGACGCGGTCGTCGTCGGCAAGGCGCCCGACCTGTTCGAGGGCGTGATGATGCCCGAGGCGTACCTGGCCGACGCGCTCGGCGCGGCCGGGAAGCCGATGATGCGCGTGCACACCGCGGGCAGCGTCGGCGGCTCCACCGCACTGGTCGGCGCGAGCCTCATCCAGGGCGGGGTGCACGACCGCGTGCTGGTCGTGGCGTTCGAGAAGCAGTCGGAGTCCAACGCCACCTGGGCCCTGTCCACCCACCTGCCGTTCAGCGCGTCGCTGGTGGTCGGAGCCGGTGGCTACTTCGCGCCGCACATCAGGGAGTACATCCGCAGGACCGGCGCGCCCGAGCACATCGGCCACCTGGTGGCGGTCAAGGACCGGCTGAACGCACTCAAGAACCCCTACGCCCACCTGAAGATCCCCGGCATCGACCTGAAGATGGTCGAGTCGACGCCCATGCTGTGGGAGCCGATCCGCTACCTGGACACCTGCCCGTCCAGCGACGGCGCCTGCGCCATGGTCCTGTCGTCGGAGTCGGCGGTCACCGGCACGCCCGCGTGGCTGCACGGCACGGCCATGCGCTCCGAGCCGATCTTCCGCGCCGACCGCGACACGGTCAGCCCGCAGGCGGGCAAGGACTGCGCGGCCGACGTCTACCGGCAGGCGGGCGTCACCGACCCGCGCCGCCAGATCGACGTGGCCGAGGTGTACGTCCCCTTCTCCTGGTACGAGCCGATGTGGCTGGAGAACCTGGGGTTCGCGGCCGACGGCGAGGGGTGGAAGCTCACCGAATCCGGCGCCACCGCCCTCGACGGCGACACCCCGTGGAACGCCTCCGGCGGCGTGCTGTCGAGCAACCCGATCGGGGCGTCGGGGCTGATCAGGTTCGCCGAGGCCGCGCTCCAGGTACGCGGGACGGCGGGGGAGCACCAGGTGGACGGCGCCCGGCTGGCGCTCGGCCACGCGTACGGCGGGGGAGCCCAGTTCTTCGCGATGTGGATCGTCGGACGGGAGAAGCCCTGATGGAGTTCAACCACGCCGACCTGTTCGAAGGGATCGCGGACGCGGTCGGAGACCGGACGGCCGTCGTCTGCGACGACGAGCGCCGTACCTTCGCCGAACTGGACGCCGAGGCGAACCGGATCGCCCACTACCTCCAGGACCTCGGTATCAAGCCCGGCCAGCACGTCGGGCTGCACCTGTACAACAGCATCGAATACGTCGCCGGGATGCTCGCCGCGCTGAAGATCCGGGCGGTGCCGATCAACGTCAACTACCGCTACGTCGAGGCCGAGCTGCTCTACCTCTACCGCGACTCCGACATCCGGGCGCTGATCTACGACGTGGAGTTCGAGCCGCGGGTGGCGGCGGTCATGGGGGAGGCGCCCCTGCTGGAGCACCTGATCTCGGTCGGCGGCCAGTCGTCCGTCGCGACCGCGGTGCCGTACACCGAGGTGCTGGAACGCGGCGCGCCCACGCGCGGCTTCGAACCGCGATCCGGCCAGGACGTCTACATCATCTACACCGGCGGTACGACCGGCATGCCCAAGGGCGCGATGTGGCACGTCGAGGACCTGTTCGTGGCCTTCGGCGGCGGCAACCCGTACGGCGCGCCGCTCCCGACCCCGCAGGCGGTGATCGACCAGGCGGCCGCCGCGAACCCGCCCATGGTGATGATGGCCGCCGCGCCGCTGATGCACGGGGCCGCGCAGATGGGCACGTTCGTCAGCTGGTGGATGGGCTCGACCGTGGTCTACGTGCGCAAGTTCAGCGCCGACGCGGTGCTGCGGGCGCTCGCCCGCGAAAAGGTGGCCACGCTGAGCATCACCGGCGACGCCATGGCCAGGCCGCTGGCGGAGGCGTTGGAGAGCGGCGACTACGACACGTCCTCACTCATCGCGCTCAGTTCGACCGGGGCCATCCTCACCGGATCCGTACGCGACCGGCTGCAGCGGGCCCTGCCCAACGTCATGATCCTCGACAGCTTCGGCTCCACGGAGTCCGGCTACACCGCCTCCGGGGTGGCGGGCTCCTCACCCGAGGCCGGGCTGCGCTACCAGCCGAACGCCACGTCCGGCCTCGCCGTGCTCGACGAGAAGCTGCGGCCCGTCCAGCCGGGCTCGGGGGAGCTGGGCACGGTGGCGAAGTCGGGGCCGATCTCGTTCGGCTACTACAACGACGTGGAGAAGACCGCCCGTACGGTCGTCACCGACGCCGAGGGCACCCGATGGCTGCTGACCGGCGACCTGGCCAGCGTCGACGCCGACGGCACCGTGAACGTCTTCGGGCGCGGCTCCCAGTGCATCAACACCGGCGGGGAGAAGGTCTTCCCCGAAGAGGTGGAAGCGGTGCTCAAGGGGCATGACGCGGTCTTCGACGCGGTGGTGACCGGGATACCGGACGAGCGGTGGGGCAACCGGGTGGCGGCCGTGGTCGAGGCGCGCGAGGGGGTGGCGGTGACGGCGGACGAACTGGACGCGCACTGCAGGCAGCGGTTGTCGGGGTACAAGGTGCCTCGTACGTACGTGTTCGTGGACGAGATGGTCCGGTCACCGGCGGGCAAGGCCGACTATCGGTGGGCCCGGCGGCAGGCGGAGTCCGGCGGCTCGTAAGCCCCGGGTTCAGCGGCTCGCGCCTCTTCCGCCTCCTCGCGGCGGCTCAGCTCGGCCTGGCAGAAGTCGAGCCGGGCCTGGGCCACGGCGCCGAGCAGGTCGTCCTCGATCACCTGGGTGCCCCGGTGCAGCACGACGCTGGCCTCCAGCACCCGCCCCGCCTCGATCAGGGCGTCTCCGAGCATGAGCAGCCCGTTGGCCAGATGACCCATGAGGACCGGATCGCCGGACGCGAAGCGCTCCAGCGCCGCCACCGCCTCACCCAGCGGCCGCACCGCGTCGGCGTGCCTGCCCTGGCGCATGAGCGCGGTGGCTTCGGCCTGGGACCAGGCGATGGCCTCCAGCGCGTCGTGCGGCCGGTGGAGAGCGGCCAGCGTCGCGCCCAGGACCGCGTACGTCATGGCCGCGCCGACCGGCTCGTCCAGCTCGTCGCAGAGATCGGCGGCCCGCTCGACCTGCGCCAGCGCCTCCACGGCCCGCTGCCGCCCGAGCAGCGCCCTCGCGTAGACGCACAGGCAGCGCACCAGCGTGCCGCGTTCCACGTCCCCATCCGTGTCCCCCAGCAGCGGCCGGAGTGCGGCCTCGACCTGGTCGCCGAGTCGCGCGGACGGCTCGGCCGCCGCCTCCTCCAGCAGCCCGTCGAGCCGGGCGGTGAGCAGTGACAGCAGCGCCGACCGTACGGCGGGCCGTTCGCTCGACCGCCGCAGGACGTCCAGCATCCGCAGGAGGTGCCCGGCCGATCTGGCCGGATGGTCGTGTACCGCCAGCACGAGCGCGTCCAAACCCTCGGTCTCGGCCAGAAACTGCTCAGCCACGACCTCCGGCCCCAGAGGCGCCAGCCTCCCCCGTGGCCCGCCTCGGCCCGGGAAGAGGCGGGCCAGCCAGTCGCCCAAGGCCAGACCGCGGTCGTACGTCTGGGATCCGGGCACTGCCGACAGCAGTTCCCGCAGCTCTTGGCGGGTGGGTGTGGTGAGCGTGACCAGGGCCACCGCCTGCCGGGCCGTCACGGCGTCCACCGGCTCGTGCCCGTCGGGCCATACCGTCATCCACTGCTGCTGCTCGTACATCAGGAACCGGCTCAGCAGCTCCCCGCCATCGACGTCGTCCCCGCGCAGCCGCATCAAGGCGGCCAGGTGCACACGCAGCGGATCGCCGTACCCCGGATCGTCGACAGCGGGCAGGACGGCGCGGGGCGACGCGAACGCCCGCATGGCCGCCACCGCGTGCCCCACCCGCTCGGCGGGCGTCAGCGGACGGTCATCGAGCTGGACGGTGACGCTGCTCAGCCCCTTCGGCAGGACGTCGACGTCGGGCAAGCCGCGGGTGAGCAGCAGGATCCTGACCCGGTGACGGAGCCGCCGACCGGTCAGGTGGCCGATGACTTCGCCGATCGCCGCCGCCCACGGTTCCGGGTGGTCGACGGCGAGGAGGGTGGGGCGGAGTACGTCGAGGCGGGTGGCGCAGGGGTAAGGGGTGGTGAGGAAACCGGCGTCCCAGCCGACCTCGGCGAGCTCCGTGCACAGCTCGCCCGCCAGCCGGGTCTTACCCGTGCCGCCCCGGCCCGTCAGCACCGCGATCGACAGCGGTGCCGGGTCGTCGGCCCAGGCGCGCAGCGTCGCCAGCTCCTCGCGGCGCCCCAGGAAGGGGACGACAGCGTGCTCCGGCACCAGCAGCGGCCAGTCCGGGCAGTCGGGCGGCAGCGGTTCGCGGGCGCGCCGCAGGAGGCTCGGCAGAGAGTGGACCTCGACGACGCGCTCGACCCCGAGGCGGTGCGGTGGCCTGTCCATGGGGCCCGCCTAGTCGCTACGTCCCGATGTGTCGTCCCCCGACGAGGGTGCCACCATTATCCCATCCGGGCTTGCCCCCAGGCAGGAAATTGCCCCGCTTACTATGTCTCCGCACCCGTGACCAGGGCGGCCAGGTGCTACGGCTTCTTGCCTGTGACCAGGACGGGCAGGTGCTACGCCTTCTCGCCCGTGAGCAGGGCGGCCAGGCCGAGGTAGACGAGGCCGCTGCCGATGTCGAGGCGGCGCCGCGCCCGCGTGGAGCGGCGGACCCGGCCGGCCAGGGCCGAGGAGAGCAGCGCGTACGTGCCGTCGGTGGTCATCCCGAGCCCCATCCAGACCAGCCCGAGCACCAGGATCTGCGGCGCGACCGGCCCCGCCGCCGGATCCGTGAACTGCGGCAGGAAGGCCAGGAAGAAGATGGCGGTCTTGGGGTTGAGCACGTTGACCACGAAGCCCTCCCAGAACATCCGCCGCTTGGAATGCGTCTCCACCTCGACCGCTTCCTCGGCCGAGGCGGAGGTCCGGTTCATCAGCTTGCGCACCCCGAGCCAGACGAGGTAGGCGACGCCCGCGTACTTGATCACGGTGAACGCCGTGGCGGAGGCGGCCACCAGCGCGCTGATGCCCAGGGCGGCGGCGACCACGTGTACCACCGAGCCCGTGTGGACGCCGAGCACCGAGACCAGGCCCGCCGACCTGCCTTGCGCGACGCTCCTGGTGACGATGAACAGAACCGCGGGACCCGGCACCAGGAGAAGGGCCAGGGTGGCCGCGCAGAAGAGAGCGAGCGTCGCGAAATCCGGCATGTCGCTCATGGTAGGCGTGGGCCCCTCGCTGCAGTCAACGGAATTCCGCCGCCGTGGGGCGGCGGATGGCAGGCGCCCTCGCTGCTGCCAACCCATTTCCGCGCGATGGGTCAGACGCTCTCCACCAGGGCCGACAGCAGCGCCTCTGTGGCCGGCGGGTGGGGCGGGTCGCCGTAGACCGCCGCGTACACGTGCCTGATGGAACCCGGGATCGGGGCCACCTCCACGTCCGGATGCCGGTGCGCGCTGAGCGCCAGTCCGGGCAGCACAGTGGGCCCCATGCCCGCCGCCACCAGCGCTTGTACGGCCACGATGTCGTCGCTGGTGAAGGAGATTCGCGGCTCGAACCCCGCCTTGGCGCAGATGTCGAGCAGATGGCTACGGCACCGGTCACACCCGGCGATCCAGGGGTCCCCGGCGTGTGCCCCCAAATCCCCCGAGCCGCCAGAGAACACCAGGTAGCTCGGGTCGTCGAGCAGGTGGATCATCTGGATCCCCGGGTCCTCCGGCGCCGTGTCGTCATAGCGGAACATCACCGCCACATCCACCCGCCCGCTCCGCAGCAGCCGGAGCGCCTCCGGCGGCTCGGTCTCCGTGAGGTGCAGCCGCAGCCCGGGATGCGAACCCGCCAGCCGGGTCGCCGTCCTGGGGATGAAGGTGCCCAGCGCCGAGGGGAACGCGGCCAGCCGGGCCCGCCCCGAGCGGAGCCCCACGTGCGCGGCGAGCTCGTCGGCGGTGGCGTCGAGGCGGCCGATGATGTCGTCGGCCCGCGTGGTGAGCAGCTTGCCGGCCTCCGTGAGCCGGATGCCCCGCCCGACGCGCTGCACGAGCTTGGCGCCGGTCTCGGCTTCGAGACGGGCGAGGTGGTGGCTGACCGACGGCTGCGAGTAGTGCAGCTCCTTGGCGGCGGCGGTCAGCGAGCCCGTACGCGCGACGGCGACGAGGACGCGGAGCCGTACGACATCCAGCATTCATCAACCATATCTATTGATGAGCCACAAAACTTCTGTTGGACCTATGGATCTCGACGTAGCACTGTAAGAGGGGAGAGAGGGAGGCAAACATGGACACGGTGTTGATTCGGCCGGGGCTCGACGCCCTCGTGTCGGACATCGGCGACATCACCGCCCGCCGTCTCGCCCCGAGGGAGACCGCGTTCGCGGTGGCGGATCTGCTCCGCCCGCGGCTGCCCGGGCTCGACCTGCTCACGGCGGAGGAACGAGCGGGATCGCCCGAGACGTACGTGTCCCAGGCGCTGTACGCGTGTGACGATTTCTCGATCGTGACGGTCGTATGGCGGCCGGGCCAGTACACGGTGATCCACGACCACGTGTCGTGGTGCGCGTTCGGCGTGATCAGCGGGATCGAACACGAGACGCTCTACCGGGACATGGGGGACCACCTGCTGGAGATCGGACAGGCCGCCAACCTGCCGGGAGAGGCCAGCGGGTTCGCGCCGCCCGGCGACATCCACAAGGTGATCAATGTGAGTGACGAGGTCGGGGTGTCGGTGCACGTGTACGGGGCCGACGTGAGCAGGCTCGGCAGCAGCGTGCGCCGGGTCTACGACCTGCCCGTCAGGACGCCGGCCTAGTCACCGGCTCTCACCGATGAGTTTCCACCTGCGGAGCGGTCAGTACCCGGGTAGGCCCATCGAGGAGAAGCCATCATGGAACCGATCACCGAGCTGGACGCCAGATACAGCGCCGAGGGCGCCACCGCGACCGAGTGGGCGCGGGCGCGCGACACCCTGGAACACGCCCAGACATTCTGGCTGGCCACCGTACGCTCTGACGGCAGCCCGCACGTCACGACCTTGCTGGCCGTCTGGCAGGACGGCACGCTCTACTTCTGTACCGGCGCGGGCGAGCAGAAGGCCCGCAACCTGGAGTCCAACCAGCACTGCACGCTCACGACCGGCACCAACTCTCTGGAGGAGGGCCTCGACGTGGTCGTGGAAGGCGTCGCGGAGCGGGTCACCGACACCGGCCGGCTCAAGCGGCTCGCCGACGCCTACGGGGACAAGTACGGCAGCGACTGGCGCTTCGAGGTGGGCGACGACGCCTTCCTGAACTCGGGCGGCGACCGGGCGCTGGTGTTCGCGGTGGCCCCGGCCAAGGCGTTCGGCTTCCGCAAGGGCGACTTCAGCCAAACCCGCTGGCGCTTCCAGCGCCGCTAGCCTTCCGCAAGGGTGCTTCCAGCGCGGCTAGGCTGAGCCGTATGCCGGCAGAGCGCCCCAGGCGGGCGGACGCGCGCCGCAACCACGACGCGGTCCTGGCCGCGGCCAGGAAGCTGTTCGCCGAGCGCGGCGTGGACGTGCCGCTCGACGACGTCGCCCGCCATGCCGGGGTCGGCAACGCGACGATGTACCGGCACTTCCCGACCCGCCAGGATCTGATCATCGCCGTCTACGCCGACGAGGTGACCGAGCTGTGCGAGAGCGGCGACGCCCTCCTGGCGGCCGGTTCGCCGGGCGACGCGTTGCACGAGTGGCTGGGCGCCTTCGTCGCGCACGTCGCCGGCAAGCGCGACCTGGCGCTGGAACTCCCGCGCGACGGCTCGGCGCTGTTCGGCGAGTGGCACGAGAAGATGCTGGCCACCGCCTCTGCCCTGCTCATCAGGGCCCAGGACGCGGGCGAGGTCCGCGCCGACCTGACCGTCCGCGAGCTGATGACCCTCGCCAACGCGATAGCGCTGACCGGCTCGGACCAGTCCGCGCGGCTGCTCGACCTGCTCAGGTACGGGACGGCCGGCAGGCGCTGACCCGCCCAAAAGCGCGACCAAAAGCGCGGCCAAAAGCGGCACCGACCCGGCCATAATGGGAAAAAATGTACAAGCGTTGAGATCTGTGGGCTAGTCCTTTACTCTCAGCCAGAGGCGCGCGTCAGCCGCTGGAAACGGGAGGCACAGCAATGCTGAAAGTGATCGGCGCGGGGTTCCCGCGTACCGGAACCAGCTCGATGAAGGCCGCGCTGGAGCGGCTCGGCTTCGGCCCCTGCTACCACATGTTCGAGATCCTGACCAAGCCCGAGCACGCCGACCGGTGGGTGAAAGTCACCTCCGGAGAGCCGGTGGACTGGGACCAGGTGTTCGACGGCTACCAGTCGGCCCAGGACTGGCCGGCCAGCGGGTTCTGGCGCGAGCAGGCGGCGGCCTACCCCGACGCCAAGGTCATCCTGACCGTCCGCGACCCCGCTCGCTGGTACGTCAGCATGCAGAATCTCTTCTCCAACGGCCCCGGCCGGACCATGTCCATGGACCCGTCGACGCTGCCACCCGCCGCGGCGAAGATCTTCGAGGGGATGCAGAAGATGCAGCCGGTGCTGAGCGCGATCGGGGAGGACACCTTCGGCCAGGGCTGGACCCCCATGGGCGGCATGCCCGACGAGAAGGTCGCCATCGAGGCGTTCGAGCGCCACCGGGCCACCGTCGAGGCGAGCCTGCCCGCGAGCCGGCTCCTGGTGTTCGACGTGCGCCAGGGGTGGGAGCCGTTGTGCGAGTTCCTGGACGTCGAGGTTCCCGATGAGCCGTTCCCGCATCTCAACGACTCCGAGTCGCTGCAGCGCAGGATGGGCGAGCTGATGGCGGGGCAGTTCCCTTCGTCCATCGAGGAGGTCCGCTAGATCCGCTCGACCCGACGCCCTGCCCGGCCTCTGGTGGTGCCTGAGCCCGTTACCATCGGAGGCCAGCAGGAGGTGGTGGGCCCATGTCGACCGATGAGATCGCCGGCCAGGCGTGGGAGAACGAGAGCAAGGGCCAGCGCACTCGCCGCCGGATCCTGGAGGCCGCCCGCCGCACCTTCGGCGAGGTCGGCTACGAACGCGCCACCATCCGCGCGATCGCGGCCGAGGCGGACGTCGACAAGTCCTCGGTCATCCAATACTTCGGCACCAAGCAGCAACTGTTCCGGGAGTCGCTCGACCTTTGCCTCGACGTCGACTCCCTGACCACCGACGACCCGGGCCGCTCCGCCGAAAACTACCTGCGCGCCATGCTCGAGCGCTGGGCCGCCGTCCCCGACAGCCCGATGGCCGTACTCCTGCGCACCAGCATGACCAGCCAGGAAGCCGCCCAGCTGCTCCGCGAACACGTGACCTCGGAGGCGATCGACCGGATCGCGGCCGGGGTCCACGGTCCCGACGCGCGCCTGCGGGCGGCGCTGGCGGGCGCGATGATGTTTGGCATCACCGTCCACCGCCACCTGGTGCGCATGCCCGACCTGGCCGAGGCCGACCTCGACGATGTCCTCCGCCTGGCCGTACCGCTCATCCGCACGTTGCTCGAGGACGCCGACGCCTGATCTCAGAGCCTTCCGTCGCCTCCCACGCTGACCCGGAGCTGATCGCCGGCCAGCAGATCGGGCCGGTGGTGGCGGACCCGATCGCCCATCGGCCCGTGTTCCCACAGTGGGTCGACCACGCCAAGGGGAATGCTCAGTTTCTGTAATCCCGTCGCCGGGTCGACCGGCATCCGTTCCAGATGGCACAACAACCAGCCAGGAGCGCTGGGAGAAACCTCATATTCCCCCCAGCCGACCACGCCGATGCATTTCCTGGTTCCGGTCCGGACATAAATCCGGTCCGCCTCGGCGATGGTGCGCGGGCTCGGCACTCGACTTTCCACGACATCGACGCGCTCAATGTGCCGCCATGCCAGGCGTACGCGTGACCCGTACGCGTCTTCCATCTCCACGCCTTGAGCGGAGAAACGTACGACCGTGTCGGCGGCCATCTGCCGGTGCCAGGCCAGCCGTACGCCAATGGCGAGCATCGCCATTACCGCGGCGGTCAACCCCCATGCGACATGAGAGCCCGGGAGCATCAGGCATACCGGGACCAACAGGATGAGTGGGCTGAATAATCGGGCAGCGGTCGCGAGCGAGAATTCGCGCACCATGCGAAACTCCTCCATAAATCAAAACTGACGTCCGGTGACATAGGTGTCAATCCGGTGCGCCCGCCCCCCGCTCACCCTGTCAGCCCCCGTCAGCTGAAGTCGGCCGCGTGGTCCATGGCCCATTGGCGCAGGGATCGTGCCGGGGCCCCGGTGACGTCATTGACGGTGGCGGTCAGCACTGGGGGCGGCCCGGCGAGCATGGCGGCGTAGCCGTCGAGCAGCACGTCGACGAAGGAGTCGGGGAAGCTCTCGTCGGCCAGCAGCCGCTCTCGGGCCTGCTCGCGGGTGAGCTCCCGCCAGCGCAGCGGCCGGCCCAGCGCCTCGCCGATGACGCGGACCTGCTCGGCCTGTGTGAGTACCTCCGGGCCGGTCAAGGTGTAGGTGGCGCCGTCGTGCCCCGGCTCGGTGAGGGCGCGGACCGCGACGGCCGCCATGTCGGCCTCATGGATCAGGGACATCGGCAGCTCGCCGTAAGCCCCCTCGACGACGTCACCGGCCCGGATCTGGTCGGCCCACCACAACGTGTTCACCGCGAAGGTGCTCGGCCTGATCATGGTGGACTCGATCCCGCAGCCGTGGACCAGCTTCTCCTGCTCCTCGAAGCTGAGATCGGGAACACCGCCCGTACCCAGGAAGACCACCCGGCGGGCCCGCCGGGCGATCACGTCGAGCACGGCGGGCAGCTGTTCGCCGGTGTGCAGCGGCCAGAGCAGGAACGCCGCGTCGATGCCGTCCAGGCAGGCCGCGATGGTGTCCGGCGCGGACAGGTCGCCGCGCGTCACCTCGACCTCGGCGGGGAAACGAGCGGTGCGCGGATCACGGGTGACCGCCCGTACGGCGTGGCCGCTCTCGCGCAGCTGGGTGATGATCTGGCCGCCGACGTTTCCGGTGGCGGCGAGGACGAGGATGTTCATGCGACGAGCGTCGCGCACGACCGTCCAACCGTCCCATTCAGGCGGCTAGGATCGCCGGAAACCGTCACCGCACAGGGATGTCTGGATGGATACCGTCGACAGGGGCCTGGTTCACGCGTTGCAGATCGACGGCCGGGCCCCGTTCAGGACGATCGCCGACGTGCTCGGGGTCTCGGAGAACACCGTGGCCCGGCGCTACCGGCGGTTGCGCGGCCAGGGTGTCCTGCGGGTGGCGGGCCTGGTCAACGGCGCTCGGCTGGGGCACACCCAGTGGACCATCCGGCTGCGCTGCACCCCGGACGCGGCCGTGCCGGTCGCCAAGGCGCTGGCCGCCCGTGACGATACGTCCTTCGTGTACCTGATGTCCGGCGGCACCGAGATCTCCTGCACCGTACGGACGCGCGGCACCCGCGACCAGGACGCCCTGTTGCTGGACAAACTGCCCCGCACCAGCCGGGTCGTCTCGGTCTCCGCTCACCTGCTGCTGCGCAATTTCGTCCTGCCGGACGGCTGGCAGGGGCTGGCCTGGCTGTCACCCGAACAGGCCGACCGGCTGCGCCCACCTCCGGTCGAGGCCGGAGACGGCCCGATCGACCTCGACGAGGGCGACAAGGCGCTGCTGCGGGCGCTCAATCTGGACGGCCGCGCGTCCTACGCCGAGCTGGCCGCCGCCACCGGCTGGTCGGAGACCACGGTGAAACGCCGCCTGTACGCGCTACGCGGCCAGGGAATCCTGAGCTACCAGCTCGACGTACCGCCTTCGGCGCTCGGATTCGGCACCGAGGCCCGGCTGTGGATCGCCGCCCCGCCGGCCAAGGCGGTCGAGGTCGGTGCGGCGCTGGCGCGGCATCCCGAGATCGCCTTCGCCGCCCTCACCACCGGCCCCACCAATCTGGTCGCGGCCCTGAACTGCCGCGACCCACTGGACCTCGGCCGTTACCTCACCGAACGGCTCGCCGCCCTGGAGGCCGTCACCACCATGGAGACGGCCCCCATCATCCGCACCGTCAAGCGTGGAGGATCGCTGAGGTTGTAGCGGGGAGCAGCGGCGGATCGCTGAGGTTGTAGGGGGAATCAGACGCCGAGCGCGGAGGGCAGGCTGAGCTCCCGCAGGAACAGCGCCTCGGCGGTGGCGACGCGGCGCAGCTCCTCCAGGTCCACCCGCTCGTTGGGCGCGTGGATGGCCGCCTCCTCGTCCTCGGCCCCGAACAGCAGGATCTCCGCCGCGGGGAACTGCTTCAGCAGCGTGTTCACCAGCGGAATCGACCCGCCCGCCCCGACGTCGCGCGGCGGCCGACCGAAGGCGCGCTCCATCGCCCGGTTGAGCGCCGTGCGGGCCTTGCCGCCCGAGTCGGCCTGGAAGCCCGACCCCACGGTGTAGTCGCCGAACGAGACCTGCGCGCCCCACGGCGTGACCTGCCGCAGGAACTCGACCACCGCGTTCACGGTCGTCTTGGGATCGCCGGACGGAGGGATGCGGACCGTGACGCGGGCGCGGGCCGCGGGCTGGACCGCGTTGATGGCGCCCGACACCGTGGGCGCGTCGATGCCGGTCACGGTGATGGCGTACGACGCCCACAGGCGGTCCGCCAAGGAGCCGGAGCCGACCAGCGACACGCCGTCCAGCACACCGGCGGTCTTGCGGAACTCCTCCTCCGACGGTCCCTGGCCGAGGAAGGTCCCGCGGGGCAGGCCCGGCACCCGGATGTCGCCGTTGTCGTCGTGCAGCGAGGTCAGCATGCGCATGAGCGCCGAGAGCGCGTCGGGGGCGGCGCCGCCGAACTGGCCGCTGTGCACCGGCTCGCGCAGGGTGCGGACCTCGATGGTGAACGCGGCCATGCCGCGCAGCGAGGTGGTGACCGCGGGGTCGCCGAGGCGCGGGTTGCCGCAGTCGGCCACCACGATGGCGTCGGCCCGCAGCAGGTCGGGATTGCGCTCGACGAACGCCTCCAGGCGCTCCCCGGCGTACTCCTCCTGGCCCTCGATGAGGACCTTCACCCCGACGGGGAACTGCCCCTGGAACGCGCGCAGGGCGGTGACGTGCGAGATGATGCCCGACTTGTCGTCCGCGGTGCCCCGGCCGTACAGCTGGCCGTCGATCAGGGTCGGCTCGAACGGCGAGGTGCGCCAGGCGGCCGGGTCACCGGCGGGCTGCACGTCATAGTGCGCGTAGAGCAGCACCGTGGGCGCGCCGGGCGGCGCGGCCACCTCGCCGTACACCGCGGGGAAGCTGCCCTCGACCGCGACCCGCTGCACGTGCGTCAGCCCCGTGCTACGCAGGAGCTCCTCGGTCATGGCGGCGGCGGCGAGCACGGGCTCCTCGGGATGCCCGGGGAAGGCCACCGACGGGATGGCGGCGAGCCGCTTGAGGTCCTCGACGGACTGCGGCATCGCGGCCGCGACGGCGCTCTCGATCTGGTCAGGAGTCACGGACGGTCCCCCGGGGTCGTTCTCGATGGTTAACGCCTCATTGCATCACAAAGCCTTCACAAACCGTGAAACGGGCATGACATGCGCACTCATCTACCTGCGGATTTCGCAGCTGTTACATACCGTTCCTGCGGATCTCGGTTTTCTTGCACACTGCTGCGACGCTTTCGCTTGGCAAACCCGAGGTGAACATGCAGACTGTGGGGAGATCGGACACGAGGGAAGATAATCATGACGCAGCCGGAAAACGAGATTCTCAAGGCCGCGCAGGATCACCTGTGGTTGCACTTCACGAGGCACAGCGCCTACCAGCAGGCGGAGATCCCGACCATCGTTCGCGGTGAGGGCTCCTACATCTACGACATCCACGGCAAACGCTACCTGGACGGCCTGGCAGGACTCTTCGTGGTCCAAGCCGGTCACGGCCGGAGCGAGCTGGCCGAGGCGGCCGCCAAGCAGGCACAGGAACTCGCCTTCTTCCCGCTGTGGTCCTACGCGCACCCGAAGGCGGCCGAGCTGGCACAGCGGCTCGCGAGCCTGGCCCCCGGCGATCTCAACAGGGTCTTCTTCACCACCGGCGGCGGCGAGGCGGTCGAGTCCGCCTGGAAGCTGGCCAAGCAGTACTACAAGCTCATCGGCAAGCCGCTCAAGCACAAGGTCATCAGCCGCCAGATCGCCTACCACGGCACCCCGCAGGGCGCCCTGTCGATCACCGGCATCCCGGCGTTCAAGCAGATGTTCGAGCCGCTCGTGCCCGGTTCGGTGCGGGTACCGAACACGAACTACTACCGCGCCGACGAGATCAGCGGCATCAAGGGGATGAGCCCGGAGGAGTACGGCATCTGGGCCGCCGACCGCGTCGCCCGCGCGATCGAGATGGAGGGCCCCGACACGGTGGCCGCCGTCTTCGCCGAGCCGGTGCAGAACGCCGGCGGCTGCTTCCCGCCGCCGGCCGGCTACTGGCAGCGGCTGCGCGAGATCTGCGACGAGTACGACGTGCTGCTCGTCTCCGACGAGGTCATCTGCGCCTTCGGCCGGCTCGGCACGATGTTCGGCGGCCAGAAGTTCGACTACGTGCCCGACATCATCACCTGCGCCAAGGGCCTGACCAGCGGCTACTCGCCCATTGGGGCCATGATCGCGCACGACCGGCTGTTCGAGCCGTTCAAGAGCGGCGACCAGATGTTCGCCCACGGCTACACCTTCGGCGGGCACCCGGTCTCCGCGGCCGTGGCGCTGGCCAATCTCGACATCTTCGAGCGCGAGGACCTGCTCGGCCACGTCACCAAGAACGAGCCGCTCTTCCAGGCCACCCTCGACGGTCTCAAGGACCTGCCGATCGTCGGCGACGTCCGGGGCTCCGGCTACTTCTGGGGCATCGAGCTGGTCAAGGACAAGACCACCAAGGCGACGTTCACCGACGAGGAGTCGGAGCGGCTGCTGCGTGGGTTCCTGTCGAAGGCGCTGTTCGAGGCCGGGCTCTACTGCCGCGCCGACGACCGTGGCGACCCCGTCATCCAGCTCGCGCCGCCGCTGATCGCGGGGCCGAAGGAGTTCGACGAAATCGGGTCGATCCTCCGCAACGTGCTCACGGAAGCGTGGGCTCGCCTCTAACGACTGTTCAAGGAACGAAAGGATCAGCCATGAAGATCGGCGTGCCCGCCGAGGTCAAGAACCACGAATACCGAGTCGCCGCAACCCCGGCAGGCGTGCACGAGCTGGTCCGTCACGGCCACGACGTCACCGTTCAGCGCGGCGCGGGCCTGGGCTCGCACATCCCGGACGAGGAATACCTGGCGGCGGGCGCGAAGATCGTCGAAAGCGCCGACGCCGTGTGGGGCGAGGCGGAGATGGTGCTCAAGGTCAAGGAGCCCATCGCGGAGGAGTACCACCGGCTGCGCGAGGGCTTGGTGCTGTTCACCTACCTGCACCTGGCCGCCTCCCGGCCGTGCACCGACGCGCTGCTCGGCGCGAAGACGACGGGCATCGCCTACGAGACCGTGCAGGTCGGCAACAGCCTGCCGCTGCTCGCCCCGATGTCGGAGGTCGCGGGCCGCCTGGCTCCGCAGGTGGGGGCGTACAACCTGATGCGCTTCAACGGCGGACGCGGCGTGCTGCCGGGCGGGGTGCCCGGTGTGGCCCCGGCCAAGGTGGTCGTGATAGGCGGCGGCGTCTCCGGGCTGAACGCCGCCCAGATCGCCGTCGGCATGGGCGCCGAGGTCACCGTCCTCGACACGAACGTCGACCGCCTGCGCTTCATCGACGCCATCTATCAGGGCCGGCTCAAGACGCTGGTCTCCACCTCGTACGCGATCGAGCGGGAGGTGCTGAACGCCGACCTGGTCATCGGCGCGGTCCTGATCCCCGGAGCCAAGGCCCCGACGCTGGTCTCGAACGACCTGGTCTCGCGCATGAAGAAGGGCTCGGTGCTCGTCGACATCGCCATCGACCAGGGCGGCTGCTTCGAGGACTCCCGCCCGACCACGCACGCCGAGCCGACCTACACCGTGCACGGATCGATCTTCTACTGCGTGGCGAACATGCCGGGCTCGGTGGCCAACACCTCCACCTACGCCCTGACCAACGCGACGCTCCCGTACGCCGTCAAGCTGGCCGACCTGGGCTGGCGGGACGCGCTCAAGGCGGACGCGGGCCTGGCGGGCGGGCTCAACACCTACGACGGGCTGCTCACCAACGGGCCGGTCGCGCAGGCGCTCGAACTCCCGGTCACGCCGGTGACCGAGGTCCTCGCCGCCTGACCAACTGTTTGGAGCACAGCGGCTTGGCTAACGGACGCCGAGCCGCTGTCGCAGGTCGCGGGCCGTGGCGAGGACGTGGTCGATCTCGCCGGGGCTGGGCCAGGGCGCGCTGCCCGGACGCAGCAACGTGCCGCGCACCGACGCCAGGTGCTCGATCGCGCTGGCGTGCAGGCCGCTGCGCCGGGCCAGCCAGCCCAGCACGTCCGCGTGGTCGTGCAGCGGTCTGGTCGCCAGGTCCCAGGTGCCGAGAATCTCGGCCAGCTCGCGTACGGCCAGCGGGACGCCGCCCCTGCGGCCCGTGGCGGACGCCGCCAGCTCGGCCCGCGCGGCCAGTTCGGGCTCGGCCGGCCGGTCCCATGACGGAGGCGGCGGGTCGGCCAGCCACCGCGCGGCCTCCTCCGTCTCCCCTGCCGCCGACAGCAGCCCGGCCAGCTCGATGGCCGCCTGGTGATGTCCGGCCAGCGCGGCCTGCCGGAACCAGTGCCGACCGGCCGCCAGGTCGTTGAACTCGGCGATGAGCAGCAGCCCGAAGTGGAAGGCGGACTCGGCGTCGCCGCTGGCCGCCGCCCGGCCGAACCAGTGGCCGGCTCCGGCGGTGTCGCCCAGCTCGACGCAGACGAACCCGGCCATCCGCTGGTCCGCCAGCCGGCCGGCGCTCGCGGCCCGCTCGAACCAGGCGCGGGCCGTGCGCAGGTCTCCGTGGGCCAGCGCGCTGCCGCCGAGCTGCGAGGCGGCGCCCGGATGGTCGCTCTTGGCGGCCAGCCGGAAGTAGGCGCCGGCGCCCTCGGGGTCACGGCTGGCCTGGAGGAGCAGGCCGAGGCAGTAGGCCGACTCGGCGTGGCCGCCGCGCGCGGCGCACTCCCACCAGTGCAGGGTCTCCTCGTCCTCGCCCGCCGCGTACGCCAGGAAGCCCAGGTCGTGCGCGGAGGCCGCGTCGCCGTCGGCGGCCGCTCTGCGGTGCCACTCGCGCGCGGCCGCGACCTCGCCCGCGTCCTCGCAGATCAGCGCCAGTCGCCGGGCGGCCGTCCGGGAGCCCTCGCGGGCCGCGATCTCGAACCAGCGCCGGGCGGCCGGCACGTCTCCGCGCTGCTCCAGCAGCAACGTGGCCAGGTTGACCGCGGCCTCGACGTCGCCGGTGGCGGCGGCCAGTTTGTACCAGGAGACGGACTCCTCCAGGCTGCCGTGCTTCTCGTGCCAGACGCCGAGGTTGTAGGCACTGTCGATGTTGCCGCCCGCCGCCGCCCGTTCCCACCACTCCTTGGCCGCCGAGCGGTCGCCTCGCTGAGCGCAGAGCCGGCCGAGCCGGTGCGCCGCCTGCGGGTCGCCGGCCCGAGCGGCCATCAGCAGCTCGGGCTCGTCTCCCACCCGTGGCGCCGGAATCGCCGGTGCCGCCACCTCCTCTTGCCACCACGCCATGGCCACAGGGTGCCAGGTAATCGCGCGAATGCGAACAGTAATCGCCGAGGGACTAGGAGAAGTTGATGTAGCCGCTGTACATCCCCATCCCGCATACGTAACGAAGCGACCCCGGGCGCTGCGGCGGCAGGTGCACCGTCGCGGGAAGGGCGACGTCGCGCCCGGCGATGGTGACCGTGCTCGTACAGCCCTGGTCGGCCAGCTTGAAGACGATCTCGATGGGGACTCCGGCACGGGCGGTCACGATCTGCGGCCGGTAGCCGTCGCGGGTCGCCCAGACGGTGACCGTATGGGCACCCTGCCCGGCGCTGTCCCCGCCTGAGGCGCCGCCTGACGCCGCCGAACCTGCCGAACCTGCTGGACCCGCCCAACCTGTCGAGCCCGCCGGACCCGCCAAGCCCGTAGGACCCGCCAGTCCCGCCAGCCCCGCCAAACCTGCCAGTCCCGCCGAACCTGCCGGAGCCGCGAGCCAGCCGCCCAGGCTGACACCCGAGCCGACCGTCCACACGCCGGCCGCGAGCGCCGCCACCCCGGCCAGCCGGGCGAGCCTGGTCCGCGAGACGCGCCGCAGGACCCAGCCGAGCAGCGCGAAGGCGGGCGCGGTGCCGAGCACGAATCCGGTCATCACCGCCGCGCCGCCCAGCGGCGAGCCACTGGAGACCGCGACCATCTCCATGCCGAGCGTCACCCCGCAGGGGATGAGGATGGTGGCCGCGCCCAGCAGCGGCGCGCTCCGGGGCGCCCGCCTGGGGGCCCCGCAGCCGGGTTGCCGTCGGCGGAGCAGTCTGATCGCGTACGTGATGACCGCGACGCCCGCCGCCACGAGCAGCAGCGCCCGCGCCTGCGGAGGCAGGCTGACGGCCGAACCCGCCAGGCCGAGCAGTGCCCCGGCGGCCGCGTAGGAGAGCAGCCGACCCGCCAGGAACCACCCCACGAGCACGGGATCGCGCGACGGCCCCCGCTCGTCGCCATCGCAGCCGCCCGAGGTGAGGCCCACGAGCAGCCCGCCCTGCACCGCGGTGCAGGACGCGGTCCCCGCCACCAGCCCGGCGGCGAGCCCGCTGGCGAGCAGGGTGATGGCCTGCACGGTCAGCCGCGGAGCGCCAGGTCGTCCAGCGCTCCGCTCTTGGCCGCCTCGACGATCGAGCCGAACTGGTCGAGGCTCATCTCCACCCGCTGCCCGAAGTCGTCGGTGATCAGCACCTGACGCTCTTCCGGCGCCGAACGGTCAACGAACAACTCGGGGCAGCCACAGTTGCATTGGCCGCAGAATCGGGCGATCGACTGCATAAGGGCCCCCACTTCTCGACAGTCCCTAGAGGCAACTTAACGTCGCGAACCGGATGCGGCCAGTCACAGTTGTTTTACTCGCGTGACGGTTTAGGTTTTGCCGTGGCGGGTGGGTCAGCTCTTGAGCACTGATATCCGCTGGAAGTACTCGTCGTCGCTCATCTCGCCGCGCGCGTACCGCTCCGCGAGGATCCGCTCCGCGGACGTGGTCGCTCCGGCTTCGGTACGGTGCCAGCGACCTTTCTGCCAGGTCCGAACGGCCAGGGCGACGACGGCCACCCAGAACAGGCCCCAGAGAACCGGGATGATCGGCCAGAATCCAGCGCCCCAGCCCCAATGCGTCATTGTGTTCATACGTTGAGGATCGCCACCGTGCGGCCCCGGCGCATCGGACCGTGGGCTCGTCGTGCGCTCCACCCAGGGGAGTGTCCGGCCTCTTTCGTCGTACGCCCGCGGAGGTAGTCGGATGTCCAGCCGCAGGGGCCGGGCGACGCGTCAGGCTCTGGCCTCGATCAGGAAACGGGTGGAATGGGCGATGAACGGCCCGTCTTCCTGGATGCGTTCGTGCAGCTCGCGCAGCTCTTTCCGGTAGCGGTCGACCGAGAAGTCCGGCACGGTCCAGATCACCTTGCGCAGGAAATAGATCACCGCGCCGATGTCCCGGAACTCCATCCGCAACGACTCGGCCCGCAGATCGACCACGGTGAGCCCGGCCTGCACGGCCGCCGCCCTGGCCTTCTCGGGGTCGCGGCTGGAGCCGTCCTGCGGGCCCATGAAGAATTCGGTCAGCTCGGCGACGCTGCGTGCGCCCACCTGCTGGGAGAAGTAGGTGCCACCCGGCCTGAGTACGCGGGCGATCTCGGCCCACCAGGTGCGCACCGGGTGACGGCTGACGACGAGGTCGAAGGCCGCCGTGCGGAACGGCAGGCGGGGCAGCTCGTCGTCGGCCACCACCGCGGCGCCGCGGGCGCGCAGCCGCTTGGCGGCCAGGGCGAGGTTGGGCGGCCACGACTCGGTGGCGACGGTGACCGGCGGGAGCTTCGGGACCCCGGCCAGGATCTCGCCGCCGCCGGTCTCGATGTCGAGCGTGGCCTCGGCGGTGGCCATCCGGCCGGCCAGCCGGCGGGAGTATCCCCAGGAGGGGCGGGCCTCCGTCGCCCGGCCGTCGAGCCAGGAGAAGTCCCAGCCGTCCACGGAGACCGACTCGGCCTCTGCGACTAGTTCGTCGAACGTGCGGTGGTCCATCGTTCGAGCCTGCCAGTGGGGTGAGGCACGATCAACCCGATTTCGGCCGGTCAGCCGGTCGGTCGGTTGTCGGTGGGCCAGTCACCGGTCGGTCAGTTAGGCGGCCGGTCGGCCGGTCACCGGTGGTCGGTCGGTTGTCGGTCGTCGTGGGCAGGGCACCGGCCGGTCGGTTAGGCGGCCAGGCGGGCGCGGACCTCGGCGCGGTCGATGCCGAGCTGGTCGATCAGCTCGGCCACCGGATCGGGCCGTCCCTGCGCGAGCAGGGCCAGCAGCAGCTGGGCCGGCGCGGCGGTGTTCCTGACCTTGCGGGTGGTCGTCTTGATCGTCTGGTTGATCGCCGCCCGGGCGCTGGACGTCAGCGCGGTGCCCGGCACGGCCGGATGCTTGCGCGGCCGTGCCCGCGGTACATCGCCGACGTCGATCCCGAGCGCCCGCAGCGACGCCCGGTCGAGCTCTTCGAGTGCCGCCCGCGCCCGTTCCAGATCCACGCCGAGCGCTCGGGCGGGGGCCAGATCCGGCTGGCGCAGCAACCCGAGCAGCAGATGCTCGGTCCCCAGCCGCCGGTCGCCGCGCTGCCTGGCCTCTTCCAGCGCCGCGGTCACGACCACCGCGAACGGGCTCTTCTCCTTGCCGAACATGCCACTCCTAACCTGCCGTAATTAGCGTCACTTTCCGTACTTCGCGTGTACCGACTGCCGCGACATGCCGAGCGCGTCGCCGATCTGCTCCCACGTCCACCCCTGCTCCCTGGCCAGGGCCACGGAGACGGCTTCGACCTGCTCGGCCAGCCGGTGCAGGGCGCCGACCGCGCGCAGTCCCATGGCGGGGTCGTTCGACTTGATGCGTTCAGAGAGTTCTCCCATGTCCACGTCGTCAGGCTAGATTGACAGGCGAAGTTTGTCAATCTAGCCTGACAGGCATGGAAGAAGTAGTGATCATAGGAGCGGGCCCCACGGGGCTCATGCTGGCCTGCGAGCTGCGCCTGGCCGGTGTCCGTACGACCGTGCTGGAGAAGAGAGCCGAGCCTGGCGACCTCCCCAAGGCCAACGGCCTGGGCGGGCAGATCATCCAGCTGCTCGACCATCGGGGTCTGCTCGAACGGTTCAGCGCGGGCAGCCCGTTCGCCGGACGCGCGCCGGGCTTCCCGTTCGGCTCGGTGCCCTTGAAGTTCGCCGAACTGGGCGGCGAGTCCCCGTTACAGCTGCTGATGATCCAGCAGCCCCGTCTGGAGCGGCTGCTGCGGGAGCGCGCGGCCGAGCTCGGCGCCGAGATCAGCTGGGACCACCGGCTGAGGACGCTCGCCCAGGACGACGAAGGCGTGACGCTGGAGGGTGACGGCTTCCGGCTCCAGGCCCGCTACGTCGTCGGCTGCGACGGCGGCCACAGCCCGGTACGCGAGCAGGCGGGCATCGGCTTCCCCGGCACGACGGACGACGAGGTGCTGCGGCTCGGCCACTTCGCGGCGCCGGATGCGAGGATTTTCGACACACCACAGGTCAATGGCCTGCAGCAGGGCTGGAACCATACCCCGAACGGCCGCCTGCTGCTCACCTCGCTCCAGTCCGGCGTCCACATCGTCGGCGTACGCGAGAAGGGGACGGCGCCCGCCACGGCCGTCACACTGGCGGAGTTCGAGGCCGCGGTGCGCCGGGTCATCGGCGTCGACCTGCCGCTGGGCGAGCCCATCTGGCTGTCGAGCACCGTCTCGCAGGCCCGCGTCGCCGACCGCTATCGCGAGGGCCGGGTGTTCCTGGCGGGTGACGCCGCCCACCTGTTCCCCGCGGGCGGCTCGGCGCTGAACGTCGGCCTGATGGACACCGCCAACCTCGCCTGGAAGCTGGCCGCCCACCTGCACGGCCAGGCCCCGCCCGGCCTGCTCGACACGTACGAGTCGGAACGCCGCCCGGTGGCCGTCCACACCCTGCGCCACACCCGCGCCCAGGCGGTCCTGGAACGCCTCACCGGCGAGGACGGCGCGGCCCTGCGCGACCTGCTCGCGGAACTGTTCGCCTTCGACCAGCCCTTGAGTCGTCTCGGCGAGATGCTCCAGGGCTCCGACATCCGGTACGGCACCCTGCCTCAGGACTCCGACATCCGGTACGGCGCCGCGCCCCACCCACTGACCGGCCGATTCGCCCCCGACCTGGCACTGACCACCACGGAAGGGCCGACCCGGGTGGCGGAGCTCATGCGCCCGGCCGGCTGGGTACTGCTCAACCTGGGCCCTTCGGAGCTGGGCGACCTGGTCGGCGACGACCGCCTCCACGTCGTCGCCGCGCACTGCCCGGACCCGCCCGCCGACGTCCTGCTGATCCGCCCCGACGGCTACGTGGCCTGGGCGGGCACGGACGGCCTGCCCGAGGCGATGACCACCTGGCTCACCCCCCAACCGGCGTAACGAGCATCAGCAGGCGTAAACAAGTGTCGTCAACGGGCGATGGCCATGCCGAAGGGCACCGGCCCGAGCGCGCGGACGAGGTCGCCGACCATCAGCATGAACGCCTCCGGCACCCGCGCCGTCTCCACACCACCGAGATCGATGATCCACTCAGCCGCCCACCCCAGGTCGGCCAGCAGACCACCGACGGCCTTCTTGGCGTCGGCGTCGTTCCCGGACAGAAAGGCAGTGGGCGGGATGGACAGCCGAGCCGGTTGAGCCATGATCGATTCGTGCACGGTGTTGAGTGTCTTCACCACACGTACATCCGGCAATGCCCGCTGAATCTCCTCGGCGAGGCTGCTACCCGGATACAGCAGCGCCGACGCGAAGCCGTGCGCGTCGGATTCGGTGGCGTTGGCGACGTCGACCAGCACCTTGCCCGCCAGTTCCACCGCGAGGCCGGTGAGCACTTCCACCGACACGGGGCCGGGCATGGCATTGATCACCACCTCCGCCGAACCCGCCGCCTCACGCAGGCCGATGACGGGAAAGTCGGCGTCCTCGCGCGGGGCACGAGAGCCCACGACGAGCTCGTGCCCCGCGTCGCGCAGCCTGCCGGTGAGGGCTCGGGCCACAGCGCCCGAGCCGAGAATAGCGATCGTCGTCATGCTCTCTTCACTCCTTTGATCAGGCAGGATGAGCCCTGCTCACGAGCGAAGTTAGGCGGTGCTACGGTCGAACGGCAGTACGCACTTCAAGGTGACCAACGCACGTGAGGGGATGCCATGACCACTCGCACCGCCACCCAGCGGCGCGCCGAGAGTCGGCTCTCCTACCAGGCCCGCTTCACCGCCTGCCCGGCAAACCGGCTGATCGAGCGCATCGGTGACAAGTGGGTGGCCGTCCTGCTCAACGAGCTGGCCGACGGCCCGCGCCGCTTCGGCGACCTGGCTCGCGCGATCGCGGGCGCCAGCCAGAAAATGCTCACGGAGACGCTGCGCCACCTCGAACGCGACGGCCTGATCTCGCGTACGGTCACTCCGGCGGTGCCGGTACGCGTCGACTACGCGCTCACCGACCTGGGCCGGAGCCTCCTGCCCGTCATGGCGGTCATGAAGCAATGGGCCGAGCAGAACATCGACCGGATCGACGCCGCCCGCGAAGAGTACGACGCACGCGACCGCTGAAACCCCTCCAAGCAAGGCCTTCGCCAGAGGGGCGCTTCGCGCTCAAGAACTCAGACTGTGTCCAGTGGGGGCGCGGCCCCCACACCCCGCCCAACTGCATCGCCTTCGCCAGTGGGGCGCTTCGCGCCGATCAACCTCAGACTGTGTCTATTGGGGCTCCGCCCCAAACCCCGAAACGAGGGGCTGCCGCCCCTCGAACTCCCCGACCCCTTGGCCTGCCTGGAGTGGCTACTTCGATGACCTGAGTCGAGGAAAGGGAGCAGAGCATGACTGCCTCTCCTCCTTGCCCCAGCGTTGACCGGCGCATTCCCAGCACCATCGGGTGCGCGGGCCGGAGGGAGCCGGGCAACATGGGGCGGTTGGAGCTCCGGGGAAGCGGGCTCAAATATCTCGACCTCACGTAGCAGCGCCAACACCCGCAACATCACGCTCGCCGCCACCATGGGGCTTTCTCACTATGCTCGGCTCCATGATTATTTGGCTGAATGGGACATTTGGCGCAGGCAAGACAAGTACTGCGAATGACCTCATATCGCTCATCCCTGAAGCTCGGTACTTTGACCCTGAGCAGGTTGGCTACCTGCTGCAAACCGTCTCAGACCTCCCCAGTCTCGGTGACTTCCAGCACTGGAGGCCGTGGCGCGGTCTTGTCGTTGAGACGGCCGCACAACTGCTCGACTATGTCGGCGGTGTACTCGTCATGCCGCAGACCGTCCTCGTCGAGCGGTATTGGCAGGAGATTCACACGGGTCTCCAGAGAGCAAGCATCCCTGTCCATCACTTCGTACTCCACGCGGACGAGGGCACACTCACCCGTCGAATCGAAGCGGATACCCCAGAGATCAGAAAGTGGCGCCTGGATCACCTTCCGGAATACCGCGACGCTCTGCCTTGGCTTGGCCGTGAAGGGAAAATCATCGACACGACCGAGATTCCGCCATTCCAGGTGGCCAAGACCATCGCCGCCTGCGTTGGCGGCTCGCCGCTGGAATGAGTTATCGGACGGCGGTGAAGCCGTCGAACAGGTGCAGCGAGACGGCCCGATACGTGACATGACCGTCATCAGCCGTCGGTAGCTTGATCGAATATGTGTCCCCGGAGCGCATGTGACGTCGACCAGGACAGCGGGCCTTTCCCGGGACGCAGGTTCCCACGAAGAGATGGAAGGCATGATGCGCTGGCTCTGGTTACCGATCCTCCTCGTCCTGAGCGGATGCTCGATCACGGTGCCCTTCTGGTCGCTGCCCACCGCTTCCCCGCCGCACGCGGGTGACGTCGTGATCCCGCCGGAGATCGTCAGTGAGAAGCAGAGCGTGGTACGCGTCTCGGGACCGGCGCCGTCGTGTGGCAAGAAGATCGAGGGGACCGGTTTCGTATACGCCCCGCAGCGGGTGGTCACGGCGGCTCATGTGGTGGCCGGCGTCGTCGAGTCCCTCGTGGTCACCGCCGATGAGGGTGAGGGATATCAAGCCCGTGTCGTTGCCTTTGATCCGGATATTGATGTCGCGGTTCTTTACGTACCAGATCTTTCCGCACCTGCGCTCCACATCGCTGAAACGCTCTCCGAGGCGCCGCTCGGCGATGCCTACCTGCTCGGCTATCGGAAAGACACAGAGCATGCGGTGGTAGAGCCGATCAGGGTCGACCGTCGTGTTGAGGCAGAGAGCATGGATATTTACCACAAACACCAGGTCACGCGGACCGTTCTCACATTGTCCGCGGACATGCGCTCAGGCATGATCGGCGCGCCGCTGGTTCTTCCCGGGGCCACAGTCTCCGGGATGACTTTCGCCGCGGCGGTGGATCATCCGGACCGCGGCTTCGCGCTAGCCGCTAAGGAACTCCTGCCTATCACCGACGCCGCGAGTGATGCCACGAGGCGGGTCTCGACCCAGCAGTGCGATGTGGACCGTCCAACATCCGCCTCGTCCGCGCGAACCTCGGTTCGGGGACCGGGCTCGGTCTCACGGCATGAGAACGCTGCAAGAAGATCGGCGAGCCGCCGAAGGTCTTCAGCGACCAGCCTGCCAATTCCGGCGTCCGGATGTCGTGGTCTATAAATGCCTGGACGATCCTGGCCAGAAGCCGGAGGCATCGCAGACCCTTGCGGTTGTCGACGTTTCCTCGCCGGGAACGGTCCGCGAAGACCTCACCGAACGCGTCCAGTACGCGGCCGCCGGTATCCCGCTTTACCTCCTGATCATGCTAGACGAGAAGTACGAGATCGTTGAGGTGAAGGAGTTCCACCTCGACGCCATCGCTTCGGAGTACCGGCTCCACCAGGTCCACAGGTCCGAACTCGAGCTGGAACTCCCCATCAGGGCGACCATCCCGTTCCTCGCCCTGACCGCTCCCTGACAACCGACAGTGTGCTCGTCGCGTGCACCCGCGAACACCAGCGCCTCAAATCCGACAGCAGGCCTGCGGGTGTGGTTGCATGTCGCTCTGCCACGACTCAGAGGCTGATGAGCGCTTCGTGGAACGTCCGTGTGTCGGTGTCGTCAGGCCAGCGCTCGCGCAATTCGCTGTCCAGCGTCTGTAGCTCGCGGCGAATGCGGGCTGAGCCTGTCTGATGGGCGATGCCCAGCGCCTCGTGCCCCAGGTGGGCGGCGCGGCTCGGCTCCGCGAGGGAGGATTGGGCGACGGCTACGGCAAGTTTGGCCGTGAGGTGGCCGCGGTCGCGGGTGAGGTTGGGGGGAAGTTTGCCGATCTGGGCCTGGAGGATGGTGGCGGCGGTGTCGGCGCGGCCAGCGGCCCGGTGGCAGACGGCGCTTTGCTCCTGGAGTGTGTCGAGGTCGTAGGAATACAGGTAGACCGGTACGTGCTGGCGGGTGACTTGCGGATGGTCACGGAGGGTTTCGGCGGCTTGGTCGAGGAGGGCGAAGCACTCGTCGAGGTCACCGAGCATGGCCAGTCCACGGGCCTGTTGCTGGGCGGCCAGGGCGTCCAGCTTCGGCTCTAGCGCGTCAGTGTTGCGGCGGGCGGCGCCGGCGAGTTGGACGACGGCGGCGTGATCATCGGTCAGGCAGGCGATGTTGGACTGCCGCACCAGTAGGTAGGCCGACATTTGGCAATCTCCCGCGCACTGGGACCATTCGGCGGCTCGCCTGGTCCAGTGCATGGCGCTATCGAGTTCGCCGAGGTCTTGGTGCAGCCAGCCGGCCATCTCGGCGTACTGGGCCAGCACCTGAAGGAGTGGCGCGGAGTGGCGGGTGCCGGCGCCGCGGCGAAGCTCGTCCAAGGCGTCGATCTGCGCCAGCACCGGACGAAGCAGGGAGCGAGGGCCGAGCATCTTGTCAGCGGCGTAGTGCTCGGCCAGCACGCGCCGGAAGTAGTCGATGACTTCGCCGTCGATGCGCGACGGTTGCTCGATCGCGCGGGCCACACGCTGGGCTTGATCCGGGTCGCCGAGGCCGGGCAGGAGGGAGGTGAGTGCTCCGCCGGCGAGCAGGTGGGTGAACTGGCGTCGTGAGAGCGTCACGCGCACGCTCCTTCCGTCCGTCGTCTGCATGTCCAGGATGACTGGTTCGCCGTCCTGGATGCCAGCCAACCCCGCAGGGACGGGTCGGGTATCGGCGGATTCGGCGAGCTGGCGCAGGGCGTACAGCAAGCCGTTGGTGCGCAGGGCCGTATCTATGGCCTTGACCGTCTCGATCGGGGCAAGGATCTCGCCGTTCTCCGCGCGGCAGATCCGGGTGTGGTCGTACAGGGCTCGCTTGCCCAGTTCGCGCTGCGACAGTCCGCCCTGGGTGCGCAGGTGGCGCAGGACCAGGCCGAACATCTGTGCAGTGATGTTGTGATGCTCGTCCATCGCGACCAGCTCTCTTGCCTGTTGCTGCGGTGTTGCGGCAACGCCAGCCCTCTGGCAGTCGACCGGCAATCAGGTAACGATTCGTGTTGGCGGTTGATCGGAGCGTAATCGGACGGTCGAACTGGCGCATCTGGAACGTCGCGATCCCCAGCGCCTCGCTATCCCCAAGTTCGGACGTGATGACGGTGATGGAGGCAGACGGTGTCATTGGTCCATCAGCACGGAACTCCCACACCCACCAGCACTGATCTGCAGGGCGGTATGGCCCTGATCTCGGCCGCGAGCCTGTGGCGCAGCAACAAGACGCCGCGAGAGGCGCGAATGGCCTTGTGCGGTTGGCTTGGGCAAGATGATCCGCTCCTGCTGGATGCGCAACAGATCGTGACCGAGTTGATCTCGAATGCCGTCACACATGTCGAGGGCGGTGAGGGGCGCGACTGGGTGGTGCTGCGGGTGATTCGTGCCAGCGGCTCTCTTCGTATCGAGGTCATCGACGCGGGCGCCCTCGATGGGGATGGACCGCACGTTGTGCGGCAACCGTCGGCCCCAGATCCGTCGACGTGCGAGGGGCTGAGGGTCCTGACGGAATCAGGGCGGGGCTTGCACATCGTGAAGACGCTTTCTCGCGCCTGGGGCACATACCTGAGCGGCCAACGCCGTGTGGTCTGGGCCGACTTGCCTTACCCGTCTGCCCGGCCATCTCTGGTCCGTGATCCCTAACCACAAGTCCGTGACCAGCCGAGCGCCGTCTATCGGCCTTCCCCCCTGTGGCTGGTCACGCACCCCCATGGTCCTACCGCTGAGAGGCGGAGATAAGAGAGACGGGCTCCGTCCCTCCATGCCTGTCTCTCGGAAGTGGACGTTGGGGGGCGGCTCCGCCGCCGAGCCTGGCCCGGTGTACGCGGCGGGGCCGCAACAAGAGTCGTCGACCCAGCCGTTGAGCCAAGGGCAGCACGGCTCTACGGCGTCTGTTCGGGTTTGGAGCTCTCCTGCGAAGTTGCCTCGGCGCCCGACGGCGGTGTGCGGAGTTGGCCGTCTCGCGTCCGCCTGTCAGGGGCGCGCAGCACGATCCGCAGCACCTGGACAGCGCGGTTTTGGCGCTTAACCGACGGCGCCCACAGGGCGGTCAGGCCTGCTGCGACGACGATGATCGCCAAGGCGAGTGGCAGTACCGAGGCACTTAAGCCCACTGTCTTGAAGAAGTCGAGCACTGACGGCCTCCTGGCAGCGCGAAGCTTGCCAGAGGTCTCTCCCGCCCGGTTCAGGGACGGACCAACAGCCCCGGGGGCCCATGGAGCGGGGCTGCACCGTAAATGACGAGGCTGCTGCGAAGGGATACTCCCCCTGTACTGCGAAGGGTAGAGCCGGGCGAACTCGCCGTCTGTATGCGAGGGATAAGGCTTGATGAACTCCTTCCCGAAGCCCCGTCGACGTGCGGTGGGAGTGGTGGGACATCCGGCACTGGGCGGGCCGTAGGGGACTGATGGGAAGAAGAAGTGGGCGTACGGCGAAGGGTGGGTGAAAGCAACGATCACCATCCGGAAGGCACACTCATGACGGAGACGGGCACGTGACCGCCGACGTGGGCGACCAGGTGACCGACGCCGACCTCGTCGCCGGTTACCGGCGGGATCCCGAGCTGTTCACCGCCGTGCATGACCGCTATTTCCGCGACATCTACCTGTACGTTGCGGGCCGCCTGGACACGCAGGTGGCCGAGGACATCGCGGCGGAGACGTTCCTGCTGGCGTTCGATCGGCGCGATCGTTTCGATCCGGGGCAGGGGGGATTACGGCCTTGGCTGTTCGGGTTCGCCACGAACCTGGTGGCCAGGCATCGCCGTAAGGAGGCCCGCCACTACAAGGCGCTGGCCCGGCTGGACCCCGCGCCGGTCGTGGAAGGGCACGAGAACCGGGTCCTCACCTCAGTATCCGCCCAGCGCATGCAGCCGCAACTGGCCATGGCGCTCGCCTCGCTGAACGCCGGCGAGCGTGACGTGCTGCTGCTCCTGGCACTGGGAGAGCTGAGCTATGACGAGATCGCCCAGGCGCTCGGCATCTCCATCGGCACGGTGGGTTCGCGGCTCAGCCGGGCCCGCGCCAAGATCCACGCCCGGATCGACAGCACCCTCATAGACAGCACGCTCAGAGGCAAGGAGACCCCATGAACGACCTGGAAGAGGTGGCCAGTCTGCTGGCCAAGCCGGAGCCGTCCGAGGAGGTGGTCGCGCGTAGCCGGAGCAGGCTCCAGCACAGGACGCTGGGCCACAGAACTCTGGGCCAGAGGATGCGGAGCCGGGGGCGCGTCAGGTGGTTCGTGCCGGGCGTGGCGCTGGTCGCCGCCGGGGCGGCCGCCGCGGTCGTGATCGCTACGGGGGCGGTCACGAACGCGGGCGCTCCGGCGCATGTGATCGCCGCGGCTCCGGTCTCGGGCAAGGAGGTCCTGCTCATGGCGGCCGTCAGCGCGGAACGTACGCCGCAAAGCTCCGGGACCTACTGGCACGTCACCGCCAAGTGGTCGAACAGCGAGATTCCCCCTATGGAGAGCTGGACCTCGCGCGACGGCAAGCGCTGGACGAGGAACGAGCCGGGCGACACTCCGGACACCGTCGTACCAGACTCGATCTCGCTCAGGCTCAAGGGAGCCGACGTGAGCTTCGACGACCTCGAGAAGCTGCCGACGGACCCGGAGGCCCTGAAGGCGTGGATCGTCCAGCGCAAAGGCGACCCGGATGACATGTCCACGTCCGAGGCCCAGGGCGACCCCACACTCAGCCTGCTCGCGCTGATCACGGAGCTGCCCACGCCTGCGGAGGTCCGTTCCGCGGCGTTCCAGGCGCTCGCCGCGACGCCGGGAGTCGAGAACACGGGCGCGGTCGAAGGCGGTCAGGCCTTGCGGATTCCCGACCCTGACGACCCGGATAACTGGATCCAGATGGTCGTCGATCCCGAGACCGCCCGGGTCGTCCGCGCCAACCTCTTCCTCGCCGGTAACGGAAACTCGGGGCACACCGACGGATACATCTCCGTGACCACCGATTGGACGGACGAGCTCCCCGCGACGCCGAAGGACCGCCCGTGACCAAGGGCAAGGCGATGCCTGATGCCTGATGCCTGGTGACGGTGAGACCCGTCGCCAGGCACCAGCCCAGATCCCGGTTCCGCAGCCGGATCAGGCGATTTGGGTCGTTCAGCTCAGGTCGAGGTGGGCGAGTTCGGTGCGGGTGGTGACGCCGAGCTTGGGGAAGGCGCGGTACAGGTGGTGGCTGACGGTCTTCGGGCTGAGGAAGAGCTGGGCGGCGATCTCCCGGTTGGTGATCCCCGTGGCGGCGAGGCGTACCACCTGCTGCTCCTGGGGTGAGAGCAGGGCGGCCAGATCGGGGCTGCCCTGGGCCACGTTCTCGCCCGCCGCGCGCAGCTCGGCGCGGGCCCGCTCAGCCCAGGGGCGGGCGCCGACGCGCTCGAAGGTCTCCAGCGCCGCGCGCAGGCGGGCCCGGGACTCGTGCCTGCGGCGGTTGCGGCGCAGCCACTCGCCGTGGAGCAGGTCGGTGCGGGCCCGCTCGTAGGGGCGGTTCGCCTCGGCGTGCGAGCGCGCGGCCTGCTCCCAGTGCTGTTCCGCCTCGTGGTCGTCGTGGGCGAGGAGGGCACGGCAGCGGTGCAGTACGGCCTCCGCCCACGGATGACCGGCGGCCGCGGTCCAGGTGGCGAAGCGGGCGAGCGGTTGCTCCGCGCGGGCGGGCAGGCCCAGTCGCACGGCGGCCTCGATCTGGTCGGGAGCGAAGTAGATCGGCATGATCTGGTGCCGGAGCGGCCCGCGGGCGGCGGCGTCGAAGCGTTCCAGCGCCGCCTCGAAGCGGCCCTGGCCGAGGTCCAGCAGGCCGAGCGCCCATTCGGCCCAGCCGACGATGGTCGCCACCGGATGGGCGGCGACGTGCGCGATCGTCCGCTCGGCGAGCTCGCGGCACTCCTGTTCGCGGCCCTGGACGGCGCTCGCCATGGCCATGACGCTCTCGAAGTGCGCGACGCGGTGCGTGTGGCCGATGTCGACGGCGAGCCGACGGCCCTCCGTCGCGGTCGTGACGGCGTCGCGGAAACGCCCGAGGTACAACTGGTGGATCGCCAGCACAGCCTGGGCGAGCGGCAGCAGCCCGATCAGGCCGACGGACCGGCATTCCTCGATCGCCGACTGGGCGATAGCCTCCCCGTTGTCGAAGTCCCCCGAGATCCCGGCCAGCGAGCAGAGGCTGATTCTCAGGGCCGTCATGCCGGCGGGGATCGCCACGGCCACGGCGATGAGCTCACGGAACGGCGGTAGTGCCCGGTCCAGGTCGCCGGCCAGGAAGTCGGCCATGGCGCGGGCCGCCCGGACGAAGCCGTCCAGCCCGTCCTCCGGCGACAACCGCAGCTCGGCGAGCCGCGCCGCGGACTCGGCGACGGCCGCCGGATCGCTGAGGTACCACGCGTTGCGTACGGCGTCGAGCAGGATCAGCGCCGCGGCCTTGCGATCCAGGGCGGAGATGGAGGCGGCGCCGTCGAGCAGGATTCGATGGGCGTCGTGCACGGCTCCCCGGTCGAAGGCGATCCGGCCGCGCAGCCCCGCCAGCCGCGCGACGGTCAGCGGGTCGTCGTCGAGCCGCCGCGCCTGATCGGCCAAGCCCTGCGCGTGCTCCAGGACGCCGGCGTCCGCGGCGGCCTCGGCTGCCAGGGCCAGCCGCCGGGCCCGCTCGGCCAGGCCGGGGGTGAGCCGCGCCGCCCGTTCCAGGGCCGCGGCGGCCGCGGCGTGGCCGGCGCGCTCGCGGGCGCGGCCCGCCGCCTGCTCCAGCGCGGCGGCGATCGGCTCGTCGCGGCCCGTCGTGGCGGCGGCCAGGTGCCAGGCGCGGCGGTCGGCGTCCTGCTCGTCGTCGAGTACGCCGGCGAGGGCGCGGTGCACGGCCAGGCGTTCGTCGTAGACCGCCCGCCGCGCCGCCGCAGTGCGCATGAGCGGGTGGCCGAAGGAGATCCGCCCGTCGGCAGTGGACAGGAAACCGGCGTGTTCGGCCGGGCCCAGGGCACTGCCGTCGACCCCCAGCCGGCCGGCCGCGCGCAGCACGACGTCGAGGTCCCGGGCGTCGTCGAGGGCCGCGACCAGCAGCATCGTCTGGGTGCCCGGCGGCAGGACGGCGATGCGCGCCTCGTAGGCCTCCTGGATCCGGCGCGGCAGCGGCAGCGGTTCCTGCGCGTGCCGCAGCGCCTCGGGGGCCCGGGGCAGCTCGATCAGGGCGAGCGGGTTCCCGCCGCTCGCGGCGAGGATCCTTTCCCGCACCGACGGGCCCAGCCCGGGCGTGCGCTCGTGCAGCAGCTCGCCGGCGGCCTGCCGGTCGAGTCCTTCGAGCCGCAGCTCGGGGACCCCGGGCGCGTGGAAGCCGTCCCTGGCGGCGAACAGCAGGGCGATCCCCTCGGAGTGCAGCCGCCTGGCCGCGAACAGCAGCGCCTCGGCCGACGATCGGTCCATCCACTGGGCGTCGTCGACCAGGCAGAGCAGCGGGCCGTCCTCGGCCAGTTCGGTGAGCAGTGACAAGGCGGCCAGGCCGATGAGGAAGCGGTCCTCAGGGGCGTCCCCGCGGGCGGTGGCCAGGCCGAACGCGCCCTCCAGCGCCCGGGCCTGCGGCGCCGGCAGCCGGCCGATCCGGTCGAGGGCCGGGCGGAGCAGCAGGTGGAGCGCCGCGAAGGGCAGCTCGGCCTCGGTCTCGATGCCGGTGCCGCGCAGCGGTCGCAGGCCCTCCGGCGACTGGGCCGCGTGGTCGAGGAGCGCGGACTTGCCGATGCCGGGCTCGCCCCGGAGTATCAGGCTTGCGCTCCGGCCGTCCCTGGCCCGTGCGAGCAGCGCCTCGATCTCCGCCAGTTCTCGTTCCCGCCCTCGCAGCACGATCAGAATGTACCGTCACTCGCCAGACGGGCATCAGTCGTATCACCCGACAATCGTCCGATACCGGCCGGACGCCTCCGGTCCCTAGCGTCGTACCGCAAGCGCGATCCGCGCGCAGACGTAAGGGGAAACATGTGGACTTCCTTATCTTTCTGATCTTGTTCGTCGTGCTGTGCGGGTGGCTTGACCACTGGGCCACCCGCGCCGCCGAGCCCGTCGCCAAGGAAGGACGCTAGATGTTCATCGGACACTTCGGCCTGGCCGCTGCGGTCAAGGCCCGCGAACCGCGCGTCCCGCTGTGGTCGCTCATGCTCGCCACGCAGTTCCTCGACGTCGTCTTCGTGGCCCTGTACCTGGCGGGCGGGATCGAGTCCTTCAAGGCCGTCGCCCCCGGAACCTACGGCGAAGCGCTGATCAACGCGCAGTACACCCACTCGCTGCTGGGCGCCTTACTGCTATCGGCGCTGTACGGCGGCCTCAGCGCCCGGCGGTGGGGCCGCAGGACCGGTTGGTTGCTGGGCGCGATGGTGTTCAGCCACTGGCTGCTCGACCTGCTGGTCCACCGCGCCGACCTGCCGCTGCTGCCCGGCAACGCCGGCGGCCTGCCGCTGCTCGGCCTCGGACTGTGGCAGGTCCCCTGGGCCACGGCCGTCATCGAAGGGATCCTCCTGGTGGTCGGCGCCGTCCTGTACTTCCGCTCGGTACGGCAGCGCGCACCCGTCACCTGGCGCGCGATGGTCTCCGGCGGCGTGATGGCGGCGCTGTTGGTCCTGGGCCTCGCCGTCGATGTCCTCAGCTGAGACCGCCCATGTCCTCTTTCGCGAAGGGTGCTGACATGTTCGTTGACGTGCCGGGCGGGCGACTGGCCTACGATTCCGCCGGCGAGGGGCCGCTGGTGGTGTGCGTGCCCGGCCTCGGAGACACCCGGGAGGTCTACCGGTTCCTGCGTCCCGCGCTGGTGGAAGCGGGGTACCGGGTGGTGACCCTGGACCTGCGCGGCCACGGGGAGTCGTCGGCGGGGTGGGACGACTACTCGCAGTCCGCCGTGGGCGGCGACATCGTGGCCCTTCTGGAGGAACTGGACGCGCCCGGCGCCGTCCTGCTCGGCAACTCCTACGCCGGAGGCGGCATCGTCCGCGCCGCCGCCGAGGCTCCCGAGCGGGTGGCCGGCATCGTCCCCATCGACGGGTTCATCAGAGCCATCCCGCTCAACGTCGCCGTCCGAGCGCTCGTCCGGGTCATCGGCTCCTCCCCCTGGTTGTGGAAGATCTACTACGGCATGGCGCACCCCACCGCCAAGCCCACCGACCTGGACGGGCACCGCGCCAAGCTGGTGGCCATGCTGCGCGACCCGCGGCGGCACGAGGCGATGCGCCGCATGCTCTTCGACCGGGCGCCGGACGCCGAGCAGGTCCTCCCGCAGGTCCGCTGCCCGGCCCTGGTCCTCATGGGCGTCAAGGATCCCGACTTCCCCGACCCGGCGGCGGAGGCGCGGACTCAGGCGTCACTGCTGCGGGGGCAGGCCGTGTTGATCGACGGCGCGGGCCACTACCCCATGTCGGAGTTCCCCGAGCGCACGGCCGAAGCGCTGCTGCCGTTCCTCAAGAACGTCTTCTGATCTCATCGGGCTGCCAGTAGTTCGGTGAACGGCCGATTCCGCGCTGATCCAGGAAACAGCCTTCAGGCGGTGCCCACGATGCGGTTCTCCCAGGCCCAGGCGACGACCTCGACTCGGTTGCGCATCTGGAGCTTGGCCTGGATGGCGGTGACGTGACCTTTGACCGTGCTCACCGAGATGAACAGCTCGGTGGCGATCTCCTGGTTGGTACGGCCCGCGGCCATGGCCCGGACGACTTCGGTCTCTCGTTGGGACAGCGGCGCGGCGGCTCCGCCAGTGGCCGGCCCTCCGTAAGCGGTGAGGTGGCGCAGGAGCCGCAGCGTGATCGACGGGGAGATCAACGCGTCTCCGGCGTGCGCGGCCCGGACGGCCTCGACGAGCAGGGCGGGCCCGGCGTCTTTCAGGATGAAGCCGGCCGCTCCGCCGCGTAGCGCGCCGTAGACGTACTCGTCCAGGTCGAAGGTGGTGACCACGATCACCCGCAGCGGGTCGGGGACGCGAGGGCCGGCCAGCTCGCGGGTGACCTCGATGCCGTCCAGGCGGGGCATCTGGATGTCCACCAGGCACACGTCCGGGCGCAGCCTCCGGGCCAGGGCGACCGCCTCGGCGCCGTCGGCGGCCTCGCCGACCACGCTGATGTCGGGCTGGTCTTCCAGGATGATGCGCAGGCTGGCGCGGATCATCGCCTGGTCGTCGGCCAGCAGGACCCGAATGTTCATCGGCGCCCGCTCACGGAAGCGGCTGTGGAGATGGGCAGGGTGGCGAGCACGGACCAGCCGGCTCCGCGGCGCGGGCCGACGCTGAGCGTGCCGCCGAGAGCCTCGACGCGTTCGCGCATCCCGATCAGGCCGTACCCGCCCCGGTGAGGGTAGGGGGTCACGCCCGGCGGGGCGTCGTCGACGACCTGCACCCTGACGGCGTCCTGGTCTCGGGCGACGGTGACGGTGACTGTGACGTGGCGGGCGTTCGGGGCGTGGCGGGAGATGTTGGTCAGCGACTCCTGTACGACCCGGTAGAGGGTACGGGCCACTTCGGGCGGCCACCCCGACTCCCCGTCAGGCAAGCTCAAGCGCACCACAAGCCCGTGGCCGTCGAACCGTTTGACGAGCTCGCCGAGCTGTTCGGCGGAGTGCGTTTTGTCGTTGCCGTTGTCGGTGGCGTCGCGCAGCAGGCCGACCACGCGACGGGTCGCGGCCAGCGCGTCGGATCCGGCGGCCTCGATGTCGGCCAGGGAGCCTTCCGCCGTGTGCGGCTGCTTGCGGGCCAGGAGCTGGCCGGCCTGGGCCTGGAGCACGATGGAGGTGATGTGGTGGGCGACGACGTCGTGCAGCTCGCGGGCCAGCTCCAGACGCTCGTTGCGACGTACCCGCTCGGCCATGGCCCGGCGCCGGGCGGTCAGCAGCCGCGGCCCCAGCCCGGCCACCAGCGCGGCCAGCCACGCCGCGCCGTTCAGCACCGCCACCACCGAGCCGGTGGAGAAGACGAACGCGGCCAGCAGCCCACCGGCGACCACCGCGCCCCCGCCGGCCGCGACGGCGCCCGCCCGCCAGGCCGGCAGCACTCTGACCGCGGACCCGACCAGCACCGACAGGCCCAACGCCATAGCGGGCCCCGGCTCACTCGGCAGCCCGGCCAGCCGGGCGACCACGAGGGCGACCGCCGCGACGGCCAGGCCCGCGATGGCCGCCCACAACCGGCCGCGTCGGCGCACCAGAGCCAGCCCGCACACCACCGCCCCCGCCACGCAGCCGAACTGCCAGTAGGCGCCACCCCAACTGTCGGCGAGCCGGTACGCCTGGAAGGCGAGCGCCGCCGCGAACCCGACGCCGAGCCCGGCATCGACCGCGAACCCGACCCACCCGCTCAGCGATCCCCGACCCTTCACACCGCTCAGGCTAGGAGATGACTGCCCCGCACCGAACCAGCCGAAAGTACCGTCGAGCACCGCGTAACCCTGCTTTCGCTCGATGCCCGGCACCGGACCGGGCCCGCAGGATGAGCCTCATGCCACATCAAGATCCCTATCCGACGCCGAAGGCCACGGACCCGACCGAGCCTGAGCGCCGCCGTGCACCTGCTGGCGGGCGCCCGGCTCAATCCGGCGGCCGGGCGATGACCTCCTCCAGCCGCCCACGCATCGGCGCGCTCGACGTAATCCGCGGATTCGCGCTGTGCGGGATCCTGCTGGCCAACGTCCAGCCGATTGCCAGCCTCGGCGGCCCGGTCGTGACCCATGGGTCGCCGACAGCGGGGGATGTGTGGATGGGGCTGCTCGTCGAGCAGCGCTTCTTCCCGATCTTCTCCCTGCTGTTCGGCGTCGGCTTCTCGCTGTTGCTGGAGTCGTCCGCGGGCCGTACCGCTCACCCGCGGGTGCTCCTGCTGCGCCGGCTGCTGGTGCTGCTCGCGCTCGGTCTGGTGCACCACTTCCTGCTGTGGCAGGGCGACATCCTGGCCATCTACGCCATCGTCGGCCTGGTGATACTGCTGCCCTCGACCTGGCTGCCCCGATGGGCCGTAGCCGGCCTGTCCGCCGCGCTCCTCGCGATCTCGCCGATCCTCGGAAGCGGCTTCTTCGGCCTGGTCCCCGGGCTGTTCCTGCTGGGCTCGACACTGACCCGGTACGGGGTGATCGACCGGATCGAGCGCTCCACCCGTGTGCCGATCGTTTTGGGCTCGGCCCTGGCGGCGGTGGCGGCGCCTGTCCTGTGGTGGCAGGTCGGGCTGCGGTCCGACGACCCCGGCTTCGGCCTCGCGATGGGCGTGGGTGGGCTGCTGGTTGCCGGTTTCTACATCTGCGCTCTGCTGGTCCTGCTCCGGACGCCGCTCCGCCCGGCGTTGCAGGCCATCTACGCGCCGCTGGGCCGGATGGCGCTGACCAACTACCTGACGGCCACGATCCTCGTCCTCGCTGCCCAACGTGTCATCGGTGGCTCGCCGGACAACTGGTCCTTGACGATGGTGGCCGGGATCGCCGCTGCCATTCTCTGCACTCAGTGGGTGTGGTCTACTCTCTGGCTGCGCCGATACCGCTTCGGGCCCCTCGAGTGGCTCTGGCGCTGGGCCACCTGGGGCCACCGCCCACACCTACGCCACACTCCCTGAGGGGGTTCTAGAAGTGGGTGGCGATACATCATCATGAGGGCATTCTGTCCTCTCACCCGGCCGAACGCCTCACTCCTTGATCCAGTCCGGCAAGGGCTGCCCAGTCAGGGTTTCGAACGTCTCGCTGACCTCTTGCGGGCCGGCTCGGTACACCTCATGGAGAACCTCGGCGGCGGCTCCCACAAGATCGCGTGCGTACTCCGGAAGTTCCAGGCCGATGGCCAGCGCTTCAACCAGGGGAACGACGGCTTCACCGTGCCGCTGCGCCTGGCTCAACGTCCGTCCTTGGACAGCGAGACTGCGCACATAGTTGGGCAGGTAGGCGTCGGGATTGTGTTCGGCCAGTTCGCCATACAGGTCGACGGCTTGCTCGGAGACGGGTACGGCTTCAGCTATCCGCCCGACCTCCGCCAGCAGGGCGGCGTGGTTGTTCAACGAGCCCGCCAGGTTGGGCAGGTAGGCGTCGCGGTTGAGTTCGGCCAGTTCGCCATACAGCTCGACGGCTTGCTCGGAGACGGGCACGGCTTCGGCTCGCCGCCCCACCTCCGCCAACCGCACAGCGTGATTGCTCAGCGACATGGTCAGGTCGGGCAGGTAGGCGTCGCGGTTGAGTTCAGCCAGCTCGCGGCGCAGCTCGACGGCCTGCTCGGAGACGGGCACGGCTTCGGCTATCCGCCCGACCTCCGCCAACCGGTTGGCGTAATTGCTCAGCGACGTGGCCAGATTGGGCAGGTAGGCGTCGCGGTTGAGTTCAGCCAGCTCGCCATACAGCTCGATGGCTTGCTCGGAGATGGGCACGGCTTCGGCTACCCGCCCCACCTCCGCCAACTGAACAGCGTGGTTGTTCAACGAGGCCGCCAGGTCGGGCAGGTAGGCGTCGCGGTTGAGTTCGGCCAGTTCGCGGCGGAGTTCGACGGCTTGCTCGGAGATGGGCACGGCTTCGGCTATCCGCCCGACCTCCGCCAACCGGTTGGCGTGATTGCTCAGCGACATGGCCAGGTCGGGCAGGTAGGCATCGCGCTTGTGTTCGGCCAGTTCGCCATGCAGCTCGACGGCCTGCTCGGCGATGGGCACGGCCTCGGCTACCCGCCCCACCTCCGCCAGCAGGGCGGCGTGGTTGCTCAGCGACGTGGCCAGGTTGGACAGGTAGGTGTCGCGGTTGTGTTCGGCCAGTTCGCCATGCAGCTCGATGGCCTGCTCGGAGACGGGCACGGCTTCGGCTCGCCGCCCCACCTCCGCCAACCGCACAGCGTGATTGCTCAGCGACATGGCCAGGTCGGGCAAGTAGGCGTCACGATTCAACTCGGCCAGCTCGCGGCGCAGCTCGACTGCCTGCTCAGAGATGGGCACGGCTTCGGCTCGCCGCCCCACCGCCGCCAATCCAACAGCGTGATTGCTCAGCGACATGGCCAGATTGGGCAGGTAGGCGTCACGATTCGACTCGGCCAGCTCGCCATACAGCTTGAGGGCCCGCTGGCCGGCTTCCAGGGCGGGCTGGTGCTGGCCCGCGTTGCCCAGGCGATTGGCATGGTTGAGATGAAGCGCTGCTTTTCGCGCGGGGTCGGTGGTGGCCGTCAGGCGATGGTCGGTCAGGCGGGTGGACAGGGCGGCGATTCCGAGATCGAGGTCGATGTGCCGACCGGGCGGCAGCAAGGCCTCGACGGCTTCCAGGAGGGCCAGGTCGATATCGGGCAAGTCGGCCAGGGCGGCGAGAGCGGCGCTGCCGGCGTACAGCATGTGCTCGGGGTGGGCGGTAAGCAGGGGGTACAGCTGCCTGCTGGCCACGTGCGGCCAGCGGCGGGCGGTCTCGATCAGTACTGTCAGCGCGGCGCGAGTCCACGGAGGCGGCTGTTCCTCGCCAGAAGCCGGGGTGAGGAGCGGGAGGAGCGCGGTGCCTGCCCAGGCGTCCACGGCGCTCGTATCGCACCCGGCAGCGGTGTTGCCGGGAATGGACAGGGCGAGGAAGTCCTCACCGAGCCGGTCGGGATACAGCGGCTCCAGTACGGTGGCCGGATCGTCAGCCGGGTAGCAGCGCTGGTGGTCGGCCAGGACCTGGGCAGCGTTCTCCGGCAGAGTGGCGATCTGAGCCCGCTCCAGCACCGCGATCCCGGTGAGGTGCGGGAGCGGCCCGGTCAAGGTGGCCGCCCACACCGCGCGCCCCATGGTCGGCGGCGGTGTGGGCAACGGATCGTCGTGACGGCTGTGCCAGGCCTGCCAGTGCGCGCGTTCGCGGCGCAGCAGGTAGGCCGAGATCCGTTCCGGATCGACCGGCGCCGTGGTGCCACGATGGTGCGCGTCGACGGCGGCCAGCGCGGCCATGTGCACCGACAGCACCTGCGCGAACCGCACGTCACCCAGCCGCGCAGGAGGATCGATGGCCTGGCATCCCGCCACCTCCAATGCGGCGGCGAAACGGTCCCGAGCAGCGGTGAACAGCTCATACCGGTCAACCTCGCCACCCAGCGGCTGCAACGGCACCTGCTCAGCGGGTAGATCCAGGTCGGCATCCAGCCATTCTTGAAGTCCCTGCCACCACCACCCGGCCGAGCGGGCCAGCAACAACACCCGCACCGTCGGCCCACCCGGCATTCTCACCGCCAGCGTGCGCAGATCGCTGAGCAGCGCCTGCAGGTGCGTGAACGCCCACCGGTCGGCGTAATCCACCACCACCAAAACCCTCGCCGCACCCGCCGGCATGCTCAGCCGGGACGGCACGGCTGAGCTCGGCAGCGCCTCGCGCGCCTGCCACACCTGCCAGCCCCGCTCGCCGTTGGCATGCTCACCGGCCAGAAAAGCGGCCAGCCGGGTCTTGCCCTGCCCGCCCGGCCCGTGCACCAGCCGCACCGACATCGACCCCGCCGGGCCTTGCATCCAGTCCGCCAGCTCCCGTTGCAGGGATTCGCGGCCGGTGAACGGCACCACCTCATACCGGGCCAGCAACAAGCGAGACGGCTGCGCCCGCGCCTGCTCTACGCCCGGCCAGCTCCGCGACGGAGGGAACGGCTCCACCCGATACACCGGCCTGCTCAACGTGATCGTCACGCTGCCGGCCACCCCGTGGACCTGGATCACATCGCCCAGCACCAGGCTGTCGGTCACTGACTGGGAGGCTGCCACGACCTCGTGGCCGGATCGGTCTCCGCCATCAAACGGGATGGAGCCGATCATCGGTCGATCTCGGCGTCGCCGCCGACGCCATCGACCTGTACCACCTCGCCACCGATCTGCGATCGGGTCACCGTCTGCCCGCTCTCCGGCGCGGGCAACACCGGCTCGGATGCGGGGCCAGGTCCTGACGCGGGAGCGGGGGATGAAGGGGCTCCGAGACGCAGCGTGCCCGTGACACCTTTGACCTGGGTAACGCCGCCACCGACTGTTGAGCCGGAGACCGACTGACCCGCCGCCGCCCCTTTGGCCGTACGCGTAAGGCGATGAGTAACCCATGCGCACGCCGCCGACAAGGCGACCGCGATCAGCGCCCACCACCACGACCACTGCCCGTCGTTGAGGATCTGATTGCCGGCCACCGCCCCGCCCACCGGCAACACCACCGACGCCGCCAGCAACAGCGGCCTGCGTACAGAGGTACCTGTCCCTGCCATAGCGTCACTATGGACTCGAACTCGCCCGCAGCCCAGCCAAACAGCACAACCAGCCACGTCCTAGAACGGACGATCAATGAGCAACCACATGCGGGCCCCTACGAAGGACCAGCACCGAATACCGGCGAGAGTCACACCCGCGGCCGGTCTTCAAATACGACCATTATGAGAGGCGGATTGGGCCAGGGCGTGAATGGTTTCCGCCAAACGCCGCGCCTCGTTCCGGTCCGCGACAAGATCTATGGGCTTGCCCTTCTTCCAGGTCGTGAGGGGCGAGGTTGGCGGCTGGTCGATGAGCGCGGTGATCGGCGGCAATGCCTTGGCGAATACCGCCGATGCCACCCGTACAAGGCCGCGCAGCGGTTGCCTGAAGGACTCATGTAGTCCGGTCGCGACAAACACCGGGTTGTACAGCACATACTTCGTGCGCTCAGAGGCATAGGCCGCCCCCAGCAGTTCGCTGGCTTTGGCCCCCTGCATGGTTGCGGTGAGAGCCCGGTACCGGTTCTCCAGTTGAAGGTCGTCCCAGTGGATTCGGCCGCCCTGCCCAGCGCCGCACAGGTTGATGATCATCGGCGTCGGTGCGTTCTCCAGCGAGTCGCGTGGTCCTTCGGCCATGAGCCAGCGGTTGAGCACATAGAGAGCGAAGGTGTGCTCGAACCCCTCCTCGGTCTCCACCCGTGCCGGGTTGAACCGGAACGCGGCGAGCACGAGCGCGTCGACTTGAGGTCCTCGGCTACAACGACCTCGCCGCAGGGGGGGGGCGGTGGACGGAGATCGCGGGTACGGCCTGATGCGCGAGATCCTCGAACGCGCCCAGCGATCCGGGGACCTGCGGAGCGACATCACACTCGCCGACCTGGCCTTCGTGCTCTGGGGTGTGGCGGCGACCGTCAAGGCCACGTACACGGTGGCGCCAGGAGCCTGGCGGCGGCACCTCGCCCTGGCCCTGGACGGCCTGCGCGCCGTCGCCGCCCGGCCCTTGCCTGCCCCGCCGATGTCCACCGAACAGACTCGCGCCGCGATGCGGAGGTGCTGACGTTTGCTTGGCCCTGCTTGGACTGTGACGGAGCGACCCGCTACGCGCCTGATTCGCAGATCATCATGCGGATGGCGATTTGATTCGCGAGAATTAATCACGCGAAATAAATCGCCACCATTTCGGCTGCCGGGCCTCGTTCAAAGGCGTGAGCAGCGCGTCAAGTATTCGTCAATTCGTTGCTGAATGCCCTCGCCCATGTTGTGGAAGCCGACCAGACCTGGGGGAGAGGGCAACAGGAAAATGACCGAGCAGACATTCACCGTGGAGCCGGGATCGGGGACGAAGCTCCTCACCGCCGATGGATTCCTCACGCTGCTGTTCGCATGGGCCGATGAGAATCTCAACACCATCGCGAAGTTCTGGGCCATGCCCGGGGAGGGATGGGAGGACTCGCTGAGGACCGCCCTGTCGACCTATGTCGAGGGCAAGCATCCGTGGGCCGATCTGGGAGCCCCGCAGACTCGCGCCGTCTACGAGACCAAGAAGCCGAAGCCCAAGCAGGCTGACTTCGTCCTCAACGGCACCGTGGCCGACTCCAGCTCGGACAAGGTCATCGTCGAGGTGAAGACCCAGTCGCTGGGCCGGCTCAAGGACTTCAAGAACGACTTCGAGGCCGACGTCGCCAAACTCGACGAGGTGGACGAGGACCACACCGACTGCGCCCGCCTGGCCTTCGGCGTCTTCTTCACCTCGGACTGGACCCAGTCGACGAACGAGAAAGGGAAGACCGTCCCCGCGGAGAACGCAAAGGTATCGACCAGCTTCACCGAATGGCTTGACGATTACGATCACGTCTATTTCTCGCAGACGTACGAGCCGATCAGGCGCGCCGCGGGAACGCAGACCGATGAGCAGAAAAAGAAGGCCGGGGCGATTTACCGGAAGAAGAAGAGCGCGACCGGCGTGAAATCGCCTGCGGGCGCGGTCGAGCTGGAGGAATGGGACGTCCACGAGCTCGGCATCGTCTACAAACTGCTGCCCTCGAAGAAGGACGTGCAGGAGGCTCTTGAGCGGGCTCGCCAGGAAGCCGAGCGGGCGCGGCAGGAGGCCGAGCGGGCGCGGCAGGACGACGAGGAGTCCTCTGACAGCATCTTCGAGACGCCGTCGAGCAAGCGCAAGAGGGGCAATACGTCTGGTGGCTCGACCAAGAAGCAGAAAACGTAAGCCTGTCGGCGTGGTGAAGGCCCTGCCTCGGGACCACGGCAGGGCCTTCACGTTCGGTCGGGTTACAGCCCGGTCACTCTGAACCTGAGGTTGTATTCGTAGTAGCTGTCATGGGTGCCGGAGATGATGCCCCCGACGATGACGGACTGACCGGTGGAGAGCCCGGCGCAGGTGGAGCCGTACACGATGTACGTGCCGAGGTTGAAACCCGACTTGACGATCGGCGGCTGGACCTCGCGCAGGTTGAAGGCCAACGACGAGGTGCTGCTGAGGTTGACGCTCGCGTAGTCGAAGTCCACAGGGTCGGCGTCGCTGCCGGCGTTCATGTTGACCCAGCTGCTGGGGAACAGTCTCGATCCGACCTCGAGCCTGAGCTCGTCCTTGCCGTCGACCTCGTCCACGGCGGACGCGTCGAGGTCGTAGAACGCGACCGAGCAGTTCGCGGCCAAGGTGGTCGCGCCGGCGGGCGAGGCCGTGGCCAGCACTGCCGGAACGGCCAGGCCCGCCGCCAAGGCGAGCGCGGGGATCAGCTTCTGAGAGCGCATGCTGCTTCTCCTTTGATGAGGATCGCGCCTCGTGGTGAAACGCGGCATCAGAGTGGGGCAGGCAGCGTGAGCACATCGTTAGAGCGCTGGTCAGTGGCACAGTGCACGTTCCGGGCACGCCTTTTTCCGCAGTCACGCGGCGGGGACGCGCCTACCCTCCTGTGGCTATGGGAGACTCGCTGACCCTGCTGCTGCTCGGTCCGCCTGAGCTGGCCGTCGGAGCGCGGCCGGTGGGCATCCGCTCCGCCAAGACCCGCGCCCTGCTCTGCTACCTCGCCACCACGCCGGGCCCGCGCCCGCGCTCCGAGCTGGCCGCGCTGCTGTGGGGCGAGCGGCCGGACGCCAACGCCCGCGGCAGTCTGCGCCTGGCGCTGTCGGAGCTGCGCAAGGAGGTGGGCGGGTGGCTGGACATCACCCGCGACCACGTACGGTTCCGCCCCGGCGGCTGCTACGTGGACCACGGACGCTTGGCCGAGACGGCGACCGTGGCAGAGGCATTGCGGTTGTGGCGGGGCGACTTCATGGACGGGGTGTGGTTCTGCGACGCCCCGGCCTTCGGCGGATGGCTGGAGTCGGAGCGCGGGCGGGCCCGGCTGCGGCTGCGCGAGCTGCTGCTGCGCTCCGGCTCCGCGCCACCGGCCGATCTCGTACGGCTGGCGCGCCTGGTGGCCGGGCTGGACCCGTACGACGAGGAGGCGCACCGCCTGCTGATGGCCGCCCTGGCCGCGGCGGGCAACCGGGCGGCGGCCCTGGCCTGCTACGACGACCTGCGGCTGCGGCTGGCCGACGACCTGGGCGTCGACCCCGCGCCGGAGACCGCGGCGGCCAGGCGGCGCCTGCTCACCCAGCGGACGGTCGTCCGGCGCGCGCCCCTGCCGGTTCCCGGTACGGAGCTGTTCGGCCGGGAGGCGGAGCTGGGGCGCCTGCGTACACTGCTGGCCGCCGAACGCCTGGTCACCCTGCTGGGCCCGGGCGGCGTCGGCAAGACCCGCCTGGCCATCGCCGCCGCCTCGGACTCGGCCCGTTTCGTCTCCTTTGCCGGGGTACGCCCGGAAGCGGCCGTCACTACACTCGCCCGCCGCCTCGGCGTGGACCTCACGCCGCAGCGCCCCGCCCTGGACCTGCTCCTGGCGGCGCTGGCCCGGCAGGAGGTCCTGCTGGTGCTGGACAACCTCGAGCACCTGCCCGCCTTTGACGCGGTCATCGGGCGCATCCTGCGTACGGCCCCGGGCGTGCGGGTCCTGGCGACGAGCAGGCGGCGGCTCGATCTGCCCGGTCAGGTGACGTACGAGGTGGCGGGCCTGCCGGGGCCGGCGGCCGAGGCCCTGTTCGCGGCCAGGGCGGCGCGGACGCAACCGGCGTTCGACGCCGACCGGGACGCCGCCGCCGTGGCCGCGATCTGCGCCGCCACAGGCGGTCTGCCATTGGCCATCGAGCTGGCGGCCGGGCTGCTGCGGGCCGTCCCACCCGCCGAGCTGGGCCGCCACCTCGGCGTGGACTCCGGCCTGCTGTCGGCCGGGGGACCGGCGGCCCGGTCGCGGCACGCCTGCATGCGTACGGTGTTCGAGACCTCCTGGCGGCTCCTCGACCCGGCCGGGCAGAAGGCGCTGGCGGCGCTGGCGGTGTTCGGCGGCGGCTGCACCCTGCCCGCGGCGCTGGAGGTGGCCAGGACCGGGCCGCACGTGCTGGTCCGGCTGGTCGACCAGAGCATGATCGAGCTCACCCCGGCCGGACGGTACGTCATCCATCCGCTCATCCAGCAGTTCGCCGCCGCGCACTTGTCGCCGGGCGAGCGGCGGGCGGCGCGGGAGCGGCACGCCGCGTACTTCTCGCGCCTGCTCGACCGGCACGCCGCCGCCCTGCAGGATGCCTCGGACGCGGAGGTGACCCGCGTGCTGGGGGCGGAGATGGACAACATCCGGCTGGCCTGGGCGGTGTCCGGGGAGCCCGGGTTCCTGGACAACTATTGGGTGTTGTGCCTGCGGCTGCGGCTGTATGAGGAGTCGGGGGCCGTCGTACGGCTGCATCTCGCCCGTACGCCCGAGGCTCCCCGCCTGCGGGCGCGATGGTTGCGGATGGCGTGCGTGAGCGAGCATCAGCTGGCCCGGGAGCGGGAGGCGTACCGGCTGGTCAGGGCGGCACTCGACACGGTAGGCAGGCCGCTGCCGGCCTCCCGGCCCGGCCTGGTCGCCGCCATTCTGACGGCCGCCGCGCGCCAGGTCCTCCATCGGGTCCTGCCGGTGCCCCGATCCGAGCGGGACGCCGAGGTGGCGCAGGCATTGACGTTCCTGGCCCGGCTGGCCTACCACCAGCAGGACGTGCCAACGATGCTGGCGGTCTCGTTGCGCCAGCTCAACGCCGCCGACCGTACCTCCGCCCCGGACCTGCGCGCGGAGGCGTACGCGAACTTCGCCACCATCGCCCGCGTCGCCGGCCGCCACCGCCTGGCCCATCGCTACGGCGCGCTCGCCGACAGGGCCCTGACCGGCATCGCGCATCCCACGGAGCCTGCCAGCCGCGCCCGCCTGGCCCGGGGCCTGGACCAGCTCTCGGCGGGGGAGTTCGAGGCGGCCCAGGGGTCGTTCGCCGAGTGCCGGGCCAGGACACTGGACCCCCGGGTGGCCGAGAACTGCGCGGGCATGCTCGCGGAGACGGCGCTCTGGCGGGGCGACTTCGAGCAGGCCGCGAACCTGTACGCCGCCACGGCGGAACAGGCGGCGAGCCGGGTCGGCGGCGACATCGGCCGCCACTGGTGCCTGACGGGCCAGGCCGAGGCCCTGCTGCGGATCGAGGGGGCCAGCCTCGATCGGGTCGCCGAGGTGCTGGCGGCGGCCCGCGCCTCGACCGAACGCCGCCGCGCCCACGAGCAGCGCCTCGGCCTGCGGGACGGCGCGGTCATGCCGGTGATCCAGGAGCTGCGCCTGCTCACGGCCTCGGCCCGCCTGATCGCGGCTCGTTCGATGGCGGATGGCCGGCGAGAGGTTCTCGCGGTCGGTCTGATGGCGGACGGTCGGCGAGAGGTTCTCACGGTCCGTCTGATGGCGGACGGCCCGCGTGAGGCGCTCGCGGTCCCTCTGATGGCGGACGGCCCGCGGGAGGCGCTGGCTCGGGCGCTGGATCTGGCCGCCCGCCTGCCGAAGGCCCAGCGCGGCATGCTGGAGTGCTGGTCGGGGTTGGCCGAGCTGCTCTGCCATATGTCCCCGGACCCGGACCCCGCGACGGCCCGCAGGCTCTACCGCCACCTCGCCGAGTACCAGGCCCGCCATCCGGGAGCCGCCGCCCGCATCGGCTGGGCTCGCGCGCTCGTCCTGGCCGCCGCGGGCGAACGGCGGGCGGCGGCGAAGGCCGCGGAGCAGGCGGTACGGGCGGCAGAACGCCTGTCGGCACCGTACGACCTGCGCCGCGCCCAGGAGGTGGCCATTCGGCTCGCACCGGCCAGACGCGATACTCACCATCGTTCGTTATAATGAACGTAAAGTTCGCCAATCTTTCCTAATGAGGGTTGTCATGCAAGTCCCCGCCTACTACGCGGACACGTACGAAGAGCAGGCCCATACCCAGGTCACCGCCATAGGTGAGCGCGACGGCGCCCCATGGGTAGCGGTCGAGCGCTGTCTGTTCCATCCGCAGGGCGGGGGCCAGCCCGCCGATCGCGGGTGGATAGACGGCCACGAGATCGCCCCGTTCCGGGACCACGACTCCGGGCTGGTCGTGGCCATGGCCTCCGGCGAAGCCACGCTGCCGCTCTTCTCGCTCGGGCAGTCGGTCGAGGTCCGCATCGACCTTCCGTCGCGCATCGCGCATGCCGCGCTGCACACGGCCGGCCACCTGATCGAGGCGGCCGGACGGGCGCAGGGCTGGGTGCTGGCCGCGAACAACCACTTCCCCGGCCAGGCCAGGATCGAGTTCACCGCACCGCGGCCCGACGCCCGCCTGGAGACCCCCGAGGGCCGGGAGGACGCCACCGAGGCGCTGCGGACGGAGGTCGCCAAGGCCATCGCACAGGACCTGCCCGTGACCTGGGAGAACGACGCCGAGGGGCGCCGTATCGTGCACCTGGCCGAACTGCACTCGGCTCCGTGCGGGGGAACCCACGTACACAGCCTCGGCGACCTCGCCGACGTCGTGCTGCCCACGCTGAAGGTCAAGAAGGGCCGGATCCGCGTCTCCTACAGCGCCGCCCACCGGGAACGCTGATGGCACCTTCATCCGGCGACCGCCGGCCCGCCAGCAGCACGGCCATCGCGGTCGGGGCGCAGATCCGCCACCGCCGTGAGCAGCGCGGCATGAGCAGTGCCGAGCTGGCCCGCCGGGCGGGTCTGAGCAAGGCGACGCTGTCGCAGCTGGAGGCCGGGCGGGGCAACCCGACCATTGAGACCCTCGACGCGCTCGCGATCGCCCTGCGCATCCCGCTGACCGACCTCCTGGCGCGCGACACCGACCCGGGGCCGGTGTTCGTACCGGGCACCGACCTGGCCGCCGGCGAAGTGGGACGCGAGCTGCTGCGCCGGATCAGCAGCGGCAACAGCCTGGAGATCTGGCGGCTGCGCATGCCGCCCGGTACGCACTTGGACGGCGTACCGCACGCGACCGGCACCATCGAGCACCTGCTCGTCTCCTCCGGCCACCTCACCGCCGGACCCGCCGACGCCCCCACCGACCTGCACCCCGGTGACCTGCTCGCTTTCGCGGGAGACGTCCCGCACATCTACCGCACCGGCCCTGAGGCGGCCGACGTCACCGTCGTCATCGCCTCGCCCATCATCAGCTGAAAGACACGCATGAACATGAGCGTGACTGTCCCCGCCTCACCCCAGCGCATGTTCACCAGCGACAACACCGCCGGCGCCTGCCGGAGATCGTCCAAGCCGTCACCGCCGCGGTCATCGGCCAATCTTGGACTCTTGGCCGTCCTGGGCCAGCCCTCCACCGTCCTGGGCGGGACGGGACTCTCGGGAGTGCTCACGCGATCGGCGATAGCGTGCAGCAGCCTCTTTTCCCTCTGCTCCACGCGGTAACTCGAGCCAGCACATCGCTTGGCCGACGCTGATGCCGCATTTCGTGGTCAGGTAGTCGACGAACCGGCAACGTCCGCAGGCCGTTGAGGAGCCGGTGCGGCCGGCCTCTGAATCGCTCTTCTTCACACGTGAATTCGGCCGCGTCGGCGGTGACGAGCCCTTTCTGATCTGGTGGCACATCGATCACATCCTGTTCAGTGGACGCTGTCAGAAGGAAGTGGATTCCGACTGAACGCACTCAGAGGGCAGGGTGTAGTCGAGTAACTGGTAATTCACTGCGGAATGAGACCGTGCAGGTGATCGGCTGGCTTTGTCCGCAACGCCTTCACGTCCCTGCCATCGGCGGCCACCGGTAGCCGACAGACAGTATTCGCAGAAAATTCACAGAAAGCAGGAACATGAAATTTAGGAACGTCTCGCGCAAGTTCGGCATGGCTTTGGCGGCGGGGGCCGTCGTACTGATGGCGGCGCCCGCGGCGAGCGCCGACACGACCCCCACTCCCGCTAGGGAGGTCGGCACGTTCAAAAATCTAGCCGACTACGTGAAACAGCGCGACGCCGCCCGCGACGGCGCGAGTACCCTGAGGCCCTCATGTGGGGAGGGTGTGATGAGGCTCAAGGCCAACGACCGTCTTGTCAGCGCCGAACTCGAATACACGGGATCCTCTTGGGGCATGCTCCGCGCTCGGGCGACCACCTCCGGTCCATGGGAGAGGTTCAGAGTCTGCTATGACGGAACGTCCGACACCATCTATTCGGTGGGTGCCCAGCGTTATGTGAGCGCCGAGGTGGAATACACGGGCGCCAATTCCGGCATGCTACGGGCGCGCGCGACCTCCGTCGGACCATGGGAGAGGTTCCGTCTCCAGTGCGGGTCCATCTTCTGCTCCATGAGGTCTCTCGCCAACGACAAACTCGTGGCTGCCGAGGTGGAATACACGGGCGCCAATTTCGGCATGCTGCGGGCGCGCTCGACGACCACCGGGGATTGGGAGCTGTTCTACTGATCGCCTGGTCATGGCCTGGGCGATGACCAGGCGGCCCGAGATACGGCTGCACCCATCAAACCCGCAGAAGGCTGACTTGGCGGCCGGACGGGGTGGTCGCCTCTTCGAAACCGCCGCGTTCCTTCCAGGCCGGGGCTTCGGGGCGCCGGTCGAAGATCACCAGCACGCCGGTGGTGAGGGTGAGGCGGTCCAGGTATCGGTCGAGCTGTGCGAGGCCGTCGGGCATGGGGTCGTTTTCGCCGGTTCGCCAGACCTTCAGCTCCATGGCTTCCCGTTGCACCTGCCGTTCGCCTTCGGGGCCGGTGTAGGGCCAGCGGACGAGCACGTCCAGGCGCTTGGTGCCTGCGGCGTACTCCCGGTCGAGGTGGCCTCCGCCGTTGACCAGGCGGTGCAGGAAGGCCATGAGGATGATCTGGCAGGCGGCCTCGTGGTAGCCCTCCTGCCGGATGAGGACTTCGCCGTGTTCGCGCCAGAACGCGACGAACTCCTGCAGCAGGCGCGGCAGGTCGAAACGGCCGTCCGGCAGCACGAAACTGTGCGGATCGGCCATCACGTACGATTCCGACGGGGCACCCAGCACCCGCAGGATGACCTCCCGATAGATCGGGTTCGCCACCTCCAGCAGGGCTTTCTGCTTGACCAGGCCCAGATCGCGGACGTAGGACAGGTCGTCGTCGAAGGTGGAGTCGACGTCGGGGAAGTCCCCGGCCAGGATGGGCTCGATCACCCGCTTGACCCGCGGCTCCCGCAGCCGGGCGACCAGCGAGTCCAGATGCATGACCCGCTTTCGGATCAACCGCTCCTTGGCATCTTCCACCTGACCGGCGGTGATGGTAATGGTCTTCCCCATCTGGAGGATGGTCTCAAAGGCGAGGGCGTTGACCAGCCACGGTTGTCCCTGGGTCAGCTCGAAGACCCGGTCTACCGCGTCTTTGGTGAACTCCTGGCCGGTCGCCTGTGTGTGCTGGTCGTACAGCTCGGCGATCTCGTCGGCGGTGAAGTCGCCCAGGCGCAGCGACTCGGTGATGATGTTGAACGGGCTGGCCGGGTTGGACCGGCCGGGTTCGCCGCCCGAGGCGACCTTGTAGTCACGCACGTCACGCAACCCGCACAGCGCCACGGATGTGGGGAACGGCTGGCCCTCTGGCCGTGCGTTGTGACCGTCGCGGAGCTGGCTGAGGATGCTGACCATGCTGTTGCCCTGCAGGGCGTCGATCTCATCGAGGAACAGCACCACCCGGCGCGGGCAGCGGCGGCACCACTCGCTCAGCGCCGCACCGAACCGGGTGCCCGCCGGGTCCTGCGGCCAGTGATCCGGCGGCAGCAGTTGCTCTGGCCATCCCGAGCGCGCGGCGGCTTCGCGGAGGGACTTCAGCAGGATCGACTCCGCCCAGGCTACGTCGTCGCCAGCCGCCTTGGCGCGCTCGCAGGAGAGCATCAGGGCGGCGGTGTCGCCTTCGGCGGTCAGCTCGGCCGCCAGGGTGCGCAGCGCGGTCGTCTTGCCGGTCTGGCGGGGCGCGTGCAGCACGAAGTAACGGTCCATCTCGATGAGTACCCGTGCCTCGGGGAGCCGTGGCGTGGGGGGCAGCATGTAATGGCGTCGCGGGTCGCACGGGCCAGTGGTATTGAAGGATCTCGCTCGGGGTGGCCGCATGGTCACATTCTGCCATCACCCAGTCACTCGCGTCCGGTCAGTCGGAACCATGTCAGTGGGTCGGTGACGGTGATGTGCTCCAGGTGGTGGATGAGCACGTCGATCGGGGGCGATGGCACGCGAATGCCCGCAGCTGTCCCACCCCCTGAGAACGCTTCGGCCCCGGACCCGGCTAAGGGGCGGTAGCCCAGGCGAAGGCCGTGCCTGTCTATAGCCAGCCGGGTTTTACCAGGCCGGATTCGTAGGCGATGACGACGAGTTGGGCGCGGTCTCGGGCGTGGAGTTTCATCATGGCTCGGCTGACGTGGGTCTTCGCCGTCGCGGGGGACATGAAGAGGTCCGCGGCGATCTCGTCGTTCGTCTTTCCGGTGCCTACCAGTGACAGGACTTCGCGTTCGCGGTCCGTCAGTTGGTCCAGGTGGTGGTTGGTGGTCGAGGGTTCCTTGGCGCGGGTGGCGTACTCGGCGATCAGGCGGCGGGTGACGCTGGGGGACAGGAGGGCTTCGCCGGCCGCGACCACGCGGACCGCCTGGATGAGCTCCGCCGGCTCCGTGTCCTTGACGAGGAAGCCGCTGGCGCCGCCGCGCAGGGCCTCGAAGACGTACTCGTCCAGTTCGAACGTGGTCAGGATGATGACGCGCGGGCCCGGTGGCATCTGGCGGGTGGCGGCCAGGCCGTCGGTGCCGGGCATGCGGATGTCCATGAGCACCACGTCCGGCTCGTGCTCGCGGGACAGGCGTACCGCCTCGGCGCCGTCGGCGGCCTCCGCGACCACCGTCATGTCGGGCTGGGCATCCAGCAGGGCCTTGAAGCCCGCCCGGACGAGAGCCTGGTCGTCGGCCAGTACGAGCTTGATCACGAGGTCTCCTCGGGGAGGGGCAGTGTGGCCTCGACCTGGAAGCCGTTGCCTGCGGGGCCGGCGGTCAGGGTGCCGCCGAGGGCTGAGGCGCGTTCGCGCATGCCGGGGATGCCGTTGCCGCTGCCTGCCTCGGTCAGTACGGCCGGTTTCGTCGCGCCCGTGTCCGTGACCAGGATGCCCAGCGCGCCTGTGCCGTACTCGAGCCGGACCGTCACCCGGGATCCGGGCGCGTGGCGGGCGGCGTTCGTGAGGGCCTCCTGGATGATCCGGTACGCGGCGCGTTCGAGCTGCGGCGGCAGCGGCCGGGAGCCGACGCGTTTGAGCGTCACGTCCAGGCCGGAGCGTGTCACGAGTTCGTCGAGGCGGTCCAGCCCGGCCGTGGGGGAGCGGGGGGCTCCTTCGCGCAGCACGTTGAGGACTGAGCGCATCTCGCCGAGAACCTCCTTGGAGGCGGACTTGATGGTGGTCAGGGCGGTACGGGCCTGCTCGGGCTGATCGTCCATGAGATGCAGGGCGGTGGACGCCTGGACGTGGATCAGCGAGATGTTGTGCGCCAGCACGTCGTGCAGCTCCTGCGCCATCGTCAGCCGCTCCTCGCTGGCCTGTCGCCTCGACTCCTCCTCGACGACCCGCTGGTGCTCGGCGCGCCGCTCGCTGCGGATCCTGACCAGCTCGGCGATCACCATGAACAGCAGGATGAACGCGGTGATCGCCAGCGTGTGGAAGATCCAAAGGGTCTGGTTGGCCACCAAATAGGCATAAATCAGGAAAACGGCGAGCGTGACCCCCGAGAGAATCCACGCGACCAGCCGCCGCCCGCTGACGACGAGCGACCCGAGCATGTACACCGGCGCCAGAAAAACCGGCCCATACGGATAGCCAACCACCACATACGCATATGTCGCCAAAAGCGTGATGGCAGTCGAAAGAACGGGAAATTTCCGGCGGGCCACGATCGCCACCGGCCCCACCAGCAGCAACACGTACGCCAGCGAATCCAGCGGCGCCCTGAACCCCTGCTGCCCCCAGGCCGCCCCCTGCGACAGCACCACCTGGATCACCGCGACGACCAAAGCGATGTAGACGTCGTTTCCCGGCTTCTTTCGCACCCCCCAACGCTAGGCCACCCGCTTGACCTGCGCATCATCCTCCCGCCGCAGGGGGCCCTACCACGATGGGCGTACCTGGGCCAAGGTGGATACATGCGCCGAGTGATCGTTCCTGCAGCAGCAGCAATCCTCATCTCGCTGGTGTCCACCCCCGCGCTGGCATCCACGCCAACGCTTGTGTCCACCCCAGCGCCGGCCGCCACCCCCACACCGCAGCAGAAGGCCCCCGTCGCCGAGGGGTACGGCGGTGCGGTCGCCACGGTGGACTTCGACGCCAGCAAGGCCGCCATCGCCGTACTCAAGCAGGGCGGCAACGCCATGGACGCGGCCGTCGCCGCCGGCGCGGTGCTCGGCGTGACCGAGCCCTATTCCTCGGGTCTGACCGGCGGCGGCTTCATGGTCTACTACGACGCCCGCAGCCGCAGGGTGGTCACGCTGGACGGCCGCGAGACCGCCCCGAAGGCCATGACCGCCACCACGCTGGAGGGCATCCCGTTCGACGAGGGTGTCACCAGCGGCCTGTCGGCCGGCATCCCCGGCACGCTCGCGCAGTGGGATGTGGCCCTGCGGAAGTACGGCACGCTCTCGCTGAAGCAGGCGCTCCAGCCCGCCATCGAGGTGGCCTCCAAGGGCTTCGTCGTCGACCAGACCTTCTACGACCAGACCGCCGCGAACCTCGCCCGCTTCAAGGACATCACCTCCACCGCCAAGCTCTACCTCCCGAACGGCGCCCCGCCGCCCGTCGGCTCCGTCTTCAAGAACCCCGAACTCGCCGCCACCTACCGTGAGCTGGGCAAACGCGGAATCGGCTGGCTGTACGACGGGCAGCTCGGCAAAGAGATCGTCGCCACGGTCAAGCAGCCGCCCGTCACCCCCGGCGCCACCCGCAACGTACGGCCGGGCCTGATGGAGCTGTCCGACCTGCGCGCCTACCGGGTGCTCCAGCGCGACCCCACGCGCGTGGACTACAACGGCATGCAGGTGTACGGCATGGCGCCCCCCTCCTCCGGCGGCTCGACCGTGGGCGAGGCGCTCAACATCCTGGAGTCCCTGCCGAGCGTGGGCCTGCACGAATACCTGGAGGCCTCCCGTCTGGCCTTCGCCGACCGCAACAAGTACGTCGGCGACATCCCGAACGTGCCGCTCAAGGAGCTGCTGTCCGACGGCTTCGCCAAGGAACGCGCCTGCCTGATCGGCGACAAGGCGATGCCCAACCCCGCTCCCCCCGGCAACCCCGACGGCAGCTATGAGGCGTGCGCCACCCCGGCGGGCACGGCCACGGCGACCACCGACGAAGGCCCCGAGACGACCCACATGACCATCACCGACCGGTGGGGCAACGTGGTCGCCTACAACCTGACGATCGAGTCCACCGGCGGCAACGGCATCGTGGTCCCGGGGCGCGGGGTGCTGCTCAACAACGAGCTCACGGACTTCACCTTCGGCCCCGCCCCCGGTGACCCGAACCTGCCGGCCCCCGGCAAGCGCCCGCGCTCGTCGATGGCGCCGACGCTGATCTTCGCCCATGGCCGGCCGCTGCTGGCGGCCGGTTCGCCGGGCGGCTCGACGATCATCACGACCGTGCTGCAGATCCTGGTCAACCGCTTCGAGCTGGGCATGAGCCTGCCCGACGCGGTCGCCGCGCCGCGGGCCACGCAGCGCAACACCGAGCAGACGCTGGCCGAGCAGGCCTTCCTCGACAAGTACCGGGCCGAGCTGGAGGCGCGCGGGCACAAGCTCGCGCTGACCACGGAGATCGGCGCGGCCACCGCGCTGGAGTTCCTGGGCCGGGGCAAGGTGCAGGCGGTCGCCGAGCCGGTCCGGCGGGGCGGCGGCAGCGCCCTCGTGGTGAAACCCGGCTAGTAGATCAGTTCGTACGCGCCGGGCTTCATCTTCCGGGTACGCGCCCAGTACTCGAAGGTGAAGCCCGGCCACAGCGTCCGGTTCACCCCGTGCTCGTCCAGGTACCAGGACCGGCAGCCGCCCGCGTTCCACACCAGCGGGTCGAGCCGTTCGCGCAGCCGCCGGTTGAACGCCCGCTGCCGTCCCGGCTTGACGTCGATGGCCCTGGCCTGGGTCTTGGAGAGCAGCCGCAGGCAGTCCATCACGTAGCGGACCTGCGACTCGATCATGAAGACGACCGAGTTGTGGCCGAGGCCGGTGTTCGGGCCGAGGAGGAAGAACAGGTTCGGGAACCCGGCGGTGGAGATGCCGTAATAGGTCTCGATACCGTCCTGCCAGGCGTCCTGGATTTTCAGCCCGTCGCGGCCCACGATCCGCTGCCGCTGGAGCGCCTCGGTCACCTTGAACCCGGTGCCGTAGACGATCACGTCCACCTCGTGCTCGACCCCGGCGGCGTCGACGATCGAGTGCTCCCTGATCTCGGCGATCCCGTCGGTGACCAGCGAGACGTTCGGCCGGGTCAGCGCCGGATAGTAGTCGCTGGACAGCAGGATGCGCTTGCAGCCGATCGTGTAGTCGGGCGTCAGCCGCTCACGCAGCTCCGGGTCGGGGATCTGCCTCTCCAGGTGCTTGAGCGCCGCTTGCTCGGACGCCTTCATCAGTTTCGGGTCGACGGTGAAGCCCAGCGCCCTGGTCTCCAGCAGCCAGTAGATGGCGTTGCGGACCGTCCTGGCGGCGCCCGGCAACCGCATGAGCCGCTGTGCCCAGGGCGAGAAGCCGAAGTCCGGCTTGGGGTGGATCCAGGGTGGTGTGCGCTGGAACACGGTGAGTCGCGCCGCGCGTTCGGCGATCCGCGGCACGAACTGGATGGCCGAGGCCCCGGTGCCGATGACCGCGACGCGCTTGCCGGTCAGATCGACCGAGTGGTCCCACTCGGCGGAGTGGAAAGCCGCCCCCGCAAAAACCTCACGTCCCGAAATTTCGGGGAATGAGGGTATGTGCAGGGCGCCGATGCCCGACACCACGGCATTCGTCCGCAGGGTCTCGCCGTCGTCCGTGGTCACCGCCCACCGGCGGTCGACGTCGTCGTACTCCAGCGCGACGACGCGCTTGCCGTACCGGAAATGCGGGGTGATGCCATGCTTCTCGCCGCACGCCCGCAGGTAGTCCCAGATCTCCTCCTGCGGGGAGAACATCCGCGACCAGCCGGGATTGAGGTCGAACGAGTAGGAGTACATGGGCGACGGCACGTCGCACGCGCAGCCGGGATAGGTGTTGTCGCGCCAGGTGCCGCCCAGGTCGGCGGCCTTCTCCAGGATGACGAAGTCGTGGTAGCCGGCGGCCTTGAGCTTGATCGCCATGCCGATCCCGGCGAAGCCCGAACCGATGATCACTATTCCTGGCTCGTCCACTGCTCCTCCGCTTTATTAGACGACTTGTCCAATGTAATGAGAGCGTCCGGGTCCGTCCAGGGTGACCCATATCACACCGACTGGTCGGTATGTTACCTGCCCTCAAGGCACACGAAAAGCGCCGAGAGCGGGTGGCCGTCGGCGCTCTGAAGTGCGCGGGGTTAGCGCAGGAGCAGGAAGGCCGCGACGCCGATGATCACGACGACGGCGATCACCGCGACGATCGGCAGAATGGGGGACTTCTTGCTCGGCGCCGCCTCCTGCTCGGACCGCTGCGCGAACGCGCGGAACTGCTGAGTGTTGCCGGCAGGGTCGATATGCTGGTCAGACATGCCCAGCAGCTTAGCGTGATCGTCTGGTGCGCTTGCCGCTTTTGGTGTGATCTGTGGACATGGGCTGATTAGGGGACCGGCCTAGTGGCCGGATAGCTTTGAAGCATGCTCCGGACCCTGTTCTCCCCACGCGTGGTGGGGTTGCACCTGCTGACGATCGGGGTCCTCATCGCGTTCATCCTGCTCGGCCGCTGGCAGCTCGGCGTGTTCCAGGATTCCGGTAAGCCGCACGCGGACACCGATCCCGCCGCCGTCGGCGTCGCCACGCTGTCCCAGGTGGGCGCGCAGCTGACCGGGCCCGCAGTGGGCCGCAAGGTCTCGGCGGAGGGCGTCTACGACGCGCCGCGCCAGTTGCTCGTGGCCGACCGGCCGGCCGACGTCGACGCGCCCGGCGGCAACGTCTCGCGCGACGAGGGCTACTGGGTCCTCACGCCGCTCCGGCTGGACGACGGCACGCTGGTGCCGGTCGTTCGCGGCTGGGTGGCCAAGGCCGGCGATCCGGCGGCGGCCGTGCCCGGTGGCAAGGTCGCGGTGACCGGGCGGCTGCGCCCGTCGCAGGGCACCGACAGCGTTCAGCGCCGCACCGAGGGGCTACCCGCGGGGCAGGTGCAGACGGTGTCCACCGGTGAGCTGATCAACCTGTGGAGCGGGCAGAAGGTGCGCAACGGCTATGTCGTCGCCCAGCCCGCCTCGGGGCCGCTGACGCCGGTGAAGGTCCGGCCGCCGGTCGTCGGCGGGGAGTTGACTTGGCGTAATCTCGCTTATGCCGCCAACTGGTGGATCTTCGCGGGGTTCGCCGTGTTCATGTGGTTCCACTTCGTACGCGACGCCGTGCGAGCGGATCGTGATCGGGACAGTGGCAAGTCCCCTGAGATGGTTCTGGAAGGTTAACGGTGGAATCGGCTCTGAAGCCCTTCCGGGTGCTCGCCTACATCGTCGGCGTGATGCTGCTCGTGCTCTGCGTGGCCATGGTGCTGCGCTACGGCTTCGGCATCGTGGGCCTGTCGAAGATCGTGGCGCCCATCCACGGCTTCCTCTACATGATCTACCTGATCACGGTGATGAACCTGGGGATGAAGGCGCGCTGGAGCTGGCCGTACATGCTGGGCATCATGCTCGGCGGCACGGTGCCGTTCCTGTCGTTCTACATCGAACGCCGGGTGACGAGCCGGGTGCACACGGCCCTGGCCGCGGCGGCGGCCTGAGGCCCCGCCGCGCACCCGGCCCGGGTCGGGCTGGGTTCAGCTGCCGATGCCGCGTCTGCGGGCTCGCTTGAGCCGCTCGCGCTGCGACGGGTCGAGCATCAGGTAACCGACCACCGGGGCGGCGACCACGCCGAGGACGACCAGCAGGGTGAGCCAGCCGGGCAAGAAGATCAGCGAGAGCAGAACCGCGGCGCCTGCGCCGATGGCGTACTTCTGGACTGGTGACATCCTCAACTTCCTCCGTACGCGGAGCGCGCGCCCCGCCTCTCCCATTGTGCGTCTTGAGTCCAACGAGTGGACCACTCCAGTGGTTCCATTCGCGATATGTCTTAAAGATTCGTATCTCAAAACAGGTCCGCGACGGCCTTAAGGTCCTTGCGGAGCGCGTCCGGCCCCGGCCGGTGCGCCGGGAACCCCGACAGCAGGCGGAACAGGACCGGCGCCAGCGCGCCCGCCTTGGCCAGCGGGGCGCCGGGCGCGGGCGGATGCCCCTCGACGGCCGCGAACAGCGTGGCGCCCAGCGACCACAGGTCCGCCGCCGGTCCTGGCACGCGTTCTGGCGCCGTGTAGGCCGGGATCGTCGCCGGCATAACGGGCGCGTGCGACACCGGCGCGGGCAGGGGAGTGGTGGCCAGCGTGGCCCGGCCGGCCGTGTCGATCAGGACGTTGCCCGGCTGTACACCGCCGTGATGCGAGCCCCGGGCGTGCAGGTCGGCAAGCTGGTCGAGTACGGCCAGCCCGATCTCGGCCACCCGGGCGGGTGGCAGCGGCCCGGCCGTGGCGAGGACGTGCCCGAGCGTCTGCTCCACGGCGAGCCGGTCGAGCATCCCGGCCACCACGTCGACCGGCGGCGGTCCGGAGGGCTCCAGCATGGCCCTGACCAGCCATCGGAAGGCGTCGGTGCTTTCCGCGGGGGCCCGCCCCGGCGGTCTGCCCTCGACGGCGAAGTGCAGCGTCGCGGCCATCGACCACATGTCGGCGGCCGGCCGCATGCCCAGCCCCGGCAGCCCGAACCCGGTGAGCACCGCCCGGCCCGTCGAGGTGAGCAGCACGTTGCCCGGATTGACCCGCCCGTGCACGATCCCCGTGTCATGAGCGGTCCGCAACGCCGACAGCAGGCACACGCCCACCCGGGCGGCCTGCTGCACGGGCAAGGGGTGCCGCGAGTCCACGGTCTGCTCCAGCGAGGTGCCGGAGACGAACTCCATCACCAGCCACGGCTCGCCGTCCTCCACCACCACGTCGAGAACCGGTACGACGGAGGCATGCCGGAGCCCGGCGGCCCGCCGCGCGTCCTGCAGCGCGGATCCGCGTAACTCGGCGGGCACACGTAGCTCCCTGACCGCGACGTCACGATGTTCTACCTCGTCGAACGCCAGTCGTACGGAACCCGCGCCCAAAGGGTTCAGCAGCCGGTAGCGACCGGCGAGCTTCTTGGTCTCTCCCATCCCGAGGTGCACGATATCGCCACGTTCTATGGCAAAGCCATGGGCTAGGCGTGGGTTCCCGACAGCCACTTTTCATGCGCGTCGTGAACCTTCCCGAACAGGGCTTCTTTCTCTTCTTGACTGACGTCGTCCAGGTGCAATCCGAACACGTCGGACAACGCGGAGTAGTAGTCACGAGCCGTGTGGAGGGTGATGGAATGGGCGCCGTTGCCCACGCGCGACAAGGCGAGCCCGCGGAGGAGGTCCACGCCGGAAGCGTCCCGCCGGGCGACCGTCGCGACCCGCACGAAACCCGACTCCCGCGACGTCGACAGGTGATGATGCATCGCAGTAAAAGCTGACATGTCGGTTGAGGCGGGGTCGAAGTCCATGCCCGGGAACGAGCCGCTCGGGTCGTGGTCGAACCGCCAGCCTCCCGGCGCGACCTCGGAACGCCGCAGGCCGTACGAGAAGGGCCCCTGCCGGTAGACGCCCGCGACCAGCGGGAGCGGCTCGTGCAGCGCGTCGCCCAGCCCGAGGTCGGCCAGCCACTCGCCGCCCGGATTGTCGTCGGACGGCAGCCCGCGCACGGTGAGCACCAGGTGGTTGGCGGTGATGCCGGGCGCGCCGTTGGGGACCTGCACGCCGCCCACGTGCCTGGTCACGTCGTAGCCGAGCGTCATGAGCAGCAGGGAGAACGCGCCGTTCAGGTGGTAGCAGTAGCCGCCGCGGCCGCGGATGATCCGCCCGGCCGACTCAACGGGATCGACCGTGGTGGGACGGCCGAGCCAGATCTCCAGCGCCTCGTACGGGACCCGCTCGATGTGCGCGACGTGCAGCCGGCGCAGGTTCTCGGCCGTGGGCGGGGCGGTCAGCAGGTCGGGAAGCCCGAGGCGGCGCAGGTATCCGTCCGTGTTCACCGGCTCAGTCTGCACCGGATATGCACAGATTGGGGAGTGCCGTCTGCACAGCCCCCTTCTAGGCTTTCGTCCGTGGCAGAGCAGCGACGCATCCTCCTGGTCGAGGACGACGAGACCATCGCCCTGGCCGTACGGAACCGGCTGGCGGCCGAGGGGTTCGACGTCAGGGTGGCGGGGGACGGGGAGACGGCCCTGACCGAGTACGGAAGGGCGGAGCCCGATCTGGTGATCCTGGACCGGCTGCTGCCGGGACTCGACGGGCTGGAGGTGTGCCGCCGGATGCAGGCGGCCCGGCCGGTGCCGGTGCTCATGCTGACCGCGCTCGGTGAGGAGACCGACGTGCTGGTCGGGCTCGGGGTGGGCGCGGACGACTACCTGGCCAAGCCGTTCAGCATGCGAGAGCTGGTGGCCCGGATCCACGCGCTGCTGCGCCGGGTCGAGCGGGCCCTTCAGCTCGCCTCCGAGGACACGGTGATCAGGGTGGGCGAGGTGGAGATCGACACCGCGGCCCGCCGGGTGTTCGTCCGCGGCGCCGAGGCGCAGCTCACCAGGACGGAGTTCGACCTGCTGCGCCGCCTGGCCGAACGGCCCGGCCAGGTCTTCGAGCGCGACCGGCTGCTGTCGGACGTGTGGGGCTTCTCCGAGGCCGCCGCGACCAGGACCGTGGACAGCCACGTACGCGCGTTACGCCGCAAGCTCGGCTCCGGCGTCGTCCGTACGGTGCACGGCGTCGGCTACGCGCTGGTCCGCCGATGAGACAGCCGCTGGACTTCCTCGGCCGCATCAAGGTCAAGCTCGGCCTGGTGATCGTGCTGGCCGTGGGCACCGCCTTCCTGGTCAACGAGGTCGGCATCAACTCCGGCCTGTCCCGGCCCATCCGGATCGTGGTCGCGCTGATCCTCGCCCTGATCATGGTGCAGGTGCTCGCCATGGGCATGACCAAGCCGCTGCGCCAGATGGCCAGGGCCGCCCAGACCATCGCCAAGGGCCGCTACACGCTGCGCGTCCGCGCCACCTCGCGCGACGAGGTCGGGGAGCTGGCCAGGGCGTTCAACGCGATGGCGGCCGACCTCGGCGAGGTCGACCGGCAACGGCGCGAGCTCGTCGCGAACGTCAGCCACGAGCTGCGCACCCCCATCACCGGCCTGCGCGCCGTCCTGGAGAACGTCGTGGACGGCGTCTCCGCGGCCGACCCGGTCACCATGAAGACCGCGCTCGCCCAGACCGAACGGCTCGGCCGGCTCGTGGCGCAACTGCTCGACCTGTCACGGCTCGACTCGGGCGTACGCCTCATGGAACCGGAGGCGGTCGAGCTCGCGCCGCTGCTGGAGCAGGCCGTGCGCGAGGCCGCGCTGGCGCGGGAGGATGTCCGGCTCACCCCGGCGGCCCCCGCCGACCTCGTCGTACGCGCCGACCCCGACCTGCTCGCCCAGGTCCTGGCGAACCTGCTCGACAACGCGGTACGCCACAGCCCTCCCGGAGGCTCGGTCACCGTGACGGGCGCGCCCGACGGGGACGGGGTCCGCATCACCATCGCCGACCAGGGGCCGGGGATCCCCGCCTCGGCTCACGGGCGGGTGTTCGAGCGCTTCTCCCGGCTGGACGCGGGGCGGACGGCGGACGGCGGGGGTGCCGGGCTGGGGCTGGCGATCGTGAAGGAGATCGTCGAACTGCACGGCGGTTCGATCCGCATCGACGACTGCGCGGGGTGCCGCATGATCGTCGATCTACCAGGGAGGACCATCATGGCGGATACGCCATTAGAACCCGTTTCGGGGGCCGACGAAGGGGTGGCGCCCGTTACGGCGGGCGATGCCTTACTCGAGGGCGGGGTGCCGGAGGCACTCGAGGGCGGGGTGCCGGAGGCTCGTGTGGCGCCGGCCGTCGGTGTGGTTGAGCCGGGTCTGTCTGAGGTGAAGGCCGCGGGGGATGCGGAGGCCACGCCGGAGACCGAGACGGCGGGGCAGGCGGTGCTCGCGGCTACGTCGGCTTCGTCGGCTCAGGAGCCGGAGTCGCCGGTGTCGTCGGTCCCACCGGTCCCGTCGGCCCAGCCGGTCCCAGCGGCTTTGTCGGACTCGTTGGCGCAGCTGGTCGCGCTGGCTCAGCCGGTGGTTCCGGGTCAGCCGATGGTCTCGGGTCAGCCGGTCGCTCTGGCTCCGGCGGGGGGTTTGTCGGGGGCTTCGCCGTCGTCGGCGCGGGCGGCCATGTCGGCGGTGCCGGTGTCCGCTGGGCGGCTTGCGCGGATGGTCGGGGGAGGAGTCATCGGGTTGCTTCTCGGGTTCCTGGCCGGGCTGTTCGGGGCCGTGTTCGTCAGTGTGGCGACGGGCAGCGATACGGCCGCGCTCATCACGCTCGTGCTGGTCACCGCGCTCATCGGGGGTGTCGGGGTGTCTCTGGGGGCGGGCACCGGGCGACGGGCTGCCGGTGCATTGCCGTACCAGCCCGCTCAGGGTCGGCTGCCGGGCCAGCCGTACCAGGGGCCGGGGCAGCCTGGTCCGCAGGTGCATGGGCCGCAAGTGCCTGGTCCGCAGGTGCATGGGCCGCAGTCCCCGCCTCCGCCGTACGTCCCGCCGCCGCTCTTCCCACGTCCGGACCTGCCCGAGACGCCGCGCTGGCTGCTGCCGGCGGCGGCGGGGGCCGGCGTGTTCACGGCCGTGGCGTTGCCGGACGCGCAGGTGGGGCTGGGCATCGTCCTGGTCACGATGGTGCTGGGCGCCGCGGCGCTGCCCGCGGTGCTGCGGCGGATCACGCCGTGGACGGTGCTGTTCGGCCTGACCGCCTACTGGCTGATCGCGATGGCCGCCGTACGGGACGCCGACTGGCTGGTCGGGATCCTGTTCATGGCCGGGTGCGGGCTGCTGGCGCTGGCCGTCTCCGGGGCGGGGTTCGGCTGGCTGGGCGTGATCAGGGGCGGCGTGTCGGTGCTGCTCGCGCTGGGGCCGGTGCCGTGGTTCCTGGCCAAGCCGCTGAAGCGGCTGACCGCCAAGCGGCGCATCCTGCCCATGGTCGCGGCGCTGGGCATCACGGCGGTGTTGCTGGTGGTGTTCGGCCTGCTGTTCGCCTCGGCCGACGCCGTGTTCGCCACCTACCTGGAGCGCCTGACCGCGACCCCGGACTGGGCCGAGTCGGTGCCGCTGCGGATCTTCCTGTTCGTGGTCGGGGCCGTGCTGCTGGCCGCCGTGGTGCTGGTCGCGCTGCGGCCCGTGGTGGATCCGGTCGGGCCCGAGGTCAAGTTCAGCGTCTCCAGGAGCGTCTGGGTGGTGCCGCTGACCGCGGTGAACCTGCTGTTCGCGGCGTTCGTGGCAGTACAGATCACCGTGCTGTTCGGCGGCGACTCCTGGGTGCTGAAGACCGCCGGCCTCACCTACGCCGAGTACGCCCGGCAGGGCTTCTTCCAGCTCGTCGTCGTCAGCGTGTTCGTGCTGTGCATCGTCGCCGTCGTGGCCGGCCTGCTCCGGACCGAGCGGCGCGAACGCTGGCTGCTGGCCGGCCAGCTCGGCGTGCTCTGCGCTCTCACCATGGTCGTGCTGGCCTCCGCGCTGCACCGTATGGACCTCTACACCGAGGCGTACGGCCTGTCCCGGCTGCGCCTGTCGGTGCAGGCCACGGTGTGGTGGCTGGGCGCGCTGTTCGCCCTGGTCATACTGGCGGGCGCGGCCCGGCTGGCCGGTCGCGGCTCCGGCTGGCTGCCCCGCACGGTCGTGCTGGTCACCGGGCTCGGACTGGGCGCGTTCGCGATCGTCAACCCGGACTTCCAGGTGGCCCGGACACAGGTGGTGGTACGCGGGCCGGCCAAGCTGGACGCGGACTACCTGGGCGACCTCGGCGCGGAAGCCGTACCGGCCCTGGACCGGCTCCCGGAGCCGCAACGCAGCTGCGTACTGACCGACGTGATCAAGACCAACGGCCTGAACCAGCCGGACGCGTGGAACGGCTGGAACCTGGCCAGGTCGCAGGCCCGCGAACTGCTCGCCAAGCATCCGGTCGCCACCACGACCACGGGCTGCGACCGCCCGGAGCTCCGGATCTCCGACTGACGGCCGGTGGTCCTAGCAGTGGGGGTTGGCGGCCTTATAACCGTGCTTGAACGTCTTCGACCGGCCCTTGAAGTGCTTCTTCACACACCGGTGGAACCTGGCCGCGTCCGCGGCGCCCCGTCTCTTGCCCTGGTGCCTGGACTGGGCGCGCCCGGAAGTACCGCCCCCGCCACAGCCGGCGTGCTTCCGGCCCACCGCCCAGCCGACCTTGTAGCCGAGTCTGTAGTCCGGCTGGCCTGAGGCCGGGTGTTTACCTGGGCGGGAGGGCTGGCACCGTACGCCGTTGGCATAGCCGTCGGAGTAGCCCTTCGGGCAGCCCTGGCCCTTGTCGTCGCACGGGTTCAGCCGTGTCGACAGGGCCGCCGTACGGGTGGCCGGGATCGCCGCGGTGAAGCCCTGAGGCAGGGCGAGGGCGGCGACAAGAGCCGATCCGAGGACGACGAGCGCACCTCTTTCGATCATGACCTTCTCCGTCTCCGGCGAAGAGCACGGCCATGTGTCCCGCCTCGACCAACGAGCGTCTTGAGGTAATTCCCGCTCATATAGTGGACAAATAGCCATGTAGCGCATTAACCATCTCAAGCTTGATCAAAAGTGATCATGTTCTGTTTTGTCGGCCGTTCGAGTCGACGACAGCCGCCGGACGGGTTTCCCGGGTAGGACCGCAGCCGCGCGGTACCTGCTGGATCATGTTTAATCCTTGAGTGGCTTTCGATGTGATCATCAGCGGCGGACACGTGCTCGACGGGACGGGGGCGCCGCCGTACCGAGCCGATGTGGCGATCACCGGCGACCGGGTCGCCGCCGTGGGCCGCCTCGACGGCGCGGAGGCCGCCTCCGTGATCGACGCGAACGGACGGTTCGTCGCACCGGGGTTCATCGACTGCCACGCCCACGGCGACGCGGCCGTCTTCGACCCCGCCGTACAGTTGGCGACGCTTCGCCAGGGAGTGACCACTTTCGTACTGGGACAGGATGGCCTGTCCTTCGCCCCCGGCTCCGCCGACACCGTCGCCTACGCCGAACGCTACTTCGCAGCGGTGAACGGCCCCCGTGTCTCGGATGGCGTGCGTTCCGGTGGCGGGCTGTCGGTCGCCGAGTTGCTCCAGGGGTACGACCGCGCGGTCGCGCTCAACACCGCCTACCTGATCCCGCACGGCACGATCCGCTACGACGTCATGGGCCCCTCCTCAGGCGTCCCCGCACCCGACGAGCTGACCCGCCTGCTCGCCCACGTCGAACGCGGCCTGGCGGACGGCGCGGTCGGCCTGTCGAGCGGCCTGGAGTACCTGCCGGGCCGCTACGCCTCAGCGGCGGAACTGGCCGCCCTGTGCGCACCACTCGCGGGCCTGCCGTACGTCACCCACATGCGCGCCTACGGCGAGCGAGCCGACGTAGGCATGTCGGAGGTCGTCGAGATAGCCCACCGATCCGGTACGGCCGTGCACATATCCCACCTGCACGGACCCGCCGACGTCCTGCTCCCCCTGGTGGAGGAGGCACTGTCCGATGGCGTGGACCTGACCTTCGACTCCTACCCCTACCTGCGCGGCAACACCATCCTCGCGATGGTCGTCCTGCCACCCGAGGTCCCGGGCGCCGAGCCGGACCGCGCCCTGGAGATGCTGTCGTCCGGGGAGCTCGACGCCTGGTGGCCGGAGCTGGCGCAGACCTGGCCGCGCCTGACCATCTCCCACGCTCCCGGCCTGGAGTGGGCGGAGGGCCTGGGCATGGTCGAGGCGGCCGAGCGGGCGGGCTTGGCGCCGCACGAGTTCTGCCGCCGCCTGCTCATAGAGACGCGCCTGGAGGCGGGCTGCGTGACGGCGCGTCCCGACGAGGGCCCGGAGGGGGAGGAGTCGGTACGCCGCGTGCTGCGCCACCCTTCGCATACGGGCGGCTCGGACGGCATCTACGTGGGCGGGCACCCGCATCCTCGTGGCTTCGGCGCGTTCGCCCGGTTCCTGGGACGGCACGTGCGTGAGCTGGGCGACTGGACGTGGGGGCAGGCCGCCGTTCACCTGTCGTCGCACCCGGCGCGACGCTTCGGCCTGACGGACCGCGGCCTGCTCCGGCGCGGCTTCGCGGCCGACGTGGTGGTGATCGATCCGGCGACGGTGACGGACCTGGCCACGTACGAGACTCCGCGCACACCGGCGATGGGCGTGGACGACGTGCTCGTGTCGGGGGTGCCGGTGCTGGCGAACGGCGTCTTGACGGGCAAGACTCCGGGACGAGCACTGCGCCCGTAACCGGTCGGCGCCCCCTGGAACCACGGACGGGGCCCAGAATGCGCACGTCACGGCGCCCAGCCACCTCCACCGGAGGAGCGTGCCCCTGGACAGGGCCCGGCCCCGTGCGGCGGGTGGGGCTCACCGGGCTTGCCGTACAAGATCATAAAATAAACATGAGATAGGGTCAGGCGCGGACAAATGGGGGTGTTGTGCAGGGAATCCACGAACACAATCGGTCCGTCTTCGACGGGGCCACCCTCCCCCTGATGCTCGTGCATCAGGAGGCGCTCGAGCACAACATCGCGACCATGGCCGCCTTCGCCCGCGATCACGGCATGGAGCTGGCGCCGCACGCCAAGACGCACATGTCCCGAGAGATCGCCACCATGCAGCTCGAAGCGGGCGCATGGGCGCTCACCGTGGCGACGGCGCGGCAGGCGATGGCGGTGCGGGAGTTCGGCGCGGCCAGGGTCATGGTGGCCAACCAGATGGTGGACCCGGCCGGGCTGGAGTGGGCGGCGACGGAGCTGGCCGCCGACCCGGGCTTCGACTTCCTGTCCTTCGTGGACTCCGTGGCCGGGGTGGACATCCTGGCCCGGCATGCCTCGTCGCGGCCGTTCAGCGTGCTGGTCGAGCTCGGGCATGAGGGCGCGCGGGCCGGGTGCCGGACGCTGGATCAGCTGCTGGAGGTGGCCGCGCATGTACAGCGGACCGACGGGGTGGAGCTGGCGGGTATCGCCGGGTACGAAGGGGCGCTGAAGACGGCGCCCGAGGTCCGGAAATATCTGTATCTGTTGCAGGATGCCGCCGAGCACATCCGCGTCAAGAATCCCATCCTGACCGTCGGCGGCAGCCAGTGGTTCGACGTGATCGGGCGCGAGCTCGTCGCCACCCAGGCCAGGATCGTCCTGCGCGCCGGAGCGTACGTCACCCACGACGACGGCTACTACCGCGAGCGCACGCCCTTCAACCGCGTCCCCGGCGAGCTGCGGCCCGCGATGGAGGTGTGGGCGCACGTGCTGTCCACGCCCGAGCCGGGGCTGGCGATCGTCGGCCTGGGCAAGCGGGACGCGCCGTACGACGAGGGCCTGCCCGTTCCCCGGCGCGGCGGCGTCACGATCGTGAAGATGCAGGACCAGCACACGGTCGTTCGCGCCGACGGGCTCAAGCCGGGCGACCTGCTCGCCTTCGGCATCTCGCACCCGTGCACCGCCTTCGACAAGTGGCGCACGCTCCCGGTGGTCGACCGGGACTACCGCCGCGTCGGCACAATAAGCACCCAATTTGGCTGATAAATGCTGGTAAATAGGGAGATGTTGTGAAGAAGGAATTGAGGACCACCGAGGGCGCGGCCCCGGTCGGCGCGTACTCCCAAGGTCTGGTCGTCGGCGACTTCGTCTACACCTCGGGCGCGGGGCCGCTCGACCCGCAGACCGGTGAGGTCGTCGGCGACGACGTGGCCGCCCAGACCCACCAGACCATGCGCAACCTCGGCGCCATTCTCGCCGCCCACGGCCTCGGCTTCGACGACGTGGTCAAGGCCACGGTCCACCTGCAGCATCTCAAGCGCGACTTCGCCGCCTACAACGAGGTGTACAAGTCGTACTTCAGCCAGCCGTACCCAGTCCGCACGACCGTCGGCTCGGACCTGATGGACATCCTGGTGGAGATCGACTTCGTCGCGCACAAGAGCGCGTAAGGTCGGTCCGTGGACAGTTCGGTGTACGTCTTCGTCGAAGATCTACGCGGCGAGGGCGTCGAGCGGGTGCTCGACAGGATCAGCGGGTACGGCGTGGCGGGCGTGACCGTCGGCGCCGTACACCACGCCTCCCGCGACGTCACCCCGCACGGACTGTCCAGGCTCACGCTCCGCCACGACGGCGCCCACTTCGTCCCGCCGGCCGACCTGTTCTCCGGTCTGCGGCTCAGGCCGACGGCCGGATACCAGAACGCGCTCGACGGCCTGCGCGAAGCCTGTTCGGAGCGAGGGCTGAAGCTCCATGGCTGGACGGTTTTCCTGCGCAATGCCACGATCGGCACCCAGCATCCAGATGTGACCGTACGCGACTGCTTCGGCGATCGAGGCTCGCTCACCGACCTGTGCCCGGCGCATCCCGATGTGCGGCAGTACGCCGTCGCGTTGGCCAGGGCGGTCGCCCGGCTCGGCGTCGACAGCGTCGTGGCCGAGTCACTGCACTTCAGACCGCTCAAACCGCAGCGCTCGTTCGTACCGCTCGGGCCGATGGACGCCTACCTGTTCGGCCTGTGCTTCTGCGACTACTGCATGCGCCGGGCCACCGACCTGGGCGTCAACGCCGAGGTGGCCCGCGAGGAGTGCGCCAGGATCGTGGGCGGGGTGTTCGACGGCGATCCGCCCGCGCAGGGCGAGGTGACCCGGGCGGCGCTGACGGCGTACGCGGGGCCCGAGGTGGTCGCCTACGCCCGCGCCCGGTCGGAGACCGTCACCACGCTGGTCTCCGAGGTGGCCTCCGCCGTGGCGGACGAGGGCTCCAAGCTGGTGTTCATCGACTCCACCGGCGCCGTCAAGGGCTACACCGACGGGCTGCCCTCGCCCGGCCTGGCCGCGCACGACGCCTGGCAGCTGGGCGTGGATCTGGTGGCGCTCGGCGACCTCGTGCCCGCGTTCGGGGTGCTCGCCTACGCGCGCGACGCCGCCCGGGTGGCCGACGACGTGGGCGCGTATCTGCGGTCGGTGGGCAAGGATCGGGAGGTACGCGCGGTGCTGCGGCCCGGTTATCCCGACAGCGACTCGGCCGATCGGCTGGTCGCGAAGGCGCGGGGGGCCAAGGCGGCGGGGGCGTTGGCGGTGGACTTTTACGCCTATGGACTGATGTCGTACCCGGTGCTGGACCGCATTCCGGCCGCACTTGCCGAGGCCCTCTGACAGGCTGCGTGGGCGGTCCCGATTTATCCCACTAAGACATGACACCGCCACCAAGCATCACGGGCACCGCCTGGCTCGCGAAGTCGTCCCTTAGGACATGACACCATCGAGCACCATGGACACCGCCTGACTCGCGAATTCGTCCGTGAGCGGCAACCCCCGGAACACCGCCCTGACCCACACCGCCCCGGCCAGCAGATCGACCACGAGCATCGGGTCGACCGACCGCTTCAGCTCGCCCCGCCGTACCGCACGCTCGAAAACCTGCCGCTCCCGCGCGAACCGATCCGCGAAGAACCGCCGCGCGTCCAGCTCGGGATGGCGTACGGCGGCGCCGAGCGCGGCCACCGCGATGTCCCTGGCCGGCGGCTGGGTGAGGAGCCGCCTGACCCCCTCCACGAGCGCGACGAGATCGCCACGCAGGCTCCCCGTGTCCGGCGCCTCGAACTCCAGCGCCTCCGCCTCCACCAGCGCCGCCCCCAGCAGTGCGGCCTTCGACGGCCACCAGCGGTAGATCGTCGTCTTGTTGACGCCCGACCGCTCGGCCACGCCCTCGACGGTCAGACCGTCATACCCCTTCTCCGCGACCAGCAGCAGCGTCGCGTCGAAGATCTCCTGCTGCTTCCTCGGCGCCATGCGGTCATTTTCTCCCGGCGAACGCCGTGATCACGCCCAGCCCCAGGTACACCACACCGCTGAAGAGCCGCAGCCCCCTGGCCCTCCTGACGAGGCGGCTGCCGAGCGCCCCGGCTGTGAACGCGTACACCAGGTCAGAGAGCACCCCCAGCACCAGCAGCGTGACGCCGAACACCACGATCTGCAGCGCCGGCGACCCCGCAGACGGCTTCACGAACTGTGGCAGCAACGCCAGGAAGAACAGCGTGACCTTGGGGTTGAGCAGGTTCACCACGACGCCTTCGAGGAACACCTTGCCGAGCGGCTGCGGCGGCCGCGCCACCTCGGATTCGGCCTGCTCCTTGCCGGTGAGCGCGCGTACCCCCAGATAGACGAGATAGGCGACTCCTGCCCACTTGACGATCCCGAACAGCGTCGCGGACCTCGTGATCAGGTACGAGAGCCCGGCCGCGGCCGCCACGATGTGCACCAGCGTGCCGGTCTCCACGCCGAACGCGCTGGCCAGCCCCGCCGCCCGGCCCTGGGAAAGGCCCCTGGCGGTGATGTAGAGGTGGTTCGGACCAGGGATGAGCACGAGCGCGAGCGAGGCGCCCACGAAGAGCACGTACGTGGACCAAGGGATCATGAAATATAAGCGTAAAGCGGCTTTGGCCCGCTGTTGAGAGCCAATCGGGTACCCCGTTCCTGGGCCAATCGGAATGTCGGCCAGGCGTGGCATAGTTGCTGCCGTGAAGGGTCTCCTGGTCGGGCGCGCTGCTGAGCTGGCGAGACTCGCGCGTGTGCTCGAATCCGCCGCTCTCGGCACCGCCGAGGTGGCGCTCGTCGGCGGCGACGCCGGCATCGGCAAGACCCGGCTGGTGTCCGAGCTGGTCGCCGAGGCCGGTTCCCGTGGCTTCAACGTGCTGGTCGGGCAGTGCGCCGAGCTGGGCGACACGCTGCCCTACCTCCCGCTCGCCGACGCCCTGCGCGGCGCCGAGCCCGCCGTCCGCGAGGCGGCCGCCGCCCATCCCCTGCTCGGCCAGTTGCTGCCGGGCGTGGAGAGCGCGCCTCCGGCGGGGCTCACGCAGCAGCGGCTGTTCGGCTCGCTGCTGGGGCTGCTGGCCGAGGTCCAGCCGGTGCTGTTCGTGATCGAGGACCTGCATTGGGCCGACCGCTCGACCCGTGACCTGCTGGTGTTCCTGAGCCGCATGGTGCAGAGCGAGCGCGTGTGCGTCGTCGGCACCTACCGCACCGACGACCTGCACCGCCGTCATCCCCTGCGGCCGGTGCTGGCCGAGCTGAAGCGCCTGCCCAGCGTCACCCACCTGGAACTGGGCCCTCTCGACTCCGGCGAGATGTCTGATTACGTCGCGACATTGGGCGATGTGGACGCACAGGAGCTCGGCGTGATCGTCACCCGCGCGGGCGGCAACCCGTTCTATGCCGAGGAGCTGTTCGCCGCCCTGGCCGAGGGCGACACGCTGCCCGACGGGCTGGCGAGCCTGCTGATGTCCCGGGTCGAGGTGCTGTCCGAGCCCGGCCAGCGAGTGCTGCGCGCCGCCGCGGTCGCCGGCCGCCGCGTCGAGGACGAGCTGCTGCGCGAGGTCTCCGGGCTCCCGCTGGCCGACTTCGAGGAGGCCGTACGCGAGATCGTCTCGCGCGGCCTGCTCCGCGTCGACGGCTACGGTTACGCCTTCAGGCACGCTCTGCTGCAGGAAGCCGCCTACACCGACCTGCTGCCCGGAGAGCGCAGCAGACTGCACGCCGACTTCGCACGACTGCTCACCTCGCCCGCCGAGCTCGCCCACCACCACCTGGCCGGCCACGACCTGGCGGGAGCCCTGGCAGCCTCGGCGAAGGCCGGCCGGCTGGCCGAGCGCCTGGGCGCGCCCGCCGAAGCCCACAGCCACTACGACCGGGTGCTGAGCCTGTGGGACCGAGTCCCCGACGCCGCCGAACTCGCCGGTGAGGAGCGGGCCACGCTGGCCTTCCGCAGCGCGGTGATGGCGGCCGACAGCGGCGACAACCACCGCGCCGTCCAGCAACTGCTCGCCCTGCCCCCGACCTCCGAGGTCAACGAGCGGCTGGCCTATTACCTGGTCGAGCTCGACGACCAGGAAGGCGCCATCGCCGCGGCCCAACGTGCCGTCGAAGCCGCCGCCGACCCGCCCACCCTCGCCCGAGCCCTGGCCACCCATGCCCGTACGATCACCTGGTCCGCCTGGCACGCCGAAGCCGAGGACATCGCCCGCCGCGCCATCGAGACGGCCAGAGCCGCAGGCGCCCGCGACGCGGAAGCGGGCGCCCTGCTCACCCTGGCTCTGCACGCGGAAAACGAAGGCGACATGACCCGGGCCCGCTCGCTCGCCCAGACCGCCGCCGCCGCGAACACCGGCCACCTGGCCATGGACCTCCGTGCCCGCTTCCACTACGCCCGCATCCTCTACGAGCAGGGCCTGCTCGTAGAGGCGGCCGAGATCGCCGACGCGGGCATCCACCTGGCGGTCGAAACCGGCCTCAACTGGAGCACCTACGGCACCGACCTGCGCTTCCTTCGCTTCCTGATCCACTACGTGGCCGGCGAATGGGACGAGGCCGAGGCCACCGCCGCCGGCTTCGGCGCTCGAGTCGGCACACTGCCGGAGGCGGTCCTGTCGTCGTTCGCCCTGTTCGTAGAGGTCGCCCGCGGCCTGCCCGCCGTCGAAGCCCGCCTCAACTGGCTACGCCCGTTCTGGTCCGACCTCCTCGTCGCCTACATGTCCCGAGGCATGGCCGCCGAACACGCCCTCTGGTGCGGCGACCCCGCCCTGGCCCTCGAACACGTAGAGGCCGCCATGGCCACCCTCGAACCCGGCGAGACGGGCACTTTGCGCGTCGCCGCCATCGGCCTGTGGGCCCTAGCCGACCTAGGACAGGTGGAGGGCGCCGACGACCTCCTCAACCGCGTCCGCTTCGCCGTCGAATCCGGCCCAGTGGGCGAACGTGGCCCCATGGGCCCGGAGGGCCAAGCCTGGGCCCTGCGAGCGGAGGCCGAATGGCACCGCGTCCACGGCCGCCTCGACGTGGAGCTGTGGCGGCGCGTGGTGGCGGCATTCGACTTCGGCTTCGTCTATGAGGCAGCCCGCGCCCGCTGGCGCCTCGCGGAGGCCTTGCTGGCAGCAGGCGCCCGTACAGAAGCCCAGGCCGAGTGGGACCTGGCCCGCGAGGCAGCCGGCAAACTCCGCGCCACGCCGTTGGAGACCGCGCTGAGCGACTTCGCCCGCCGAGCCCGCTTCACCACCGGCGGCGGCGGGCATGGCGACGGGGGCCTGACGGCACGCGAGACCGAGGTGCTGAGGCTGGTGGCGGAGGGGTTGACGAACCGGGAGATCGCGGAACGGCTGTTCATCGCGCAGAAGACGGTGAGCGTGCACGTGTCCAACATCTTGGGCAAGCTGGAGGTCTCTACGCGTACACAGGCTGCGGCGGAGGCCCGGACACGCGCACTGCTGTAGCCCCGACGACCTTCGTGCGCTCCTCTTGCCCTGTGCCCTCACGCGGCTGCACTGGGCGCCCGTGGCCCTGCGTGCTGCCCTAGCTCTATCGCTCTATGCCACCCGCACGCCTGCACTGGGCCGAGGACCGATAGCCCCGCGTGCCTGGCTGTGGCGGACGCTGACGCTTCGGTGGTGGGGGAGTGGCCCGACGACGACGTCGACGGGCCCTGAGGTCGGCACATCGGGACACTTCGCGCATTCTGCGCCGCAACTGCCCACCCCGCCCGACCCAAACCCCTACCAGAATCCTTCACCCGAACAGCGACCTGATTGACGGCGATCACCATCGAGGCCGCTCGATCTCAACGCCCATCGAGGCGCTTGAGCTCAACCCCACTCACTCGTTGAACGAAACGAGTTGGGCTCAGACCCGGCTTCCCGCCGCAAGATCGCGGACCACCTCAATGAGCTCCGCCGGGTCGAACGGCTTGGTGAGATAGGCGTCGACGCCGATCCCTCGCCCCCGCCGCTTGTCGTCGTCCTGCGCCCGCGCCGTGATCAACACGACCTTGATGTGACTGGTCGCCTCATCGGTACGCAGCCTCTCCGCTGTCACCCAGCCGTCAAGAAACGGCATCATCACGTCAAGCGTGATGACATCGGGCATGACATCGAGCACCCGCTCGAGACAGTCCTGCCCATCGGTGGCGGTGGCGACTTCGAACCCTTCCAGGCTCAAGTTCACCGCGATCAACTGACGGATGACCTCGTCATCGTCCACGACCAGTACCCTGCCAAGAACCTCGCCCACGGCCGCAAAGCTACCCGTAGTGGCGCGGTCACGTGGGGTTTTCCTTGGATGTGTGGCTGGACCTTTATCGTGGTGCGGAGTGGTGGCCCGATACTGGTAGCCTTATCACTCGTTGAGCCCCCTTAGCTCAGGGGATAGAGCACCGGCCTCCGGAGCCGGGTGCGTAGGTTCGAATCCTACAGGGGGCACTCATCAGATCTGCGTAGCGGGCACTCTTCGCCTTTCGGGGCAAAGGGGGCCCGTTTTCGTCTTGTTGAGGGCGGTTCGCCCGACTTGCTTCACCGCGATGCGTCGGGAGGCGATCGGTCGCTGATGCGCCAGGCGGTCTCGACCCGACCGACACGGTGCAGGTCACGGGCCTGCCGGAAGGTGACAGCTCACTTACCACTTTTCTGCTCACCGTCATCAGATGGCCGATCGTGTCACTGTCCAGCGTGACCCTGATGGTGGCGAGGTTGGTGCGGGCGTCGTAGCGGATCTCCAGGTTGAAGACCTCGAACAGTTCACGCTGGAGTTCCTCCGGGGCGTGCGCCAAGTTGCCGGTCAGGATGGGCAGGCGGTCGATCAGATCTTCCGCGTGGTCGGGTTCAGGCGGGTTGGCGTCGAGTTCGGCGAGCCGGTCGGACCTGGCGCGGTGGTCGGACTGCAACTCGATGAAGCGGACGTTCAGCTTCTGTGCCAGGACCGGATTGAGGTCGGTCTCCTCGAACTGCCGGGTCAGTCGGTCTATACGCAGGCCCAACTCGGTCAGAGTCCGACTCACCGCCCCCCGGGTCGCCTTCCAGTCCGTCAGTGCCCGTTGGTCGGTCTTGGGCAGTTCGACTGCCAGTAGTTCACGGCGGTGCGGTCCGAACACGCGGCGCGCGAACAGGTCGTGAACGGCCGTGAGGAGATGGTCCTCACGGACTCGAATGCCAGTGGGGTGGCTTTCCGGAACCGCTCGGTTCTTGCGGTTCTGACCCGGCTGGCAGGACATGTAGACGGTCTTGGCGGCATGACGCAGATCGCATTTGCCGTACATGCGGGTGCCACAGATCTCGCATACAACGAACGACCTCAGCACATAGGTCCGCTTGGTCTGGGGATGCTTGTTCACCGTTGAGCCGACGCGCGAACGGGCACGCTGCCGGCCGACGCCTTGGGCGGCGTCGTACATCTCGCAGGTGACGAGCGGTTCGTGCGTGGGGTAGTCGGACCAGACCCAGGCGCTGGGCGGGTTGTTTGTGCCCCGACCTTTGCCCTTGCGGCTGGTGGTGGCCTTGCGGTTCCACACCATGTAGCCGGTGTACTTGGGTTCTTCGGGATTTCGACGATGGCAGAGCGCCCCCATCCGGGCGTGCCGCGGTAATTGGGATTGAGCGACTGCCCTGGGGGATAGCGGTCCAAGGTCGGCGTTGAGCCGATCGACGATGTCGCCGTACCCGAGGTGCTCGGTGACCCGCCAGGTGTAGATCTGAGTGACGATCGGTCCTTTGATGGGATCGGGGATCAGGCGCGTCTTGTGCTTGCCTTCGGCGGCTTTGGCGGGCACCGGGTGGGGCACCTTGTCGGCGCGCTTGCCGTTCAAGGTGATGGGCTCGTCGGCGGCGAACAGGGCGACTCCGGCCTGCTCCAGATCGTGCAATGCCGCAATGTTCTACGACCCATCCTCGTAAGATGTCTCATGTACGAGGAGGGCGCCATTGCGATTCGGGGGACGATGGGCAGGTCAATCCGCGTTACCGGGCTGGCTGCCGGGCGTTGGCTCCTGTTCGTCATGCTCGTACTTGGCGTCTGTGGGATGCACACGCTCGGGCACGTGGCCATGGGCGAGATGTCCGGCGACCGCGCCATGGAGTCGCACCAAGCGGCTGCAGCGCTGCCGTCCTACGCCAGTCGGGTGTTGAACGATGAGATGCCCGGGCTCGACCCGACGTCTGTCTGCCTTGCCGTACTGACGTCGCTTCTGACAATCGCGCTGATCGCGAGCGCCGCCCTGGCGCGGTGGACACCGGAGGCCGAGTCCAGCAGGCCCTCCTGGGTGGCCCGGACGGCTAGGCCGCCTCCCTCGCCGACCTCGATACAGCTGGCTCACCTATCGGTGCTGCGCATATAGGCCCGGCTGCTTGGCAGCTCAGGACCCGTACGCAGACCAGCAGAGAGATGGCCAAATATGACCACGAACCGGGTATTCAGCATCGGCATCGCCGCAGGCGCCCTGGCGCTGCTAACGGCGTGCGGCGGGGGCAGCGAGCACGACATGTCCACCATGTCCAGCAGCGCTCCGGCCGCTAGCCAAGCGAGCAGTGCTCCGACCGCGACCGAGTCGAGTAGTGCGGCGTTCAACGACGCCGACGTGATGTTCGCGCAGATGATGATCCCGCACCACCAGCAGGCGGTCGAGATGGCCGAGATGGCGGAGACGCGCGCGAGCGACAAGGAGGTCAAGGAGCTGGCTGCGAAGATCAAGGCGGCGCAGGATCCGGAAATCCAGACCATGCAGGGCTGGCTGAAGACCTGGGGCAAGCCCGCGCCCTCCGGCGGCATGGGTCACAACATGCCCGGGATCATGTCCGAGGCGGACATGAAGAAGCTGGAGGCGGCCAAGGGCGCCGCGTTCGACAAGCAGTTCGTCCAGCTGATGACCGCTCACCATAACGGGGCGATTGAGATGGCCCGCACCGAGCAGTCCCAGGGCTCCAACCCTGAGGCCAAGGCTCTGGCCAAGACCATCGAGACCGCCCAGCAGACGGAAGTCGAGCAGATGCAGGGCCTGCTCAAGCGACTCTGACCAACAGCGGCACCCGGGCTGCGGCCCGGGTGCCCATGGTTCAGCGAGGCCATACCCTTTCGCGGCCGGCTCCGTACCGCTGGGGGCGCCACAGCCGCCGCCGAGGCGCATAAGGGGCTGTTCGTGACCACGCTTGACCTGGGGCTCCTCCGTCGTGGAAGAGGCCGGATACGAGTTGGTGAACGCCTAGGGGCTGCGAAACGTCAAAAGGGTATGGCCGCCATACTGCGGATCAGCCTCCTATGCGCCATCGTGGGCGCGGCCCTGGCGGTCGCGCCGGCAGCTGCTCTCGCCGACTGCACAGGGACCCCTCCGCCTTCTCCGCACGTGTTCATCGGCGTGGTGCTGTCGGTGGAGCGAGAGGGGCGCGTCGCGCACGTACGCACGGACGACGGTCAGGACGTCCAAGTGGTCGGTACGCCGTCGGAGAGCGGTATTACTACGGCTGATCGGACGTATAAGACCGGTGCGCGGTACGAGTTCCATCCGCTCAACGCGAGCAGTCCGTTCCAGGACAACGCCTGTACTCGTACCAGGTCGATCGCCATCGAGCAGGGCGGGACCTCCCCGTACCTGTTGGTCTTCCTAGGTGTCGCGCTGGTGGGCGGAGTGCTGGTTCTCTATCGATGGCTGCGCCGCGCTCCTATAGCTGATAGTTGACCTATCAGCTCGACACGACGATTGCCGCAGGTTGACGGGATGCGGTAATGCGGAATCGCCATGCCCTCTTGTCCGGCTTTGACCAGCCTGTTACGTTTCGTTCGCCTCAGATCTGACATGCGTAACAAACGCTGGCACGTGCCTTCCGCACTTTCACCCCCCCGTGTCGAAGGAGGTGCAGCCTTGCGACCCATCAGGGCAGCACTCGCAATGGCCGCAACGATCGGACTCGTCCTGGTCTCCACAACGCCACCCGCGTTCGCGCACCAGTGGGGCAGCTGGCACTGGAACCGCTACGGCGCCACCGTCACCATCCAGATCCAGGACACCGCGACCAACTTCAGCCAGGCCGAGGCGTCCATCAACGACTGGGACAGCCACACCCTCCTGTCCCTGCCCCGTGTGGGCTCCCACACCGACATCAGTGTCTTCGACGGCAACTATGGCAACACCGGCTGGGGCGGCCTCGCCGAGATCATCAACTACACCTCCGGCAGCCACATCACCCACGGTCATGCCCGGCTGAACTACTACTACAGCTACACCTCGGCCGAGAAGACCGGCATCTTCTGCCAGGAGGTCGGCCACCTGTTCGGGCTGGACCACTCCAACGACGGCTGCATGGGGATGGGCTACTACAACAACCTCACTAACACCGTCCAGCACAACTGGAACGACATCTCGGCCATGTACCGCACCTCGCACCACACGGCGGCGGTCGAGGGCACCGAGACGATCGGCGGCCCGCCGCAGTACGCGGCCATCTGGCGCAGCCAGCCCAGGTCACTGAGCCAGGCGGTACGGATGGGCAGCGCGGTGGTGCGGGCGACCGTGACCGAGGTGCGTCAGGCAGACGACCTGGTCGTCGGAGCCCAGGCCGAGCCGGGCGGAGTAGACCGGGTGCCCACCCAGGCGATCACCCTGCGGACCGATGAGACCCTCAAGGGGTCCGCGGACGCGACGGTCACGCTGTTCAGGACCGGTGACGACGCCTCCGGCATCGCCGACGACCCGGCCTACCAGATCGGCCAGCAGTATGTACTGATCCTGGACGGCAAGCGGACCGACGGCCGGCAGGTCGTACTTTCACCCGAAGGCCGGTACCTGCTTGACGGCGGCGTGGTCCGCACCTTCAGCACGGTTCCGGGTGTGGCGCGTCTGAACGGCACGCAGCAGGACGCGTTCCTCGCCCAGGTCCGTCGCCACGCATAACGGCAATACAGGTCAGCGGGGTGGGTGGGACTCACCCCGCTGATGTCCGTCTCGAACCGGTAGGGGTGAGCACCTTGCGGATAGGCGAGCTGAGCAACAAGAGCGGCTTGTCAATCGCTACGATCAAGTTCTACCGGCGCGAGGGCCTGCTTCCTCCTGGGCGTCCGCTGCGCTGCAACCAGGTCGAATACGACGACGGCCACCTCTATCGCCTACGGCTGATCCGGGCTCTGGTAGAGATCGGCGACCTGTCACTGCCCACCATCCGCACACTAATCGACGCGACGGAGGACCCGTCGCAGCCGGTACGGCAACACCCGCCCGCGGGTTCGCGGCGCACCCCGATTCGGCCCGCCAAGTGGGGCCAGACCAGGGAACAGCTGATCAACCTGCTCCTTGCGGGCGGATGGCGGGTGCAGCCCGAGGCGGAAGCGCTCGACACGGTGGCGGACGTGCTCGTGGCCTTCGAAGAGCTCGGCCACGACCTCCAGCCCGCCCTGCTGGCCGGATACGCGCGGCTCGCCAGGGAAACGGTCGCCATCGAAATGCGCCTGGTCAGAACGTCGCGTCGAACTCCGCCGCTGACGCAGGCCGCCGTCTTCTACGAAAAGCTCTTCGACGCGCTGCGACGGCTCGCCCGAGCGGACTGCCACGTCGGCAGGAGGCAGGCAAAGGCCACCGGGTAGGCAGATCTCAGGTGACGCCCGCTATCAACGCCGTGACCACCTGGCGCAGCGTTCACGCAGGTCGGGGGCATACAGGCCACGGGTGAGCAGGAGCTGGTGCGCCGCGCCGACCAGCGCGAGCGCGAGCGAGGCGGTGTCGGCGTCCGCCGCGACCCTGCCCTTGTGCTCATGAGCAGTGAAATCACCACCCAGTAGTGCTGGAACAGTCCCCATCTGGTGCCCCATGACCGCAGCAGTCCGGTGGCCAGCGAGGCGATGCTCACGGGAACGAGGACGTACCAGCCGATCACGTCCAGCGTGAGGTACGCGATCAAGTCTGCTGGTATCCGAGGAGGGTCATCATCCCGGACTCGGCGTGGTAGACGTTGTGGCAGTGGATCATCCAGATGCCCGGGTTGTCGGCGTTGAAGTCCACGTCGAGCTTGTCGTTGGGCATCACGATGGCGGTGTCCTTGCGGATGCCGGTGGGCAGGGCGAAGGTGTGTCCGTGCAGGTGCATCGGGTGCCACATGGTGGTGCGGTTGACGAAGGAGAGGCGGACCCGTTCTCCTGATCGGATGGGCGTGATGGTCCTCGGGTCGTACTTCTTGCCGTTGATCGCCCAGCTGTAGTCCATCATGCTGCCGGTGAGCTCCAGCCTGATGGTCCGATCCGGCTGCTTCTGTGGGAGTCGTACGGCGTCCTGGGGTTGGAGCTTGGCGTAGTCGATGACGTCGCTGTCCAGCTCTTTGGGGCGCAGCGTGGGGTTTGGCGCGGAGGCTTGCGTGCTGGTTCGGATCAGGCCCCGGGTCAGCGCGTCCTTGCCCTCCGCCAGGGCGACCAGGGGGAAGACGCCGTCTTTGAGGGTGACCAGGACGTCGTAGCGTTCGCCCATGCCGATGAGCAGCGCGTCGGTGTCGGCGGGTTGTACGGCGAAGCCGTCGGTGTGGGTGACGGTCAGCCGGTGACCGGCGAGAGCGACGCGGAAGGCGGTGTCGCCGCCCGCGTTGATGATCCGGATGCGTAGCCGGGTGCCCGGCTTGGCGCGGAAGGTCGCCGGATCTGCCGGGATGTGGCCATTGAGCAGGAAGTGCGGGTAGCGCACGTCGCCCGCGTCGCCGCCCAGCAGCGGACTTGTCGCCCCCATGAGCATGTGGTTGCCCATGCCCGATGATGGGCTGGGCGTCATGTTCATGCTGCCGTGGTCCATTCCGGGCATCGAGGACGCCGACGAGCTCGGTTGCATCATGCCGCTCATACCGCGCGAGAGCTCGGCCAGTACCTCGTCCGGGTTGCCGGTGACACCGTCGAGCCAGTCGTCGAGTACCACGACCCATTCCTCGTCGTAGTCCAGCGGCTCGCGCGGGTCCTCCACGATCAGCGGCGCGTACAGGCCGCGGTCCAGCTGGGTGCCGGAGTGTGGGTGGAACCAGAAGGTGCCGGGATGCGGCGCGGTGAACTCGTAGACGAACTCGGCCCCTGGCTTGATCGGCTGCTGGGTGACGCCGGGCACGCCGTCGGCGTCGTTGCGTAGTGCCAGGCCGTGCCAGTGGATGGTGGTGTCGGTAGGCAGTTGGTTGGTCAAACGGGCCCTTACCATCTGGCCCGCGTTGACGCGGATCTCGGAGCCGGGGATGCGCCCGTCGTAGGCCCAAGTCCGTACTGTCGTACCGCCCAGATCCACCTGCGCTTGCGCGGCGATCAGGCGGAAGTCCCTGACGGTGCCTGGCCGGCGGGCTTGCTCCGCGGCCCGCACTTGTGCGCCAGTCGGCGTGACATATGCGGGCGATGGGGTGGGGCCGGCATCGCTGCAGGCGGTGAGTGCGGCTCCGCCCAGCAGGCCGAGTCCGGTTCTGAGCAGGGTGCGTCGATCGATGTCCATGGGTGTCGCCTCGTTTGTAAGGTCGCGCTCAGTGGGATGACGGCGGTCCGGGGACGGTCTAGATCCGGAGCACGACCAAGCGCGTCAGCTCGGGCGGCGGCGGTCCGCGCAGGGATCGACTGAACCAGAGGCCCCCACGCGATCCCGCGTGTGAAGGAGCCTGGCCGGCACTGCCGGAGCGCGGCCGGAGAAGCAGCCAACCGGCGGCCACGCCGAGAATCGCCAGGCATACCCAGGCCGATGTCGTCGGATCGCCGGGATGCTGTCCCGAGTGGGAGATGACGTCGCTCAACGAGGCGTGGTTGCCCACCATGGGCGAATCGTGCTCGCCCGCATGGCCGATCGTGTGCATCGCCATGACGCCGAGAACCACGAGCATGAGCAGCATCAGGCGCGGAACGACCCGATGCGCATGCTTCATGAGCAGAGCATATGGCAAGCGCTATGGTGCGTCGTAAGATACACCGCCTTTCGCCATGATCGGCAGCGAAGTAGCAGGTGAAGCTTCCCTACAATTTACTATCAGCAGTAGCAGTGGTTCTGTACCGTTGCTCGATTTTGGCCAGCCTCCAGTACGCCATGCTGCCCAGCCAGGTGATCAGGAACGTCCCGACGACGAAGTAGCCGATCGTGTTGAGATCCAGGCCGGTGAGGAGGGCCCAGGGCTGGCGATCGGCGACGCCGAGCTTGTCGGTCAGCACGACGATGAGCTCGATCGTGCCGACGACGAACGCGACGAAGATCGACAGGCTGGTGGTGGACAGGTTGTAGTAGATCTTGCGCAGGGGATGAGAGAAGGCCCAGCCGTAGGCGCGGCACATGAGGGCGCCGTCGAGCGTGTCCCACAGCGACATGCCGGCAGCGAAGATCAACGGCAGTGAGATGATCGCCAGCGGGGGCAGGGCGCCGCCCGAGGCGGCTCCCGCCGAGATGCCGATGACGCCGACCTGGGTGGCGGTGTCGAAGCCGAGCCCGAACAGCAGGCCGACGGGATACAGCTGCCGGCTGTGGTTGATGAAGCGGTTGTAGCGGCTCTTGAAGACGCGGTTGAGCAGGCCGCGCTCGGACTCGTACATACTGTGGCCTGCCGTCAATCCGTAGGCGCTGCCAATCCGAGACTCAGGGTGCCGAGAGGCCCCGCGATGCGCGGCCCATCAGGGTGATGGCGGTCCGGCGCGGTAGCAGATGGCTGATCAGCGGCGCGCAGGCACGCATCAGTGCACCCGGGACGATACGCGGTCCTCGCCCAAGTGCCCGCAGGGCGGCGGCGGCCACGACGTCGGGCGTGACCGTGCCGGGGGCCGGCTTGGCCATGGCCTCGCGCAGGTTCGGTGTCGCGACCGCCCCGGCGACGCAGGTGAGGACATCGACACCGCTGCCGTGAAGCTCCGACCACAGCCCCTCGGCCAGCACGGCGCCGAACGCCTTGGTCGCCGCGTACGCCGCAATGCCGGGCGAGCCCTGATTGCCGGCCAGTGAGGACATCACCACGAGCCCGCCACGGTGCCGGGCCGCCATCGCCGGCAGGTAGTGCCGAGCCAGCAGGAGGGGAGTGCGGCAATTCAGGTCCAGCATCGCGGTCAGCGCGGCCTGATCGAGGTCCAGGAACGAACCGACCGGCGCGTATGCCGCGTTGCACACCACCAGTCCGACCTCGCGGTCCTCCGTGGCCGCGAACACCTCAGCCAGCCCGTCCGCGGTGGACAGGTCGGCGCTGACGGTAATCGTCTGGACGCCCAGCTGGGTGGACAACTCGCTCAGCGGCTCCGGACGCCGGGCGACCAGCACCAGGTTGAGCCCCCGCTCGGCCAGCGCGCCCGCGAACGCGGCGCCGATGCCCTCGGAGGCGCCGGCGATCACCGCCCACTTCCCGTACTTCTGCGCGAACCTCATGCCATGACCGCCGATCTTGAGGACAAATGCGTGGAGACAGTAGCAACCGCCCCGTGAACAGACTTTGCCGGGTCGCTTCCGCGATGATCGCGTCCTCATAGATCTGGTGGTACGCCTCAATCACATCGCTGCCTGGAAGGTGCTGTGCAGCGCGAGCGAGGGATGGGCGACTCATCGGGCCGGGAGAGGTTCGGCGTCTGCGGCTTCGACCTTGCCTGGGACGGGCAGGCGCAGGCGTTTGAGTGCCAGGGCGTTGACGGCGACGATGACGCTGGAGCCGGACATCGACAGCGCGGCGATCTCGGGGCGCAGCACCAGGCCGAAGGCGGGTTCGAAGACGCCCGCGGCGATGGGCAGGGCGATGGCGTTGTAGCCGATCGCCCAGCCGAGGTTCTGACGCATCTTGCGCAGGGTGCCGCGGCCGATGCGCAGTACGGTGGGCACGTCCAGCGGGTCGGAGCGCATGAGCACCACGTCGGCGGTCTCGATCGCCACATCAGTGCCTGCGCCGATGGCGATGCCCAGGTCGGCCTGGGCCAGGGCGGGCGCATCGTTGACGCCGTCGCCGACCATGGCGACTTTTCGTCCGGCCGCCTGCAGTTCGCCCACCTTGGCGGCCTTGTCGCCGGGCAGCACTTCGGCGATCACGGTGTCGATGCCCAGTCGTTCGGCGATCCGCTGGGCGGTGGCGGCGTTGTCGCCGGTGAGCATGACGACCTCGACGCCGAGTTCGTGCAGGGCGGCCACCGCCGCCGCGGAGGTCTCGCGGGGCGCGTCGGCGATGCCGATCACCGCGGCCACCGTGCCGTCGACGGCCACCATGACCGCCGTCCGGCCGCCGGCGGCCACCTCCTCACGGCGCGGACCGAGTTCGCCCAACTCGATTCCCTCGCGCTCCAGCAGGCGCCGGTTGCCCACGACCACGGTGTGTCCGGTCACTTCGGCGATCGCACCATGCCCCGGCACGTTCTCGAACCGGTCGGCGTGCACGATGCCCAGGCCACGCGCGTCGACATGGTGGACGATCGCCTCGGCCAGGGGATGCTCGGATTCGCGTTCCACGGCGGCCACCAACCGCAGCAGTTCGTCTTCCGTCCAGCCGTCGGTGATCACATCGGTGACCTCGGGTTCGCCCTTGGTCAGGGTGCCGGTTTTGTCCATGACCACGACCTGGATACGTGCGGAGGTCTCCAGCGCCATGGCGTTCTTGAACAGTACGCCGCGCTTGGCGCCCAACCCGGTGCCTACCATGATGGCCGTAGGGGTGGCCAGGCCGAGCGCGTCCGGGCAGGTGACGACCACCACCGTGATGGCGAACAGGATCGCGGCGCTGAACGGCCGACCGGCGGCCAGCAACCAGACGGCGAAGGTGAGTCCACCGCCGATCAAAGCGACGAACACCAGCCAGAACGCGGCCCTGTCGGCCAGACGCTGCCCGGGGGCCTTGGAGTTCTGGGCCTGCTGGACGAGCTTGACGATCTGGGCCAGCGCGGTGTCGGCGCCGACGTTGGTGGCCCGCACCCGCAGCGTGCCGTTGCGGTTGATGGTCGCTCCGACGACGGCCGAGTCCGGCCGCTTGTGCACCGGGAGGCTCTCGCCGGTGACCATGGATTCGTCCACCTCGCTCTCGCCCTCCTCGACGACGCCGTCGACGGGGACCTTGGCCCCCGGGCGGATCAGCAGCAGATCCCCGACGGCCACTTCGGCGGTGGGCACCTCCACCGGCTGTCCGTCGCGGATAACGACCGCCTTGGGCGGGGCCAAGTCGAGCAGGGTACGGATGGCGTCGCTGGCGCCGCCCCGGGCGCGCATCTCGAACCAGTGCCCCAGCAGCACGAACGAGGCCAGCACGGTGGCCGCCTCGTAGAACACCTCCCCACCGCCGGTGAGGGTCACCACCACCGAGTACAGCCAGCCCGCGCCCACTGCGACGGCGACCAGCACCATCATGTCCAGGGTGCGCGCCCGCAGTGCCCGCACTGCCCCGTCGAAGAAGATCCAGCACGAATAGAAGATCACCGGCAGGCTGAGCAGCAACGCCCAGACGTCTATGCGCAGCCCGAACGGCACCGCCAGGTTCAAGCCCAGCACGTCTCGGCCGATCGGCGACCACGCCACGATCGGAACCGACAGCAGCGCCGCCACCAGGAACCGGTTGCGCATGTCGGCCACCATCGCGGCCATCGACATGCCGGCGTGCCCGCCATGTCCCATCATCTCGTGCGGAGAGGATGGCTCCCGGCCGTCGCCGTGTTCTGCCTGATGCTCTACGTGTGCGGGCGCTGCGTGGCTCCCCGGTATGTTTTGACGAGGCTGGCCGGGTTCGGCCATCGGGTCGCAGATGTGAGACGGCACCGCCTGCCCGGCGCAGTGGTAACCGCACTCGATCACCCACTTCCGGAGGTCGGCCAGCGACGTCCGGGACGGGTCGAACACCACCGTCGCCGTCTGGCCGACCGGATTCACCTCGACGTCGAGCACGCCTGGCCGGCGGCCGAGCCGGGCGGCCACGGCGTTCTGCTCCGACGCCCACTGGAGGCCGCTTACGTCCAGGATCGCGGTGCGGGAGCCCTTGTGATGATCGTGGTGGGCATGCATGGGACCTGTCACGGGCCTGCCTCCTTCACACCGGAGGGTGCCCGGCAGGCACTCTCCTATCACGTATCGTAGATTCACTCTTCCTGGCTCCGGACTGAGGCTCACGCCCAGTCATGGCGCTCGCCGACTCCACGCCGCGGATCGCACCGACCACCCCAAGAGCCCTTAAGTGCAGGTGAGGCGGGGTTCGGGGGCGTACACGGTGTGAAACTGCTGCTTGCGTACGGTCTTGCCGTTCTCTTTGAAGATGCGCCACACGTCGATGGTGAAGCCCTCGGCGCCGCCCATCGGGATGCACTCGGGGCCGGAGTCGGTGATCGTGGTGATGGGTTTGACCTGGTAGCGGGATGAGCTTTGCGACTCGATGTCGTAGCGCTTGGTGCTCCAGAACTGGACGGTGATCGAGGTGCCCGTGTACGAGGTTTTGATCAGCACGCCGTACGGGGAGTCGTTGCGCCAGCGGAAATCGGGCTGGGGGAAGGAGACCGTGGACTCACGTCCGGCCGGGTATCGGGAGATGTAGTACTGGTGCGGAGTGTGCTGCACGTCTTGGAAGCCGCCGAAGAACACCGCGTTGAACATGGTGGTGGCGAACTGCGAGACGCCGCCGCCGACGTCGTTGACGAACCGGTTGTTAAGGATCATGGGTGCCTCGACGAAGCCGCGTGCCTTGTCCCGCTTGCCGACCAGGCCGTTGAGCGAGAACGTCTCGCCGGGCTTGACCACGTATCCATCGACGATGTCGGCGATGCGGTGGATGTTGGTCACGCGTGGCGCGCAGCAGGGATGGCGGGTGGTGAAGGAGCTGACCTTCTCCTTGATGCCGAGCTTCTTGGCCGCCTCGGTGGTCACCCGAGGTTGTGTCTGGGCGACGGGCACGTCCACACGTCGGCCGCCCGCCGCCAGAGTGGCGGAGATCGCCGTGCCAAGGGCGTTGACGTCGATACCGCGTCCAACGCGGGCGTGGATGAGTTGCGGCTTGCCGTTCGAGATCTTGAACGAGGCGTCCCTGGGGCGTTGAGGGGGCAGCGCACGTACTTGCAGGTCGACTGACTGGCGTTTGCTGGTGAAGGCCGCGCGTATGGCTCTCCCTGCGGCTTCACGGTCGAGAGCGCGTCCGGCTTTTGGGCCGTACGACCTGAGGTTCGAGCCCGCGGTATCGTACGGTGCCCTCGCGGGGCGTGGCATCGATGCTCTTGGCCAGGTCGGCGAGCTTGGTGGTGAGGCGCTGCTCGTCCACGGTGACCGTTGGCTGGAGTTGACGGCTGCCGAAGAGTGATCGGAGGATGCCCGCCGGCGTGGTCGCGCCGTCGAGGGCGGCCCGTACGGTTGCTTCTGCATCGAAGGCCAGGCCCAGGTCGGCGGGAGTCACCCGTCTGGTCTTGCCGACCGCGACAAGCGCGAGCGGAAGCGCGGTCCGTTTGCCGAACTCCCGCTCCAAGCGGGAGCGGGCTTCGGCCGGAGACAAACCGCCGATGTCGACGTTGTCGACACGTGTGCCCGGCGGAACCTCTCCGGCAAGCGCGATGGCGGGCAGGGCGTAAGCCAGCACTGGAACGGCGATGACGGCGGTCACGACGACGGCCAACCGGGCCCGCCGACTCCGCAGGGCACGCCGGGAGCCGCTCCGGGACACCGGCGGGCTTGGCTGGGTGCTCGTCGAGCGGTTCATGGCGTCGCGGGACGGTAGGCTGACATCCCTAGCCGTGGATCGCGCATGGGAAGAGCGTAGCCCGCTCTACTAACATTCATAGTAGGTAGGGCAAATCTTGAGGGCGCGCATCCGGCGGCGGAGCGCCTCGCCGAGCATGAACACCGAGGCGATCGCCAGTACAGGCTGCACCGGAGCGAAGTAGGTGAGTGCGCCGCTCGTCCCGAGAGCGGTGACGACGAGCTTGTTGCATATGGGGCAGCCGACGGCGAAGGCAGAGAGCAACCCTCCGCTCAGCGTCTTCTTCTGCTGGCTCGGCGGGGGCTGAACCGGGGCGACATAGGTGGCGACGATCAGACCGCTCAGGATCGCGGTGACCAGCCACACCGGGTAGTTCCACCACAACACCGGCGTCATGCGGGAAAAGTACGAGGTGGGAATGATCCCGGTGGGAACGCCGACGATCACTGCGGTGACGCACCCGGCCACGAATCCAACGAGCCACTGTCTCCTGGTCCAGATACGCATCGCGAGAGGTCCTTTCGACTACCCGATGACCGGGCAGGAAATCAGAAAGGTGATCAAGGAGGGGACGATCAGCGCGAACCCCGGCGCCGCCAACAGCCCGCTGACACCGAGAATGCCAAGCACTCTGTCGCGCCCGCAGGCCGGCGTGACGGGGCTGAGCAGGCGCTTGACACGGGTGACGGTCGACTCGCCGCCGGCTCCCAAGGTGGCCGCGGGGGTGGATGCCCTGGCGACGGCTATCAGCGCCGACGCGATTACGCCGCGCGCATGCTTCCGTGCGGCGACGTCATCGGCCAGCAGTTCCACAAGGTGGGGCACCGCGGTTCCCGTCGCGGCGAACACGGGAAGTCCGGGAAATGCCTTGGCGGCGACCTGGGCGGCCGTGAGCAGGAGGTGATGACGGCCGGTCACATGGGCCCGTTCGTGGGCGAGCACCGCAGCCACCTGACGGTGATCAAGCGCCGCGAGTGCTCCACTGGTGATCACGATCACAGCGCGGCGGCCTGGGACGCAATAGGCAGCGGGCTCGTCGTGCTGGACGACGAGCGCGCCGAGCTCTTGCCGCTCGCGTCCGATCAGCCGGACAGCCTTCCGGTGCCTGATTCGGCAACGCCGTCCGGTCCAGAGCACGGTCAGGCTGGCCCAGCCGACCCTGATGGCGATGCCGCCGGCGACGGACAGGCCCGCCAGCGCGGCCAGCGGGCGGGCCGTGAACGGAGAAACATGACCCGACAGCATCTCACCACAGGTTATGATCAGCGCGGCGACCTCGTCCCCGATGGCGTGGGCGGGGAAGGCGAGCTGCAGCCCGGCCAAGGCTCCCGACGCGATCACCGATGCACAGCCGGCCAGCCACGCGGCGATCGACAGCCGGGGAGAGTCGCGAAGCCGTTGGCTGCGCATGATTAGTCGTGGCAGTCCCCATGCCGTGATCGCCGCATGCGCAACAAGGGCGCCCTCGACGATCACTGCTGGTCGCTTCGGTGAATGGCGGCATCGAGGGCAGCGTGCTCCTCAGGGGTGAGCCGCTCCAGGAAATGGACGAGCGTCATGGCCTGGTTGCCGCCCTTGGCCAGGGCCTCCTGCATGATCTGGGCGCTGTAAGCCTCGTGGCTCATCACGGGCTCGTACAGGTAGGCCCGGCCGGATGGGTGGCGGCGCAACAAGCCCTTCTTGTGGAGGTTGTCCATGACCGTCATCACCGTGGTGTAGGCAAGGACCCGGCGGCGCTGCAGCGCCTGAAGCACCTCACGAACAGACACAGGGCCGTCGCATGACCAGATGTGGCCCATGACAGCGGACTCCAGCTCACCAAGACCGCGCGCCATCCCGCCCCTCCTAATCCTATCCATCATAGTAGCGATGGTTGGCGACGGCGCGAAGACTGCTGCTCGGATGTGGCCCGTCTCCCTGCATTCATCTCCGTCCGGAGCGGTCGACTATCTACTGCTTCGTGTAGTGGGAGAGGTGTTACGTGCGCGGGGGGATGGGTAACGGAGGTCTGAGCCGCCGTCGCGGTGGCCGGTGCAGCGAAAGCGAGGACGAGAGATGACGTTGCAAGTCGGGGAGATGCTCTCCGCCTACCCCAAGGACCTTGGTGATGTCAACCAGGCGAAGCTTACGAAATGCATCGAAGAGTGTCTCCGGTGCGCTCAAACGTGTACGGCCTGCGCGGACGCCTGCCTGAGTGAGGACATGGTGGCCGAAATGGTCAAATGCATACGCAGCGATCTGGACTGCGCGGACATCTGCGAGACCACTGCGCGCGTGCTCTCGCGGCACACGGGCTATGACGCGAACATGACGCGTGTGGTCCTCGAAGCCTGCGCCCAGGCATGCAAGGCGTGCGGCGACGAGTGCGGGCGGCACACCAAGCACGCCCACTGTGGCATCTGTGCACAGGCCTGCCGTGACTGCGAACGCGCTTGCCGGGACCTGCTTGGGGTTCTCGGCTAGGCCTCGGCACGACCGGAAGTCGATCTCCTAGGACGACGTGCCCGGCATCACGGGGGCGAATGCCGAGTACGTCCGAACGGATGGCTGCGGTTGTCCCCTCCCGGGAGGACCAGCCAGCCGACTTTTCACTATATGACATAGTAGGATCGGCCGCTAATGCTGATGCGCGGATAACCGCATAGCAGCTCTCTTACAGCAATTGCCGAAGCGACGGCTTCCCTGATGTCAGGACTTGTACTGCGGATAGCCATAGCCGACGACGTCGGACTTGGGTCGCACCCGCTCCTCGACCTTCCCATTGCCGGTGTTGCCTTCGATCGCGGTGATGGTGCCGTCGCGGTTGTCCTTCTTCACCAGGCCCATGTGGTCGATGGAAGTAATGCTCTTGTCGCCGCCCCATGCGTAGTAAACGACGGCTCCGGGCTTGGCAAGGGTGCCCCAGCGTCCGTTGTTCTTGAACCACCGCGCCCATGTGACCGTATAGGCGTCCCATCCCATCGTCGGCCTAACGCCGGTCTGCTCACCGACCCAAGAGACGAACATGGCGCACCACGGAGCGTTGGCGTAGGCCTGAAGGCTTCCTCCGTCGCGGGCCAGAGTCTCCTGGGCCCTGGGGGAAGTCATGTACCAGCTGTGGAATCGGGTGCCGCCGCCGCTGGCGTTCTCCGTCGTCCCCACCTGCTGCTGGGCCAGCTTCAGCACGGCGTCCGCCGTGACCTGGCGCTGGGGCTGGGAGGAAGTCGCAGACCGCGAGACGCCAGTTTGGGTCTCGCTGGCGTGGTCGCTGGCGAAGGCGGGCGTACTGGTGATGAGTGCACTGGCCACGGCCGCTGCGGCGAGGGTGAGGCCGTGCTTACGGGCGGACCTGCCGTAGTTCGGCAAGAGGTGTTTGGACATGCGGGGAATGGCTCCTTGCTTCCATGCCGCCTACCGGGTTAGCTGACGGGTTCGGGCGTGGAAGTGCCCTACGGAGCCCCGTTGGGACGGGCGCACCGATTCACCCCAAGAAAGTGGATCCCCGGCTCCGCGAGAAAGCGGACTCGGCGGCCGCGGCTGCGATCTGCACACAACGCCGGTGCAGACGAGACGCGGTCTCGGCATTACAGGCCACCATCGGAACGCTGCGGCCTTGGGCCTGTAAAGGTATGCAAGCCAAATGGCCAGCGCAAGCGAAACCTTTGGAAGCCGACCCGAAGGCCCTGTGTGGCCTAGGGTTCAGCCATTAATCCTTTACCTTTACCACGGCGTGGTGCCGTGCCTGAGCGTGGGCCGCTGTGTCGCTGTTCGGGTTGTGCATAATGTCGCAGTGACTATGAACCGTAGTAGCGTGCTGCCCCGAGCGGTGTACCTCGTGGCCGGACTCGTGGTTGCAACGCTGATGGCGGGGATGTTAGCCCTCGTCGACTACGAGCGACCGGCGAAGCCGCCCCGGCGTCTTCGGGCTGGACCCGGGAAGCCGGGCAAAGCTCGCCGGCGCCTGAACCGCCTGTTGTGGCGGCCCTCGACCGTCTGCGGGAGCCACACCTGCTTGTGGTCGCGAATCGTCCGCTGCCTGAACAAATGATCGAGCGGGTTCGAGTACGCAAAAGTGTGAGCTCCATGGAGATCGTCGATGCGGCGGCGATACCGCTCGGCGGTAGGAGGGTGGGAACGGTGGGGGTGGAACCATCGACCTTCCGGGCCTACACGCCCAAGCCGACCGTGCGCGGCGGCGAAGAGCAAACTGGGCGCCCCGTATGTCTGGGGCGCCGAGGGACCTGACGCCTTCGACTGTTCCGGCCTGATCCAGTGGGCCTTTGGCAGGGCGGGTATTCGGCTGCCGCGGGTGACGCATCAGCAGTTCGCCAGTGGACCCCGGGTCCCGTTTTCCCAGATGCGATCGGGTGACCTGATCTTCTGGCGGCTGGACCCCACCAACCCGGGCTACATTTCCCATGCCGCGATCTACTGGGGCGACGGAAAGATGATCCAAGCCCCGCAGGCGGGGGACGTCGTCAAACTGGTGCCCGTCCACACGCGCAATCTCGCAGGCGTGGTGAGGGTGATTGAGTGATCACGCGTTGACCCGCTGCGGTGCTTGCCTTGCGTATAACAACGTGTAGCGCACGGTATTGGTCGGTCTGCGTTGGATAGATCTTTTATGCCAAAAATCTCATTTCGGTAACCAGTCACCCTTTCTACCTACTACAGTCCTTCGTACTTGCCGGTGACTTGCCTTCGCGGTGGAGGCGGCCGGCTGGTGCCGAGGCCCGCGCCGCGGGAACCGGGGAACCAGAGCCTGGAGCGATCCACGCATGGGGTGAATCCGCCACGGATGCGGCGGTAGGGCGTCATCTCCTGGCCCGAACCCGTCAGCTAACCCGGTAGGCCATTAGGAGAAAGGGTCAAACCCCGGACCTATGCCATCCATTGTGGACGGGCTGCTCGACGCTGCCCAGAAAAATCTCGGCTATCGCGAGAAAACCGACGGCTACAGCAAGTTCGGTAACTGGTACTACGCCAACGTGGACAACAGCGACCCCTACTTCAAGACCGCCCCATGGTGCGACATGTTCATTACCTGGGCCGCCAACCAGGCGGGCGTCGAGAAGTACGTGGGGGATTTCGCCTACACCGTCGACCACGCCAAGTGGTTCAAGGAGCAGGACGCCTGGAGTGACAAGCCGGAGCCCGGCGCCATCGTCTTTTACGACTGGAGCGGGTCACGCGATGTGGAGCGGATCGACCATGCGGGCATCGTCGAGAAGGTACAGGGAGACCAGATCTCCACGATCGAGGCCAACGTCGACAAGGTGTGGCTCAAGCGCAAGGACAGGGACCAGAGCAAGGTCGTCGGCTACGGCCTTCCCCGCAAGGTCAAGGAGAAGTTCGGGGAGGGTGAGACGTTCGTCCTGACGGGCGGCAACCCGCGGACGCCTCTGGTCCGGAAAGGGGTCGTGCAGGCGGCGGGGAAGGCGCAGGAGACCGATGTCGTCCTGCCGACGGCCTCCACGGAGAGCATCGCGGTGTCTGGGGTCGTGTTCGCGGGCGTGCTCTGCGTTGCCGTCGTGGTCAGGCAGGTGAGACGTCGAAGCTCTGCCAGAGGCAGGCAGCAGCGGTATGCCGGCCGTCACCGTTCGATCATGGCGTAGCGGTTCATGATCTCGCAGGGCGGAAGGCGACGGTGAAGTCCGGCCCGCCGTTCTTGGGCCCATAGACCGTGCCGTCCTCGGTGGCGGCTACCAGTCGCTGCGGGTCGGGTGTCCGCCAGCGCAGCAACCTGCCGAAGCAACTGGGCTGCGCCATGTTGGAGGACGGCTTGGTGGAGGTCAACGAGTTCGGGCAGAGCTCGGTGAAGGGAGTCTTCGCGGCCGGCGACATGGCCAGGCGGGCGTCCATGCCGTTCCCCGGCTGGCCAGGTGATCATCGCCGCCGGTCAGGGCGTCACCGCGGCCCTCGTGATCGATCAGGAGTTGCTGTACGCCTGAGCTCAGAGCAGCGAGAGCGTGTGGCAATGATGCGCGATCAGCGCGCTCACCCCCGGAAACACCGCCAGAGCCGCCGGTCCTGCGAGGAACAAGGTGACGGCCACCGTGCCCACCAGCCGCTCGCGGCGGTGGAGCGGCGCGGCCGGATTGAGCATGCGGCGCACCCTGCTCAACGCGTTCTCGCCTGCAGCGCCCAGCGCGAACGCGGGCACCCGCCCGGTGGCCAGACCGACCAGAGCCGCGGCGAGGTGCAGGCGCGGATGCTGTCCCGCGGCCACATCGTCGGCCCGCAACTCCACCAGGCGGGCCACCTCCGCTTTGGCCGTTGCGAACAGCGGGAGAGCAGGAAATGCCTTGGCCAGGCCTTCAGCCAGGGCAAGGAGAAGATGGTGGCGTCCCCGGAGATGGGCTCGCTCGTGCGCCAGCACCGCGGCCACATGCTCGGGCGGCAGAGCGTGGAGCGCCGCCGTGGTGATCACGGCCTTGTTCGCCCTGCCGGGCAGGCAGTACGCGAGCGGCTCGTCGTACTCCAGGACCACCGCGTCCAACTCGCCGTCACGCCGGCCCAGCAGGCTCAGCATCTCCGAGTGCCGGGCACGCTCGCGCCGTGAGGTCAGCAGCACCCTGATCACGCAGAACACAGTCCGTGCGGTGATGAACCCGCTGACCAGGACGGCCAGCCGGAATCCGGCGGAGGCCACGTCGACGTCGGATCCGTGGCCGAGAAACTGCTTGCACACCTCGAACAGCCTGGCCAACCCGTGCCCGACCGCGTCGCCGGGGATCGCGGCACTCAGCGCGGCCATCACCGCCGAGAGGACCGCGGAGATGTCCGCGGCCAGCCACATGGAGATCGCCAATCGGGGGGCCCGCTCGGCCCAGGCGGCCTTGACGAGCAGTCGCGGCAACACCGTGGCGGCACCCACGGCGTAGACGACGAGGACCAGGGCGACCGTCATGATCGACGGGTGTGCGCCGGGAACACCTGAAGGGCGGATTCCAGCGCGGCAGCCTCCTCCGGGGTCAGCCGCTCAAGGAAGTGAACCAGCGTGGCCGCCTGGTTACCGCCGCTGGCCAGCGTCTCGCGCATCAGCTCGGCGGTGTAGGACTCCTTGGTGCCGACTGGCTTGTACACGTACGCCTTACCCACCGGCTCGCGCTTCAGCAGGCCCTTTTTGTAGAGCTTGTCCATCACGGTCATCACGGTGGTGTAGGCGATCTCGCGATCCTGTCGCAAATCCTTCAGCACGTCTCTCACCGCGGCGGGGCGGTGGTACGACCACATCCGGTCCATGATCACCGACTCCAGGTCGCCCAACGTCCGCATCTTCTTGTGGCCTCCTGCCGCGATTTGTTTTCATGCTACTTGGGATCGTTGATACGGGGCCACAGTGTGCAACCTTGTGGACAACGCACATAGCTCCACGTTGCCAGTACTTCCAGCGCCATTTCGACGTGCGGGGCTCGGCGGCGGCTTTATGGGCGGACTGCGCCGAGGAGGCGGTTGCGCCAGTAGTCGTCGAGCTCGACGACCTTGATCACGTCTCCGGTCTGCGGCGCGTGGACCATCTTCCCGTTGCCCGCGTACATGCCCATATGTCCCAGGCCCTTGCTGAACAGCAGGTCCCCAGGCTGGAGGGCGTCCAGCGAGACGCGACGACTGGCGCCCCAGGCCCACTGTGTGTACGTCGTGCGGGGAATGGCGACCCCGGCGGTACGCCAGGAGGCCTGGGTGAGGCTGGAGCAGTCGTAGGAGTTCGGCCCATTGGCGCCGTACCCATACGGCTTGCCCACTTGCGCGAACGCGAACTGCAGCGCGATGCGGGCGTTGCCCGAGGCCGGGCCGGTGTACTTGATTCCCGTGCTGTTGGGATTGCCCGACTTGAAGGCGCCGAGCTTGCGAAGGATCTTGGTCTGCTGGGCGATCAGCTTCTCGACCTCGGTCTTGTCGTCGTCCACCTTCTCGCGCGCCTTGTCGGCCTCGGCCAGGACATTCTTGGCCTCGTTGCGCCGGTCGCGCAGGTCCTTGATGCTGTCCTCGTACGCCCGTAGTTTGGCCGACCGCTCGGTGGCGATCTGGCCCAGTGCCGCCATGCTGCTCAGCGTCTCGCCCTGGCCGGCGTAGGTCTGCCAGTTCTCGAAGCCGCCGTACTGGTACTGGTTGACCGCCACCGTGACGAGATCCGCGCGCAGGGCGTCCGAGCGCACCGTCTTGCGGCCGAGGTCGGCGTTGGCCGCGTCGTACTTCTGCTTGGCCTTCTTGTACGCCTCGGTGGCCTGGTTGTACTGCTCGACCACCTTGTCGGCCCGCTCGTTCAGCTTCACCAACTTGGCCCTGGCCTTGGCAGGTGACGGCGCGGCGGCGGCGGTGCCGGGGGCGGAGACTAATGTGACCAATGCCAGCGCTGTGGCCCCTGCCATCTGCCCAAGCCTTGTCGGCGCAGCCACTACGATGCCTCCTCGTAAACATCCAAGATCTGGGGCGAATAGTACCGAAGTGAAGGGTTTTATTAGCCTGTTCGAGCCGATTGGCCTCGAGGGCAGGACGTACTACCCGGCATAGCGGAAGGCCGCCGCCCATGTGTGGATACGCGCGCCATCTCCGGAGTGTTCAGGTGCTCAACTCGCCCTGCTGTCGGCGGGCTGTTCGTCCATCGCGGACACACATCACGGGCCACAACGGCGCCACCTGTAGCCACGTCGTCCACGTCCACGATCCCATCGCGCACGGCCGCCACCTCCGGTGGCTGTTCTGTGACGCTGCCGAGCGCTCCCCGGCCCTCTGGCCAGACGCTCGGTCCGTTCTTCGGAAGGGAAGGTTCTGGGAGGTCACTGGGCAGGTCAGCGGAGTGAAACTCAGCTTCGTGACCTCCGTGGTCAAAGCCGCTGGTTGAATCTGGCATGCCTCGGCCCCGTACGGCCGGGCGCCGTACGGGATCCGCCGCGGCTAGAGCGTCGGGAGCAGCTGCTTCAGCTCAGCGAGCTCGCTGCGCAGGCTCGTCTGGATGGTCTTGGCCATCGTCTTCGTCTTGGCGTTGCTGCCCCTGGCGATCTCGTTCTGGGTCACCTTGATGGCGCCCTGATGGTGGCTGATCATCATCTGGGTGAACATGCGGTCGAACATGCCACCCTTCATCTGCCGCATCTTGGTCATCTCGGCGGAGGACATCATGCCGGGCATCGACGTCATCATCGGGTCGTCGTCGGCCATGGGCTCCTTATCCCAGGCGGTGAGCCAGTTGTTGAGCTTGCTGAGCTGCGGCTGCGCCTCCATCTGCATCTTCATGGCGAGATCCTTGACCTTGGCGTTGGAGGCGTTGGTCTGGGCCCACTTGGCCATCCGCAGGGCCTCCTGGTGATGCGGGAGCATCATCTGGACGAACATCACGTCGCCATCGTTGAAGTCCGCCTTGGGCTTCGACGAGGACATGTCCATGCCGTCCATGTTCGTGACATCTGCGCTGGCCCCGTCGTTCGACGAGGCGGCCGGAGCGGCTCCCGCACCGGCGGCGGTGGTCGTGGGGGTGGATGAGCCGCAGGCGGTGAGCAGGGCGACGGCGCCGATTCCGGCGACGGTGAGCATGGTGATCCGGTGTGCGACGGTCATGGGGAATCTCTCCTTCGGAAATGGGGGATCGGATAGGACGGGTCGGATTGGAACGACCCTCCTAAATCCGCAGAACCGAAAGAAAAGCCAGATCGGCCGCCGGTGGCTCCCTCCCTCGCTGTACCAGCCTCCAGCCGCGACCATCACGGGCGTCACTGCGCCGCTCGCTCGGCAATGCCAGGGCCAGCAGAAAGGCGATCGCCGTGGTCAGTACGGCCACGCACATCGACGCGGGTCCGTGAGATGCGGCGCAGGCCACCCTGGCGCCATCGCCTGGAGAACCAGATGCGACAAGCTGCGAACTCGTGTGCCCCGACCGATCCTGGCATTCCAGAACGTGCCCGGCGACGATGCCGGAGGTGAGTGTGACGAGCAGCAGCCAGACCATCCAGCGTCGGCCCGTCCAGCTCATGTCACCTCCCGATCGGGAATCTTCCGCCTCACCCCGCGTCAGGCGCCGTCCCAATGCGGGCACCTCGCAGGCGTTAGAGGAGGCGGGTGCTATTGGGTACGCGGGCTGATGGCCTCGGGTTCACCGTCATCGGAATCTCGTCTCTGAGGGGTGAGCTTGTACGACGGATTGTCGTAGCAGGCTTGCCCTCTGGAAGACATGTCGAAGTTGCAATATGCATGTATCGATGAGACGACGCCCCTATCTCTCCCCAGCTGCTGGGCCGTCGCGATGGCCGGACTGACATGACAGTGGCCGCCTGGCCCGCCGATCGCCGGAGCACCATGTCCGCTTCAGCCGCTGTGGCAGAGGGGAACGTACGGGCACCCGCCAGCCACAGCATCGGCTTGAACCTTGCGCCCGTCGCTCGCATGATGGGCGGTATGAGGTACAGGCCCCTGGCACTGATCCTCGCCGCCTTGCTCGTGACCACATCGTGCGGCCGGACCGACACCCCCACCGCTTCGGCGTCGGCCGCGGGATGGAATTCCGCGTTACCTGTCGCGACAGACAAAGGGCCTGTGGCCATGTGGCGCCTGGAGGGCGGCTTCCTCCCCCCGGGACTGCTCGCGATCCGTCCGCCACGGGTCGTCGTGTACGCCGACGGGTGGGCGATCGTGGATGCGGCCCGAACCCTGCGGCTTGCGAAGGCCGATCTGAACAAGCTGCTCGCGGCGCTTGATCGCGATCTGTCGGGCCAGCCGGCGACGGCCACGCCCCGGCCCGGCGCCCCCGTCGTGATGGACGCACCCACCACGGTGTTGGGCGTCCGTACGGCGGGAGGCAAGCGAGAAGTGAGGATCCCGGCCCTTGACGAGACGCGCGGCTCCTACGCAAAGGCCCTGTACGACGCACGCGATCGTTTCGGCCGTCTCGCCCGGCGCATCACGGGCAAGGGCCAGAACTACGTGTCCAGACGCGTACGGCTGGTCGCGGAGCAGACGACATTGAGGGGTGGCAAGGCCCGACCCTGGCCGAGGGGCGTGCCTGAACCACGGGCCGCGGGCTCACCCGTTCGCACCCGCGACCTGTCCGGGAAGGCCGCCATGGCCGCCATCCGACTGATTCCGCGCGACGCGGACCAGCGTGGCGGGTGGCGGGTGTTCCGTGCTCGGTCGGGTGCCTCGCTCGCGGTCTCCTGGCGCTATCTGCTGCCCGACGAATGATCTCTAAACGCCGCCCGCGTCACAGCAGTTGTGCCTGCACGAAACCGGCCAGAAGTACGGCGAAGCCGCCGATCTCGCCGACGATCAGCGAGACCATGAACGCGGTTGTGCCGCGTACCGGATGGCGCAACTGGTTGTCGGTGTCACGGCGCCAGCCGTGGTAGGCGTAGGTCCCGATTGCGGCTACGAAGAAGAAGATCACGATGCCCGCCGCAGCCAGGTTCACCCACGCCGACCAGCCGCTCAGGGCGACAAAGACTGCGAGCAGCAGCGTAGCGAACGAGTAGAGCAAGGCGGCTCGATGCGCGATGTCGACGTAGGGATGAGCCATGTGTTCGGCCGAGACGACCATCTGGCGGTATTTCCACACGCCGAGCACTAACACCAACAGAAAGATCAGTCCGGCCGCCAGGAGAACCAGCTTGGCTTCCGTGCTCAGCACCACCACCATTACCCCCGATTCTCATTAACTCGAACAGATATGTACGACTTACGGTGGGGGCGCAGCACCATAAGTCAAGGCGGGAGCTGGAGGGCGCCGAGCCAGAGAATGAGGACCGGAGCCGAGTCCGCCCAAGGCCCTTCTCCTTGAAACTGCGCAGCTCTCCTTGAAACTCCGCAGCCGAAGGCCGTTGCTGACCACGAACACGCTGGAGAACGCCATCGCCGCTCCTGCGATCAGGGTCGGGAGGAGATTCTCCAGCTCATCGTGGGTCATCGCCGCGCCGGCGGGGTCCGCCGGCGCGGCGAACAGGCTCGCGGAGGAGGCAACCCCCTCGATCTCCTCGATAACCCCTACGAGGATGGCGGGTCGGCGTAGCGTGACATGCGGGCTCTTCTCTCTGCAGGGGGTGGTTGACACCCTCCAGCGCGGCGAAGAGCCTCGCCGCTTGCGATCATGATGCCTGGCTGCCGGACCCCTTGCCGGGTCAAGGCGAAGGCTCCCGGCTCGCTCTCGCTCAGCCAGTCCCTCGTGGCGAGCCGCTTCAGCTTCGACCGCTCGACATGTCGTTTCTCGCCCTTGACTCCCGGCTTCTCCAACGCGGGACATGATCGCCTACTTGGAATCGGCCACGCTCGCGTTCAGCGGCTTCATCAGATCCAGCGCCTGGCCGTCGCCGATGGCGGCCACCTGGTGAACACCTGCCCAAGTAGCTAGGTTGCCCCCACCTCGTCCGATTCTCACAGGGGAGTGGCAGCCTTGCGGCAACAGCACAAGACCTTCCAGGCGATCGAGGTCGGCGACGGCGGCGACGGGCGGTGGGCCGCCTACGCCCGGGCCCTGTGGCAGGACATGGAGCGCCTGCTGACCGAGGAGGGCCGGACCCCGGAGGGCGCGGACCGCGTTCGGGCGCTGTTCCGTGCGCACATGCCAGAACTGGTCCCGGTTCTGGACCGCCTGGCCGGCCAACTCGACCGGCCCGAGGCGGAAGTCTTCCTCACCCATGCGGCACTGCGGCCGTTCTCCCAGGCCTGCACCCAGATCGGCCAGAACGGCACTCTGCTGCGCAACTATGACCTACGGCCCGATCAATGCGAGGGGACCATCGTCTCCTCCTGCTTCCTGCGCCCCGTGATCGGGATGCAGGACATGCTGTGGGGCTTACTCGACGGGATGAACGACGCCGGTCTCGCGGTCTCGCTCACCTGGGGCGGACGTTCCGTCTACGGACGCGGCTTCGCCATTCTCATCCTCGTGCGCTACTTGCTGGAGACGTGCGAGACCGTCGATGAGGCGGTCGACAGGCTGCGGTCCCTGCCGGTCGCCGTCCCCCAGAACCTCACCCTTGTCGATCCCACCAAGGCGATGACGGTGTTCGTGGGACCGGATATGTCCCCGACGGTGGCACCGGACGCCTGCGCCGCCAATCACCAGCACCTGCCGGTAACCGACGAGCAGGAGCGGGCCATGCGGACGCAGGAACGGCTGCGAGCCATCCGCGCCGCGGGTACGGACGTGGCGGCAATGCTCAAGCCGCCGCTGTATCGATCCGTCGACGAGCAGGGGACGGTAACGCTCTACACCGCCCACTACCGGCCCGCCGAGGGCCTTGTGACGTACTACTGGCCCGGTGAGTCCTGGCAACAGTCCTTCGGCGACTTCACACCCGGAACCCGCACCGTGACCTTGGGCCGGGCCAGCTGAGAGGCTTTCCGGACTCCTGCTCACCCCTACACGAAGATCTTGCAAGAACGTGATTCCACCCGCCGCCGCCAGCCGCGCCCGCCGCAAGGTCCACGCCACGGACCGGCCGGCGTGCCCCGGCCGCGAGCACCAGCAGGTCGTCCAGGCATTCCGTGCTGCCGCAGTCAGTGGCGACTTCGAAGCGCTGCTGCGGGTCCTCGACCCGAACGTGAAGCTGACCGTTGACACCCCCGACGGCATGGTGGTCGTCACGACCTGGCGGCCAGGCGGTGCAGGATCGAGTGCGGCAGCCTCTGTGCCAAGCAGATATTGCGGCTCGGGCAGTCGCGCTGCGCGGTGTTCCGCCCCATCCTGTGAAGGAGGCAGTCGTCTGATGCAGCTCAACTCGTCCATCGTCGTCCCGCAGGACATCCGGCAGGTGTGGCGCTTCCTCGGTGATCCGCTGACCGCGCCCCGCTGGGACCGCAGTATCGCGGAGGTGGTCCCGCTGTCGACCGCGCCGGTCGGCGTGGGATATGAGGCGATGACCATCGCGCCGTCGGGCAAACGCCAGCGGTTTCGCATCACCCAGTACGACGCCGAGCGGGAATTGGCCTTCGTGCTGCTGGAGTCCCGCCTGTTCCGACGGGCCGAACTCAGCTTCCGGCTCGATCGCGTACCGGAGGGTACCCGAATCCTCCACCGCATCGACCTGGATCTACGCAGTCCGCTGCTCGTTCCGGTGTTACGGCTGACGACCCGGAAGGCCCTTGGTACCGACATGGAATATCTGCGGGGGGCGCTGGCCAGGGACACTCACGATTGAGAGGCAACCCTTTCGGGAGGCATCACGCTCTGCATTCACGGGGCCTCTCGTCCGGGGTAGAGCGGAGACACTAAGCAAGGCCTGTAGCCTGCGATTTCATGTTGGCGTCAGCCTGGCGACGATACCCCCTGCTGACGACCTCAACCGGATTGTCCAGCAGCTCGGCGAACCCCAGCTCAGCGCCGCCGACAAGGGTGGTGTCATCTCCCAGCGCTGCGATCCGCAGTTTCACTCGTTCGCGGGAAACTGGCAGTACATTGGCGGCGATGCGATTCCGGACCTGTGCTGAGGCCCCTCGGTAAATATCGCGCAGTATTCCGCCGAAGACCACGACACCCGGGTTGAACAGGTTGATCAGATTGGCAACCCCGACACCCAGCCAATCTCCCACATGGGTCAGCGCCGCCTTGGCGGATTCGTCGCCTCGCTCAGCGGCATGTACCACGGACGCCACCGCGTCCCGCCCGATCAACCCAGGGGGCCAGTTGGCCGCACTGAGCAGTGCGTCCTCCCCGACCTCCGCTTCCAGGCAGCCGCGCGAACCGCACCCGCACGGCCGCCCGTCGTGTGCGTTCACGATCATGTGACCGGCTTCGGCGGCGTAGCCGTCATTGCCGTCCAGGCGCTTGCCGTCGACGATGATGCCGCCGCCCACGCCAACATCGCCGTGCAGATAGATGAGATTCCGGAATCCGATCCCAGCGCCCCTCTGGTTCTCCGCGACTGCACCCAGGTGAGCTTCGTTGCCAACTCGCACAGGCAGGCCCAGGGCCAAACGGCGCTCGAGTTCCGGGCCGAACGCCTGATCTACCCAGCCGGTATTTGGTCCGAATCGTACGGTGCCGTCCGCTGGCCGGATCATGCCGCAGAACGACGCGCCAATGCCGACGCACACGGCATCGCTTGGGACGTCGCGGAGCAGTTGGCGGGCGAACTCGGCGAGAGTTCCAACGACATCGTCCAGGTCGGGGTACTTGCGTTGGCGTACGGCCTCACGGCGATCGAGTATCACGCCGCCCAGGCCCACTCGCGCGGCCAGCAGGCGGTCCACTGCCACGTCAAAGGCGAGCACGAATACGCGATCAGTGTCCGGGCTGACCACCAGGGACGGTCTGCCCGCTCTGTGGGTGTCCTGGGGAAGCTTTTCTTCGACCACGCCCAGTGCGGCAAGTTCGGCGGTCAGCCCCATGATTGTGGTGCGGTTCAGCCCCAGCTTTTCCCCGAGCACAGCACGCGAAGTCGGGCCATTCAGGTGGACATGGCGTAGTAACGCCCCGACGTTCCTCCGGCGGGTCTCCTCATTCGGCGCTCCGGGCTTTGTGATCTTCATGAACCGAGTCTCCCGGCTACTTCAATCCATTTCCACTGCATCGGGGTCCACGGGAGATCCCGTCCCTCCGCGAGGATGGCGGCCGCGACCAGTGCGACGATCGCTCGGTTGAACACGCGCCCAGGTGGGGTTCGAGGCACGCGCCAATCTTCGACCGTGTCGGCTGGCATGTCCACCGAGGTTCGACCCCAGCAGATCGGCTGTCGCCCTCATCCACGCCGCCTGCCTGAGGCAGAAGTGACGGATGGGCACATAGTGATACATCGGGCATGGCACCATTTCTGGTGTGAATAGGGTCAAGCAGGTGCCTCGGGGCGGGGATCGGCTGATCCGTGTGTCCATGACGGTTGTGGTGTTGGCGGTCGCGGCGGTGGCCGCGTGGGTGTCGTACTGGCATGCGGTGGCGGTGATCGAGAAGTACGGTGCCGAGGACGAGATGTCGGCGCATCTGGTCCCGGCGACCGTGGACGGCATGATCTACGCCTCCTCGATGGTGCTGCTGTGGTGTGCCCGCTACCGCCTGAAGGTGCCGTCGCTGGCTCGCTGGGCGCTGGCACTGGGAGTCGCTGCGACGCTGGCGGCGAACATCTTGCACGGGATTGAGCGGGGACCCCTGGCCGCGGCGCTGGCCGCGTGGCCGGCGATCGCGCTGGTGATCTCCTACGAGCTGATCATGTGGGTGGTGCGCTCGGGTCGCGAACTTGCCGATCGCGCGTACGACGTGGGGCAGCCCGAGCGAGTGCTCGCCGAGCCCGCACCCCCGAGCGCCCCGAGCGGTCACTCAGACCAGGCGCCGCGGGTGCCGCAGCCCGGCCCAGTGGTGAACGTCACGCCGCAGATCGACCCGGGCGAGCCGATGCAAGAAACAGGCGAGCGCCGGTCAGCGCCCGCCGAGCCCGAACCTGCTGCCACACGGGCAGACCAAGACGCATCGGCGGGCGAAACCCGCGCGGACAGCGACCGGCGAGCGCGGGTGGCGGCCTTGCTCGCTCAGGATCCCAACATGACCGGCGCCGCGCTCGCCCGTACGCTCGGGGTGCACGAGACCACCGGCCGCAAATACCGCCGCGAAGCACTCAACGGCAACGGTCGTTCCGCATAACGCCAAACCGGGGCGTGCCTTCAGCCGGGTCAGTGCTGCGGGCGCTGGTTCCACTCGCCGTTCACAAACTAGGAAGTACGCACTCCTACGCTTCGGACGTGAGTGACGAGGCGATGCAACTGACGGGCGCTTGAGGTCAGAGCGCACGGGTGGCTGTTGACCCCCAGTCACGTCTGCATCCCACCGCTACGCGAGGAGAAAGCGTCATGAGCTCCACTGCGGTCAACGTCGTGCTCGTGCACGGCGCGTTCGTCGACGGGTCGGGCTGGCAGGGTGTCTACAACCTGCTCAAACAGGATGGCTACCGGGTCAGCGTCGTCCAGAACCCCACGGTGACGCTGGAGGGGGACGCCGAGGTCACGCGGCGGGTGCTGGATCTCCAGGACGGTCCCACCGTGCTCGTCGGGCACTCCTACGGTGGCTCGGTCATCACCGAGGCCGGTACTCATCCGCGGGTGTCGGCGCTCGTCTACGTCGCCGCGTTCGCGCCCGACAAGGGCGAGAGCGTGGAGTCGCTGCTCGCCGATTCGCCGCCGGGTACGCCGGCGCCGCCGATCGTGCCCCTGGAGGGTGGGTTCCTCGCTATTGAGCGGGACAAGTTCCATGGCGCGTTCGCGGGCGATCTGCCGGCGGAGTTGGCGGCGTTCATGGCCGATTCGCAGGTGCCGTGGGGCGTTGGCGCGGCCGGTGCCGCGGTCACCGAACCCGCCTGGCGCACCAAGCCGGCCTGGTACCTGGTCGCCTCCAGTGATCAGACGATCCCGCCGGCCGCGCAGCGGGCGATGTCCGCGCGTGCGGGAGCCACCGTGGTCGAAGCCGAGGGTAGCCACGCTATCTATATCTCCCAGCCGGAGGCCGTCGTCGCGCTGATCAAGCAGGCGGCCGCTGCCGGCTGAGCGAACGATCCGTAGATCCCGTGGGTTCGTCCGGCCATGGGCAGCCCAGGGTAAGCCCCCCGGGCTGCCCTCATCATCAGCTGGCGGGGGTGTGGTCCTCGCCGGTCTGGGTGGCCGTCTGGCTGGTAGGTGTCCGTACGTTGTCGCGCTTCACCGTCGGCACGCTGTTGGCGAACGTCTCAGTCGCGTACGCCGCGCCGTCCGCGAGCTCGTTCAGGAGGGACGTGTTGACGTTGTTGTAGGTGTCGCAGGCCTTGTGGTAGCAGGGGTCATACGCCACCCCGGCCGTGCCGCCGAAGACAGCGGCCTCCTCAGCCGTCTTGACGGTGTCGGTGCCGGATCGTACGCCGCCCGCCGGGATGCCCGCGTCCATGAACGACTGGTAGTCGGAGGTACCGGTGAACGCGTCCTGCTTGAGCGGGAGCTTGCGCCCGGCGTAGTAGTCGGTGAAGGTCTTCTCGATCGCGGCCGAGCCGGCCGGCGGCTTGGAGCTGTTGGTGCCGAGTGAGTCGTCACCGTCCAGGACACCGCGGACTCCGTTGGGGGAGCCGATCATGTCGAGGTTCAGGTAGAGCGCGATCTTCGCCTTCTCTTCGGCGCTGAGGTTCGCCACGTAGTACTTGGAGCCGAGGTCGCCGCCTTCCTCGGCGCCCCAGAAGGTGAAGCGGACCCGGTTGTTGACCCGGCCGCGAATCTCGCCGATCTTCTGGGCGATGGTGAGGACCGTCCCCGCGCCGCTGCCGTTGTCGTTGATGCCGGGGCCCGCGGCCACGCTGTCGAGGTGGGCGCCGACGGTGACCACGCGGTCAGGGTTGCCGTATGCGGTCTCGGCCACGATGTTGGAGGTCGTGCGCTGTTCGCTGATGGTGTCGGTCTTGATGTGGAGTTTCAGGTCGCCCGCCTTGGCCGCCTGAACCAGTTCGACGCCCAGCTTGTTGGTGAAGCCGATCAGCGGGATGGTGAACGGGCGCAGCGCCGTACCCTCCACTGGCGCATCGGGGACATCAGGCCGCTGATAGTAGGCGACCGCGCTCGCGCCGGCTTTCTGGGCGTTGTCCGTCTTGACCTCGAAGGTACAGCCGCCCCGGCGGATGAGCGCGATGCTGCCGGTGGTGAAACCGGCGAAGTCGTCAGCCTCGCAGCCGCTGCCCAATCCGGCCGCGTCGGGATCCACGGCCACCGCGGCTGCCGTCACGTCGCCGGCGCCCGAGTAGTCGAGGGTGCGGTAGTCGGTGCCATGGGTGTAAGAGGTCGGGGACGGAGCGGTCTGCGCGAAGACCGAGGGTGTGACCTCTTTATAGAAGGGAAAAGCGAAGCGCTGGATCGTGGGTTTGTAACCGGCCAGCGTGAGTTTGGCCACAATGTAATTCGCTGACTTCTCGAATCCGACCTCGCCCGAAGCCCGGTTGCCGCCGTTGTTGTTGGCGATCGTCTGGAATGCCAACTGGTGCGTCCGGATGTCCTTGAGTTGGACCAGGTCAGCGAGGCTCGGGGTGCCGGCGTTGGCGGACGGTGTCGCGCCGAGAGTTGCCGCTAAGCCGATTAAGGTGCCAATAGCAATTTTGCGCACGTGTGCCCTCCCAAGTTCATGACTGACTTCGCGAATCGGAGTCAAGAGATCCGCGCAGATCCAAGATCATAGCCATGGTTTCTGTGGGATAGAGGGCTTACGTGATAAATGCGGCGATACTCCAGGCTTGCGGCTCTTTATGGCCGATGTCCGATCGCCCCTAGCGCACCACCCCGGTGGAACGGCCGTGGAACGCCCTAGAGAGGAGAACCGTCACCGTTCGAAAGGAGACCACATGCGCCACCAGACTGGCTTCCAGCGCCGCGTGTTAACCGTCCTGGTCATGTTCGCCATGGCCCTCGGGCTCCCGGCCGCCGCCCAGGCGAGCGCTCTTTCCTCGACCGCCTTGCGCAGCAACGCCGCCGGCACCGCCAAGTGCATCGGCCTGGCGAACAACGGCAGCACCGCCAACGGCACCCCGCTCGTGATCTGGGACTGTCATTTCCACCCCGACCAGATCTGGCAGGGCAACAACGACCGCTCCATCCGTACGCTCGCCGGCAGCGGCAAGTGTGTGGGGCTGGCGAACAACGGGAGCACCGCCAACGGCACTCCGCTGGTGATCTGGGACTGCCATCTTCACCCGGATCAGCAATGGAGGTTCGCGGCCCTGGGCGCCAACATCTACTCCATCCGCAGCTTCGCCGCCAGCACCGCCAAGTGTGTCGGTCTGGCCAACAACGGCAGCACCGCCAATGGCACCCCGCTCGTGATCTGGGACTGCCACCTCCACCCCGACCAGCAATGGGGGCTGCCTGACTCTCCCGCGGCCTTCGGATTCGCTTCCTGATCCACTTCTTCGCAGCCGGAAGCGCTCAGGACCTCCCACTGGGGGAGGTCCTGGGCGCTGCCGGCTGACAGAAGAACACGTGCTCTAGGCGCGGCCCAGCAGGGCCCGGGCCACGTCGACGTCCGTGATGAGGATGTTGATCCAGCGCCCCCGTACCGCTCCCCGGATCGCGGCGAGCTTGGCCGCGCCGCCCGCGACCCCGATGCGGCGCTCCACCGCGCGCAGCTGGTCGGGGGCGATGCCGATGATGCGGTCGTCGAAGTCGGCTTCCACGGCTCGTCCGTCGGCGTCGAAGTAGCGGGTGCAGACGTCGCCCACGGCTCCGAGCTCCTGGAGCTGGCGCTGGTCCTCGGGGGCGATGGCGTTGCCGGAGCGGCGGAGCAGTGGGGAGGGTTCGAGGGTGCCGATGCCGAGGAGGGCCAGCGTGAGGCGCGACCATGACTTCATGACCTCGGCGACGGCGGGCTCCTTCGACAGCATGTCGCGGAGTTCGCGGCTGTGGACGAGCGCGGCCGACGGCGCGAAGACGGGCCGTGCGCCGGTCAGCTCGGCGAGGCGGCTGGTGAGGCGGGTCGCGTGCAGTTGCACTTCGGGGCTGCCCGAGCCGCCGACTATCTGGACGACCTCTTCGGCGACGGGGGTCGTCTTGGCCCGCATGACGTTGATCGCCTCCAGGAGCGTCGCGCTCCAGGAGGAGATGCCGATGACGTCGCCGCCTTTGAGCGTGGCGTCGAGGTAGGTGGCCGTCGCGGCGGCGAGCGCCGGGATGACGTCAGGTCCCACGCCCTCGGTCTCGACGACGACGGCGTCGCGCAGCCCGTACTGCTCCACGAGGGCTTCCTCGAGCTCGGCGTGCACGCCGTCGGGGGAGACGACCACGGTGCGTACGACAGCGCGGTCGGCGGCCTCTTTGAGGAGGCGCGAGACGCGCGGCTGCGACATGTTGAGATGGGCGGCGATCTCTGGCTGGCGTAGCCCGCGCTCGTGGTACATGCGGGCCACCTTGACCAGTAGCCGCATGTGGTCGGGGCTGGGAGTCGAAGCGATCACCACGTGAGTTCCCCGTCCTTTCTCGCTCCGGTGAGCGCGTCGCCCGGAGCGTCCGGTCTGCATGCTAGACGTTGGAGTGGCTAGAGGCGATGTCGTCGCCCCTAGCCTCCGGCGCCTCAGAGTTTCGCGAAGACGCCGTACTGGTCGGCGTTGTCCTTCGTGATGATCTCGCAGTCGATCGACTGCTTCTCCGGCTGCCCGGTCGCACCGGTCTTGACGAACTTGTCGGCCTGCTCGACCGCGGTCGTGGCGCCGAGCGCGGCCGGCTGCAGGGACGTCGCGAGCATGGTTCCGGCCTTGATCTGCGCGATGGCGTCCGGGCTGCCGTCGAAGCCGACGACGATGACGCCGGTCTTCTTGGCGGCCTTCAACGCCGCCACGGCGCCGAGCGCCATCGTGTCGTTGCCGGCGATCACGCCTTGGATGTCCGGGTTGCGCTGGAGGATGGTCTCCATCTTGCTGAAAGCCTCCTGCTGGTCCCAGTTCGCGGTCTGCTGGGCGACCCGCTTCAGGTCCGGGTACTGCGAGATGACGTCGCCGAAGCCCTTGGAACGCACGCCGGCGTTGGTGTCGGATTCCTTGCCGGTCAGCTCGACGTAGTTGCCCTTCTCCTTCATACCCTTCACGAACTCCTGGGCGGCGAGCTGGGCTCCCTGGGCGTTGTTGGAGACGATCTGGGCCTTGGCGATGCCGGTCTGGTTGATCTCCCGGTCGATCAGGAAGACCGGGATCCCGGCGGTCGTGGCCTTCTGCACGGGGCCGATGGAGGCGTCGGCGCCGGCGTTGTCGAGGATGATCGCCGCGGCCTTGCGCGAGATGGCCGAGTCGATCAGCTCGCTCTGCTTGTTCGGGTCGTCGTCGTGGGAGTCCACCGAGGTCTGGTAGCCGAGCGACTCGGCCTTCTTCTTGGCCGCGTCCGCCTCGGCCTTGAAGAACGGGTTGTCCGGCGAGGGGGTGATGATCGCGATCAGGTTGCTCTTGGGCGCGGAGGCGCTCGACGACGAGGAGGCGCTCGACGACGTCGAGGCCGCGGGTTCGCCGGATGATCCGCATGCGGTCAGCGTCAGCAGCCCTGTGGTCAGGGCCGCCGCGGCCTGGACGACCAGGCGACGGCTGGGGTGGGACATGGTTTACCTCCTGGAAGACGCGCCGGCGTGGACGCGGGATGGGGGATGGGACCGGTTCTGAAACCGTTCCGGTCTGGCATCTGGCAATGGGGTGGGGTGAGGGTCGGCGCTTGGAAAAAGATGAGGGTCAGCGGGCGGGGGTGCCGGGTCTGACCGGGGCGTTGTCGGTTGCAGCCGGTTCGTCGTCGGTGGTCGCCGGTTCGTCGGCGACCGCCACCGCGACCGCCGATGCGGCGGCGCCGCGGCGCTGGAAGCGCTGCTGGGTCTGGTCGAGGATGACCGCGACGATGATCACGGTGCCCTTGATGAAGATCTGCCAGAACGTCGAGACGCCGACGATGACCAGGCCGTCGGCGAGGAAGCCGATGACCAGGGCGCCGACGAGAGTGCCGCGTACGTTCCCGCGCCCGCCGGACAGGGCGGCGCCGCCGATGACGACGGCCGCGATGGCGTTGAGCTCGAAGCTGTCGCCGGCCTGCGGCGCGGCCGAGGTGAGCTCGGAGGCGATGATGAGGCCAGACATCGCGGCGCAGGCGCCGGAGATCATGTAGACGATCACCTTGACGCGCTGGACGGGGACGCCGGTGAGTTCGGTGGCCCGCTCGTTGCCGCCCGTGGCGTAGAGCCAGCGGCCGAAGGGCGTCGAGCGCAGGAGTACGGCGACGACGGCGGCGAGGATGATCATGATCCAGATCGCCACCGGAAGGCCGAGCGGCCGGCCGCCGCCGATCCAGTCGAAGCCGGTGTTGTGGGTGCTGGGGTCGCCGCCGAGCTTGGGATAGGTGGTGCCGCCGGAGATCAGGAGCGCGGCGCCGCGCGCGACGTACAGCATGCCCAGCGTCGCGATGAAGGGCGCGACGTTCAGTCTGGTGATGAGCAGGCCGTTGATGCTGCCCATCACGGTGCCGGCCGCGATGCACAGGATGACCACCGCCCACACCGGCGGGTAGGCGATGACGCCGAACAGGCTCAGATGTACGCCTTGGAGCAGTTCGCCGGCGATCACGCCCGACAACCCGACGATGGAGCCGACCGACAGGTCGATGCCGCCCTTGAGGATCACCAGCAGCATGCCGAGCGCCAGGACGGCGTTAATGGCCACATGCTTGATCATCGTGATCAGGTTGTCGATGGTGAGGAAGGAATCGGACAGCAGGGCGAAGACGATGATCAGGACACCGAGCGCGATGAACGCACGTAGCTCGAAGATCGAATTGAGCGTCTTCAGGCGGCGCGCCTCCGCCGCCGCCCGGCGGCGTTGCCGCAGCACGGCTGCGTGGTCGTTGGTCAGGGTGTCAGCCATGGCTAACCTCTTCGGTGGTGTCGGCGCTGTCGGCCAGGCTCATCAGCTGGTCGCGGGTGATCTCGCCGGCTCGGAGGTCGGCGATCAGCCTGCCGCGGACCAGGACGAGCAGGCGATCGGGTATGTGCAGCGCCTCTTCGGTCTCAGATGTGGTGAACAGCACCGCCAGGCCGCGTTCGGCCTGCCGCGCCATCAGTTCGAAGACGTCGGCCTTGGCGGCGACGTCCACGCCGCGGGACGGTTCGTCGAGCAGCAGTACGCGGGGGCCGGTCATCAGGGCCTTGCCGATGACGACCTTCTGCTGGTTGCCGCCGCTCAGCGAGCCGATCGGGGCGTCGGGGCCGCTGGTCTTGACGGTGACATCGGTGATCATCTTCTGGACGGCGGCGCGTTCCTTCGTGCGATTCACGAAGAGGCGGCGCACGAAACCGGTCAGCGCGGCCAGGGACAGGTTCTGGCCCACGCTCATCGTCTGGACCAGCCCGTCACGCTGGCGGTCCTCGGGGACCAGGGCCAGCCCGGCCTGGATGCGGCTGCGTACGTTGCCGACGACCGGCTCCCCGTACAGGCGGATCTCTCCCGATTCGGCGTGCAGGCGGCCGGCCAGGCACTCCAGGAGTTCGGTACGGCCGCTGCCCATGAGCCCGTAGATGCCGACGGTCTCGCCGGCGCGGACGGTGAGCGAGACGCCGTCGACGGCCAGGCGGTCGGGGTTGGCGGGGTCGGCGACCGACAGTTCGACCATCTCGAGCGCCACCGGCCCGAGTTTGGGCTCGCGGGTCGGGAAGAGGTCGTCCTGGTCGCGGCCGACCATCTTGCGTACGACCCAGGCGAGGTCGACGTCGTCGGCGGCGGCCGTGGCGACCATGGAGCCGTCGCGGAGCACGGCCACGTCGTCGGCGATGTCGAGCGCCTCTTCCAGGTGGTGGGAGATGTAGACGATCGCCACGCCTTCGGCCGTGAGCTCGCGGATGACCTGGAAGAGGACCTCCACCTCCGGGGCGCTCAGCGCCGACGTCGGCTCGTCCATGATCAGGATCCGGGCGTCCTGCAGCAGCGCGCGGGCGATCTCGACGAGTTGCTGCTGGCCCAGCCGCAGGTCGCCGACCATCAGGTCGGGGTTCAGCGCCCCGTCCAGACGGCGGAGCACGCCGGCCGCCAGCGAGCGCATGGTCGCGCGGTCGACGAGGACGCCGCCGCGGGTCCGCTCCCGCCCGAGGAACAGGTTGTCCTGGATGCTGAGGTTCGAGCACAGGCTGAGTTCCTGATGGATGATCGAGATGCCGCGATCGGCCGCGTCGCGGGCGCTGCCGAACTCGACGACCTTCCCGTCGAGCTCCACCTGGCCGGTGGTGGGCGACTCGACCGCGCTGAGGATCTTCATCAGCGTCGACTTGCCGGCGCCGTTCTCGCCGAACAGCACCACCACGCGCCCCGGGACGATGTCGAGCGAGACGCCCTTGAGCGCCTGCGTCCCGCCGTACACCTTGGTGACGTCGACCGCCCGCAGCACCGGGGTCGCCGTCACGACGCCGCCTCGACGGAGATCGGCGTGACGGTCAGCACGTCGGCCGTCAGTGGCGTCATCGCGCCGACCACGGTGACCTTCTTGCCGTCGAGCGACGGGACATCGAGCGACGACAGCACCTTCGCCTTGACCTCGTTGTTCAGGGCGGTGCCCGCGTCGGCGTAGTCGACCTGGTTGACGAACTGGCCGAACGCGATGAAACCGACCGCGTCGCGCAGCGCCGTGCCGTTGATGGCCGGGCCGATCTGCACCTGGACCCTGGACTTGCCGATGCCGGGCACCTCGACCGGCAGCAGGCCGCTCTTCGCCGAACCGGCGGTGCCGGTCAGCGTGACGGCGTAGCTGTACGGCCCGGTGCCGGCGCGGTGGCCGTACTTCTGGCCGGCCGCGTCCGTGTCGTCGGCGATCGCCTTGCTCAGCGTGACGATGTCGACGGCCTTGCTCTTGATCGCCGGTACGACCTTCGGCCCGTAGGTCGCGGCGCCGTAGCGGGCCGGGTCGAACTTCGCCTGCTCGCCGGCGCGCGGCGCGGTGTCCGAGCGGTACGTCGTACTGGCGATGATCGCGATGATCACGAGCACGAGCGCGATCAGGCTGCCGCGGCCCAGCGTGAGCCAGCCGGGCCGGGTGGATTGCACTGCTGTCATGACGTACTCCCGTTCGCGCGTGCGCCGAGGTCGCGGGCGACCGTGAGGCGCTGGTGCCATCTCGCCGCGGCTGCCCTGCGGTGCTCCGCGCTCCAGTCAGGGGTGAAGATCTCCACGTCGCCGTCGGCCCGGCGTTCGAGGTCGCCGGTGGTCCACAGCCCCAGTCCGAGACCGGCCAGGTCGGCCGCGCCGCCCGCCGACAGCTCGTGATGACGGGTGCGGGCCACCTCGACATCGCTGAGGCCGGCCTGCAGCCGCATGAGCGCGGTGCTGCGGGTCAGGCCGCCGTCGGCGACGATCCGGCGCAGGCCCGGCATGGCGGTCAGGACGTCGTCGACCTGGTGCGCCACCGACTCCAGGGCCGCCCGCGCGAGCTGCTCCCGTCCGGTGCCGAGGTCGAACCCGGCCAGCACCGGCACCGCCCGGGGGTCCCACCACGGCGCTCCCAGGCCGCCGAATGCCGGTACGAGGGTGACGTCGCCCGCGTCGGAGCCGGCCGCCAGGTCGACGACCTGGTCCGCGGAGATGCCGAGCAAGTCCGCCAGCCAGGTCAGGGTCCGGCCGGTGGAGCGGATGTTCGCCTCCCTGGCGAACGTCGGCCCCTGCCCCGTGGACCAGGCGATCGTGTCGCAGACCGGGCTGCCCGGCCCACCCAGCCCAGGCGACTCCGCGACCGTCATCACCGACGATCCCGTGCCGTAGGTCACCTTGACCACGCCCGGCCGCCAGCCCGCGTGCGCGAACAGCGCGGCGTGCGAATCGCCCAGCACCGCGAGCACGGGCACCCCGGCAGGCAGCGGGTCCAGGTCGCGGACCGTGCCGAAGGGGCCGGTGGAGGCGACGACGCGGCCCAGCGCCGCGCGGGGGACGCCGAAGATCTCCAGCAGTTCGTCGTCCCAGTCACCGGTCGCGAGGTTCAGCAGCTGAGTGCGGGAGGCGTTGCCCACCTCGGTGACGAATTCGCCGGTGAGCGCGTCGAGCAGCCACGCGTCCACGGTGCCCAGGCGCAACTCGCCGCGCCCGCTGCGCTCGCGCGCCGGGTCGTGCCGGTCGAGCAGGGCGCCCATCTTCAGCGCCGAGAACATCGGGTCCAGCGGGAGCCCGGTACGACTCCGGACCAGGTCGCCGTACCCTTCGTCCAAGAGCTGGGCCGCTCGGTCCGCGCCGCGCTGGTCCTGCCAGCCGACCAGTGGCGCGACCGGCCGTCCGGTCGCCGCGTCCCACAGGACCACCGACTCGCGCTGGGTGCTCAGCCCGATCCCGCGTACGGCCCGTGGATCGGCCTGCCGCAGGCAGGCGGCGACGGCGTCGCGGACGCTGCCGAGCAGTTCCTCGGCGTCCTGCTCCGCCAGCCCCGGAGCCGGGTGGCTCTGGGACAACGGCGCACTGGCGCGGGCCACGACCTGGCCGGCGGCGTCGACCAGCAGGGCCTTGGTGGAGCCGGTGCCCTGATCGATGGCGAGGACGAGCGGTTCCATCAGTCCCGTCCCAAAGCCTCACGGGCGGCCTTGACGATGCCCTCGGCGTTCAGGCCGAAGTGGTCGAGCAGGAAGGACGTGCTTCCCGTCGGTGCGAACGTCGGGACGCCCAGCATGCGTACGGGCACGGGATGGCGCTCCGCGACGACCTTGGCGACGGCGGCGCCCAGACCGCCGGACAGCAGGCCCTCCTCCGCGGTGATGATCGCGCCGGTCTGCTCCGCGGCGGCGACGACCTCGGCCACGTCCAGCGGCTCGACGAAGGTCATGTTCACAACCCGCGCGGTGAGGCCCTCCGCGCGCAGGAGCGCGGCCGCGTCGAGGGCCCGCGAGACCATCGTGCCGATCGCGATCACGGTCACGTCGTCGCCTTCGGCCAGGCGCGTCGCCCGGCCGGCCTCGAAGGGCGTGCCCGCCGGTGTCACCGCGGGGACCTTGAAGCGGGGGATCCGGATATAGGAGGGGAGACCGGACGCCGCGGCCCAGCGGACGGCGTCGCGAGTCTGCGACGGGTCGGCCGGGACGACGATGCGCAGCCCGGGGACGGCGCGCATCCAGGACAGGTCCTCGATGGAGTGGTGGGTGGGCCCCAGCTCGCCGTACGCCATGCCCGGACTCTGCCCGCACAGCACCACGTGCCGGTCGCTGTAGGCCACGTCCGCCTTGATCTGCTCCAGGGCGCGCCCGGTGAGGAACGGCGCCGCGGCGGAGACGAAGGGGATGAAACCGGCGTTGGCCAGGCCGGCTGACACGCCGACGAGGTCCTGTTCGGCGATGCCGACGTTGATCAGGCGGTCGGGGAACTCCTCGCGGAACTTGACCAGGTTGCTGGATCCGACCGAGTCATTGCAGACCGCCACGATCCGCTCGTCGGCGCGGGCCAGGGCGGCCAGCTCCTCGCCGAAGTCGACGCGGCAGTCGAACGTGGGGGCCTGCTCGGCGAGGGCGGTCATCGGCTCAGCTCCTCGAGCGCGAGCTGGACCTGCTCGTCGGTGGGCACCTTGTGGTGCCACTCGACCCGGTCTTCCATGAATGAGACACCCTTGCCCTTGACGGTGTTGGCGATGACGGCGACGGGCTTGCCCGTCGACGACGGCGCGTACGCCTGCTTGATCGCGGCGTGGTCGTGGCCGTCGATGACGCGCACCTCCCAGCCGAAGCTCGCCCACTTCTGGTCGAGCGGCTCCAGCGACTTGGTGTCCTCGGTACGCGCGCCCTGCTGCAGCCGGTTGCGGTCGACCACGGCGGTGAGGTTGTCCAGCCCGTAGTGGGCGGCCGTCATGGCCGCCTCCCAGTTGCTGCCCTCCTGCATCTCGCCGTCGCCGAGGACGACGATGGTGCGCCAGGTCTCGCCGCGCAGCTTGGCGCCGAGGGCGCAGCCGGTGGCGACCGGGAAGCCGTGCCCGAGCGGGCCCGTGTTGGTCTCCACGCCGGGCACCTTGACCCGGTTGGGGTGGCCGTTCAGCGGCGACAGCGGCGCCATGTACTCGGCGAGCCGATCCTGGGGGAAGAAGCCGCAGGAGGCCAGCGTCGAGTACAGCGCGGCGGCGCAGTGGCCCTTGCTCAGCACGAACCGGTCACGCAGGGGGTTGGCCGGGTCGTGCGGGTCGAGCCGCAGCGTCCCCCACATGGCGGTCACCAGCAGGTCCGTCACCGACAGGTCGCCACCGACGTGCCCCATCCGGGCCGCCTGGATGGTCGTGAGGATGTCGCGCCGGATGCGGGTGGCGATTCCGGCCAGCTCGGGGGCCGCCTCGGCGGGCGAGGCCGCGCGCAGGAGCGCGCTCCGCTCGACGTAGGCGTTGGCGACGGGCGCGTCCAGTTCGAGGGGCCTGGACGCGATCTTCACGGCGGTCATGCGGACTCGCTCTCGGCGAGTGCCCGGTAGAGCGCCCGCTTCGCGATGCGCTGGGCGCCGAGGGCGTCCTGCGCCGACTGGGCGGCGGCGAGCGCGTCGCGGTCGAGGTAGCCCAGCGCGTGGTGGAAGGCGCGCATGGTACGGATGCCCGCCCGCGCCGCCTCGACGGAGTCCTCGCGGAAGGGGAACTGGTCGAGCTGCCAGACGCCCTGCCAGCCGGCGTCGCGCAGGGCGAAGAAGAACTCGAACGTCTCCAGCAGGTGCACCGAGCCGACGACCATGTCGTCGTCCCAGCCGCGGAAGTTGTCGTTGACGTCGATCGCGAAGAGTTTTCCGCGGCTCATCGCCATCTTGGCGGCCTCGGCCGGCGTCTCGCCGCCGTACAGGGAGTGGCCGAAGTCGAGCAGGATGCCGACGTTGTCCACGCCCATGTCCTCGATCGCGAGCAGGGTGCGCGCGACGGAGGAGAAGACCATCCGGTTGCGCGGCTCGCGCGGCTTGTACTCGATCGCGAACTTCAAGTCGGGGAAGGCCTGCGCGAGCTCGCGGACCGCGCCGACCGACTTGTCCCACAGGTCGGTGTAGTCGGCCTGGAAGGGATAGTCGTAACCGTCCTGCCCGGGCCACAACTTGACGTAGTCGACACCCAGCTCACGCCCGACTTCGGCCGCGGCCGCCACCAGGTCGATGGCGTCCTGGCGGACGGCGGGGTCGGGGTTGGTGAAACCGCCCTTGGCGAACTTGCCCGTGTAGAACTCGGGCGTCACCGCGATCGCGCGCAGGTTCTGCTCGTCGAGCGCCGCCCGTACCTCGGCGGTGCTGATGCCGCCGGGCGGAAACGGCCAGTTCAGGTCGACCACGGACAGGTCGCCCACCGCCCCGGCAAGCTTGATGCAGTCCAAGACCGTCTTCGGCGCGCCGTAGCCGTCGGTCGCATACCGGTCGACATAGGTGGCGAAGTGCCAGATGCCGGCCCCGTAGACCGGCTCATCGTGGGGCTGAATGTTTATGCGATCACGATCAGACATGCAAGCAAGTTACGGGAGGATGAAAAGAGGTGTCAATGGGGTGCCCTTGGTCATGCGTCGGCAACCTTGACGACATCCAGGAGCAGCATGAATACTGCGCATGCCCTTCGCCACTCAGCGGTGAATAGGTATTCGCAGAAGGAGTTGCCGTGCCCCCCTCCAGACTCCCCGCCCCCCGGAGCAGGCGACGTATCCGGGCATTGACCTGCATGATCGCGGCTCTCGGCATGACTGTCGCCACGCTCCCCGCGGCGGCCGAGGCCGACAGCATCCACCCGGAAGGGAACCTGCCCAGAACGGTCGTCACCACCGACATGGAGCAGGACGACTACGCCTCGCTCATCCGTTATCTGCTCTACACCAACGAGGTCGACACCGAGGGGATCATCTACAGCAGCGGCCGGTTCCACTGGTCAGGAGATGGCAAGGGCACGCCGTTCTTCCTCCCCGGCCGGGAGTACACCACGCCGCAGACCTCATGGCGATGGACCGGGACGCGGACCATCCAGGACCAGGCCCTGCGCGCGTACGCCGAGGTCTACCCCAATCTGCGCAGGCATGACTCCCGCTACCCCGCGCCGGGCGAGCTGCTGTCCAAGGTCAAGATCGGCAACATCGAGTTCGAGAACGAGATGGCCAAGGACACCGAGGGCTCCGACCTCATCCGCGACCTGCTGCTGGACCACGATTCCCGGCCTCTGTACCTCCAGGCGTGGGGCGGCACCAACACGATCGCCCGGGCCCTCAAGTCGATCGAGGACCGCTTCGGCAGCACGAGGCAATGGCCTCGCGTCAAGGCCGCGGTCTCGAAGAAGGCGGTGATCCTGGCCAGCGGCTTCCAGGACGACACCTACGCGCAGTACATCGCTCCCGTCTGGCCGGAGATCCGCGTCGAGAACCTGGCGGCAGGCTACGCGACCTGGGGTTACAACTGCGAGCGCGGGCAGGGCAACGTCCGAGGCCTACCGGCTGACCGCGTCTACTTCAGCGGCGCGTGGATCAAGAAGAACATCCAGATCGGGCCGCTGGGCTCGCTCTACCGGTCATGGCTGGACGGCCAGTCCATGCCGGGCGACCAACTCGACATCTTCGGCGACCCCGAGCGTGCGGCTGGCGGCTGGTGCAAGCCGCTGGCGCCGTACGACTTCCTCTCCGAGGGCGACAACGTGGCCTTCAACCCCTTGCTCAACACCGGCATCCAGGAACCGGAGAACCCGCTGCTCGGCGGCTGGGGCGGCCGCGCGACCCAGACGACCACCACGCCGAACCTGTGGACCATGGTGGGCGCGGAGAAGGACGAAACCGGCGCCGACGTCAAGAACTACACGACGCTGCGGTGGGCCGGAGCCGCGCAGAACGACTTCGCGGCCCGCATGCAGTGGACGCTGACCCCCAAATACCGCGACGGCAACCACCCGCCCACGGTCGGCATCCATGGCAACGACACCGTCCGGGCCCGGCCCGGCTCGGTCGTCACGCTCACCGGCCGCGCCACCGATCCTGACAATGACCCGGTGGCGCTCCGCTGGTCGCAGTACCGGGAAGAAGGCAGCTACCCCGGCACTGTCACCATCACCGACCGCGGTCACGGCCGGGTCGCCGTCACCGTCCCGGCGGACGCGACACCGGGCCAGACCATCTCGATCATCCTCCAGGGCACCGACGACGGCACGTTCCCCCTCACCCGCTATGACCGCCTGTTCATCCGGGTCGTCTGACGACGCGCGGCATCGCCCGGCGAGCCGTTCCGCCCGCCGGGCGATCCGGGTCAGTGGGCGGCGTCGAGTTTCGCTCGCTGTTCCGCCGTCAACTCCAGGTCCGCCGCGGCCAGGCTCTCCTCCAACTGCTCGACCGAGGAAGCGCCGACCAGCGGGATCACCGGGATCTCGCCGCCGATGAGCCAGGCGAGCACCACCTGGTTGACGGTCGCTCCTGTCTCCTGGGCCACTTCCCGCAGCGCCGCGAGACGCCGGGGGGTGCCCGCGTGCTCGAACGCGTCGCCGAGCGGCTTGTCGTCACGTACGTAACCGCCGCTCAGCAAGGGTGAGTAGGCGACCAGCGCGAGTTCGGGCTCGGCTCGCAGGTAGCTGAGCAGATCACCGCCGACCACGCCGAGGTTGCCGTCCTGAGAGCGCAGCGTCGGAAGATCGGTGCGCTGACGGAGGTAGGTGTGGTGATATTGCAGGACCTCATAGCCGGGCAGCCCCGCCGCGGCCGCCAGACCCCGGGCCCGCTCGAGTCGCCACGCCCAGTGGTTGCTCGCCCCAAGCAGACCAACAGTGCCTTCCTCGACCAGACCCGCGAAACCCTCGACCGTCTCCTCCAGCGGCACCTTCCAACCTTCGAGGTAGGCGTGTGCGTACAGGAGATCCAGCTTGTCCACGCCGAGCCGTTCCCGGCTTCGCTCCGAGGATTCCCGGATCACCCGGGCCGACAAGCCCTCAAGGTCATGGCTGAGGGCAGACGCCGGCACGTTCGGCCGCCCGCCAAGCTTGGTGGCGATGACGATCTCGTCCGTGATGCCGCGGCTGCGTCGCCAGCGGCCGAGCAGCGCCTCGCTTTCACCCCCCTGAGTGCCGTTGACCCAATAGGCGTAGTTGTTGGCGGTGTCGAGGAAAGTGCCGCCGGCCTCGACGTAGCGGTCGAGGATGGCGTACGACGTCGCCTCGTCGATGGTGGTGCCGAACAGCATGGCGCCAAGACTCAGCACACTGACCTGACGACGGGTCTTCGGATCACTGCCGATCGTGCGATACCTCATGGGAATCCCTTCCAAATTGAGCGTTGGGCGGGATTGTGCACCCTAGAGGCGACTCGAGGTCAATGCGTCAGGCGCGCTCGAATTCTGCCGGGCGGCCATTCACGATTCGTTGACACCGCATAGACGCTCAGGCAAGGCGCTCCTTTTCGGCTGGTCGTGGCATCGGGGCGGGCGATGTCCGCTCCGGATGGCACAGCCCCAGCAGGCGCAGCGCGGGCACCGTCATCACGGTGGTGATCAGCGCCATGAGCATCAGCACCGTGAACGTGCCCGCTCCGATCACGCCGATGCTGAGCCCCGTGCTGAGCACGACGATCTCGGTGACGCCGCGCGCGTTCATGAGGACGCCGAGGCCGAGCGCGAGCCGTCCCGGCATGCCGCCGGCCCAGGCGGTCACAGCGGCGGTGCCGAGTTTGCCGAGGACCGCGGCCACGAGCAGCACCGCCCCGCCCAACAGCACCGTCGGATCGTCGAAGGCCATGCGTACGTCGGCCTGCAGCCCGATCGAGGCGAAGAACACCGGCAGCAGCAGCGCGCGGTTGAGCGAGGCGAGCCGGTCGGGCACCGTGCCCAGGACGCGGGCGTTACGGGGGATCACGACGCCGGCCAGGAGGGCGCCGAAGATCGCGTGCGCGCCGATGACGTCCGTCGCCGCCGCCAGGGAGAAGATCAGGCCCAGGACGAGCACGAGGCTGGCGGGCGCGGGCAACCTGGTCGCCGCGTACCTGTCGGCCAGGGTCTTGAGCGCGGGGCGGAGCACGAGGAGCGCGACGAGGACCAGGACGGCGGAGAGCAGCATCGTGGTCAGCGCGCCGGCGGGTGAGCGGGCGTGCGCGAGCGCGATCACCGCGGCGAGCGCACACCACGCGAGTACGTCGGCGATGCCGGCGCACAGGATGGCCAGCGAGCCCAGCCGGGTGCCGGTCAGGCCGACTTCCTGCAGGATCCTGGCCAGCACGGGTAACGCGGTGACGCTCAGCGCGGTCCCGATGAACATGACGAACTCCGTCTTGCCCGCCGTCGGGCCGGCGAGCGCGGAAGCGAACGGGATCGCCGCGACCGTGCCCAGGGCGAAGGGGACGGCCACCATTGACAGGGCGGCGACGCCCACGACGGTGCGTTGCCTGCCCAGGGCGGTGTGGTCGAACTCCGTTCCCACGGTGAAGATGAAGATCGCCAGTCCGGCCTGGGCGAGCAGGTTCAAGTGCTGCATGGCGGCGGCGGGCATGATCAGCTCGGTCGCCGCCGGCGCCAGCGCGCCCAGCGCGGACGGCCCCAGCAGCAGCCCGGCCACTATCTGTCCCACCACTGAGGGCTGGCCGATCCGACGGGCCGCGATGCCGCCGAGTGAGGCCAGTCCGCCGATGACCGCCACGGCGAGGAACAACCTCAGGATCGACTGGATGGGCGTCGCCTCCGCTGCCGGCGATGGCACCACCCCGCGCGCCACCGGGTGGACACCCCAGCCGAAGACCATCAGGAGCGACACGGCGGCCACGGCGGTCAGCGTGAGCGCGATCACCAGACCCCAGGCCGGGGCGGGCAGGAGGCGTTGTTCGGTGTCTTCGAGCGGGTTCTGTCCACGCATGCTGACGCCCCCTCCGGCGGTCTGCGATGGCTACATGGGTTGCGCTTTGAAGGGCTCAGCCGACGACCGGGCCGCTCGCCCGCCGACCAGCAGCAGCGCGCCGACGGCGGCGATCATCCCGACGGCGATGACCGGTACGAGGGCCTGGAAGCCCGGCCCGGCGACCACCAGGCCGAACATCGGCGGGCCGAGCAACGATCCGAGGCTGCCCGCCTGAGCGACGACGCCGTTGCCGACATCGGCGTGGTCGAGACGGTCCAGCACCATCGGGAGCGCGGCGAAGACGAGGGCGCCCAGGAAGCCGTTCTCCATCGAGATGATCGCCGCGCCGACCTGCGCCGCCGTCAGCGAGGCCGCGCCACCGTACATGAGCCAGGCCGCCGGGACGGTGAGGAGGCCGACCAGCGCGAGCACGCGGACCGGCGTGCCACGGCGGAGCAGCACTCCCACGGCCAATCCGCCGAGCGCGCTGAGCAGGGAGATCACCGAGGTCACCGCGCCGGCGGCGGTGGCCGTGCGGCCGTACTCCTCGATGAGGAGCGTGGGCAGCAGGACGATCACCGGAATGGTCACCAGCGCGCCCAGGCAGAAGGCGAGGGCGAGTGCCGCCGGCCACTTCAGGGCCCCGATCTTGGGAACGGGTCCGGCCGCCGCCTGCCGGCCGGACCCGCGCGGCAGCCGTACCCAGACCACCAGGGCCATCGCCAGCGTCAGTGCGGCGATCAGCCCGATCCAGCCCCGCCAGCCCAGAGCGGAGCCCAGCGCGCCGCCCCCAAGGGTGCTCAGTCCGATGCCCACGGCGACGAACGTGGCCCAGATCGACAGGGCGGTGCCGCGGTCCCGTTCGCCGGCCAGGCGGAGGATCAGCGCCGGGCAGGCGATGGTGACCAGGACGTATCCGGTGCCTTCGACGCCTCTGGCGGCCAGCAACCAGCCGAAGTCGCCCGCCCACACGCTCGCCGCGCTCGCCGCCGCGATCAGGACCAGCCCGGCGATCAGCGACCGCTCCGTGCCGAAGCGGCGGACCAGGTATCCGGCGGGCAGGCCGACGACGGCGCCCACGCCGACGACCGCCGAGATCACCCAGCCCAGTTCCGACAGCGACAGCCCGAGCTCACCGGCCACCGCCGGCCCGACGGAGGCGAACTTGCCGAGGCTCATCGCCGCGGCGACCCCGCCGAGGTAGACGAGGGCGATCAGCACCCACTGGGAGCGCTGCGGCGATTGCTCGCCCGGCTCCGAGATGCCTGGCGTTGGCTGGCGATCCATGAATCTCCTTCGATCTAATCTGGTTCATCCGCCGCTGCGGTCAGGCGCGCCTGGATGCCCACCAGCCCGGCTCCGGCGAAGGAGAAGCGCACGTCGGCGGGCCGGCGATGGCGGGACACACGGTGACCGTCCTGGACATGGATCCACAACCAGGCCGCGTCCAGGTCCAAGGCGACGGGGCCGCTGTCGGTGGTCGGGCGGGGAGGGACGGCGTACCGGCTCAGTGGCGCCAGCAGTTCGGCGGGCAGCCCGATGAGGTCGACGTCGAGCACGCGGGAACGGCCGTCCATGTCAACGGCGAGCAGGACGCCGCGGGTGACCGCCACGACGGAATCGGCGGAGACGGGGGTGGCCAGACGCAGTTCGAGCAGGCCGGAGGACGCGCGCCAGCCGGCTCCGTCCGCGGGGACGAGCCGGTCGTTCGTGGTACGGATCAGCATCGCGACACGTTCGAGGCGAGGAGGCCGATTCCCGATTCGGTGACGTCGACCGCTCCGGCCGACAGCAGGACGTCGATCGTCTCAGGGACGTCCCCGCGCAGCAGCACTCCCTGGAGCACGACCACATTCTCGTCCGCCAGGTCCGACCCGGCGCGCCACGATCGGCCGGGCATCGCGGTGACCACCTGGGGCAGGCTTTCGGCCAGCGTCCGGACCGTCAGCAGCACGTGGGAGGGGCCGACCCAGGCGCCACGCAGCAGCAGCGCGATGTTCTGGATCACGCCGCGTTTGCTCTTCTCGGCGTACGCGGCCGGGTTGGCGATCAGTTGCGCGCCGCAGGTCCGGATGGTCTCGATGATCCGCAGGTTGTTCTGGCGGAGCGAATGGCCCGTCTCCACGACGTCCATCATCACATCGGCCAGCTCCGGGATCTTGGCTTCCGTCGCGCCGTAGGACACGACCACCTCGGCCCGCCGTCCGGCGGCCTGGAAGAAGCGGCGGCCGATGTTCGGGTATTCGGTGGCCACACGGACGCCGTCGGGCAGATCGGTCACGCTGGTGGCGGGGTGGTCGGCCGGGGCCGCGAGCACCAGCCGCCATGGCCGCTCGGTGTTCCTGGAGTAGTCGAAGGACTCCGCCACCTCGACCTTGGCGCCGGTCTCCTCGATCCAGTCGGCGCCGGTCAGTCCGAGGTCGAACGTCCCGCTCTCGACCGCCAAGGGGATCTCGCGCGGCTTGTAGAACGCGACGTGCGTCACGCCGGTGTAGTCGATCACGCCACGGTACGACCGTTCGGAGGGCCGCCGGATGGGCAGCCCCGCGGCCGCGAACAGTTGCAGGGCCCGCCGCTCCAGCGACCCCTTCGGCAGTACGAGGGAGAGCATGATTCCTCCTCGGAAACTACACATGCAGAAGACGGTCGATGCCGGTGATGGGCGGTTCGGCGAGGTCGGCCGGGCGTACCTCTATTTCTCCCACCACGAGGTCCGTCGGCCAGGAGTCGACGATGGTGCCCACGCAGCGGGCGACGGACCGCGTGCTCATCTTGTGCGCCGAGTCATCGCCGTCCAGGTTGGCGATGGCTCCCGGAGAGACGAGGCAGGCCCGGACCCCGTTGCGGCGTTCCTCCAGCAGCAGCGTCTCGACCAGCGCCTTCAGCCCGGCCTTGGTGGCGCTGTAGGCGGCGCCGCCCTCGAAGTAGCGGGTGCCGGCGTGGCTGCCCATCGCGACGAAGACGCCACGGCCGGCCCGCAACGCGGGCAGGACGGCCTTGACCAGGTGGAAGCTGGCGCTGAGGTTGATCGAGACCAGCCGCTCCCAGTCCGCCTCGGTCAACTCGGCTATCGGGTCGAGAACCCGCTCGACCGCGTTGGACACGCAGACGTCGATCCGGCCCGCCTCGTCGAGCACCTGGCCGACCCCCCGCCTGATCTGCGCGGGGTCGGCCAGATCGCACCGGAGCTCGCCGAGCCAGTCCTCCCTCGCCAAGGACCGGTTCAGGGAGAACAGGCGGTAGCCGCGGTCGCGTAGTTCCCCGGCGATGGCCTTTCCGCTGCCGCGATTGGTGCCGGTGACCAGCGCGACCCGGGCGTCACTTGATGACATCGAGGACGCGACTCCACTGGTTGACGATCTCGTCTCCTTCGACACCGTCCCGGAACAGGTCCTTGTCCAGAGGGGATCCGTCCTCGTGCCGCAGCCGGATGCAGTCCTGGGAGATCTCGGAGATGACGGTCAGCTCGCCGTTGCCCGCCTGCCCGAAGATGAGGCAGAAGTCCCACACGTCCAGCGGGCGCAGCCACGATCGCAGCACGTCGTTGACGGCGAGCGCGCGTTCGCGCATCTCCTCGACCGGCAGCCCGAGGACTCTCAGGTAGTCCTCGCCGATCGGCTGGTCCTCGGGGTCGATCCGGTAGTCGAACTTCACGACCGGGCGGGGCAGCGGCGCGCCGTCCTCGAACAGGCCGGGGTACTTCCGGGTGGTCGATCCGGTGGCCCTGTTCTTCACGATCACTTCGAAGGGGGGCGCGGGGCAGTAGTCGGCGAGGTAGGAGTCCTCGGCGACCCGTTCCCTGAACGCGCACCGCACCCCCGCGGCCTCGATCATGGCCGCGGCCCTTTCGTAGAAAGCGAGCCGCAGCGGGCCGGTGCGCTCGACGATTTCATCACGCTGGTAGGTGAAACTGCGCAGGCTGGGGATTATCTGCACGAGGCACTGCCCGCCGGGCAGTAACCACAGACGCTTACTGCGCCCGATGATATCCGGGCTTCCCCGGGTCGCTTCGTGGTCCACGTCGCCTCCACATCACCGCCGACAATGGCCCACACAACTTGATATGCGGCGACCGTTTTGTCAACCCTGGAAAAAGGTTCACTTGACGGCGCTCTCGAAGCCTTGCTATGTCGCCGCCGAGTCGCCTGGCCCGCGCGTGATCGGCGCCGCGTGATCTCTTTTCTTTTCATCGCGCGGGGAACCCGGAATATCGGTTGACCCTGGAAAAAGGAGTACTTGACGGAGTCCGGCCGGGCGAAGGTATTGTCGCTGGAATTACATTTCGATCTTATTAAGCCTGGCCCGGAAGGAGAGGATCATTGTTGCAATATGAGCGGATCGCTCACTCGAAGATCACCAAAAAGTTCAGGGCAGAAGGACAACAGCTCCTGTTCTCGCGAGGTAAGAGAGGCGAGGTGTCGGACGCGAACGGCGTGCCGTACATCGACTTCGTCATGGGTTATGGGCCAGTGATAATCGGCCACTCGGACGACCTCTTCAACGAAATTCTCGGCGGCTATCTGACCAACGGCATCATGATGCCGGGGTTCACCACCTTCCACCAGGAATATCTGGAACGGCTGCTGGGCGAGCGGCCCGGAGACAGGGGCGCGTTCTTCAAGACCGCCTCGGAGGCCGTCACCGCGGCTTTCCGGCTGGCCGCTATGCGGACCGGTCGGCTCGGTATCGTCCGCAGCGGCTATGTCGGCTGGCACGACTCCCAGATCGCCAACTCCCTGAAGTGGCACGAGCCGCTGCACTCGCCATTGCGCGAAAAGCTCCGGTACACCGACGGGATGCGCGGGATCGGCGAGTCCGAGCCCGTACTGAACTGGGTCGATCTGCGCCTGGAGTCTCTGTCGGAGCTGCTGGAGCGGCACCGGGGCCTGTTGGGCTGCTTCGTCTTCGACGCCTACCTGGCCTCGTTCACCACACCCGACGTGCTGCGGCAGGCCGTCGCGATGTGCCGCGATGCCGGCCTGCTCACCGTCTTCGACGAGACCAAGACCGGTGGCCGGATCTCGGCGCTGGGCTATGACCACGACAACGGCATCGGCTCGGACCTGATCGTGATCGGCAAGGCGCTGGCCAACGGGGCGCCGCTGAGCATCCTGGTGGGCGGCGCCGACCTGCTCGCCCACGCGGAGCGGGCCCGGCTCAGCGGCACGTTCTCCAAGGAGATGATCGCCATTTACGCCGCACTGGCGACCAGGGACATTCTGGAGAAGCCCACCCAGGACGCGCCGGACGGCTGGGCCGAGGTCGGCCGGATCGGCACCGAGGTGGCGGCCGTTCTCTCCGCTGCCGCCAAGGAGGCGGGGGTGGCGGACCTGCTCGGCGCCCGCCCGGTGCTCGGCGGCGGGATGTTCGAGCTGGTCTATCACGACGAAGCGCTCCTTGGCGACAAGGAGCGGCGTGAGGCGCTGCTCGGCGCTCTCACCGGCGCCGGCATCCTCCTGCTCGAAGGGCACCCGTCCTTCGTGAGCCTGGCCCATCGTGACCTCGACTGGAGCGACTTCCATGACCGGGCGCGCCGCGCCTTCCAAGACTGGAACGGAGCCGACCGTGGCTGATCTCCTGCGCCTCGCGCTCGTCGGCTGCGGCCGGCAGATGCAGCAGAACCTCTTCCCCTTCCTGCAGCGGATCCGCGGCTACCAGGTCGTGGCCTGCGTCGACCCTGACCTGTCGCTGGCCGCCGAGGTCCAGGCCTTGGCCCGCGGCGCGGTCTGCGCCGACTCCATCGAAGCGATCGACCTCAAGACCGTGGACGCGGCGATCCTCGCCGTGCCACCGGAGCCTTCCTACCGGCTCACCCGGCAGCTGGCCGAACGCGGCGTCGACTGCTTCGTCGAGAAGCCGGCCGGGCCGTCCACCGACGCGCTCCAGGATCTGGAGCGCGTGGTGTGCCGCAGCGGCCGGCACGTTCAGGTGGGCTTCAACTTCCGCTACGCCGAAACCCTCCAGCGGCTGCACGAGTTGAGCACCGACATCCGGTCCAGTCCGTGCTCGGTGACCATCGACTTCTACAGCCGCCACCCGTCCGCTCCGCAGTGGGGGGTGGACACGACCCTGGAGGCGTGGATCCGGCACAACGGGGTGCACGCCCTCGACCTGGCCCGCTGGTTCGTGCCCTCGCCTGTCGTCCAGGTGGACGCGCACGCCATCCCCGGCGCGCCCGACCGCTTCCAGGTGAACCTCTTCCTGCGTCACGACGACGGCTCACTCTCGACGCTGCGCATGGGCAACCATGTCAAGCGTTTCCTGGTGGGCGTCGAGGTGCAGGGCATGGACGGCAGCCGCTACAGCGCCCCTTCCCTGGAGCGGGTGACGCTCGAACTGTCCGACGGCCTGCCGTACGGCCAGGAACTGCACAGCACGCGCAACCTGGACCACGGCTGGGCGCGCAGCGGGTTCGGACCGGAGCTCCAGGCCTTCGTCGACGCCTGCCGTGCGACGCGGGACGGACACCAGACGAACGGCCACGCCAAGGACGCACCGTCGATCACCGATGCCCTGGCGGCGTCCGTGCTCTGCGACCGGGCGATGGAGGAGCTGAACGCGGCGGGGGAGAACGGCTCGGGCCTGCTGAAGCATCCGGTCCAGGCGTGGGCGTAGGCGGAAGTCGCGGTGAGCGGAGTGAGACATGGCTGAGGAGACGCGGCCGGCCGGTGGTGCCCCACCGGCCGCGTCCCGGAGCATAGTGGGGTGGGTCGCCGGTCATCTCCGGCGGCACAGGATGCTCCTGCTGCTGTTCGCCATCACGGCGGTGGCGGCCAACCTCTGTTCGACGCTCATCCCCGTACAGATCGGCGCGGCGTTCGCCGAGGCCACCGGCGCCCGCCACGACCTCGCCGCGGTCGGGGCGGCGGCGATCACGGCCGGCCTGCTGGCGGCCGGCCGGTTCGCCGCTGACCTGATGTCCAACGGCTCGATGGAGATCATCGCCCAGCGGGTCAAACGGGATGTACGCGACGAGCTGTACCGCAGCCTGCTGGCCAAACGCATGTCCTTCCACGACCAGCAGCGCATCGGCGACATCCTGGCGCGGGCCATCAACGACGCCAGGCTCGTCGACTACATGCTCAGCCCCGGGGTCGCCACCGCCGCCAACGGCGTTCTGGCGCTGCTGGTCCCGATCCTGTTCATCGCCACCTTGAACGCCCAGCTGCTCCTGGCTCCCGGCGTGCTGGTGCTGGTGTTCGCGTACGCGCTGTACTACCACCTGCGGCGGCTGAACCCGCTGGTCATCCGCACCCGCGAGACCTTCGCCGACCTCAACGAACGCTTCTCCGCCACCCTCGCCGGCATCGCCACCGTCAAGGCGTCCACACAGGAGGACCTCGAACGGCGAGCGTTCAGGGACACCGCCGCCGCCTACCGGGACGCGTTCGTCAGGCGGGGCAGAGCGCAGGCCGTCTACCTGCCGGCGCTTAGCTTCGCGCTCGCGATGGCGATCGGCGCCCTCCACTCCCTCTACCTCTACTCCCAAGGCGGGCTGGGCCTGGCCCAGGTGGTGACCTATCTCGGCTGGCTGGTGCTGTTCGCGCAGCCGGTCACCATGTCCGAGCAGGCCGTTCCGGTCATCCAGGAGGGCTTCGTCGCCGCCGGCCGGATGCGGCAGATCATCGAGGGCGACCCCGCCGAGCGTGAGGACGCCCGGGGCACGGTGACGGAGATCAACGGCGCGATCACCTTCGACCACGTGTCCTTCCGTCACGGAGGCAAGGACATCCTGCGCGACGTCTCCTTCCACCTGCCCGCCGGCCGCACCCTCGCCGTCGTCGGACCCACCGGCAGCGGCAAGAGCATGCTCGTCAAGCTGGTCAACCGGATGTACGACGCCACCGAGGGACGGGTGCTGATCGACGGCCGGGACGTGCGCGAGTGGGAACCGGGCGCGCTGCGCCGCCAGATCGGCCACGTGGACCAGGAGATCTTCCTGTTCGCCAAGAGCGTGCTGGACAACATCGCCTTCGGCTCGCCGGACGAGGCCGAGTACGAGAACGTGCTGCGCGTCGCCAAGCAGGCGTGCGCGGACGAGTTCGTACAGGAGATGGAGCACGGCTACGCCACCATCCTCAACGAGGGCGGGACGACGCTGTCCGGCGGGCAGCGGCAGCGGCTGGCCATCGCCAGGGCGCTGCTGACCGAGCCGCGCGTCCTCACCCTGGACGACGCGACCAGCGCGGTCGACGCCCGGACCGAGACGGCCATCACCGAGGCGATCGAGCGCGCGGCGGCCGGCCGTACCACCGTGCTGGTCTCGCACCGCCCCGGCCAGATCCGGCGCGCCGACGTCATCCTGCTGCTGGACGGCGGGCGGGTCGTCGACCAGGGATCGCACGACGAACTGATCGCGCGCTGTGCGCTGTACCGGGAGATCTACACGTGAGCGACCTCTTCGCGGGCCTGCACGCCGACGAGTACGACCGCGTCTACGGCAACCGCCGGCTGCTGGCCCGAATCCTGCGCTATCTGCGGGCCCAGCACGGCGCCATGCTCGGCTCGGCCGTGCTTGTCGTGGGGTCGGTCCTGCTGACCGCATCGGTGCCGATCGTCATCTCCCGCATGATCGACCAGATCGGCGGGGGAGCCGGGCTGGGCCTTCAGCTGTGCGTGTTCGTGGTCGCCGCGGCGGCGCTGGCCTGGGCGATGAACTGGGCCCGCCAGGCCATCACCGCCCGGCTGGTGGGCAGGATGGTCTACCGCTTGCAGTGCGAGGCCGCCGACGCCGCCCTGGCCAAGGACGTCGCGTTCTACGACGAGAACTCGGTCGGGAAGGTGCTGAGCCGCGTCACCGGCGACACCGAGGGCTTCGGCTCGGTGATGACCCTCGCCCTGAACCTGCTCAGCCAGATGCTCCTGGTGCTGCTGCTCGGCGGCGCGGTGTTCTGGATCGACGTCGACCTCGGCCTGATCATCCTGGCGGCGCTGCCGATCCTGCTCGCCGCGGCCCTGGCCTTCCGCAGGGTGGCCAGGACGGCGGCGGCGGCCACGCGCCGGGTGATGGCCAGGGTCAACGCCAACGTGCACGAGACGATGATGGGCATCTCGGTCGCCAAGAGTTTCGGCCGGGAACAGACGGTCTATCGCGACTTCGACGCGGTCAACCGGCTGTCGTACCAGGTCTACGTCAGGCAGGGCCTCATCTACGCGGTCATCCTGCCGGTCCTGACGCTGCTGGCCGGTCTGGCCACGGCCGTGGTGCTCTACCAGGGCGGCCGGTTCGCGGTGCTCGGCGGGCTCTCGCCGGGGGAGTGGTACTTCGCCTTGCAGGCGCTCGGCATGCTGTGGCAGCCGGTCACGCAGGCGGCGGCCTTCTGGAGCCTCTTCCAGCAGGGGCTCGCGGCCGCCGAGCGGGTCTTCGCGCTGATCGACAGCGAGCACGCCGTCGTCCAGCGCGGCAACGAGCCGGTGACCGCCCTGGCCGGTGAGATCGAGGCGCGCGGCCTGCGCTTCGGTTACGGGCCCGGCAGCCCGGTGTTCGAGGATTTCGAGGTACGGCTCGCCGCACGGGAGACGGTCGCCGTGGTCGGGCACACCGGCGGCGGCAAGTCCACGCTGGCCAAGCTGATCGCCAGGGCTTATGAGTTCCAAGGCGGCGAGCTGCTGGTCGACGGCCGCGACATCCGCTCGCTCGACCTGCGGGCGTACCGGCAGCGGGTGGGTGTCGTCCCGCAGCACCCGTTCGTCTTCGCGGGCACGCTCGCGGAGAACATCGCGTACGGCCGGCCAGGGGCGAGCCGCGCGGACACCGAACGCGCCATCGAGCGCATGGGGCACCACGTGTGGTCGCGGAGCATGCCGATGTCCCTGGACGACCACCTGAGCGCCGGCGGCCGGGGGGTGTCCGTCGGGCAGCGGCAGCTCATCGCCCTGGCCCGGATGTTCCTCCGCGAACCGGACATCCTCCTCTTGGACGAGCCGACGGCCAGCGTCGACCCGCTGACCGAGCGAGGCATCCAGGACGCGTTGTCCCGGCTGTTCACCGGCCGGACGGTGCTGGTGATCGCCCACCGGCTCTCGACCATCCGGCGGGCCGATCGCGTCCTGGTCCTCGACCAGGGCGAGGTCGCCGAGGAGGGCCGCTTCGACGAGCTATTGCGGCGCGACGGCCCGTTCGCCGCCCTGTACGCGACCTACTACGCGCACCAGGAGGCGGTATGAGCGGCTGTGCTCCTCATCCGGCGGAGTTCGAGCGCGTCCAGCGGGAGGCGGCGGCGGAAGGCGTGCGGTGCGTGGTGGGCGCCGTTCTCGTCAACTCGGCCGGTGCGGTGTTCATGCAGCGGCGCGCGCCCCACGTGCGGCTCTTTCCCGGCTGCTGGGACATCGTCGGAGGGCACGTCGAAGAGGGGGAGACGCTGTGCGGTGCACTCGCCAGGGAGATCGAGGAGGAGACGAGGTGGCGCTTGGTCCAGGTGGACAGCGTGGTGGACGTCTTCGACTGGAGCGATGGCGACGGAGCGCGCAGACGCGAGATCGACGTGCTCGCCACCGTCGCGGGCGACCTGACCCGGCCCCGGATCGAGCAGGACAAGTTCGTCGAGGCCCGCTGGATGGATCGGGCCACGCTGCGGCGCATGGCGTCGGCCGCCACCGACACCGGCATGATCGACCTCGCCCTGCGAGCTCTCATGAAACAGGCTTAGGAGGACTGCATGGTCTCGCTCGCGCTGCCCAAGGGGTCGTATCTTGAGCGGCCGATCCTGAGCCTTTTCACCGCCGCCGGTCTCGACGTGCGCAGAACCTCCGACCGCAGTTATCGGGCGAGTATCGAGTACGGCGATCGCCTGAAAGTGGCCTTCTACAAACCACGCGAAATACCGCTGGTCGTCGAGAGCGGCGCCTTCGACCTCGGCCTGACCGGCACCGACTGGATCGAGGAGACCGGCGCGAAGGTCGAGTTCGTGGAGGCGTTCACGCACGTCGTGGGGGCGGATCCGCCCTGGCGGATGGTGCTCGCCGTTCCGGGCGATCATCCGGCGGAGAGCGCCGACGATCTGCTGCCCGGAATCCGGGTCGTGACCGAGTATCCGAAAATCGCCCGGCAATTCTTCGAGAGCCGGTCAGTGCCGGCCGAGGTGATTCACTCCTTCGGCGCCGGAGAGGCCAAGATTCCCGAACTCGCCGATGCCGTCATCGACGTCGACGGACCCGATTCGGCAATGGCGCACCACCATATGCGGATTATTTGCACACTACGTTCGTGCGTCCCCCACCTCATCGCCAGTCCGGCCGCCTGGCGTGACGCGGACAGGCGGACCAGAATCCAGAAGGTCGCCCGGCTCCTGGGTTCGGTCGGCGCGGGCGCGGCATGTGCGCTGCTGACAGTGCGCACCTCCGCGCGCGACCTGCCGCGCGTGGCAAGATCCATGCCGGAGCCGTCCTGGCGGGCCGGCACCGGCCTCGCGGACGCCGACCTGGTGGTCCTCCAGGGGCTGGCGCCACGGCGGAACCTGGCCGAGACCATCGACGGCGTCCTGACGGCGGGCGCCCTCGACGTCATCGAATCGCAGGTCGCGAAATGGGTGACGCCGCACCTGACCGAGCAGCCACTGTGAAGCGCCGGATGATCGTGTGCGACCTCGACGGGACCCTCCTGGACTCCCGTGGCCTGGTGTCGGAACGTACGCGGGCGGCCGTGCGCCGCGTACAGGACGCGGGGCACGTGTTCGTCATCGCGACGGCCCGGCCGGTCCGTGACACGCGGCACGTGGCGGCGGCGGTCGGTGGCGCGCCCATCGCGGTCTGCGGCAACGGCTCCATCACCTTCGACTTCGTCCGGGAGGAGGTGGTCGACTACTGCCCGCTGGCCGAGACGCGCCTGGTGACGGCGCTGTCGGTGTTGCGCGACCGGTTTCCCGGCGTGCGTCTTGGCGCGGAGTGCCGGATGGAGCTGCTGCTGGAGGACGCCTTCGAACTGCCCGCCCCCCTGTCACGGAGCGCGCGGCGGGTGCCACGCCTGGAGGAGGCGCTTGCCCGGCACGAGGTCGGCAAGCTCATGGTGCAGTTGGAGGGGACCGCCCGCGAGTACTACGAGGGCGTGCGCGCGCTCCTTTCCGGGTGCGAGGTAACCATCTCGGCGGACGTGTTCTGCGAGGTGATGCGCGCCGGTGTCACCAAGGCGGCCGCCCTGGAGTCGATGGCGGGGCGGCTCGGATTCGGCAGCGCGGACGTCATCGCGTTCGGCGACATGCCGAACGATCTGCCCATGCTGACCTGGGCGGGAACGGCGGTGGCCGTCGCCAACGCCCATGCGGCGGTGCTCGCGGCGGCCGACGAGGTGACCGCGTCCAACGACGACGACGGGGTCGCCGAGCGGCTGGAGCAACTCATCTGAGAACCCTTGACACTTGTCTGATGAGTATTCACGATGGGCGCTGAGCCGGGATTCCCTCGGAGGTGCGCATGTCCCGATTAGTCACCCTCTGCCTTGTGCTGTGTTCGCTGGTGGCCTGTGCCACCGTGAACCCGGCTCCCGGCAGGAACGGCGCGGCCGCCGACTCCGCCATCGCGGTCGGCGTGGCCTACAGCCGCGGTGGACGCGGTGACAAGTCCTTCAACGACTCGGTCGGGTCCGCGGTGGACCAGGCCAAGGCGCAGCTGGGCGTGTCGGTGAAGGAACTCAGCCCCAACTCGGCCGGGTCGGACCTGGAGGAGGTCCTGCGGCTGCTGGCCGAGACGGGCCACAACCCCGTACTGGCCGTCGGCTTCTTCTACGCCCAGCCACTGACGAAGATCGCGCCCGCCTTCCCCCACACGCAGTTCGTCATCATCGACGACGCGACCGTGAAGCTGCCGAACGTCACCAACGTGGTGTTCCGGGAAGAGCAGGCCAGCTACCTGGTCGGCGTGGCCGCGGCGCTCAAGTCGCGCACCGGGCGGATCGGCTTCATCGGAGGCGTGCAGACGCCGCCGCAGCAGAAGTTCCTGGCCGGGTACGCGGCCGGCGCCCGAGCGACCAACCCCAAGATCCAGCTCTCCAGCGTGTTCATGAGCCAGCCGCCCGACTTCAGCGGATTCTCCGCGCCGGACAAGGCCCAGGAAGCGGCTCGCGGCATGTACGACGGCGGCGCCGACGTCGTCTACCACGCCGCCGGCGCCTCCGGGATCGGGGTGTTCCAGGCGGCCAAGGCCGCGGGCAAGTGGGCGATCGGGGTCGACGTCGACCAGCGCAAGACGGTCGACCAGGGGCTCTCGCAGGTGATCCTCACCAGCGCCACCAAGAAGCTCGACGTCGCGGTCCTGCGCATCATCCAGGAGGCGGTGCGGGGCAAGACGATCTCCGGGCTGCGCGAGTTCGGGCTCAAGGAGGACGGGGTGGGCTACGCCACGAGCGGCGGCGGCCTCACCGACGTCGAGCCGCGTCTTGAGGAGATCCGCAAAAAGATCATCTCAGGCGGGATCACCGTCCCCGTCGTCCCCTGACCGACCGACCCAGGAGGAGAGGAGGCCCGATGTCCCCCCGCGCAGCTTCGCTCACCAGGCGGATGTTGAGCGCGCTCACTGCTCCTGCGTTCGCGCTGCTGATCGCGCTCACGGTCACCACGGCGCTCCTCGCCGCGGTGGGCGCCTCGCCGGGACGGGCGTACCTGACGATGCTGGAGTTCGGGCTCCGGCCGGACTCGCTCGTCTCCGCGGTCAACAGGTCGGCCATCTATTTCTTCGCCGGTCTCGCCGTGGCCGTGGCCTTCCGCATGAAGCTGTTCAACATCGGGGTCGAAGGCCAGTACCGCGTCGCCGCGCTGTTCGCCGCGGTCGTCGGCGCGTCCGTGAACCTGCCAGGTCCGCTGCACCTGGCCCTCGTCGGCCTGGTCGCCGTGCTCGCCGGCGCCCTCTGGGCCGGGATCGCCGCGGTGCTCAAGGTGTGGCGCGGGGTCTCGGAGGTGCTGTCCACGCTCCTGCTGAACTACGTCGCCACCGCCGTCATCGCCTACCTGCTGGCCGACTTCTTCGCGGCCGGCAGCGCCTCCGGATCGACGCCGGAACTCCCGCCGTCGGCCCGGCTGCCCGAACTCGACGGGCTGATGTCGCTGTTCGGGCTCTCGCTGCCCGCGGGCACCCACCTCGGAGGGGCCGCGCTGGGCGCGGTCGTGCTGGGGGTGGCGGTGCATCTGCTGCTCACGCGCACGCGGTACGGCTACGAGCTGAGGGCCAGCGGGCTGAACCCGGCGGCGGCCCACGTCCACGGCATCGAGCCGCGCCGCATGATCCTCCTCACGATGCTCGTCTCGGGTGGGCTGGCCGGCCTGGCCGGGCTGCCGGACCTGCTGGGCAACACCTACAGCTACGGCGTGGACTTCCCCTCCGGGGCGGGATTCACCGGGATCGCCGTGGCCATGCTCGGCCGCAACACCCCGGTCGGCATCGCGCTGTCCGCGCTGCTCTTCGGCTTCCTGGAGCGCTCGGCGCTGATCCTCGACATCCAGGGCCTGCCCAAGGAGATCGTCACGATCATGCAGGGCGTCATCGTGATCAGCGTCGTGGGCGCCCATGAAGTGGTGCGCCGCATGGACCTCAGGCGCGCCGCCCGGCTCATGCGCGAGGAGAGCGTCCCGGTCGTCACGCCCGAGCCGGTGAGGCCCGCGACATGACCATGAAGAATCCGCGCGGCTGGGTGCTCGCCGTACTCATCCTCCTGCTCGCGATGTCGGCCGTCAGAACCTTCACCGGAGCCGAGGCCCTCACCGGCTCCGGCGCGATGGGCGCCGCGCTGCGGCTGGCGGTCCCCATCGGGCTGGCCGCCCTCAGCGGCCTGTGGAGCGAACGCGCGGGCGTCGTCAACCTCGGCATCGAAGGCATGATGATCATCGGGACCGTGTGCGGGGCCTGGGCCGGCCACTTCTACGGTGTCTGGGCCGGGGTGCTCGCCGGTGCGCTCGGCGGCGTCATCGCCGGCCTGCTCCATGCGGTCGTCACCGTGACATTCGGCGTGGACCAGGTGGTCTGCGGCATCGCCGTCAACATCCTGGCCGTGGGTGTCGCCCGCTTCCTGTCCGTCATCGCCTTCAGCGGCCTGCCGGGGGCGGGAGCCACCCAGTCGCCTCCCGTCACGGGTGCCATCGGCACCGTGAGCATGCCGTTCCTGGCGGGCGGCTGGGGCACGCCGGACCTGCTCGGACAGCTGGAGCGGAGCCGGTGGTTCCTCCTGGCCGACGTCAGCGGCATCCTGCGGGGATTCCTGCACGAGGTCTCCTGGTTCACCGTGCTCGCCGTCGCGCTGATCCCGGTCAGCTTCGTGGTGCTCTGGAAGACCGCCTTCGGGCTGCGCCTGCGCTCCGTCGGCGAGCACCCCGCCGCGGCGGACTCGCTCGGCGTCCCGGTCCAGCGGATGAGGTACTACGGGGTGCTGGTGTCCGGTGCGCTCGCCGGACTCGGCGGGGCGTACCTGGTCACCGTCTCCTCCACCATCTACCGGGAGGGCCAGACCGGCGGCCGGGGCTTCATCGGGCTCGCCGCCATGATCTTCGGCAACTGGCGCCCGGCCGGCACGGCGGGTGGGGCCCTGCTGTTCGGGTACGCCGACGCCCTGCAACTGCGGGAGCCGAGTGCCGTACACGTACTGCTGCTCCTGGCCGCCGTGCTGCTGTGGACGGCGGCGATCGTGTTCGTCCGTCGGCGGCCCCGCCTGCCCTTGACCCTGGCGCTGCTCGGCGCGGCCGCCTTCGTGGTCTTCCAGAGCACCGATTCGGTGCCCACGCAGCTCATCTACGCCACGCCGTACCTCGTCACCCTGCTGGTGCTGGTCACGGTCGCCCAGCGGCTGCGCATGCCGGCCTGTGTCGGCGTCCCGTACCGCCGAGGAGGTGCGTGAGCGGATGGAACCGCGTCTGATGGGGTACGCCGACCGCTGGTCCGCCGTCCCCGGACAACAGCTGACCTTGTACGCCGCAGGCCCGCCGGGAGCCGGGACCGTGGACCTGGTCGACCTGATAGACGAAGCCGGCCGCACCCCGGCCGAACCGATCTCCCTCGCGCCACAACCTCTGAAGACCGGCTCCCACCTGGAAGCCTCCGTCCCGGTGCCCGCCAGGGGGAGTGTCGCGCTGTGGATTCGCCCGCACCGGCTCGGCACCCGCCAGGTCGTGGCGGAGTTGGGCACCCCTGGCTGGCGACTGCTGCTCGCGCTGGACGAGGAGAACCGGGCCGAGGCGAGTCTGGAGACGACATCGGGACTCCTGACCTGCCGTGGGCACACCGCCGTTGAGCGGGGATCCTGGTCGCTGCTGGTGGTGGCCTGGGAGGCGACGCCGTCGACGACCACCGTGCGGTTGGCCGTTGGCCGCGCTCCTGGTGTGAGTGCGCGGGCCGCGGGCTTGGCGCTGCCGCACGGGACCGGAGAGGTGCGGCTCGGAGCGGGCTCCTTCGTGGGGCGGATCGCCCTGCCGATGCTGACGAGCGGCCTGATCACCACGTGCGCTCCGCTGCTCGACCTGACCACCGGTGCCGAGCTGGTCAAGCACCTCGGTGAGGACGTCTTGGCCCTCTGGGACGCCTCCATCGATCCGGGCGCCTGCCTCGTCACCGACATCAGCGGGAACGGCCATCACGCCCGCGCCGTCAACCGGCCACTCGCCGGGCTGATCGGGCCGGGCAGCGGCACGGACCGCACCGCCGTACAGCTGAGTCCTGAAGACCTCGACGACGCCCGATGGAAAGAGACGTGCGCGCTGACCATCCCGGAGGAGACGACCTCCACCGTGCTCGGCGTCCGCCTGCGGACCCGGAGCCAGTCCTGCGTCATCCCGGTGATCGTCCGTCCCACCGGTCCGGGTCGCGCCCCGGTCGCGGTCGTCCTGCCCACCTTCACCTACCTGGCCTATGCCAACCACCGCCAGCTCAGCGAGGCCGAGTACTTCGGGGACTACTCGCGGGTAACCGACCACGGGATCACGCTCTCGCCGACGGACGTCTACCTCAACGAGCACCGAGAGCTGGGCCTGTCGCTGTACGACCAGCGGCAGGAGGGCGGCCCCGTCTACTACTCCTCCGGGCGCCGCCCCGTGCTGAACTTCGCCCCCGGCTACCGCTGGTGGATGACCGGAGCGCCACGGCACTTCTCCGCCGACCTCCTGCTCCTGCGCTGGTTGCGGTCCGAGGGGTTCGCCTTCGACGTCCTCACGGACGAGGACGTACACGCGGGCGGAGCCGGCCTGCTCGCCGGCTACCGCGTCGTCATGACCGGCAGCCACCCCGAGTACATCAGCGCGCCGGAGCGCGCGGCCGTGAGCGCGTACGTGTCCGGCGGCGGACGGCTGATGTACCTCGGCGGCAACGGGTTCTACTGGGTGACCGGCGTCGACCCCCGCCACCCCCACGCCATCGAGGTCCGCCGCGGCCACGCCGGCGACTGGTGGGACAACGAGCCGGGCGAGGACGTCCTCACCTCCACCGGCGAGCCCGGCGGGCTCTGGCGCCACCGGGGCCTGGCACCACAGGAGCTCCTCGGCGTCGGCTTCGCCGCGCAAGGCTGGGGACCGGCACCCGGCTACACCCGCCTGCCCGACAGTTACCGCGACGACGCCTCCTGGATCTTCGCCGGTGTCGAGACGGACACCGTGGGCCGCTGCGGGCTCGCGCTCGGCGGAGCGGCCGGAGACGAGATCGACCGCGCCGCACCAGAGCTCGGCACCCCGCCCGGCACCCTGCTGCTGGCCACATCCGCGGGCGGGCACAGCCACCATTACCAGCCGGCCACCGAGGAGGCCGCGCTGGGCGCGCATACCGTACGCGCCGACATGACCCTGCGACGCCTCGGCAACGGCGGCGCGGTGTTCGCGGCCGGATCCATCAACTGGGTTGCCAGCCTCGCCTGCTGCGACGGCGACATCAGACGCGTCACCCGGAATGTCCTGTCCAGATTCCTGCTCTCCCCGCCCCTGTGAGGAGGAGTGACATGACCAACGTCAGCGAGCGGCACATTGGTTACCCCTATCCCGACAAGTCGAGTGACCTCACCGATGAGCAGTTGTCCATGCCCGCCGAAGACCTCGCGGCGATCGCCCGCCACCCCCTGACCGTGTACGCGGACACCACCGAGCTCTATCACCGGCTGGCCCGCCAGATGGCCGATGAGCTGCGCGCGAACAACATGCGCGGCGAACCCACCCGCTGGATCCTCCCCGTCGGCCCCAAGGCGCAATATCCCATCCTCGCCCGCATCTGCAATCAGGAGCGCATCAGCTGGACCGAGGTGTTCGCCTTCCACATGGATGAGTTCCTCGACTGGCAGGGCCGGCCCGTGGACCCGTCACACCCCTTCAGCTTCCGCGGCTACTGCGACCGCAACCTCTACCAGCTGCTCGACCCCGATCTGCGGCCCCACCCCGACAACATCATCTACCCGGACGTTTTCGACCCCGACGCGTACGGTGCGCGCCTGCGCCAGGTGGGCGGCGCCGACACCTGCTTCGCGGGATTCGGCTACCGGGGACATCTGGCCTTCAACGAGCCGCCGACCACGCGCTGGCACCACTACGGCCTGGAGGAGTTCGCCGCCTCGACCACGCGCATCGTCCCGCTGCTCGACGACACGATCATGGCTCACTCCCACCGGGTGACCGGCGGCTACACCCAGGCCATTCCCCGCATGGCCATCACCCTGGGCATGTCGGAGATCCTGTCGGCCCGGCGGCTGCACCTCATCACCGACGGAGGCGCCTGGAAGCGCTACATCGTGCGGGTCCTCCTGCTCACCACCGAACCCGAGGTGCAGCTCCCGGTCACCCTCGCGCATCGCCACCCCAACGTGCACGTGAGCCTGGACGCCGACAGCATCGCCCCTTGCGCGTTGGGGCTCGGCTCATGACCGTCCTCGCCATCGGCGCCTACACCGTGGACCTCTACATGTTCGGCGACCACCTGCCGGCCAAGGGGGAGAGCGTCGACGCGGTCGACTACGCCACCGCGCACGGCGGCAAGGCGGCGAACGTGGCGGTCGCGTCGGCTCGGCTGGGCGCGCCCACCCGCTTCGTCGGCTGCCTGGGAGACGACACCGACCGGCTGACGGCGCTGGCCGCGTTGGCCGCCGACGGCGTCGAGGTCGACGACTGCGCCACTGCCGACGGCATCGCGACCGGGCGCAGTTTCGTCTACGTCGACGCGCATGGTCAGCAGATCGTCATGACCTGGCCGGGCGCGGCGAATCTGCTTCCCCCTTCCCGGGCGGCCGCCACAGTGTCCGAACTGCCGGGCACTTCCGTACTCGTCCTTCAAGGTGAGATCCCCGTGGCGACCTCGTCGGCGGCGGCCGCCGCTGCCTCGCCGGACGTGCGCGTCCTGCTCAACCCCAGCCCGGCCGGACCATTCCTCAGCGAAACCGGAGAGGACCTGCTCAGCCGGGCCGATGTGCTGGTGCTCAACGAGAGCGAGCTGTCCGCGCTGGCTTCGGACACACACGACGCGGTGGAGTGCCTGCGCCGCAGAACCAGAGGGCGCACGGTGATCGTCACTCGCGGCGAGCACGGGGCCGAGATCACCGACGACCACGGCACTATGCTGATCGACGTACCCAGCGTGAACGCTGTGGATACGACCGGCGCGGGTGACGCCTTCACCGGGGCCCTGGCGGCCGCCCTCTGCACCGGCGCGAGCCTGGCGCAAGGAGTCCGGCTCGCCTGCCGGGTGGCAGCCGTTTCCGTCACACGCCGGTTCTGTGCTCCCAGTTACCCATCAGCCGCAGAGCTCGGTGTCGCTCCGCTCCAAGGTGCGCCCGGGCAGGAGAGAACCACGTGACACGACGACACCCCACCCTCGCGATTCAGGTACGCGATCGGCTCCACGCGCTGATCGTCGAACAGGGGCTGCGCCCCGGGGACAGACTGCCCTCGGAGAACGAGCTCATCACCCTCTTCGACGTCGGCCGGACCAGCATCCGAGAAGCGTTCAAGCTCCTTGAGCAGGAAGGACTCATCCAGTCCCGCCACGGCGACGGCCGGTATCTCACCTCTCAGCCCAGCCTGGACCGCCCGCTGACCCGCCTCGAAGGCGTGACGGAGATGCTGGCCAGCCGCGGCTACACCGGCGTCAACACGGTGCTGGACATCGCGGCGACGGAACCGGACCGCAACCAGCGCGAACTGCTTCAGCTGCCTGGCAGCGAGGCCATCGTCCGGCTGGAGCGCCTGCGCCGCTACCAGGACGACGCGCTGCTCTACTCGATCGACCTGTTCCCCCGCTCGCTCATCGGCCGGCCGCTGGACGAGGTGGACTGGACCGGGTCGCTGTTCCAGCTGCTCACCGAGTACGGCCACAACATCGCGTACGCGATCACCCAGGTCCGCGCCGTCACCCTCAGCCAGGCGCAGGCGGAGCGCATCGGCAGCCTCGAAGCCGACGGCGCGTGGCTGCTGCTGATTCAGACCCACCACGACAGTGCGGGCCGGCCGCTGCTGTACTCCCAGGACTACCACCGGGGCACCGACTTCTCCTTCCACCTGGTGAGGCACCGTGACTGACACCTTGAGGCGCCGCCGTCAGGTTCTGTTCGACCAGGACGGCGCACCGGACGACCTGCTGTCGCTTCTCCTGCTGACCCAGTACGACAACGTCGACCTGCGCGGAGTCGCGGTGACCCCCGCCGACTGCCTTCCCCGGCCGGCCCTGTCGGCCACCCACAAGATCCTCGACCTGGTGGGCAGGGACGTGCCGACGGCCGTGGGCGTGCTGCCCGGACGCAACCCGTTCCCCCTCGCCTGGCGGATCGACGCCCTGCGGGCGGACGCGTTACCAGTGCTCAATCAGAAGGATGAGCGCCCCGGCGACGCGGACGCGCTTCCCGCGCACGAACAGCTCGCCACCTGGCTCATGCGGGCGCCGGCTCCGGTCACCGTGCTCGCCACCGGCCCGCTGACCAACCTCGCCTGGTGTCTCGATCACCACCCGCAGGTCGAGTCACGCATCGAGGAGGTGGTCTTCATGGGCGGCGCGCTCGACGTCGCCGGCAACGTCAGACAGCCGGATCATGACGGCAGCGCGGAATGGAACGTCTTCTGGGACCCCGACGCGCTCAAGCGGGTCTTCGACTCGTCCGTCCCCATCACGATGTTCCCCCTGGACGTGACCAACCTCGTGCCGGTGACCCACGACTTCGTCCGGGCCTTCGGCCGCCACTACGGGTGGCACGTTAGCGACCTCGCCGGATCGCTGCTCGCGCTGACATTCGGCACCTTGGAGACCACCGGCCTGCCGTACTGCTGCTGGGACAGCCTGACCACCTCGTACCTGGCCGAACCCGACATCTGCACGTTCGAGACAGTGCGCTGCGACGTGATCACCCAAGGAGAGAGCCAGGGACGGATCGTCCGGCTCCCTGACGGGCGGCCTGTCAGATGCGCACGCGCGGTCGACGCCGACCGGTTCTACCAGCACTTCCTCACCACACTAACCCCGGATAAGCCACCGAATCTCTGACCTAATCCGGGATCCGCGGTTCATGGATCAAGAAGAAAGGATCATGCGATGAGTACGAGAACATTGGAGGTCACCAGGCCGTTCCCAGCCTCCCTGTCCGGCCACCGGACAGGGAGCTCCAAGCTGTCGGTCTTCTGCCTCGCCATGGACGAGGTCTCCTATTACGGGCTGCCGCTGCTGCTCATGAAGGTGCCGAACGTCGCCAAGGCCGCGGTCGGGCGGAGCGCGGCGGAGGCCAGATCGCGGCTCGCCGGCGAGGATTTCGACGTGGCGGTGATACCGCTCACCATGTTGCCGGAGGTACTGGACGGCGGTCCCCGGCGAAACCGCCCGAGGATATTGGCCCTCGTGCGGGAGCAAGGAGAGATCGTCTCGCGCCTGGCCTGGCGGCACGGCGTGGCCGGCTGCCTCCTTTGGGACGAGATCAATGTCGCGAGCCTGGCCCGCACCTTCGACCGGCTGATCCGCGGCGACGTGCCCACTACGGTGCACCGCCCCGACACGCACCTGAACGGGAAGTTGACCCAGCGGGAGCGTTTCGTGCTGGCCCTGCTGCTGCGGGGGATGAGCAACCACCAGATCGGCCGGGCCATGGGGATATCCGTCCACGGCGTCAAACGGCATGTCTCGAACCTGCTGGTGAAGTTCAACTGCTCCAACCGGACGGAGGTGGCTCTGGTCGCCCAGCGGCTGGGGCTGGATTCCGCGCCGCCGAAGGCCATGTAAGCATCACCGGAATTGATCCGCTTTGTTCGTGCCCCAAAAATATGTCTTTCTTGGCCGCCCCCCAATGAAAGGTATGAACCGCAAACAGGAAAAGGTCATCGAGAAATGGAGTGACAATGGAAATCCCGCCCCTGGAACTCAGTGGTCGCGTTCCCATGGTACGGTCGGCGGAAATCGAGGCGGACATGACGTCCGCCACGGAAGCCATCAGGTCACAGCTGACCGGATGGGGATTCATGGCTGCCGAGGTGCCCGGTATCGGCGCCCGCGTCGAGACCATGATGAACGAATTCGCCGCGGCCTGCGCGTCGACCGAGCCGAGTCTTTCCGATTACACGCACACCGCCGTGCCGCAGTTAGGCGTCGGCGGCACCCACGGGTTCTTCCCGTACAATTCGGAGATCCCCCGGCTGGCCAACGGCGTACCGGATCCCAAGGAATTCATTCACGTCAGCGGAGCCATGATCTCCGACCAGCCGCCCGGAGCCGGAGACCTCATTCGCGCCTTCCCGGCCTTCGGCACCGCCGCCACCGAGGTGTTCGACATCGCGTTCCGGCTGATCTCCCGCTTCGGCGAGGTCGTACGCGGCATGCTGCCGGACGGCACCCCGGAGCTGGAGCTGTCGCGTGACGCGACGAACCTGCGGGTGATCAACTACCGGGACGTCGGCGACCGCCGCGTGCTGGCGCACGAGCACTCGGGGATCCAGATGCTCGGCCTCCAGCTTCCCCCCTCCGACCAGGGCCTCCAGTACGTCCTGCACGACGGCACCTGGGTCGAGCCGGTGATCGCCAAGACCGACGTGGTCCTGTGCAACATCGGCCGCATGCTGACCAGCGCCTCCGACGGACGTTTCCGGCCGTCCACGCATCGGGTGCACACACGGCCCATGCCCGCGGGCTACCGGCGCCTGTCGTCCGTGCTCTTCGCCTACCCGCCGCACAAGGCCCGGCAGTGGAAGATGGTGGACGGCGAGCTGATGACGCTGAACGCGACATGGGGCGACTTCATCGAGAACAGATTCCAGGGCTTGGGAAAGTAGTCACCCGAGACCCGGGCGGCGGGCAGGGCCTTTTGGTCGCTGCCGGAGCGTCCCTCAGCCCGCCGCCCGCTTCACGAGCTCGCCGATCCGCGCCTCGTCCTCGGCGGTCAGCGTCGTCAGGGCGAAGGCGGTCGGCCACATGGTGCCGTCGTCGAGGTACGCCTGGTCGTTGAAGCCGAGCGTGGCGTACCGCGTCTTGAACTTCTGCGCGGGCTGGAAGAAGCAGACGATCTTGCCGTCCCTGGCGTAGGCCGGCATTCCGTACCACAGCTTCGGCGACAGCTCCGGCGCGTTGGCCTTGATGATGGCGTGCAGCCGCTCGCCGGTGGCGCGGTCCTGCTCCGACATCTCGGCGAGCTTGGCGAGCACCTCGCTCTCCCCGTCGGCCTTGGCCGAGCGCGAGCCGCGCCGGGCGGTGGCCTTCAGCTCCTTGGAGCGCTCCTTCATCGCGCTCCGCTCCTCGTCGGTGAACCCGTCGTACTTCTTGTCGGCCTCAGTGGCGGTCTTGGTGGTCTTGGCGGGCTGCTTGGCGGCGCTCATGGCGTGCGTCCTTCCGTCTGGGTGGCAGTTCGTCGGTGCGTTCCGACAGGAGTTATCTGACCACCGACGCGTCAAGGCCCGCACCGTCCGTGGGACACCGTGGGACATCGGGAACGCGGCCTAGCTGCGGAAACGAGGCTCCGTTCCATGCTCGCGGGCTGGGACGGCACCCACGGTGGCTTGGTACGCCGCACGCGCGAGCTTCTCGTTGTGCGGCCGCCCGAGCTTGCGCGCCAGCTCGATCGTGCGCTCGTGCAACGCCAGCGCCTCGTCTTGGCGGCCCGCCACGCGGCACGTCTCGGCGTACGCGGGCAGGAAGTCGATCTCCAGCTGGGCCTCGGCCAGCGGTTCCAGCAGCTCGAAGGCCTGTCGATGGTGCTCGAGCGCCTCGTCGAGCGAACCCATGACGCGCAGCGCGACACCGAGATAGTTGTGGCACCACGCCTTGTTGTGCTGAGCCTCGGCGAGCTCCAACGCCTCATGCAGCGCTCGCAGCGACTCCGCCGGGTCGTCCGGCGCCAGGGCGACACCGAGCGTGACCAGCCCGGTCATCCGGGCGGGGCCATCGGCCAGAGCCAGTGACGCGCGGGCGAGTTCGGCGGCTTCGCCGTGCCGTCCGAGGTGGAGGGTCACCCATCCGTCGAAGGCCAGCGCCTGGGAGCGTCCGGAGCGATGCCCGGTCTTCTCGAACAACAGGCGCGCCAGCCGGAACTTCGCCTGTGCCGCCTCGAAGTCGCCGAGATCCCGGCGGACGAAGCCGGTACGCAGCGCCAGCGCGCCGGCCAGCTCGTCATCGGCCACACCGGACTGTTCGGCCAGTTCGTACGCGGCGAGCGCCTCGGTGAGACGTCCGGCGGCGGCGCGGGCGAACCCGAGATCCAGGAGCAGTGAGGCACGCTGCTGGTCGCGCCCGAGACGTTCGGCGGCGGCCGCGGCCGCCTCGAGCAGATGTATCTGGTCGTCGGTTCCGCGATGCCGGAAGAACCAGACGCGCATCGCCGGCGGCAGCTCAGCCACCACCTCGTCCGCGCCGAGCCGAACAGCGGCGTCGAAACAGGCGATCAGGTTGGCGTACTCGGTGTCGAACCAGACCATGGCCTTCGCCGGATCGCCCGGGACGGCCTCCTTGCGGTGGGGCAGGGGCAGTGTCCGATCGTAGGCGGTCGCCCGCGCCAGATAGTGGCTCAGAACACGGTGTACGGCGGCATCCGCCTGCGGCTCCTCATCGGCGGCGAGGTCCGCCGCGTACCGCCGGATCAGGTCGTGCAGCCGATACCGTCCGGGCGAGGGCTCCTGGACCAGATGCGCGTCCACCAGCTCTTCCAGCACCGCGTTGACGCGGTCCGGCGTCATGTCGGCGAGCGCGCCCGCCACCGCCGCGTCGAAGTCGGCGCCGGGCAGCACGCCCAGCAACCGGAACACCCGGCGCTGTCCCGCGTCGAGCTGCTGCAGCGACATGCCGAACACCGAGTCGAAGCGACTGGCGCTGTCCCGCAGCCGCTCGGCCAGCACCGCCACCGTCCAACCCGGCCGGTGCCGTAGCCGCGCGCCCGCCATCCGCAGCGCCAACGGCAGGCCGCCGCACTGCCGCAGCACCTGGGCGACCGCCTCCTCGTCGGTCAGCTCCACCCCGGCCGCCCGGCCGAACAGCGACGCCGCGTCCGCCGGGGGGAGCGCCTCCAGGGAGACCGGCGGCACCCCGTCCAGACTCACCAGCCGGTTGCGGCTGGTGACCAGTACCGCGGACTTGCCCGCGCCAGGAAGGAGCGGACGTACGTGCTCCGCGTCGACCGCGTTGTCGAGCAGGACGAGCGCCCGACGCCGGGACAGCTCCGACCGCCAGAGCGCCGCGCGTTCGACCGTGTCGGCCGGGGGATGCGCGACACCCAGGGCGCCCAGCAGCCGGCCGAGCGCGGCGGACGGCTCCAACGGTTCCTGGCCCGGAGTGAAGCCGCGCAGGTCGAGATAGAGCCCACCGTCAGGAAAGGACGGCGCGAGCCGGTGCGCCACGTGCACGGAGAGGCTGGTCTTCCCGACACCCGCCATGCCGTCGATCGCGACCGCGCCCGTGGTACGCAGCAGCTCCTCGACCAGCGCCGCCTCCCTCTCGCGTCCGGTGAAGTCGGCGAGGTCGGCCGGAAGGTCGTTCCGGCGCGGGCTGGGCGCCGCGCCGGCCTTGGACGCCTCGACCCACATCGTGCGCAGCGGACGGGGATCGCGGGCGACGACCCGGCACAGTGCCACGACGGCTTCCCACGGCGGCACCAGCCGGCCGGTCATGTACCGGGACAGGGAGGAGCTGCTGAGGCCCGCCTGGCGGGCGAGGGCGCGCACGCTGAGCCCGCTCAACTCCTTGATCTGGGTGAGCTGGGCGGTCAGGTGTTCGGGTGCGCTCGACACCCGCACACGGTACCCGTCCCAGCACGCGACCACGGAACAGAGGGTCGTTTCCGCAGCTGGGCCGCATTCCGGGTGTCCCACGCTGTCCCACGGACGGGGCGGTTCCGGACCCGCCGGTGGTCAGATGACTCCCGTCGGAACACGACGGACACCCGTCACCACATGGGCCGACACCCGTCAGAACACTCGCTCAGAACACTCGCTCAGAACATGACCACGAAGGAGAAAGCGATGCCCACCGAACGCATGCCGAACCCGGCGACCCTGATCCCCGAGGCGATGCAGGCGCTGATGGCCGTCAACAAGGCCATCGTGGGCGCCGGAGTGGACGGGAAGCTGCTGGCGCTGTGCCACCTGCGAGCCAGCCAGATCAACGGCTGCAGCCCCTGCGTGGCCGGTGGCGCCCAGCAGCTCCGCCACCACGGCGCCACCGACGAACAGGCCCACGCCGTCGTCGCCTGGCGTGAGACGCCCTGGTTCAGCGAGGAGGAACGCGCCGCGCTGGCCCTGACCGAGGCCATCACCCGGCTCGCCGACCGGCCCGATCCGGTGCCCAACGAGGTGTGGGACATGGCAGCCAAGCACTTCGACCAGAAAGAACTCGCCGCACTCGTACTCAACATCGCCATCACCAACGCCTTCAACCGCCTCAACGCGCCGACCCGCCAGCAGGCGGGCGGCAAGTGGTAAGCGCGTCGCGTGAGGGGGGAGCCCTTGGGCGGGCTCCCACCGGTCATTTCAGGAGCTAGGGAGGCGGACGACCGCGGCTCCGTGCTGATATTCGCCGAAGCTCCAGCCGGCGATGAGGGTGGCGCCCAGGTCTTCGACGGCGCCGCTGCCGGGGGGCCATTCCGTGGTGGCGAGGTACTGGGCGCCCGCGGAGACGGCGTCCGCGTCGCCCACACAGTGGAAGCGGAGGTGGTCGCGGAGGGCCTGGTTCTGGATGGGGAGAAGGGCCTTTTCCCATTGGGGTTCGGCCTCTTCCACGTAGCCGTCGTCGCCGCCCATGGGGATGCGGTGGGCAGGGCCTCGGTGGGTGAAGGAGGGTGCCGTCGGTGGCCAGGCGCAGGGTCGCGGTGATCGAGTAGTGGAAGTCGCCGAGGTCCTCGGCGGTCAGGTCGATGCCGTGGCGAGTCAGGATGCGAGACAGGTCCGCGCCACGGATCAGCAGGTCGACGCCGTCCAGGGCGGCGGCGGCGCGGACGTCGTCCGCGAAAGCGCCGGAGAACGGACCGTCGAGCAGTCAGCGGGCGGCGCCATCTCGTTGAGGACGTCGCCACCGTAGTAGACCGCGTACGTCGCCGCCGGGTCGTAGTCGGCGAGCCTCCTGCCCAGCAGGAGCCCGAACGCCTCGCTCAGTTCCTCGTCCCAGCCCATGTCTGCCTCATTGCCGAAGGGGTGAATCGCGTAATTATCCTCGATCTCTACCCCTTGGCGGAGATCGAACAGAACTTCGTCGGCGTCGAGCCTTCGCCGGGTCACTTCTCGATGAGGGTCTCGAAGGCCGTGCACAGAAGGCGGACGCTCCGCAGGAACTTCTCGTCCTGGCTCATCCCGGGAGCCTCCTGGAAGACGCGTGGGAAGCGTTCGAGCATGGCGGCGTAGGCGTCCGGGGTGAGGTCCCGTACCGGAGGAGTGCCCTGCTCCTGCAGGACGAACCCCGTGACGTGGCTGAGGAGGGTGTCGGCGGCGACGATGCGGGGCCCGGCGGGTACGCCCGCCCCCTCCAGGGTGGACAGGAGGCGTTCCATGAGGGACAGGGCGCCGGGGCTGAGCATCTTGGGGCTGTCGGCCAGCAGGATCGCGCCGCTGGGGTGGCGCAGGATGACGTGGCGCAGCGCGCCGGCCTGGGCCTGGATCTCGTCCTGCCAGGTGGCGCCGGGCGGGAGCGCGGTCAGGGCGGCGGTGCCCGCGTCGTAGGCCTGCCCGCAGACGCGGTCGGCCACCAACGCCAGCAGGTCCTTCTTGTTGCGCACGTGGTAGTACAGGCTGCCCGCGTGCGCGCCGAGCCGTTCGGCCACCTGGCGCATGGACAGGCCGTGGTAGCCGACCTCGGCGAACGCGTCGATCGCGGCCTCGACGATCCGCTCCTTCGTGAGCTTCATGGGCCTACCGTATCCCGTTTTCAAACGGTGTTTGAATCGTGTGCTAGCGTGAGCCGTACGGTTTCAAACACTGTTAGAAAAGGTGGGTCACCTTGGACGGGCTGCTGTTCTTCGCGACCACGGCCGCGTTGATGGTGATGATGATCAACTGTGGGCTCGGCGCGCTCGGGGGCGGGCCGGTGCGTGACATGGTGCGCGGGCGTCCCGTCCCGTGGGTCGCCGTGGTGCTGACGACGCTGGCCGTGGCGGGAGTCGTGCTGCAGTCGTCCTGGCCGGGAGCCATGGCCGCGCTGGATCACGACCCCGCCAAGAGCGGCTGGTGGCGGGTGTTCACGTCGGTCTTCCTGCAGAACGGCGGCGTCGGCGGCGCCGTCTGGAACATCGCCACCCTCGCCATCGTGGCGGCGCTCGCCCAGTGGCTCTGGGGCACGTGGACGAGCGCCATCCTCTTCCTGGCCGGCGTCCTCCTCCCGGAACGCATCGACGCCCTGCTCGGCATGGGCGGTCCCAGCACCGATCCCCGTAACTTCGCCGGCAGCTCGGGCGCCACCTACTTCCTCGGCGTCTCCCTGGCCCTGGCCCTGCTGACCCGCACCAGGGCCGTGAAGCAGCGGGTCCTGGCGGCCGGCGTCCCGGCGCTCGGGCTGCTCATGTGGTTCCTGCAGGACAACGGCCACGGCCTGGTCGCCGTGTACGGCTTCGCGCTCGCGGTCCTCATCTGGGCGGGCCGCCGTCTGATGCGACGTCCCGCTCAGGTGGGTTAGGACTTGGGCTCCACCGCTTGGCCGCAACTCCACGGGCGGTGGTTCGGGCGCGCCCTTCAGCTCCGCAGGGGGTGGGTCGGGCGCGAAATACGGCGGTTCAGGCGCGCATGTTGGCGCCGCCATCCACGGCCCACACCTGGCCGTTGATCCACTCGGCGTCGTCCGACAGCAGGAAGGCCACGGTCGCGGCCAGGTCGCTCGGGCGGCCCAGGCGGGTCGTGGGGACCATCTCCAGGAACATCTTCTGCAGCTGGACGTCGTTCTGTTCCTTCTGCGTCTCGCCCATGACGAGGCCGGGCATCACCCCGTTGCAGCGCACGCCCGCGGAGCCCCAGTTCCCGGCGATGTGACGCGTGAGCGCGTTGATGGCCGACTTCGAGGCCGCGTAGGCGGGGCGCTTGCGGTCGCCGCCGCTCACGGCGGTGCCCGAGGACGTGTTGACGATGCTGCCACCGCCGTTCGCGAGCAGGTGGGGCAGAACGGCGCGGACGGTCCGTACGTAGCCGACCACGTTGACGTCCATGGTGCGCTCCCATACGTCGAGATCGGTGTCGAGCAGCGACTTGTCACGCCCGAGATTGCCCGGCGAGAGATCAGCGCCGACATTGAACAGGCCGTGCACCGCGCCGAACGCTTCCATCGTCCTGGCCACCATCGCGTTGATGGACGGCTCGTCGGCAAGGTCGAAGTGCACCGCGATCGCCGAGCCGCCCGCCTCGGTGATCTTGGCGGCGGTGGACTCCGCCCCGGGCAGGTTGATGTCGCCGACGACGACGTTGGCGCCCTCCTCGGCGAGCCTGACCGCGGTACCAGCGCCGATGCCGGTCGCCCCGCCGGCCACGATGAACGTCTTCTCCAGCAAACCGCGCATTGTGTTGTGCTCCGATCCATCCGACGCCCTGGCGTCCGTGTACGTGATGTAAGTCGCCGTGATCCCACAGGTGCGGGACCGCACATCAGCTAACCGTACACCTGTGTACGTTTATGCCCGCTAGGGTTGGATCGTGCGTGAAGACGGCCCACCGACGATGCGGCGTGACGCTGCCCGCAACCGAGACCGATTGCTGTCGGCGGCCCGGCAGGTGTTCGCCGAGCACGGTCATGACGTGGCGCTGGAAGAGGTCGCGCGGGTAGCCGGGGTCAGTCGCACCACCATCTACCGAAATTTCGCGACTCGTGAAGAGCTCGTGGCCACGGTCTTCGAGGACAACGCCGCCCAGATCGAGCGTTATGCAGCAGAGCTGCGTGAGGTGCCCGACGGTGTGGTGAAGCTGCTCGACTTCGTGCTGGACATGCAGGTGGAGAATCGCGGCCTCGCGCAGGTTCTCGCCGGAGTGGACACGCAGTGGTTCACCGACCTCTACAGTCGCATCGCCGCCTCTTTCGAGCCGCTGCTTGAGCGAGGTCGTACGGCCGGGATCGTCCACCCGGTCATCGACATCGAGGACCTGATGCTGGCCATCTCGATGGGCGAGAGCGTCGTGGCCAGCGATGACCTGGTCCGCCGCGAGGGGCGCATCAGGCGGGTGCGGGGCATGCTGCACCGCGCCCTCTTCACCAGGTGAGGCCGAATCAGGGCTCGTTGAGGTAAGTGAGGACGGCGAGGACGCGGCGGTTGCTGCCGTCGTCATCGGCGATGCCGAGCTTGCCGAACATGGAGGTCGTGTACTTGCTGATGGCGCTCTCACTGAGGAAGAGCCGCTGGCCGATCGCCTGGTTGGACAGCCCTTCGGCCATGAGGCCGAGCACGGAGTGTTCGCGTTCGGTGAGTCCGCCGAGCCGCCGGGTCGAAGACCCGCTGGACAGCAGCTTGGAGATGACGGCCGGGTCCATCGCGGTCCCGCCACCGGCGACTCGGTGCAGAGCGTCGATGAACTGGTCGGCGTCGAACACGCTGTCTTTGAGGAGATAGCCGATGCCACCGGCGCCGTCGGCCAGGAGCTCGCGAGCGTACAGCTGTTCGACGTGCTGAGAGAGGATCAGGATCGGCAGTCCGGGCAGTTCGCGACGGGCGGCGAGCGCCGCCCGCAGGCCCTCGTCCGACTGCGTCGGCGGCATGCGGACGTCGACGATGGACACATCAGGCCGCCACTTCAGCAGCGCGTCGAGCGTCTCGGGCCCGGTGGTCGCCGTCGCCACGACCTGGTGTCCGTACGCCTCGATGAGGCGGACCATCCCATCGCGCAGGAGGTAGAGGTCTTCGGCTACAACGATTCGCATGGCACCACCATCCTCACACAGGTCGGACCGCCCACCGGGCTGGTGATCCGCAGAGTGCCGTCGAAGGCCGCGAGGCGGCGGCGGAGCCCCGCGAGTCCACCGTCGGCTGACATGCCGGCCCCGCCTCGGCCGTTGTCTTCGACGTCAACGACGATGCCGGTGTCATCCCTGGCGATCGAGATGCGCGCCCGGGTCGCATGGGCGTGTTTGACGGCGTTGGTCAGCAGTTCGGCGACTCCGAAGTACACGGCGGACTCGATCGGCGGGTCCAGGCGTAGCTGAAGGTCGGTGCTGACCGTCGCTTCGAGCGGGCTGTCCAGGGCGAGAGCGCGTACGGCATCGACCAGTCCGCGCTCGTTCAGTATCGGCGGGTTGATTCCCTTGACCAGCTCGCGGAGCTCGGTCAGTGACGTGGCGGCGCCGACCCGTGCTTCCCGCATCAGCGCCTTGGCCTGGTCGGGGTTGGTTTCCATCAGCTTCTCCGCGGTCGCCAAGGAGAGCCCGAGCGCGACCAGGCGGGCCTGCGCTCCGTCGTGCAGGTCCCGCTCGATCCGGCGGATCTCGGCGGCCTGGGCGATCGTGATGTCCGCGCGCTGGGCCGTCAGCTCGTCCACCCGGTCCGCCAGGGCCGTCGCGGGGGAGGCGCGCAGGAAGCGGACGGCCACCGGCTCGACGGACCGCCAGGCGTACGGGGCGCCGCCGATCGCCACGGCCAGGCCGAGCACCCCGACCAGGCGCGCGGAGAGCGCCGGCTGGGACAACCCGAGGACCGCCGCCACGACTCCGGCCGGTGGGATCGCGCAGATCACTCCCGCGGTGATCGGTACGATCGCCGCGAACCGCAGGTCACGCCAGACGGTGGGATCGCGCCACCGGGTTCGCCACCGCAGATCCATGCGGGCGTCCCGGCTGGTGCGCTCGTAGGAGTAGCCGTTCCACCAGTGCCCGGTCGCCATCTGTGTCACCGGCCCGGCCTGCCGATATCCGGCGGGAATAACGGTGCCCGTCCACTTCGCGACGAGGGAGCGGACCATTCGGCACACCGGGCGGGACAGGGCGAGCGTGCCGATGCACGCCCATATGAACGGCGCTATCCCCGACCACGGGTTTCCGCCCCACCACCAGAACCACAGCGCCACGGCAGCGGCCCACACGGCCGGCACCAGCATGGCGACGACCACCACGACGCACGCTCGCACGAACCCCACGCAGGCGCTCGTCACCCACTGTCGCATGACTCTTCCTTCGCACTTCATGACCCTGCGCCGATCCGGCCAGTACGGCTTGGTGTCTCCACTGTGCACCGCACCCGCCCCTGGTCCCCACCAGGTCGGCTGTGGAGTGGGTCTAGCCCTACCTACCTGTACGTCCAGGCCGATACCGCGCCACTCATGCGCTCCCTAACGTCGACACCGCTCCAGTCGACACGAGAGAAGAAGAGACATGGAAACCACCAACCATCCAGGCATCCAGCGGGCCTTCGGCAAGGCGAAGATCCTCGTCGCGGTCTACGGAGCCCTCAGCGCCGCAGTCCTCATCACGGTCGCCATCCTCGCGATCACCGGGCACACGGTGACCTCGTTCATGTGGGGGCGATCAGCCGGAGTGCTCGCGAGCGCGGCGGTGACCTACTGGCTGACCGTCCTCGCCGCACGAGGAGCACGAGGAGCACGAGGGGCCTTTCTCCGCGTACGCATCATCTCGATCGTCATGCCGGTCGCGATCATCGGCGTCGACCTGATCCCCGGTGTCACCACGGCTTGGTTCGCCATGCTGCAGGCCACCTGCGCCCTTGCCATCGCCGCGGTCGCCTTCATCGTCAACGGGTCCCGACTGCGCGCCGCCTTCCCCAGATGATCGACTGGCCGGCCATTGCCGATGTCCGGTCAATGCCCTGGATCGGCGGCCAACCGCGATTGACACTGGCTCCATGAAATCGACAGTGAAGGCGTTTCTCGCCGCGTCGGCATTGGCCTGCGTGGCAGTGGCAGGCACCGCGGGTGCGGCGAACGCGGCCACCGGGCGGCTGACCTTGATCAGCGGCACAGGTGCCGCCACCATCGCGTACTCCGCTTGCCAGAGTCCGCGGCAGTATCCGGTGCGGCAGTACGAGATCGACGCATTCGTCAACGAGCCGCTGCCCGGCTGTCAGGCCGTGCTGGTCAACCTATCGGGCACCCCGAAAGTGCTGTGCGTCGGCCGCGGGAGCGTGCCTGCCGAATTTCGCCGGTCGGCAAGCGTCATCATCCAGCCTGGCATCGCACCGGCCTGCACGTATTGAGTAGCGATCATCAGCCGGCGTTGCGGCGATACCAGTCGAGGGTCGCGGCGATGCCCTCGGCGTGCGGGGTGACCTCGACCGGTCCGAACGCTTTACGGAAGGCCGAGTCGTCGGCGACGAACGGGCGGTCGCGCTGATACCAGGTTTCGCCGAGTTCGCGCACGGTGGGGTTGAACAGGCCGATGAGGCGCTGCATACCCCGGCCCAGTCCGGCGGTCTTCAGCTCGCCTCCCACCGCGGCACGCACGAGGTCGAGGAACTGGCGGCCGGTGATCGCCTCGGCGGCGGGCAGGTGCCAGGAGCGGCCGTCGGCGTCGGCGCGCTCGCCGAGGGTGACCAGCCCGGCGGCGATGTCCGGCAGGTACGCGACGGTGTGCGGCTGGTCGAGGTCGCCGACCCAGCGGGCGGTCTTGCCGGCCAGGGCGGCGGCGAAGATGGTCGGGCCGTAGGTGGTGTTGACGCCTCCGGGGCCGTAGTAGTCGGAGGCGCGCCCCATGGTCGCGTGGACCCGCCCGGACCGGTGGGCGTCGAGGATCAACTCGTCGACCTCGGCGCGGGCCCGGCCCTTGCGGGTGGTGGCGGCGTGCGGGAGGTCTTCGGTCATGTGGCCGTCGACGGGTCCGTAGACGTACAAGTTGTCGGCCATGACCAGCTTCGCCCCGGCAGCCTCCACCCCGGTCAGGATCGTACGGATGAGGCCGGGGAACTCCTCGGCCCAGCGCTCGTACTTCGGCTGCGCGCACTGGTAGACGACCGCGGCGCCCTGGCAGGCGGCGATGGCGCCCTCAGAGGTGGTGACGTCGTGCCGGTCCACGGCCGCGCCCCGGCTGACGGCGCGGACTCGGTGGCCGCGGGCGGTGAGTTCGGCGACGACGGCCGAGCCGACCCCGCCGGTGGCGCCAAGGACAACGTGCAGGTCAGACATAGTAAAGTCCCCCGGAAGCTGATTTCAAACCGTTGTTATGTAACAACGTTATGCTAATCTTGCTCCCATGGCAAGACCGAGAAACCGTGACTACGGCGAGCTTCGGCACGAACTCGTCGATGCCGGCGGTCGGCTCCTGGCCGCAGAGGGCCCGGCCGCGCTGACCACCCGCCGGGTCGCACAGGAGACGGGCGTGTCCACCACGGCCGTCTACCAGCTCTTCGGTGACAAGGCCGGACTCGTCCGCGAGATGTTCCTGGCCGGCTTCGAGCGCCTCGCCGAGGCCTTCGCCGCCGTCCCCCGCACCAGCGATCCGGTCGCCGACCTGCTCGCGCTCGGCCACGCCTACCGGGCCAACGCCGTGGCCAACCCGCACCTGTACGAGCTCATGTTCGGCCGGCCGATCCCCGCCTTCCAGCCCGACGCCGCCACGGCCGCGCTGATCCAGCCGACCTTCGACACTCTCGTCGCCGCCGTGGCCCGCTGCGTACAGGAAGGCGAATTCGCGCCCGGTGAGCCTTATGCCCTCGCCGTGCGGATCAACGCGCTCGCGCACGGGCTGTGCAGCCTCGACCTGCGCGGCGCCCTTGGTGGCGCCGACGAGGCACGCCGCCACTGGGACGACGCCTTTGACACCATGATGCGAGGGTTGCGCGCCACCGAATAGCAAGACCGGGCGGCCCCTGTGCGGGGCCGCCCGGTCTTTTCAGGAGGGGGAGGGCGTCAGGCGATCGCCGGTTCGCCCGAGGGGCGCGGCGCGCTCACCGGAGCCTCGTCGAGCGACTGCGGGGGAGCGTTGAGCACCGCCTCGTCGAGACGGCTCTCGCCGCGGGCGACGAGGACCGGCACCACCATCTGTCCCGCGACGTTGGTCGCGGTGCGGATCATGTCGAGGATCGGGTCGATGGCCAGCAGCAGGCCGACGCCCTCAAGCGGCAGGCCCAGGGTGCTCAGCGTCAGCGTGAGCATGACGATCGCGCCGGTCAGACCGGCCGTCGCGGCCGAGCCGACCACGGAGACGAACGCGATCAACAGGTACTCGCCGATCCCCAGCGGGACGTTGAACACCTGCGCCACGAAGATCGCCGCCAGCGCCGGGTAGATCGAGGCGCAGCCGTCCATCTTGGTGGTCGCGCCGAACGGCACGGCGAAGGAGGCGTAGTCGCGGTCCACGCCCAGGCGCTCGATGGTGACCTTCTGAGTCAGCGGCAGCGTGCCGACCGAGGAGCGGGAGACGAAGGCCAGCTCGATCGCGGGCCACGCGTTGCGGAAGAACGTGATGGGGTTGACCTTGCCGACCACCGCGAGCAGCGTCGGGTAGACGGCCAGCAGGACGATGAAGCAGCCGACGTAGACGCCGAGACTGAACTTGGCCAGCGGCGCGATCAGGTCCCAGCCGTACGTGGCGACCGACTTGCCGATCAGGCCGGCGGTCCCGATGGGGGCCAGGCGGATGACCCACCACAGCGCCTTCTGGACCAGCTCGAGGATGGAACGGCTGAAGGTGAGGAACGGCTCGGCCTTCTCACCGATCGCGATGGCCGCCGCGCCGAGGACGATCCCCAGGAAGACGATCTGGAGGACGTTGAGCTCGGTGAACGCCGTCACGATGTTCGTCGGGATGATGCCGGTGAGGAAGTCGACCCAGGTACCGACGTTCTCGGGCGCCTTCGCGCCCGCCGTGTTCAGGGTGATGCCCTGGCCCGGGTTGAGGATCAGGCCGAGGCCGATGCCGATGACGACGGCGATCAGCGCGGTGGCCAGGAACCAGAACAGCGTCTTGCCGGCCAGCCGGGCCGCGCCGTTGACGTTGCGGAGGTTGGCGACGCTGACCACCACAGCGGTGAACACCAGCGGCGGCACTGCCAGCTTCAGCAGCTGAACGAAGAGTTTTCCGACTTCGGTGAGCGTGGTGGCCAGCCAGGCGAGGTCCCAGATACGGGCGGCGAAGCCGAGGGCGATGCCCACGACCAGGCCCAGCAGCAACTGCAGGGAAAAAGAGAATCTCTTCACGATGAGGAAGGCTCCGAAAGACGGCATGCCTAAGAAGGCATGCGAAAGGGGGGCGGGTGAGGGGTCGGGGGATCCAGCGCTCGTCAGAGCGCGGTCAGCGACAGAGGGAGCCGGTCAGACGACAGAGATCGATGTGCAGCCGCTCAACAAGCCACACAGACAGGACGATGAACCTCACAGGATCACTTAACCGTAGTTAACGGGACACTATTCCGACTCTACGAGCGATCTATCTCACAAATCAAGACTTTCCCGACCAGATGTCAGGGGATGGACGGCCGGGTGCTCACCGGCGCGCGTAGTGACTATTGGCTCTGATCAGTCAGGGGTGAATGGCCGCGTTTGACCTCTACCGCAGTTGAGGTTCCAGACTGGGGCTCGTAGTCGTCAAGCGAGGAAGTGAGCAGTTGTGCGAGTTGTACGAGTGGCGGAGTTCGGCGGCCCGGAGGTCCTTCAGATCGCGACCGTGCCGGACCAGGTCCCCGGGCCGGGCCAGGTCGTCGTCGACGTCGAGGCCGCCGGAGTCCTGTCGATCGACACGGTGATCCGCAGCGGGCTGGCCGGTGAGATCTTCCCGGTGGAGTTGCCCTATGTGCCGGGCGTCGGCGCGGCGGGGCAGGTCAGCGCGGTCGGCGAGGGCGTCGATCGGGAGTGGATCGGCCGGCGGGTCCTCGCCGACGTCGAGAACGGCGCGTACGCCGAGCAGGTCGTCACAGCGCTGGAGAACCTCATCCCGATCCCCGATGGCTTGGGGACGCGGGAGGCGTTGGCGTTGCTCCACGACGGCTCCGTGGCGATGCAACTCTTCGACCGGGTCGACCTGCGGCCCGGCGCGACCGTGTTGGTCCAACCCGCCGCCGGCGGCCTGGGCAGCGGGCTGGTGCAGCTCGCCCACGCCGCCGGCGCCCGGGTCATCGGCGCCGCCCGTGGCTCCCGCAAGCTCAAGGCCGTCAAGGAGCTCGGCGCCGACGTGGTGGTCGACTACACCACGCCCGGTTGGCTCGACCAGGTCGGCAGGGTGGACGTGGTCTTCGACGGCGTCGGCGGGGAGCTCGGCCGGGCCGTCTTCGACCTGGTGGAGCCGGGCGGCACGTACTCCAACTACGGATTCTCCGGTGGCGGCGGGTTCACCGAGATCGACCGCGACGAGGCGGCGCGCCGCGGGGTGACCGCGATCGGCATGGAGCAGCTCGTCGAGGGCCAGCAGCATCGAAGGACGTGGGTGGGACGGGTGCTGAAGGAGGCGGTAGCCGGCCGGATCCGTCCGCTCATCGGCCAGACGTTCCCGCTGGAACACGCCGCCGAAGCGCACACCGCCCTCGAGAACCGCGACACCCTGGGCAAGACCCTCCTGCTGACCTGACAGGCTTCTCGGTTGTGGTGAGCTTTGGTCAGGGCAGGAGGACCCAGAGGTCGTAACCCTCTGGTGGGTAATAGCAGGCCCAGTCCTTCATGGCGGAGGTCCGAAGATCCTCAAGGCGGCCCTCTGGGCGGTGTCAGCCGCCGGCGGCCGATCGCCTGGTGTTCAGCTGGTCGAACCCCACCGCGACGAGGATGAGCACGCCGATGGCGATCTGGAGGTAGAAGGCGTTGATCGCCAGGAGGTTGCCGCCGTTGTTGAGTACGCCCATGATCAGTGCGCCGGTGGCGGCGCCGATCGCGCTGCCCTTCGCGCCGAAGAGGCTGGCGCCGCCGATGACGCAGGCGGCGATCGCGTTGAGCTCGAAGCCGGTTCCTGCGGTGGGGATGCCCGCTCCCAGACGGGAGGCGAGCAGCACCCCGCCGAGGCCGGCGAGCAGGCCCGAGATCATGTAGACGGAGATCGTCACCAGGCGGACGGGGACGCCCGCGAGGCGGGCCGACTCGGGGTTGGAGCCGACGGCGTAGATGTAGCGGCCGAAGACCGTCCGCGCGAGGACGAACCACATCACGGCGGTGACCACGGCCGCGATGATGAGCAGGTTGGGGATCCCCAGGATCGTGCCGTTGGCGATGGTCTGGAACGCGTCCGGCACACCCTGAATGGTCTGGGCGTCCGTGGTGACCAGGACCAGGCCGCGGGCGATGCCGAGCATGCCCAGCGTCGCGATGAACGGCGGTAGCAGGGCCTTGGTCACCAGCAGGCCGTTGACGATCCCGAGCACTGTGCCGATTCCCACGCCGAGCAGGATCGACGGCAGGATCGGCACACCGGCGACCAGGAACTGCGCGGTGGAGGCGCCGGACAGGCCGAGGATGGAGCCGACCGACAGGTCGATCCCGGCGGTCAGGATGACCAGGAGCTGCCCGATCGCGATGATCCCGAAGATGGCGACCTGACGGGCGAGGTTGGCCAGGTTGTTGCCGGTGAGGAACTCGTCGCTGGCGAGCGTGAGTGCACCGATCGCCACGAGCAGGACGACGAGCCCTCCGCTCTCTCGTCCGGCGATGTCGCCCAGCGTGACGACCCGCCGCTTCGGCTCGGCCGTCGGCTCGGGCGCCTGCCTGGGCTGCGGCACCGTCTCCAGCGCCGCCGTGTCGTCGGCCGCGCCGCCGGGCGGCCTGTTGGTGATCGTCGTGGTCTCGATCGGCTCGCGCCAGACCAGCTTAGGCATCTCGGCTCATCCCTCCTGGGTCATCTCCGCCGCTCTGGAGCTCGCTCTTCGGAAGCTCGCCGCTCTGGAGCGCGCCGTCCGGGAGGTCAGTGCCTCCGGCGCCGCTGGCCAGGCGGAGTACGTCCTCCTCAGTGGCGGTTCCGGGAAGCTCGCCCGCGATCGCGCCGTCCCGCAGCACGAGGATGCGATCGGCGAGCCCCAGCAACTCCGGCAGGTACGACGAGACCACGATGATCCCCAGCCCGTCGCCCGCCAGGTCACCGATGACGTTGTAGAGCTCGCCCTTGGCCCCCACGTCGATGCCCTTCGTGGGCTCGTCGAACATCAGTACCTTCGGCTTGGTGAGCAGCCACCGGGCGAGCAGCACCTTCTGCTGGTTGCCGCCGGACAGCGTCGAGACCGGCTGGTCGTACGAACCGGCGCGCAGCCGCAGGCTGTCGAGCAGCCGGTCCGCCTCCTCGGTCTGTTCGCGGCCGGGCAGGAGGCCCCGGCGAGAGCCGCTGCGCAGGCTCGCGATGGTGACGTTCTCCCGGATCGACAGCTCCGGCAGCAGCCCCAGCACCTTGCGGTCCTCGGTAAGAAGTCCTACCCCGGCGTTCATCATCGTGCGCGGCCCGGACGGTTTCACCGACTTGCCCCTGACCTCCACCTCACCGGCCACGATGGGAGCGGCGCCGAAGATGGACAGCAGCAACCCGCTCCGCCCCGCCCCCAGCAGCCCGCCGATGCCGAGGATCTCGCCCTCCCCGACGTGCAGGTCGATGCTCGGCGAGCGGTCGAACCGGCGCAGGCCCCGGACCCGCAGCGCGGGCGTTCCCGCGTGCCGGTGGGTCTCCGGATAGAGCGAGCTGATCTCCCGGCCGACCATCGCGGTGATCAGCCGGTCCTCGTCGTACCCGCTGATCGGCCCGGCCTCGGACAGGCCCCCGTCCCGCAGGACGGTCACCCAGTCGCCGATCTCGAACATCTCCTCCAGCCGGTGCGTCACGTACAGCATCGCTATGCCGCGCTCGCGCAGCCGCAGGATGTGCTGGAGGAGGCGCTCCGACTCCGCCTCGGTGAGCGCCGTGGTCGGCTCGTCGAAGACGATCACCTTGACGGAGTCCGCGGTCAGCACCTTGGCGATCTCCACGAGCTGGCGGGTGGCCGCCGGAAGGCGTTCCACGATCGCGTGCGGACTGAGCTCCGTCAGGCCGACCTCGTCGAGTGCCTTCCTGGCGCGGGTCTCCAGCTGGTTCCTGGCGATGATCCCGGTCCGTGCCGGGAGGCGGCCCATGAACAGGTTCTCCGCGACCGACAGGTGGGGGAGCAGGCTGAGCTCCTGGTAGACGGCCTGCACGCCGGCCGCGCGTACCGATGCCGGGGTCGGCGCGGTGACCGGGTGGCCGTCGATCTCGTAGCTGCCGCTGTCGCGGCGCAGCGCACCCGTCAGCACCCGGATCAGGGTCGACTTCCCCGCGCCGTTCTCCCCGGCCAGGCAGTTCACCTGGCCGGGGACCAGGCGGAGCGAGACGTCGCTGAGCGCCTGGACGGGGCCGAACGCCTTGGAGACGCCGTGCAGCTCGACGACCGGCGCGGTCATCATTCCGCCTTCATCGTCGGCGGGTTGAGCAGCTGCTTCACATCCGGCGCCGTCATGTTGCCCTTGTCGGCCACGACCGCCCCGGGGTCGATGTCACGCGGCGGGATGCGCTTGACCGTGGCCATCCCGGCCGCCAGGACACCCTGGTATCCGAAGAAGTACGGGTTCTGCACCACCAGCGCGTCGATCGTGCCGGCGACGAGCGCGGCGTTCTCCTGCGGGTCGGAGTCGAACGCCACGACGGGGACGGTCGCGGCGGCGTGGTTGTCCTGGATCGCCCGAGCCGCGCCGACACCCGAGGTGTTGTTGTCGGCGAAGACCCCCGCCAGGTTCGGATTGGCGGTCAGCGCGTCGTTGACCTGCGACGCCGCGGTGTTGATGTCGTTGTTGTTGAAGCGCTGCAGCCCCACCTTGACCTGCGGGCAGTTGTTCGCGATGCCCTGCTTGAAGCCGGCGTCCCGAGCGACGAGTGACTGGATGCCGGCCACCGAGGACTCGATCATGACAGTGCCGCTCGTCTTGTTCTGCGCCTTGAGCAGCTCGCACATGCGCTTGCCCGCCTGGGTCCCGGCCTTGACGTTGTCGGTGCCGATGAACCCCTCTGAGGCGGTGGTCACGCGGCTGTCCACGGTGATGACCTTGAGACCCGCCTTGCGCGCCCGGTCGATCGCCGAGTTCAGGGCGCTGGAGGAGTTGGGCGCGATGACCAGCCCGTCGACGCCCCGGGAGATGGCGTTCTCGACCAGTTGTACCTGCTGGTCGATGTTCGTCTCGGAAGTCGGGCCGAACGTGCTCACGTTGAGCCCGAAATCCCCGCCCGACTGCTTCGCCCCGGCGATCATCGTCTGCCAGAACGAGGAGTCGCTCGCCTTGATGATCACATCGATCTTCTTGCCGCTCGCCAGCCCGCCCGCGCCGCCGCCCGCGGCGTGTCCGGCCGTACTTGTCGCCCGGCCTCCCACCACCCCGAGTACCAGCGCCACCAGCGCGATCGCCGCGACCAGCGAGAGCGAGAAAACGATTCGAGAACTAGCCATGACGACCCCCTGAAAGGTGTCTCAGGCGGCAGTCGCTCTCGGTCGTAGCGCCCCCGAGAACACCCTTCCAGCAAAGCCTGGGAATTCACTGGTTCGAAACTAGTAAAGAGAAAAGAACTCATTACTCGCATCCGCCAACCACCGCGCCGCTGAGCGCCACAGCGGCGGCGGTTGAGCGACTACAGCGGTTACAGCAGGATGCGGCGGTGCCCCGCGTACTGGCGAGGGCGCTGGACCCTGGCGAGCTCGCGGAGGGCGCGCGACGCGCCGCTCCGCCTGGCCAGGGCGAGCGCCTGACGGGCCGCCTCGGCCGAGCGCTCCTTGTCATGGGCGTCGGCGTACGCGTGGGCCATGCGGGCCAGGGCGTAGGCGACGGCGTACGTCGGCTGCGCCTTCGGCGGTCCCAGCTCCAGGATCTCGATCGCGCCACCGGCCTGACCGAGGTCGATGAGGCACCCGGCGCACAGCGCGTTGTGCGCCTCGGCCGAGCAGTCGAACCGGTAGGGCGGGTCCTCGTCCGGTTCCTCCAGCGACTGCGCCGACTCCTCCAGGCGGCGATGGCACATGTCCACGTCCCCGGCGAGGGCGTGGCCCTGCGCTTCGTGATGCCGGCACAAAGCGTCCATCCGTGGCGGCAGTTCGGCGCGTTCGCGGGCCGCGATGGCCAGGTCCACGAGCCGGCCGGGATCGCCGGTGGTGTCGGAAAGACCGCCCCGCTGGGCGAGCGTGTACGCCTCCAGCAGCGCGTCCGCCGTTCCACGGGCATCGCTGATGGCCTCGTCCGACCAGGTCAGCGCCCCATCGGGGTCGCCGGCCTCGTGGTGCATGCGGCTGATCAGCTCGGCGTTCTCCGCGGCGAGCGCCAGGAAGGCGCGCCTGACCGGCGTACTGGCGTCGCGGTGGAACTCCTCGATCCCGGCGAAGACCGGCCGCAGCGTGTTGATCAGGTCGGCGGGGCGGAGGTCGGTCCGGGAGTAGGCGTCGAGGAGGGTCCTGAAGTAACGGACCGTCCCGTCATCGGCGCGCTGGGGCGCCTCGATCGCCCGGCCGGTACGCTCCTCTTCTTCGGCGCTGAACATCCCCGACTGCAACGGGATGTTCGTGACGTAGTGCCACCGGGTGGTGCCGGCCGCGTCCCCGACGAACAGGTCCGCCTCGTCCACGCCGAACGCCCGGCAGAGCAACTCCGCGTGCGACTCGTCGAGCCGCCGCTCTCCGGTCTCCCACAGCCGGATCATGGAGCTGAGCGCCTCCGGTTCGGGGAGCTGATCACGCGTCGTCTCGTCCGCCGCGTCGGCCAGCCGTCTCCCGAGCTCGTCGCGGCTCCACAGCCGTCCACGGCGCAGGACCCTCAGGCGGGCGGCCCAGATCGGAACATCGATGTCAGCCATTGGCGTTCCTTCAGCGTCCGAGTGATTTGTCTCTATTGTCCGTTTCCCTGGGCTGTCTCGTTAACCCTAAATCGGTAGATCGGCGGCTCCCGCTGCATCTCGGCGCGGGCAAGGTGCTCGCGGCGGCCATGCCCGAGGAAGAGCTCGAGGCCCTGATGTCAGCGGCACGCGACCTGAGCACCGCGGGCGGCAAGTCCGTGAGCGAGGCGCACCTGCGTGCCGAGCTGGCGCTGATCCTGAGCATCGTGCCCGAATGACAGTTCGCTTCGCTTCCCAGGCGGTCATGTCGTGGCATGGTCGCCTGGGAAGCAGCCGTATTTCAGGGCCGAACCCCTCTGGCGTCAGATCCGGTCGCTGAGGGTGCGCAGCAGTGCGCCGAACCCGCGAGTGGCGAGACGCGGCGGGGCGGCTCCGTTCATGCGCAGGAGGTATTCGCCTTGCAGCAGCGTCCTCGGGCCGGACACCGCGAGGCTGTGCGTGGCGATCGTGGAGGCCAGGGCCGCCTGCCGCCTCCGCCTGGCCGAGTACACCTCTACGACGGAGGCCGGGTCGGGCACGGCGCCCAGGCAGTCCACCAGCGTCGCCACGTCCTCTAACGCCTGGTTCGTGCCCTGCGCCATGACGGGCGGCATCCCGTGCGCCGCGTCCCCGAGCAGCACGCACCGCCCGCCACCCCAACGGCGCGGCACCCTGTGCCGGGTGTGCGGGAACACCTCGGCGTCGCCCTCACCCAGCGACGCCAGCACCCGCTCGACCGGCGAGCCCCACCCCCCGAACCGCCGGCGCAACATCTCCAGCGGCTTGTCCTCCGGCGGCGCGCCCGGCGACCACGGCACGTCGAAGAACCACTGCATGAGCCCGTCACCCGCCCCCATGTACCCGAAGTCACCCCGCCGGCCGACCATCATCGTCGTGGCCGACCCGGGATCGAACGGGGCCGGCGTCAGGCCCTGCCAGGTCGCCACACCGGTCTGGGCCGCCGGGCCGTCGCCCAGGACGAGGGTACGCACCCGCGAGCGCACCCCGTCGGCTCCGACCAGGACGTCACCGGCGTACTCCTGACCTGTCTGAGTCCGCACCTGTACGCCGCCGCCGTCGGCCCGCAGCTCCGCGACCCGTGCGCCGAACCGTACGGTCCCCTGCGGCAGGCCGCTCTCCAGGAAGGTGATCAGCGACCCGCGCGGGATCACCCGCGCCACCGACCCGAACCGTTCGGCCAGCGCCGCCAGGTCGAACTCCAGCACCCGGCGCCCGCGTGCGGTCCGCAGGCATAACGTCGTCAGCGGTTGTCCGGTCCCTTCCAGATCGACGCCCAGGTCCCCGAGGATGGCCGTGCCGTTGTGCCACAGCGTGATGGCCCCGCCCTGGACGCGCGGCTCCGGTGCCTGCTCCAGCACGACCACCTCGTGGCCCGCGCCGATCAATCCCCGTGCCGCCGCGAGCCCGCTGATCCCCGCTCCTGCCACAAGCACCCGCACCGGCGGCCTCCACTTCAACTCTACGAGAAGTAGTACTACCCCTTATAGAGCATCTGGCCACCGTCCACAAGGTCGCATGGAACAGGGCCTCCACCGCGCCGTGGAGGCCCTGTCAACGCTTGATGGTCAGCTGCAGTGTTCGAAGATGCTGTCGTAGGTGGAGGAGCCTGCCTTGCCGCCCCACCTCACGCACTTGTCCGCCGCCGCGGCGCGTACCGGCCCCGCGTAGTACGCGAAATTGCCTGAGTCGGTGACCCTGCTACTTCCCTGCACTTCCAGGTAGGCGCTCGTCGCCGTGGCGGTGCCGAGGGAGGTTCGCTTCAGGGTGGTGACGCAGTTGTTGCCGTTGCCGCTGTTGTAGAGCAGGTAGACCGTGCCGGAGGTGCCGAGCGCCGCCGAGTCGATCACGTCGTAGCCGGCGCCGCAGACCTCCTGCGGGGTGTACGGGTTGGTGGTGTTGCCGCAGTTCTTGGAGGTCACCGTCTGGTTGGGGTAGCCGAAGGTCGTGCCGTTGAAGACGGCCTTCTGGATGTTGGAGGGGTAGTCGGTGCCCAGCCGTACCTCGTAGTGGAGGTGGGGGGAGATGTTGTTACCTGGCTTGCTGGTGTTGCCGACCGTGCCGATCTTCTGTCCCTGGGAGACGGTGGCTCCCTCGCTGACCGAGCGAGTGTTCAGGTGCGCGTAGTAGGTCGCCCAGCCGCCGCCATGGTCGATCTTGACGAGGTTGCCGTAGCCGTTGGTCGAGCCCTGGTGGGCGGAGATGACCACCGTGCCCGCGGCCGCGGCCACCACGGGGTCGCCCAGGTCGGCGTCGGCCGTGCTGCCCCTGTTGAAGTCGATCTCCCACGACAGATGGGCGCTGCTCCCGTTGGAGTTGCCGGTCCACGCCTGCCCACAGGGGAAGGGCAGCTGGAAGTTCGTGGCCATGATGCTCGCGTCCGCTGTCACCTGGTTGGGCGGGTCGCCACCGCTCTCCTCGCCTGGGTCGGCGGCGGCGACACTCAGGAACAGGGCTAAGCCCGCGATCGCGATTGCTCGGAGTTTCAACTGGACCCCTTCCGCACCGTGTATGTCTTGCTAGGGCCCAGGGTGGGAAAAATCCGTACAGAAAACATACAGAAACTGCATGGTTCCGCTCCGTGTCCGTACGTGGCCCTCCGTACGCCCGGCAAGGACCGGCGATCCGGCCGGTGAGCTAAGCCGTCCGAGCCGCCACCGTCCGCCACCCGAAGGTGACGGAGCCGACCAGAAGCACCAGGCCGGACAGCACGCCACTGATGAGCGGCACCCAGGCCACGGCCGCCGTGGACGCCAGAACGAGACCGGCGACGCCCAGCAGGGTGAGCACCACACCGGGCACGGCAATGCTCCAGTCCTTCCATATGGGCGCCAACGCGATGAAGTGCACACCGACCACGAACGCCACCCAGGCCACATTGGTCTCAACAGGGCGTTCCCAGGCGGCCAGCACCCGGAGGCCACCGAAGAGCAGAATCGCCTCGGCGGCGACGATGATCAGGTAGCCGCGGCTGAACATGTTCCGCTGCGGGCCCGCGGCGGACCGCTCCTTGCGGGCGGTGACGAACCACAGGGCCAGGACACTCGCGGCCGCCAGGCACGCGGCCACCCGCAAGAGGTTCACGGTCACGGTGTTGAGCGGGCTCTGCGCGTTGACGACGACGAAGACCGCGCCGAAGACCGCGCCAACCAGCAATCCAGTCATTCGCTGCATGATCTTATCGAACTCCATATCGGGTGGGGGCCGCAGTGGGGCTGGGCCGAGGACGAGGTAGGTCTGGCACTACCGCGCCGCGCGGTGGCAGAGAGGCGGGACTGGGCACTACCTGACTGCGCCGCGCAGGTAAGCCAGCACGGCCAGCACCCGCCGGTTGTCGTCATCGGAAGCAGGTAGCTCCAGCTTGGCGAACACGCCGGCCACGTGCTTGCCCACGGCCGCCTCCGTGATGGACAGGGTGCGGGCGACGGCCTTGTTGGAGCGCCCTTCGGCGATCAGCGCCAGCACCTCGCGCTCGCGCGGGGTCAGCTGGTGAGCAGCCTCAGTGACCTCCCTGGCCCTGGACCAGGTCTGCTCGAACAGATCGATGAGGGTGGCGATCAGACTCTGCTGCCGGATCACCAGCGCGCCCGGCGAGTAGGCGACGGGGGTGATGCGGACGAACGCGATGGTCCGGTCGAAGATGAGCAACTGCTGGATCGGCTCGTCGACGACCCGGTGCAGGTCACCGGCCGCGTGCAACTCCCTGAGCCGGGCCGCTTTGCGGGGGTCGTCCAGCACGCTCGCGTGGATGATCGTGCGCATCGTCATGCCGTCCCGCAGGGCGTCGAGCACGTCGACCCGGCTCCTCTGCTCCTCGCGGCCCTTCTCCGACGAGCCCACCGGATGCATGGCGCGCAGCTCCCCGGCCGAGGCGGCGGCCTGCGCGATCTGCTGCCGTACGAGCTCGCGGTCCTCCAGCCGTTCGACGTCGACGGGGATGCCGCGCAGCTCGCCCACCACCTCTTCCAGCCGATGGGCCAGCTGAGCCAACGACACGCTCTCGTCCACACGCCTCCTTCGCCTACCGCGCCGTCCGGACGCGAACCCCCTGGCAGTTGCCGACCATTCTCGCAGCGCCTGCATGAGCTGCGCCGCGGCGCGGGTGGTCGAGCCGCGGGTGGAGCTGGTAATGCGAGTGGAGCCGGTAATGCGAATAGTCCTTTATGACTGACCGATGGCGCCTGAGGGTAGAAGTTCTCCAGAGAGGTTTGCTCCGATTATTTCCCAAGGTGGTAGCCATGCGGCGATGGCTTGCTCGGATAAAGGACCAGGCCGACGCCGTAATCGCACTCATTCTGGCTGTTGTGTTCAGTGTTCTCGGTGTGCTGGAAGCGGTCCCGGGTGACGTGATCAACAATACGATCCTGGTGACTCTGGCGGTGCTGGCCTTCTCTCTCCTGCGGGATCGCTGGCGGAAGCAGGAGACCGGTGAGACGGCGCTGCGCAGGTTTTCGGAGCTCATTGGTGATCTGGATGATTCGCTGTACGAGCTTCGAGAGGTGAGGCAGCTGGGTGGTGAGATGGCGCCCGTGTACGGGCTGCTTCGCGGCCTGGCCGAAGTCGAGGTTTTAGCGGGCCCGGCGATCAGCCGGGCATTCTCCGAGGCTCGTCGATCCTGCGACTTCTGGGAGTTCAAGGGAGGCACGGGCACATACCTTCGGGCCAAGACGTTGCCAGAGCTCGCCCGGCTGTCGCGACTGCGGAACCGGCCCATACGTATTCGCGTTGACATCCTGGATCCGGCCGATTTCGAGCTGTGCGACGCCTATGCCAGATATCAGCAGCAGATAGCGCACGAACTATGGCCGCAGGACAACGGCGAAGGAGTCGGGAAGCGTATTCAGCTCAATTGTTTCGCGACTGTTCTTTCCGCTTTCCGGTATAATCAGCGATCTCCGTTGGATATCGAGCTCTCCCTCTCCTCGGTATGGTCCAATCAGCGCTTCGACCGCTACAACGACCATCTGCTCATAACCGTGCGGGACAAAGGTTGGCCCGCCTACCGGATCCGTAGCAATGCGAAGCTCTACGCGGACTATTCGACCCACCTGTCGGTCAGCTTCCGGCAAGCTCGGGCGGTGCGCCTGAGCGGCCTCGGTGACAGCGTATTAGCCGAAATACCGTCGACCGCGGAGATCAGACAGCTTTTCGACCAGCTCCATCTTCCATTGCACTCCTATACGGATCATGACATCGCACACATCCGCCGGCAGGCGTTGACCCCCACCAACCCCTACGGCGACTGACCTCGTTCCGTGGCTCCGGAGGCCGGAGGCCGCCTCGTCAAGGCTCCGCGTGTTCGGGGCGTCTGGCATGCCCGCATGTCCTAAGGTAAGCCTCTAGCGATCTTCGGATGCGCAGCTCGCACCAGCATGTAAGACCTCAGGGAGAGCCGTGTCCCCGATGGGCGACCGACCCGATCTTGCGGAGATCGGCGACCTGCTTCGCAAGCAGGACCCTCGCCTTCTCGAAGAGCCGTGCGCCAGACTGCTCGATGCCGTCGCCCGCGATCGCCATCCCGTGGAGCCGTTGCTGCACCCTCTCGGGTTCGTCTACGCCCCGCTCGCCCGCTGGCCACACGCCACTCTGCGCCTGCATCTGTGGCCGCCGGTGGCACGGCGTCGGCACCTGACGGCCGACGAGGTGTCTCCCATGCACGATCACACATGGGACCTCGTCAGCTATATCGCCCACGGCGCCCTGGAAAACGTCGAGGTAAGTGTCGTTGAGGTGGACGAGCCGTCCGATGCTGATTTCCGGGTGTTCACGATCTACGGCGAGGGCGTGGTCGACCGCGTGGTGCCCACCCAAACCCTGGTGAGGATCGAGGCCGAGCGGAAGACGCGCCATTTCGCAAGGAGCATCTATACGATGCCCGCAGATGTGGTGCACCGGAGCGAGGCTTCGGGTGATCCGACGGTCACCCTCGTCCTGGCGCTGCGGACGGAACGCCAAACCGAACGCGCTCTGGGGGCCCTGGACTTGCCTGCCTACACCACTCGGCGACAGGCGTTTCCAAGAGACGAGTTCACGAAAGCAGTACGGGACATTTTTCTTGAAAATTAGCTTTGCCGCCAAACACGGCGAATGACCCGCAAGCGTCCGATCGGCGAAACGGGAGAGCGACGGCCCCTGACCAGCGGGCCGTCGCTCTCCTCTTGCCATCAGGCTCTGGTGAGCGTTGTCATCAGGCTCTGGTGAGCGGCGGGCGGGAGCGGAGGTCATGGAGCGTCAGCCGACGGACCTGTTCCGACGGTGATGACGACTTTCCCGGCGGGATGGCCTTCGGCGAGGTAGCGGATGGCGTCGGGGGCGTCGGCGAGGGGGTAGGTGCGGTCGATGACCGGGGTGACCGCGCCCGATTCGATCAGCTCTGCCAGCTCCTCCAGCTCTTGGGGGCGTTCCTTGGAGGTCAGGCCACGGAGCCGCTGGCTGGTGAACATCGAGACGAAGGGGGCGCGCAGCTGGCGGGTGTAGCCACCGAGCAGCCCGCCGGCGTCATGTCCGCCGCCGGCCAGCACCAGGGTCCCGCGCGGGGTCAGGGCGCGCCGCAGCAGCGCCAGTGGGCGGCAGCCAGCGAGGTCGATGATCACGTCGTAGCTCGGCCCGTCGCGGTCGACCTCCTCCCGGGTGTAGTCGATCACCTCGTCGGCGCCGAGTGACCGCACCAGATCGGCCTTGCCGGTGCCGCACACGGCGGTGACCTTCGCGCCGGACGCCTTGGCGAGCTGCACCGCGAACGATCCGATGCCGCCGGCCGCGCCGATGACCATCACTCTCTGCCCGGCGTGTACCTGCCCGCCGTCGCGGACGCACTCCAGCGCGGTCACCGCCGAGATGGGCACCGCGGCGGCCTGCTCGAACGACAGCCTGGGCGGTTTGGGCGCGAGCCGCTTGGCGGGGGCGGCCGCGTATTCGGCGAACGTGCCGCTGCGCGGGCTGGTGCCGTACACCTCGTCACCGGGTTTGAACCGCTGAACGCCGGCGCCGACCGCCACGACCACCCCGGCCAGGGCCCGGCCGCGTACGGACACCCTGGGCCTGGTCAGGCCGAACCAGGCACGCGCCCCGTACGGCCGGCCGGTCATGCAGACCCACACGCCCGGGTCCACCCCGGCGGCGTTTACCTGGACCAGCACCTCGTCGTCGCCGATCGACGGCCGGTCCATCTCGCGTAACCGGAGGACATCGGCCGAGCCGTACACGTCCTGAGCGATCGCTTTCATGGTGTCTCCTCCTGGGAGTCGGGGTATTGGAACACCTCGTCGAGCGGGACCTTGAACACATGGGCTATCTGGAAGGCCATCTCCAGGGACGGCGAGTAGCGGCCCTGCTCGATGGCGATGACGGTCTGGCGGGTCACGGAGATGCGGTCGGCCAGCTCGGCCTGCGTCATCTCGTCGTGTGCGAAGCGCAGGGCACGGATGCGGTTGGTCACACGGGTCGGTTTCACCATTGAGGCAGGCTCCTGCGGTAGACGATGACCTTGGCGACATTGCCGAGGACCGACGACAGGGCGAAGCACACGTAGATCACGTTGGCGATCCAGAAGCGGTCCCAGTCGGCGATCGCCATGAGCATCGCCGCGACCGCGCCGATCACCACGAACGCCTGGCCGACGTGGTCGCCCAGCCGCCCGATCTCCCGGTCCCTCTCGTCCTTGACCAGGGACGCCGGCCTGGCCGCGGCGACCACGATCTCGAGCGCGATCGTGCCGAGGATGGCCGCTGCCACGCTCCACAGCAGCGCCGCGCCATAGGGCACTTCGGCCAGCGGGCGCTCGCCGGTCCGGCCTAAGACCACGAACGCGTACCCGCCGTACGCGGCGACGGAGACGATCAGCCGGATCCACGCCCGTCTCTCTTCGAGTGTCATGACAGCTCCCTGATGTACAGAATCTTTGACATCTCGAAAGTAGCAAATCTTTGACTTCATGTCTAGAAAGTTTTACATCGCTCTCCGGTCCAAGCCCGGGCCGAACACACGCAAGACCGCAGACGGACTCACCGGAGTCCGTCGACGGTCTTCGATCTGGCAGCCGCTAGGGCAGTCCCCACGCGGGCGCGCTGTCATCGCCCGGGACATCGCGCGGCCGAGAAGGGTGCTGACCTGGCCGGCTGATGACGGCCGTCCTGCCTCTGCGCAGCGGGATCTCGAGCGTGTCCGTACCGCGGTGGGGGAGCGGTCTGCCGTGCTCGTCGCGGACCTCGACCGGGCCCTCGATGCCGTGCCGGAGCCGCAGCGGCTCGCCCGCCTCGCTGTGGACCCTGATCCAGTCCGTACGCCCCTGGCTCCGCGAGGCGTCCACCAGGAACGCGCCCTGCGTACGCAGCCGCTCGACCGACACGTCGGCCCAGGTGGCGGAGACCGCGGGGAACACCTTGACCACCCCGCCATGGCTCTGGATCAGCATGTCGAGCATCGACTGGGCGGCGGCCAGCGGGCTCTCGATGGCGAAGTTGGCGCCCTCCCTGTACATGGTGTTCGGGGTGATCGCGCAGTTGTCCACGACGTTGCCGTCGATGAAGAAGCGCAGCTGGGCCAGCGCCTCCTCCGGGTTGCCGAACAGCGTCTCCATCGAGGAGGCCGCCGCGAAGCTGTAGCCGTGCCACCGCTCGCGCATGCCGGCCCAGTGCTCGAAGCTGCGCCGGTCGAGCGACTCCTGCAGCGGATACATCCAGAGCAGGTGCGAGTAGTGGCGGTGCGACTCGGCCAGCGGCACGTCCGCGCCGATCATCACCCCGTCCTCGTTCTGGTGGTACGGCACCAGCCGCGCGAGGATCTCCTGCCAGCGGGACTTGCGCGGGTCGTCGAGGCGTAGCCGCTCGGCGCTGTCGAGGAGGGTGCGACAGCCCCAGCGGATGAGCGAGAGGTCGTAGGTGGCGTCGGAGGCGTTGGCGTACTCGGGTGAGCGGGTCTCGGGCAGGTGCAGCCGCCCGTCGGCGCCCTCGACCAGGAAGCGCTCGTAGTACGTGATCGCGCCGGTGAGGATCGGGTGGAGCACGTCGCGCAGCACGCCGTCGTCCATGGAGTGGCGGTAGGCGAGCCAGACGTTGTGCATGCCCCAGGTGAGGTTGCCGGTGTGGTCGTTGGGACTCACGCCGGGCACGCCGACGTATCGCGGGCCGGGCCTGAGCATGCGATCGCCCGGATGGCACAGTGCGTACGACTTCCCATCGCGATAACTCGGATTCACATTAAGCTCCAGATTTTCGCGATATTTCCGGAACGTTGTGGTCACCGCGTCCAGCTCCGGGTGGTTCGAGCCGTTGATCATCGGATAGCTGACCTGGACGTTCAGGTTCCACCAGATGTTGGTCCAGCTGTTGCCCGCCTCGGGGAACCACGGCCCCCACTCGGTCACCACGGGCGCGCCGTCCCTGGTGGCCGAGGCCATCTTGTAGAGCTGGATCCAGTAGAACCGCTGCAGCCGCTTGTCCGGGACCGACAGCAGGCTGCGCCGGTAGAACCGCTGCCACCAGAGCCGGTGGGCCACGACCTGCGCCTCCGGGTTCCCGTCGAGCACCTGGCGCACGGTCCGTACGGCCTCCTCGACCCCGGTCGAGTCCGGGTATCCATAGGCGATCGTGGCCGCGAACACCCGCCCGGTGCCGTGCCGGACCTCGCGCCAAGCCGTCGTGTACCCGCCTCCGGCGTGCATGGGCTGCTCGACGTGCCCCTCGGCGACCACCGGTTCGGGATTGCCGGTGTACTCGGGCGGGAGCCGGATCGTCCTGGTCGTATGGGAGGGCAGGGGCGTGAAGCCCCACGCCGCCGCCTCCTCTCCCGGGGTCGGCGTCATGGACACCAGCAGCACGCCGCGCTGGTTGAGCACGAGCGCGCTGAACCGGACGCCGCCCTGGGTGGTCGTCACGGTCCCGGTGAGCTCGGCGCGTTCGAGGTCCAGCCGCCAGTCCACCGCGGTGACGGTCCCGGCGAAGGTCAGCGTCAGATAGCCGATGGGCAGCCGCGAGTAGCCGATCGCCGCCTCCCACTGCCCTCGCTGGTCCTGCACGAGGGAGTGGCTGAGCATGAACCGCAGGACGTTCCCCTCACCGCCCTTGTTGTAGACGTGCACGCCGAGAAACCCGTTGCCCAGGAACGGCCCGTTCTGCCAGCCGCTGGGCAGCCGCTTCCAGATCATGGCGGCGTCACGCAGGACGTCCCCGTACGCGTCCGTCTTCTCCGGTACGGCCTGCGCCCACGCGGTGGGGGAGGTGGCGACCACGGCAGCGGCTCCGCCTAAGGCAAGACCTCCGAGGAATGTTCGTCGCGAGGATGGATTTTCCGACATAGTGCCTCCACTGGGGGGACTGATGAGGCAATTCATCTGATGAATGAGAAGATCTATCCCGATGACTGGCTCTGTCAACCCTTCTCAACGTGCTGGGTCGGCAGGGGCGACAGGGATTTTCAGCACGAATCGCGCGCCCTTCTCCGAATCCTCGATGGTCAGCGACCCGCCGTGACGCTCGGCGATCTCCCTGGCGATCGCCAGGCCGAGTCCCGTACCCCCCATGTCCTTGCTTCGGGCGGCATCCAGCCGGGTGAAGCGCTGGAAGACGAATTCCCGCTGGTCAGGGGAGATGCCGGGGCCGTCGTCGTTCACCTCGAGCACCGCATCGTCACCCTTGCGGCGGACCGAGATCGCCACGGTGGAGTCGGCGTGCCGCGCGGCGTTGTCCAGGAGGTTGGTGAGCAGGCGGCCGAGCTGGAGCCGGTCTCCGTTCACGACCGCGTCGGGCCCGAGGTCGGTCACGACGCGTGCTTTGGGGGCCCGGCGTTCGAGCTCGGACTTGACCAGCTCGCGCAGGTCCACGCGGTCGCCGTCGCAGTGGGCGCCGGCGTCGAGCCGGGCCAGCACCAGCAGGTCGACGACGATCGCCTCCAGCCGGTCGAGGCTGGCCAGCAGGGCTTGCGCCATCGCGGGCCAGTCCGCCTCGTCCGGGTGCAGCATGGCCGCTTCCACCTGGGTGCGTATGGCGGTGATGGGACTGCGCAGGTCGTGCGAGGCGTCGGAGGCGAAGCGCCGCTGCTGCTCGACCGCCGCCTCCAGCCGCTCCAAGGTCAGGTTCGCGGTCTCGGCCAGCTTCCGGATCTCGTCGTGGTGGTCGGGCACGGGCACCCGGCGGCCGAGGTCGGTCGAGGTGATCTCGGCCAGCTCGGCGACGATGTCGTCGACGGGGTCGAGGGTCTTGCTGACGGTACGGTAGGCGCCGATCGCCGTGGCACTGATCAGCAGCGCGGACCCGACGAGCAGGGTGATGACGACCGAGCGATCGATGTACCCGGGGATGACGAAATCGGCGCCGTAGACGATCCAGTCGCCTCCGGCCCCGGCGACCCGTATGGCCACGACGATCATGCACGTGTCCCCGAAGCTCGGCACGGTGCAGACGATCCGGTCCTTGATCAGGTTGTCATCCGGTGGGGCGAAGGAGGCCATGCGTGGTTGGCCGAGCATCCGCAGGTTCGCCGCCACGAGCTTGCCGTGGGCGTCCACCACCTGGAGAGCGGCGATTCCATGGTCGGGGAGCAGGGAAGGGAGCTGGTCGCGCGAGATGTGCCGGGCCACGTGCAGCTCGGACTGGAGGATCACGTCGGTCCGGTCGTCCATGGCGCGGTCGTGGGCGGCCAGCAGGATGAACACGCAGAAGACCACGCACAACGCCGCCATGACGGCACCGGCCAGCAGCGTCATCCGTGTCCGTACGGACAACTCGTGCCGCAAGGTCACCATGTCTCTCCGTCCGCCTGACGATCACGCGCCAGGAGCGGATGTGGAGACAGCCGCTCCTGGTTCGCCTGACGCGATCAGGTGTGCCGCGCGTGCAGCATCGGTTTCAGCGCCACCAGTGCGCCTACGGCGAATATCGCGGTGGCCAGGTAGATGAGCCCGAGGTGGCCGAGAGTGGCGAAATGGTACGGGTAGTGCGCGGGCAGGGCGACGACCAGGCCCAGCACTGGGACCACGATCGACGTCACGTACGCCCACCAGAGCCCGTGCCTGACCCCGAACCAGGCGAGTGCCGCGGTGGCCAGCCCGGTCGAGGCGAGGAACCCTGACAGCGCGATGTGCAGGTGCGCGATGTACCTGAACAGGTCGGGACTGAACGACTGGACCTGCGCCCGGCTGACATCGACCTCGTGCGGACCGATGCCGAGCTCCAGGAACCCGCCGGTGAAGTTGCGGATGAAGAAGATCACCGCGTAACCCATGAATGTCAGGCCGGCCAGTGCCATGAGCGCCGCGCCGAGCCGCAGGGCGCCGGGCGCCGCTTCTGTCGCCGGGTGATGAGCGATGGTCGCCATGGCCGCCCCCTTCCTGAAATTGTCGCCAAGGGGGGAGCACGGAATGAACACCCCCATTGTCCCACCTGCACGGGAACGCACTTGGCCACCCTGAGGAGGTGGGAGCTGTGCCGATTATTGGGCATTTTGTGACTGGTGGTTCAGCCGGAGGAGACCGCAGGAATACATACCTCATTGCTACGCTATGAGATGAGTTGATGACGTTGCGTAGTTATGGGGAGTTAGCGTGAAGGTCGCCTGCGTCGGCGGAGGGCCCGCCAGCCTGTACTTCTCGATCCTGATGAAGCGGGTGGACCCGTCCCACGACATCACCGTCTATGAGCGAAATCCGGCCGGGTCGACCTATGGCTGGGGCGTGACATATATCTACGAACTGCTCCACAGTCTCCACGGCGTCGACCCCGAGTCCGCGCGTGCCATCAGCGAGAGCTCGGTCCGCTGGGACGGCTGGGTCATGCACGTTTGCGACCGCGCCACGGTGACGGTGGATCACGGGGACGAGGGTTTCGGCATCGGCCGGCATCGGTTGCTCGACATCCTCACCGAGCGGGCCCGCTCCCTCGGTGTGCGCATCGAGTACGAGCGCGAGATCGCCGAGGAGGAGGAACTGGCCGACGCCGACCTCGTCGTCGCCGGTGACGGGGTCAACAGCGTGCTGCGCGAGCGCCACTCCGACCATTTCGGGACCCAGGTCGCGGTCGGCCGGAACGTCTACATCTGGCTCGGCACCACCAAGATCTTCGAATCGTTCACCTTCGCCTTCGTGGAGACCGAGCACGGCTGGATCTGGTACTACGGCTACGGATTCGGCAAGGACCACAGCACCTGCGTCATCGAATGCGCCCCTGAGACCTGGCGGGGACTCGGGCTCGACCAGGCGAACGAGGCCGACGGCCTGGCCCTCCTGGAGAAGCTCTTCGCCCAAATCCTGGACGGGCACCCCCTGATCGGCCGGGCGCACCCCGACGGCCGGGCGCACTGGCTGAACTTCCGCACACTGACCAACCGGAAGTGGTACCACGGCAACCTCGTCCTGGTCGGGGACGCCGCGCACACCACGCACTACTCCATCGGCGCGGGCACCGCCCTCGCGCTGGGGGACGCCGCATTCCTGGTCAACGCGCTGCACGAGGAGACGGCGCTCAAGCCCGCCCTCGCCCGCTACGAGCGGGAACGCCGGGCGGTCATCCGGGCCACCCAGCGGGCGGCCCGCTACAGCGCGCGGTGGTACGAGAGCCTGCCCCGCTACATCAACCTGCCGCCTTGGCAGCTGTTCGCGCTGCTCGGCCAGCGGCACTCGGTGCTGCTCCCGCACATCCCGCCGCGGCTGTACTACCGGCTGGACCAAGTGGCCGGGAAGCTCGGGCTGGCGCGCGATCCCAAGCACTGACCGAGCTTTGGTCTTGCGTTCTGTACCTACTAGTATGTACGGTCAGTGCCGTGGACACGAGGGAACGGCTGATCGAGAGCACCCGGGAGCTGCTGTGGGAGTGCGGCTACGTAGGCACCTCGCCGAAGGCGATCCAGCGGCGATCCGGGGCCGGCCAGGGCAGCATGTACCACCACTTCCGCGGGAAGTCCGACCTGGCGCTGGCCGCGATCACCCGTAGCGCCGAGGAGCTGCGGGATCGCGCTGAGGCGGAGCTCGGCGGCTCGGGCACACCGGTCCAGCGGATCGCCACCTACCTGCGCCGGGAGCGCGAGGCTCTCCGGGGCTGCCCGGTGGGCCGGCTCACCCAGGACTCGGACGTCATGGCCGATCCCACGTTGCGCCGGCCGATCGAGGAGACCTTCGCGTGGCTGCGCGACCGGCTCGCCGGGGTCCTCACCGAAGCGCGGGCGGCCGGTGAGCTGGCCACCGCGCTCGACCCGGCGGCCACCGCCACCGCGCTCGTCGCGGTGCTGCAGGGCGCGTATGTGCTGGCCCGCGCGGCCGGCGACGCGGACGTCTACGCGCAGGCCGTTGACGGCGCGCTCGGCCTGCTCGCTGCCCACTGAACCGGATCGTTGAAAGGAAGAAGTAATGCCATTTGTACGCATTGATGCGGTTCGTGCAGACGAGAAGCGGCTGGCGGCCCTGGGCCGGGCCGTGCACGATGCCCTGGTCGACGCCATCGGCATCCCGCCGGACGACAGGTTCCAGGTGATCACCGGCCATGACGGAACGCGGCGGATGGTCAGCTACGACGACAACTACCTCGGCATCCACCGGGACGACGACCTCGTGTTCGTGGCCATCACGATGCGCTCCGGCCGCACCGCGGACCAGAAGCAGGCTCTCTACCGCAGGATCGCCGAGCTCGCCCAGGACTACGCGGGGACCGAGCCGCGGAACGTGTTCGTCACGGTCACCGAGAACGAGCCGCTCGACTGGTCGTTCGGCGACGGCGTGGCCCAGTATGCGCGGGCCGCTCCGTGATCTCCACGGCCGTCCCGGGCCGGGACGGCCGCCGAGGCTCCGTGATCTCGGCCAGCAGGCTGTCCCAGCGGGCGCCGATCTCCCGCAGGTCATAGGCCCTGGCGGTGCGCTTCGCGGCGGCGCCGAACTTGCGGCGCAGGTCCTCGTTCTCGATGAGCTCGCAGATCGTCTCGGCGAAGGCGCCGACGTCGCCCGGCTCGACCAGGCGGCCGTCGAGACCGTCGGTGATGACCTCGGCCGGACCGGTGGGGCAGTCGAAGGCGACGGCGGGCAGACCCTTGCTCATCGCCTCGATCAACGCCATCGGCATCCCCTCGGAACGTGAGCTGAGCAGGAACATCCCCGCATTCGCCAGCTCCTCTCCGACCTGATCGGTACGCCCCATGAGGAAGGCGCGTCCGTCCAGCCCCGACTCCTCGATCTGGGCCCTCAGCCGCTCGCGCCACGGCCCCGACCCGTAGACGCGCAGCGTCCACTCCGGGTGCCGCTCGCCGACCAGCCGCCAGGCCGCCAGGAGCAGGTCGAAGCCCTTGACCCGATCCAGCCGCCCCACCGCGACGGCGGTCGTGCCGTCCAGCGAGGCGTCGCCGCCGCCCAGGGGTGGCAGGGCATTGGGGATGCAGGTCAGATGGAGCTGGGGCACCGCCCTGGTGTAGCGCTCCAGATCGGCACGGGTCAGTGTGACCAGCGCGTCCAGCTTGCCGTACCGGCGCTTGATGACCTTGCGCAGCTCGGGCTTGTGCGCGGCCAGGTTGCGGTGTTCCTGGCCGATGGTGATGACCCCGGGCGGCGCGAAACCGGCGGCGAACAGGTTGAGGCTCGGCCTGGTGGTGATCAGCACCCCGCCGCGCAGCGAGCGCAGGTAGCGCAGCAGCACCAGATCGGTCAGCAGCGAGCAGCGCCGGTAGGAGGGCTCGGTCGGGGGCACCAGTACGCTGGGCAGCCGCGACAGCCATCGGCGCAGCCTGCCTTTGTCGCGCGTACGGTCATCGAGAACCGAGATCCGCACACCGGCGGGGAGCGGGAAGAACGGCTGGTTCCGCTCGCGGATCAGGCTGACGATCTCGACGTCGTGGTCGCGCGCCAGGTATCCGGCGAGGTTGAGCACCGTGCGGATGGTGCCACCCATGCCGTACGCGTGGAACAACAGGATGCGCACCGTGCCGGCATCGGGCGCGGGTGCCGTGCGGGCCCGCCGCAGGTCCGCCAGCCGGAGCAGCCACAAGGCCGTCCATCGCACCCAGCGTGCCCCCGACCCCAGCAGCCAATTTCGCGATCGCTCGTACACCTCAGCCGCCCCCTACCTGGATGATCGTCACGAGAAGGACATGTCAGAACCCCCCTACCTTTCTACTACATAGTTTGTAGTAGTTGAAGGGGGTGAATCGCCCAGGCACTACAGCTACCCTGCTACACAAGCTGTAAGTAGAGAGTGAGCGCTTATGACCTCACCATCGCGCCAACGCCGGGACCGGGGCGGCCTGGAGAGTGAGGTGCTGGCCATCCTGGCCGGCACCCCTGGTCCGCTGACCCCCGGTGAGGTGGCCCAGCGGCTCGCATCCCCGCTGGCCTACACCACGGTCATGACGGTGCTCAGCCGCCTGCACGACAAGGGCGCCGTCAGCCGGGTCCGCACCGGCCGCGCCTACGCCTACTCCATCCAGCGCGACGAGGCAGCCCGGCGGGCGGCGCAGATGCGCAGCCTGCTCGGTGAGGGCCAGGACCGGGCTCGGGTGCTGGCCCAGTTCGTCGGGGAGCTGTCCGAGCAGGACGAGGCGTTGCTGCAGCGGCTCCTGCGCGAGAGCGGCGGCACCTGACATGCGCGTCGACGTCTACCTGCCGCTGCTCATCTCGCTGCTGCTCGGCCTGGTCGCCGCGCCGCTGGCGCGCTGGCTGCCACCGTCCACCGCCGGCCGTGCCCTGGTGGCCGCCGCGCTGGTATCGGCGGTCAGCACCGCGTACGCGCTCGCGCTGCTCACCTGGACCCTGCTGGCCCAGATCCGGCTGGTGGCCTGGCTCGGCGGTTGGTCCCTGCAGTCCTGGGACGACGCCGATCCCGTGCCCACCCCGGTCGCCTTGGGCGCGGCGCTCGCTCTAGGTGTCGCCGCGATCCGGCTGACCCGCACCATCTTCCGGCATCGCCGGGCCATGGCCGAGGTCCGCCGTGTCGCCGACGAGTTGGACGGCGGACCGGGCGACCTGGTCGTGATCGACGAGGTCCGCCCCGAGGCGTTCGCCCTGCCCGCCCGGCGTGGCGGGCGGGTGGTGGTCTCCACCGGCATGCTGAACGCCCTGAGCCCGGACGAGCGACACGTCCTGCTGGCCCATGAGAACGCCCACCTGGCCCACCGCCACCACCTGTGCCGGGCGCTCGCCGACGCGGCCGCCGCGGTCAATCCCCTCCTGTATCGCCTTCCCCGGGCCGTCGGCTACGCCACCGAACGCTGGGCCGACGAAGAAGCCGCGAGCGCCGTCGGTGATCGCGCGCTCGCCGCCCGGGCGCTGGCTCGCGCCGCCCTCGCCTCGCTGGCCGCATCGTCTTCTCCCGCGGCCCCGGCGATGGGCTACCACTCGTCGGACGTACCCGAGCGAGTGCGCTCCCTGCTCAGCCCCCGGCCACGGCGCCGGCCCGTGCTCGTGGCCGTGCTCGCCGCCCTGGCCGTCCTGACGCTGTGGGCGCCGCTGAACGCCAACCAGGACGCCGAGTCGCTGCTGGTGCACAGCGGGGCGCCCATCTTCCTGCTCTGCGCTCCCCACTGCCCGGCCTGAAGCTGGGTCAGGGGCGGTGGGAGAAACGGTCGACCAGGATGGCCAGCCGCTGGTCGTGGAACTCGCGGGGGAGCCTGCCGCCGCGCATGAGCGTCACCAGCCCGTGCAGGCCGCTCCAGAAGGTTTCGGTGAGCAGGCCGAGGTCGTCGTCGCCGACCTGCGATTCCAGCGCCTGGCTCAGCTCGCCGAAGGCCGCCTGCAGGGGAGCCGGTGCCTCGGGGGTGGCGAAGGGCAGGTCGACGGCCAGATTGAAGATCACGTCGTACAGTGCGGGCCGCCGTTCGGCGAAGTCCGCGTAGGCGGCGCCGACGGCGGCGAGGGCCTGCCGGGGGTCGTCTGTCGAAGTACGGGCCGCGCGCAGGTCGACGGCCAGGTCGGCGCAGCCCTCCACCGCGACCGCCGCCATGATGGCGTCCTTGCCCTTGAAGTGGCTGTAGAGCACCGGCTGGCTGTATTCGACCTGTTCGGCCAGGCGGCGCGTCGTCACCGCCTCCCAGCCCTCGGCCTCGGCCAGCGTCCGGGCCGCTGTGATGATCAACCGTTCCCGCTCCGCCCGCTCGCGTTCCTTGCGCTCCTGAATCGACATGCCGACAACTCTAGCATCGCTAGCACTTCTGTCGATGCTCTAAATCCGGGCGGCGGGCGGGCCGCCGCCCGGAGCCACCTGGTCAGGCGATGGTGCAGGTCGTGCCGCCCAAGGTGAAGGAGGTGGGTTTGCCGGTATTACCGGTGTGGGTGGCCTGGAAGCCGAAGTTGGTGGAGGCTCCGGGCGCGATGGTGGCGTTGTAGCTGACGTTCCTGGCCGTGACCTGACCGCTGGAGGGGGAGACGGTGGCGTTCCAGGCGGAGGTGACCGTCTGCCCGCCGGGGAGGGTGAAGGTCAGGGCCCAGGTGTTGATCGGGGACGCGCTGGTGTTGGTGATGGTGACGGATGCGGTGAATCCGGTGTTCCAGCTGTTCATGGTGTAGGTGACGCCGCAGGGTCCGCCGGGCGTCGGCGTGGGAGTCGGGGTGGGTGTCGGGGTGGGTGTCGGCGAAGGGCCGGTGGACCCGCCGTCCAGGCCGAAGAACTGGATGACCCCGGCGGCCATGCCGCCCTGCGGAAGGCTGTGCCCGATCCCTTGGATGCTGACGCCCTCGACGGCGACCATGGTGCCGGTGCCGCCGTAACGGGTCCGGGTCCAGGACGCCTGCGGGTGGTCGGTGAACGTGGGCGTCTGGCTGAGGCCGTGGACGTCGGTCCACTGCTTGATCTCTTCCTGGAAGTTCGGGTAGCGGAGCGTGGCGTCCTCGGTGCCGTGCCACAGTTGCATGCGCGGACGCGCCCCGGTGTAGCCGGGGAAGGCGCCGCGTACGAGGTCGCCCCACTGCTGCGGGGTCTTGATGATGGTGCCGTTGGCGCAGGCGCTGTTCCAGCTGGAGCCGTCGGTGGTGGCGAAGCAGCCGAACGGCACGCCCATGAACGCCGCCCCGGCCTTGAAGACGTCGGGATAGTCGCCCAGCAGCACGTTCGTCATCATGCCGCCCGAGGACGCGCCGGTCACGTAGACCCGGGAGGCGTCGCCGTTGTTGTGCTGCTCGACATACTTGACCATGGACACGATCCCCACCGGGTCGCTGCCGCCGTCGTGCTTGAGCGCCTGTGGCGAGGAGACGTCGAAGCAGGATCCGCTCCTGGTGGCGGAGGGGTAGATGACGATGAATCCGTACCTGTCCGCCAGCGAGGCGAACTCGGTCCCGGAGTAGAAGGCCGGGCCGGAGCCCGTGCAGTAGTGCACGGCCACCAGGATCGGCGGCCGGGCCGCGACGTTGTTCGGTACGTACACGTACATCCGCAGCCCGCTGGGGTTGGTGCCGAAGTTGGTCACCTCGGTGAGCGAGGCCGGCGAGGCCGGCGGCGCCATGGTCAGCCACGCGATGACGAACATCGCGGCGGCGATCAAGGCGCCGAGCACTCTGGTGGTCATCCTCATCCGCTGCCCCTCTCTCGATGTGACCCCGAAATATTCGGAGTATTCTTAAAAACTTTTCGAGAGACAAGGACCCAAGTGGGCCGCCATACCCGGCATTCGAGTGACCTGGGGAATCTGCTTAACCCAGGCTCGGATTCTTGAAAGTTTCGGAAATCACCTGGTCAGGCTGGTACGTAGGTGTGCGCGTACGGCGGGGGTCAGCACCTGGCCGGCCCGTTCCACCATGAGCGTCATGTGGTACGCCACGAGCGCCATGTCGCAGTCAGGCGCGACGAGAACGGCCAGGCATGAGCCGTCCCTGATCGACATCGTCAGCAGCAGCCCATGCTGCATCTCCACCACGGACTGGGTGACGGTGCCGGCCTCGAAGACCCTGGCCGCTCCCAGCGTCAAACTCACCAGCCCCGCGGCGATCGTGGCCAGTTGCTCGGCCCGGTCGGCGGGAAAGGCCGCCGAGACCGCGAGGGGCAGTCCATCGGATGAGACGACGATCGCGTGGGCGACGCCTGGGACGGTGCTGACGAATTCAGTGACCAGCCAGTCGAGCCCATGCCCCACGTAAGTCAGGTCGTTCATGCACCCAGTTCCCTGTTCATTGGGCGTTCCATATTCACGGGGCCAGTAGAAGGGGCCCTGCCCTGACTGATGTCCTCGCGCGCGGCCCGGAGGCCCTTCTGGAAACTCGCCAGGCGGTTGCGCGCCCGGTCGGGTGAGATCGGCGGCGCCGGCGGGACGTCCTTCGGCGCGGTGGACGCGCCGGCCGAACCCGGCACGAGGTTGGCCTTGGGCACCCGTCTGGGCAACCCGGCGGCCGTCGCGCCGTCACGTACCGGCTCGACCGCGGCCGCCGCGGCGTGCCAGCCGGCATCCGCCTGGGCGGAACTCCAGTTCGCGCCGCTTTCACCACGCTCGAACCAGGCCGACTCGATCGACTCGTAGATCGGCAGGTACTCATCACCCCCGGAGGCCGGCCGCACGGCCGGGATCGGGCCGGTGGCGGCCGACTCGGTCTCGGGGAAGTCGTATCCGGCCCGCGCCGGGCCGTCCACGCGGTCGCCGAGGCTCCTGCTCGGCGGCTGGTCGCCAGTGGGCCATTTCGGCGGGTCGTTATCGCCGGACCAGCCGACCGGCGTTCTCGACGGCGTCCAGATGTCGCCGGTGTCGTAGGAGCCGAAGCTCGCGCGCGGCACGGCCGGCCGACCGGTCTCGGCAGGCCGCGGGGGCGGCGAGGGCCAGGCGCCTGCCGAGCCCGGAGGATTGGAGGGATACGACGGGTGTCCCGGGCCCATCTGGTACGTGGCCGCCGGCAACGGCGGCGGCGTGGAGTAGGCCTCCTCGCGGCCCCCGACGGGCATGCCGGCGTAGGCGGGCGAAGGCATGCCCAGCAGCGCCTCCGGAATCAGCACCATGGCGGTGAGACCGCCGGAGCCGTGCGGGCGCAGCTGTACGCGGATGCCGTGCCGGTGCGCCAGCCTGGCGACCACGAACAGGCCCATGCGGCGCGACACCGAGACGTCCACGATGGGCGCGTTGGTAAGGCGGTCGTTGGCCTGGGTCAGTTCGTCCTGGGTCATGCCGATGCCGGAGTCGGTGATCGACACCATCACGCCGCCTCCGTCAATGCGGCTGCCGGAGACCGTCACGCGAGTCTCGCGAGGCGAGAACGACAGCGCGTTCTCCACCAGCTCGGCCAGCAGGTGGATGACGTCGTTGACGGCCTGACCGGCGACGGCAACGCCGTCGGGCACCTGCAGGACGACCCGCTCGTAGTTCTCGACCTCCGACAGCGAGGCGCGGGCCACGTCGACCAGCTTGACCGGCTGGCTCCAGCGGCGCGGCGGGTCCTGACCGGCGAGGACCAGCAGGTTCTCGCTGTTACGGCGCATGCGGGTGGCCAGGTGGTCCAGCTTGAACAGGTTCGCCAACCGGCTCTCGTCCTGCTCGCCCTGCTCCAGCCCGTCGATGAGGGTGATCTGCCGCTCGACCAGCGTCTGGCTTCTGCGCGAGAGGTTGACGAACATCGCGTTGACGTTGCTTCGGAGTCGGGACTCCTCACCGGCCAGCCGGACGGCTTCCCGGTGTACCTCGTCGAACGCCCGCGCGACTTCACCGATCTCGTCCGTCGACGAGATGGCGATCGGCGGCACCTGGGCATCGTCCGCGCTGACCTCGCTGGTGCGGAGCTGCCGAACGAGCTCAGGCAGCGTTTGGCCGGCGACCTTGAGCGCGTCTCCGCGCAACCGCCTGAGCGGCCGGACGAGCGAGCGGGCCATGACGGCGGTGACGGCGAGGACCAGGATGATCAGGGTGATGACGAGGGCGATGTTGAGCCCGGCCACGTACTGGTCGTTGCCCTGGACGTCGGCGCTGATGGTGGCGACCTGCTGCGACATCGCCTTCTGCACGGTGTGCGCGCTGTCGACGGTGTCGCTGATGGACTCGAACCAGCGGGCGACGTCGTCGGTGGTCGAGGTGTCGAGCCGCCGCAGGGACAGGCCCGTGTTGGTGAGGAACACGGCCCTGTTCATGTAGAACTCGCCCCGGCCGACCTTCACGCTGGCGACCGTGTTGTCGAAGAACTGCCGCTGGGCGACGGTGGCCACGGTGCGGAACGAGGTGCGTTCGCTCTCACGCCTGGAGCGGGCATCGAGGAACGCTTTGTACTCGGGTTCTTCGAACGACCCTCTGACCAGCGCGATCATCAGCAGGCCTCGCAGTTTGGAGGTCTCCTCCTCATAGCGGGCGATGGCTCGCAGGGCCGCGGTCGTGGAGATGAGCTGCTCGTCTGTCGAGCCCTGTGTGACCTCGTCGTAGAGTTGCAGCATCTCGGCGATGGCCTCGGAATACTTCTCCATCGTCGGGAGCGGCGGCAGCAGTGTGCCGGCCACGGTGGCTCGCAGCGAGGCGAGCTGGGTCAGCCTGGTGCGTATGGTGGCCAGCTTCCTGCGGCCGAGATCGGACAGCGAGTCCTCGGCCGTCGCGGCGGCCGCGTTCGTGCGCGCCACGCTGGCGTTCACGATCCCCTGCTGGGCCGCGAGCTGCTCCTTCTCGGCCGATGCCCTGTTGGAGGCGACGAACTGCGCCGAGAGGTCACGTTCGAGGGCCATCTCGCGGGACAGCTCGCCGAGTTGCGCGACGAGGGAACTCACGTTGCTGATGTGCTGATACTGCTGTGCGCTGCTGATCGAGGTGGCGACGCGTAGCCCGCCCAGCATAACGGCTACCAGGGTGGGAATGGCAATGAGAGAAATGAGGCGGGTTCGCACCCGCCAATTGCGCAAGGCCATTGCGCTACCGCGGGCGGGCGCCGAGTCGGTTGACTTCGAATTCGCTACTGAATGTCCCGGCAGAGCGGGGGCCCCGACGCGTCCGTGTTTGGTCGTCGTTGTCCTCACTGGTGGCAACCTCTCGCGTGGCCTGCTACAGGGAATTCGTCACGGAATTCGTCACACTGTCGAGTTAGTGCAGGCAAGTTGATCACGAAGTCGAGAGGTTAGCCAACTCCTCGGAAGTTTCAACGGGTCCAACGCGATATTTTTTTGTTGATACTTTAATCATATTTTACATTACAGTGCATATATCTGAAAAATCATGCCAATCCGGGCATGTGATCATCAATAGTACTCTAAGTACATAGAGTCTATATCTCCACATATATTGCGTTTCATTGAAATATTTGGATATGCGTGGCATGGCGCTTCAGGTTTGATCTTCCCTCCGCTACGCTTCACGCTCGGCGTTCTCGATGTCGGATCGCCAGACGCTGCTTCCCCTGGTAGGAGACCCCCCGATGACCCGCACACTGCGCTGTCGCGCCCTTTTTCTCGGCGCCGCAGTCGCTCTCACCCTTACCGCCTGTGGTGGGAACAGCGACTCTCCTGGCGCGTCGGCCAACAGCAACGGCTTGGAGAAGACCACCATCAAGGTCGGTGCGCTACCGATTCCTGACGCTGTGTCGCTCTATATCGCCAACGCCAAGGGCTTTTTCAAGGAAGAGGGCCTGACGGTCCAGCCGGTCACCATCACTGGCGGAGCGGCGGCGATTCCGCAGGTCAAGAGCGGCGCACTGGACATCTCTCAAACCAACTACGCCTCGACCTTCCTGGCCGTCAGTAAGGGTGAGAAGCTCAAGCTGGTCGCGGACGCGTACCAGGCCGGTCCGAACACCTTCAACATCATGGTTCCGAAGGATTCACCGATCAAAACGGTCGCTGACCTCAAGGGAAAGACCGTCCTGGTCAACAATCTCCGGAACATCGCCACGCTGGCTGTGACTACGCAACTCAAGGTGGCGGGACTTACCGAGAACGACGTCAAGTTCGCCGAGAAGCCGTTCCCCGACATGGGCAACGCGATTACCAGCGGGCAGGCTGACGCCTGCTGGATCACCGAGCCGTTCATCACCGCCAACCAGAGCAAGCTGGGCTTCCGCAAGCTGGCCGACACCATGACGGGCGAGACCGAGGACCTGCCGATCGCGGGCTGGATGGCCACCGACGAGTGGGCGAAGAAGAACCCGAAGACGCTGGCCGCCTTCCAACGGGCGATCGGCAAGGCTCAGAGTCTCGCGTCGAGTAACCGCAAGGAGATCGAAGCGATACTGCCCACGTACACGAAGATCGACGCGAAGACCGCCTCGGTCATCACGCTGGGCACTTTTCCGAGCGAGCTGAGCGCCACCCGACTGCAGAAAGTGGCCGATCTCATGCTCGACTACAAGTACCTCACCAGTGCTTTCGACGTGAAGTCGATCATCGCGGCACCGTCGAGCGGATGACCCGTGCACAACTGCTCCGCGGCGTCGTGGGCGCCGCGGGCTTTCTCGCCGTCGGCGAGCTGGTCATCCGGTTCGGGCTGAGCCGCGACCTGGTCTTCCCGCCGCCTTCGGCCATCCTGTACGAGGCGGTGCTCCTCCTGGCCGACCGAGACTTCCTGACGGGAGCGCTCACGACGCTCACGAACTGGGCGCTCGGCCTGCTGGTCGCGGTGGCGGTGGCCGTCCCGGCGGGCGTCCTGCTCGGCGCGCTGACCCCGATGGAGCGCGCCCTCCGGCCGCTGCTGGAGTTCCTGCGACCCATCCCCTCTGTCGCGATCATTCCGCTGGCGATCCTGCTGATCCCGGAGGACGAGCTGATGAAGGTCTCCGTCATCGTCTACGCGTCCGTCTGGCCGATACTGATCAACACGTTGTACGGCATGCACGACGTCGACCCGCTGGCCAAGGAGTCCCTGCGCAGCTTCGGATTCGGGAGGCTGGCCGTGCTCGGCAGGGTGAGCCTGCCCAGTGCCGCGCCCTTCGTCGCCACCGGCATCCGGATCGCCGCCGGGATCGCGCTGATCATCGCCGTCAGCGCCGAGCTGCTCGCCGGAGGCGTCGCGGGCCTGGGGGTCTTCGTGGTCCAGGCGGGAAGCGGGAACAGGACCGACCTCATCATGGCGGCCACGTTCTGGGCCGGCGCGTTCGGGCTGCTGGCCAACGTGGCGCTGCAGGCGGCGGAGCGCCGCCTGTTCCGCTGGCGCCTGGTGCGGACGGGGGCGGTGTCGTGAAGTCGCTCGCCAGGTCCTGGGTGATCCTCGCCGTCATCGTCTTCTGGGAGCTCGTCGCGCGGCGGCTCGAGGACACGGACTTCCCGCCGCCCACCACGATCGTCTCCCGCATGTACGAGCTGTGGTTCTCCGGCCCGGCCGCCCGGCTGTTCCTCACAGACGACGCCTTGGCCAACATCCTGCCCAGCCTGGGACGCATGTTCTCCGGGTGGATCCTGGCGTCGCTCATCGGAGTGGTGCTGGGAGTGCTCCTGGGGCGCTCGCGGGTGGCGACCGACTACGTGAGCGTGCTGATCGAGTTCGGCCGCGCCATTCCGCCGCCGTTGCTGCTGCCGTTGTTCATCGTGTTGTTCCAGGCGGGCCTGCGGATACAGCTTGCCGTGATCGTGTCCGGTGTGATCTGGCCGGTGCTGCTCAACTCGATGGACGGGGCCAGGTCGGTGGACCGGACCTACACCGAGACCGCCACCGTCTTCGGGCTGTCGAGGGCGCAGCGCCTGGGCCGGATCGTCATCCCCGCCGCCTCACCCAAGATCTTCGCGGGCCTGCGGCTGAGCCTGTCGCTGGCGCTGATCCTCATGGTGATCTCTGAGGTGTTCGGCAGCACGGACGGCATCGGCTACCAGCTGCTGACGGCACAGCGCAGCTTCGACACACCCGCGGTGTGGGCGACGATCGCGCTGCTGGGGATGCTCGGCTTCATCGTGAACGCGCTTTTCGTGGTGGCGGAGCGCCGGGTGCTGGTATGGCACAGGCAGGCCACCCAGACGCCATGACCTCTCTTGGAACCCCTTGGAACCTTTTGGAAGGGACACATGCCACACTCTGACAGCCTCCTCTGGAGATCTGTTTCCGAAATTTCGCGATTCGCGGCTTTGTTGACCATGGCGGAGCTGGGCGTCGCCGACCATTTGGCGGACGGCCCGCTCGACACCGATGAACTGGCCAAGAGGTGCGGGGCGCACGCCCCCTCGCTCCGCCGGGTCCTGCGTGAGCTGGCGAGCATGGGGGTCGTCCACACAGTCGGCGCCGACATCTACGGCCTGACCGACATGGGCACCACGCTCCGCTCCGACGTCCCCGGCTCGATCCGTTCCTCGATCCGCGCGCTGGGCGAGGAAGGCTTCTGGTACGCGATGGGCAAGCTGCCGGACACGGTGCGCCAGGGCAGCTCAGCATTCGTCGCGAAGTACGGGAAGTTGTACGAGCATCTGGCGAAAAATCCTGATGTGGGCCGCATATTCGACGACTACATGGCCACCAGGGCGATCACGTTCACGGACGGCCTGGTCAAGCGGTACGACTTCGCGGGCATCGAGACCATGGTGGACGTCGCCGGGGGCAGTGGCCACATTATGGCCACGGTCCTGCACGCCAATCCGGGCATGCGCGGCATCCTCTTCGATCTCGACCAGGTGGCGGCCCGGGCCAGGAACCTGCTGGCCACCGAGGGCCTGGCCGATCGGTACGAGGTCGTGGCCGGCGACTTCTTCGCCTCGGTTCCGGCGGGCGCGGACGCCTATCTACTGGCGAGCATCCTGCACAACTGGGACGACGGCGACGCCCTGCGGATTCTGCGCAATGTCCGCCGCGCGATGAACCCCGGCGGGCGGGTGCTGGTGCTGGAGGTGGCACTGCCCGACGACGAGGCGCCGCATCTGGGCAAGGATCTCGATCTGCGCATGCTGGCCATCTTCAACGGCGGCCTTGAGCGCAGCCGGGAGGAGTACGCGACACTGTTCGAGCAGGCCGACCTGGAGTTGGCGGAGGTCATCGAGCTGGGTGCGGGAGCGAGCCTCCTTGAGGCCAGGCCCGTCTGAGGCAGGCGTCCTGAGCGGATCCGCGGCCGTTCGCTACCCGATATGACCGATATGGCCATCGGAGGGTGACGCCGCGGGCGGTGACGCCTCGGGCGGTGACGCCGCGGGCGGGCGAGCCGCCCGCGGCGCTACCGGATCACTGGACGGTGATCTTGTCCACTTCGACGGTGATCCCCTTGACCTGCGGGGTCGAGGTGGCCGTCGTCACGTTGCCGACGCCCGGGCTGACCCCCTTGATCTTCATCGAGTAGGTCAGGGCACCGCCGGGCGCGCCGGGTGTGCTCGTGACCACGAGGTCCTGGGTGGGCGGCCCGGAGATCTGGTCGCCCGCCGTACCCTCGTCGTTCTCCGCGCCCACGGTCAGTCCCGCGCCCGCGGGGGCGTCGCCCGGCAGGTTGGCCGGGTCGTAGGCGTAGCTGATGTCCTCCACGCCGTTGAGCCCGATCCACTGCTGGAACACCTTGAGGCTGCTCGTACCGAAGGTGTGGACCCGCCATTCCAGCACCAGCCAGCGGCTGACGCCGTCGGTCAGCGTCCCGGCGAAGACGCCGGGGGCGCCGGTGCCGTCGAGGTCGGTCCAGTAGGAGGCGAGCACGGCGTTCGGCCGCGCCGGGTCGGGCAGTGTCTGCGGGAGGAAGGCGATGTCGTCGGCGCCGTTGGTTCCGCCGGCGACGCTGTAGCCGTTGGAGACCACGCCGATCCTGGTGTAGGTCTTACCGGCGAAGGTAAAGGCGGGCACCGTGAAGTTCAGCGCCTGCTCGTCCCCGATCGGCGTCGGTGTGATGCCGAAGGCGTCCAGCGGAAGATATCCGGCAGGACCCGCACCCGGCGCGATGGTCGGCTTGTCGGGCTGGCGGCCGGGCAGTGTCGCCTTGGCCGTCGCGATCTGGGTCCCGATCTTGGTGGCCCCGGTCACGCTGTTCAGCCGCAGGCGTGCGTCGAGTGTGCTCAGCGCGGTCACCTCGGTGCTGGACAGGCTGTTGTTCTGCACGGTGACCGTGCAGGTGGACTCACCGGTGTTCCTCGGGATGGTGGCCGGCGCGCAGGTCTGGTCGACCGGCACGATGCCTTCCTGGCGGAAGAAGGCCACCGGCAGGTGCAGTGCCCGCGAGCCGCCGACCTGCTTGAGGTTCACCTGGCCGAAGTACTGCCCGTCGGGCAGGTCCGGCGCGGTGATGACCACCGTCAGCTTCGTGCTCTTGCCCGGTGCGACGGTGAAGCTGGCCGGCAGCACCGTGATGTTGGCGCCGCTGACGGTCGTGGCCGAGGCGGAGAACGTGAGCGACTTGCTGGTGGTGTTCGTGACCGTGCGCTTGGCGGTGATCAGGCCGGGCATGGTCGGCGCGTTCACCGAGGGCAGGTTGAGGTCGATCCTGTTGAGCGGGTCGGTGGCCGAGGCGATGAAGTTGGCCGCGCTCTCGTCCAGGGTCAGTCCGGGGTCACCGGCCTTGGTCAGGTCGATGCGCCCGCCGCCCATGTCGAACGGGTCCGCGGGGGTGACGCGGTCCTGCTTGGTGACCGCGGTCTTGGCCGTGGTCTCCAGAGCCGACTTCACCTGTCCCGGTGTCCAGGTCGGGTGCAGGGCGAACACGAGCGCGGCCGAGCCGGTCACGTGCGGCGCCGACATGGACGTGCCCTGGATGACCTGGTACAGGTTGCCGGGCGGCCCTTCGAGCGGTGACTCGGGAGTCGGGGTCATGCCCGCCAGGATGTGCAGGCCGGGCCCGGTGACGTCGGGCTTGAGGAAGTCCCCGCCGGGACCGCGCGAGGAGAAGTAGGTCATCACGTCGCCCTGCCAGCTGGCCTTGACCCCCTGGGTGAACGACGCCGTCGCGCCCGGATGCGCGGACAGGAAGCTCATGAGTACGTCGGTCTCGGGCTTGTTGACGTGCACCGACGGGACCCAGTGGGCGTCGGTGAAGACGTCGAACGGGAAGGCGTTGTAGAGGATCATCCCCGCCGCGCCGCCCTGCTTGACGTTGAAGCTCTTCAGCACCCGGTTCGGGCCGCGCTCGCAGGCGACGATCTTCCCGGTGAAGATCCCGGCCGGCGCCGGGGTGTCACACAAGGAGTTGGAGTACGGCGGAGCGGACGCCAGCACCACCGGCAGCGGCGAGGCGAGCCCGGAGGTGACGGACGCGCCCTTGATCGTCGCCGTGGCGCCACCGCCGGACAGCGTGATCGTGGACTGGAACGTTCTGGTCTGCGTGGACGCGGCCACCGTGGTCACCCACGGGCTGCGGTGGTCGGTGGTGTTGGCGCCGGGCCCCGAGTTGCCCGCCGACGCCGAGACCAGCACGCCCGCCGCGTACGCGTCGAGGAAGGCCAGCTCGACCGGGTCGCTGTAGGGGTCGGAGCCACCGGAGATCGAGAAGTTGATGACCCGGACGCCGTCCAGAATGGCACGTGCCACCGCCTGCGCCGAGTCGGACGGGAAGCAGCCCTGCGCGCCGCACACCTTGTAGACCGAGACCTCGGCGGCGGGCGCGATGCCGTGGATCGGGCCGCGGCTGATCCCCATCGGGTTCGCGTCGGCCACCGGGCCGCCGGCCGACGTGGTGGCGGTGTGGGTGCCGTGCCCGTTGGAGTCACGGGCGCTGTCGGGGTAGACCTCGCCACCGAAGACCGCGTTGTAGGTCTCCAGGAACGGCTGCCCGCCGATCAGCTTGTTGTTGCAGGTGAAGGGATCGTTGGCCGGGGTCAGCGGGTTGTCGCCGAAGTCGCAGACCCGGGGCGTGCCGTCCTTGGTCGGACCGGGCGCGGGCAGGCCGGTCGGGGCGGCGAACTGGGGGTGCTCGGGCCAGGCGCCTGAGTCCAGCACGCCCACGATCACGCCCTTGCCCGCGGAGTTGCTGCCCCCGAGCTGGTTGTAGATGGTGTTGGCGCCGATGAACTCCGGGCTGGAGTCGGTGAGGAGCTGCTGGGGCTTGTCCTCCTGTACGGCGACCGCGCCGGGCAGCTTCAACACCTCGGCCGCCTTGTTGCCCGGGATCCGGAGCGCGATGCCGCCATAGACGGTCCTGACCCGCTGGCCCACCACGGCCCCTGGGACCTTGCCGGCCAGCTGGTCGAGGAACGCCTTCTCCACGCTCTCGATGTGCTGGCCGTACTTCTTGACCTCGGCACTCCTGGTGTCGAGTGCCTTGCCGGTGACGGCGGGACTGGTGCCCGGCAGACCGGGCAGCCCGCCCCGATAGGCGGCGAGCGAGTCGTAGTCCAGCTTGACCATGATGTTGATCGGCGCCGGCGACGTGGTCCGTAACAGCGCCTGGTCACTCTTGGCGAGCTTGCCCGTCGGGGACTTGGCGCCCTCGACGAGCTGGGCGCCGGTGACGGGGGTGGCCTGCCACTTCCCGTTCGCGGGAGAGGGGGTGGGGGTGGCCCGCGCCGCTGCCGGGCTCATCACCGCCACCATGCTCAGGCCGATGACCACCGACGCGAGCCGCCGCGCACGGGATAAGCGGGGACTGGATAACACAAGTTCCTCCTCGTCGAGGCTGCATGGACTCACCACGCGCCAAGGAGGCGTCAGGTCACCCTGCGTCGAGGCACACCGGAGAGATCACTGAACCCTCCCCGGTGGGTGACAAGCCGTATGAGCCGCCCGGTGGGGCGGCTCGGTACCGACCGGAGTGTAACCAGCGATCACCCGGCCGAGAACCCCACTGAGTTGCCATAATCCGGCGGGCAATTTGGCTATTCGTACGGCTCGGCCGGCTGATCGATCTTCACTACGTCGGTAGCGGTCATGTCAGGGATTACGTAGCCGTTGGGGATCTTGCCTTTCCACGGGATCCATGAGCCGGTGACCTGTACCCAGGAGTTCTCCCTCGGAGCCGGTACGCCCCGGACCGCCACCTTCAAGGCGAGGGCGTCGGCGGCGCAGCAACTCATCTGCATCCTGGTGACGTACCAGAGATTCTGCTTCTTCGACGGCACCACGAAGCCGGTCAGCTTGACCTGCCGGCCCGCGAGCGACGTGCCGGCGGGGTCGTAGGCGCGCCCGATGAACTCGCCGAGCGCCAGCTGGGGCGCGCCGTCGGAGAGCTTACGAAAGGCCGCGGGGGCGGGCGGGCGCGGCGCGGGCGCGTCGTCCTCGCCGCCTGCCGCGAACGAGCCCAGCGCGGGAGGTGCGATCAGCACGATGGCGAACACCGGCACGGCCAGCAGCCACGCCACCCGTGACCCGTGGTCGTGACCGTGGTCGTGCCCATCACCCTGCCCGCGCCACTGCCTGACCAGGGACACCAGGGCGAGGATCGCCAGCACCACCCCGGCTCCGACGAGTAACGGCCGGAAACCCGGTTTGACGTAGTTGACGTACGTAGTGGAGAAGGCGGAGATGTTCAGCAGCGCCCCGCCGAGGATCAGCAGCATCAGACTCTGCGTCTGGCGTTTCACAGCAGCACCCATCCGGTGACGAAGCTGACGCCGATCGCCAGCGTCAGCGTGAGTGGCACGAAGCGCCAGGCGAAGGGCCGCCCGAACGTACCCGCCTGCAACGCGATCAGTTTCAGGTCGACCATCGGCCCCACCACCAGGAAGGCGAGCTTGGCCGTGGGCGAGAAGGCGGTCAGGGAGGCGGCCACGAACGCGTCGGCCTCCGAGCAGATCGACAACAGCACCGCCAGCAGCGCCAGCACCAGCACGGACAGCACTGGAATCCCGGCCACGGAGGTGAGCCACGAGCGGGGGACCACCACGTTGAGCGTCGCCGCGGTCAGCCCGCCGACGACCAGGAACCCGCCGGTATGCAGCAGGTCGTGGCACATCGCGTCCACGAACGCGCCCCACTTGCCATGCCCCGGCGCCGCGGTACGGCGGAGCACCGGCAGCCACTCGGTGCGCCCGAACCGCGCCCAGATCCAGCCGGCCAGCACGGCCACGGCCAGCGAGGCGCCGAACCGCGCGACCACCATCGCCGGGTCGCCGGGAAAGGCCACCGCCGTGGCCACCAGCACAACCGGGTTGATCGCCGGCGAGGCGAGCAGGAACGCCAGCGCCGCGGCGGGCGCCACACCACGCGCCATCAGCCCCGAGGCCACCGGCACCGAGGCGCATTCGCACCCGGGCAGCACCGCGCCCGCCACCCCGGCCACCGGCACCGCCGCGTAGGTCTGACGCGGCAGGGCCCTGGTCCAGAACGAGGCGGGCACGAACGCGGTGATGGCCGCCGACAACGCCACCCCGAACACCAGGAACGGCAGCGCCTGCACACACACTGCCACGAAGATGGTGGCCCACGTCTGCAGCACAGGAGTCGTGAGGTAGGGCGCCAGCAGGAACCGGCCCGCCACCAGCAGCGCGACCAGGCCGACGAACGACCACGGCAGCCACGACTCATGGGCGGGTCCGCGCCCCCACGAGTCCGGTGGGAGATGATCTTCCGCCTCGGGCCAATCCAGCGGGGTTCCCTGTGTCATCGTCCTCCCTGCCCAGCGCTCGGTTCTGATGACACGCGAGCAGCAGATTAGCGGGTTCCGCGGTGTCCTTGCCGCAGGCCGAAACCAAGGGTGCCCGGTTGTCACTGTCCCGGGGAGCCCTCCTTCGCCCAAGGCGCTCAGGCTTCGGACGTTCGGGGGACGGTGGGGGCCGTCGTGGCCGGCCGTGGTGCGGGCGTGGCGGTGACGTCCCAGTCGGTGTCGGACAGCCTGAGCGTGCGTACGCCCAGCCGGCCGAACACCACCGCGATCGCGCCGAGCGCGGCGAGCTCCACCGCGGCCGGCGGGTCATCGGGTAACACGTTGTGTACGATCACGACGGCGGTGATCAGCGCCGGGGCCCACCAGCCGATCAGCCCGGCTCGCCAGGCCGCCCAGGTCAGCAGCGCTATGCCGATGCCGAAGCTGGTCAGCAGGACGAAGAAGGTCACGAGCGCCGGGTCGGCGTTGAGCCTGTCCTCGAAGGCCCGCATCTGCGCCGGATCGCCGCCGGCCAGTGACCGCATGACGAGGTACACCGTGGCGAGTCCCATGTGTCCCAGCGCGCCGAGCAGGGTGCACAGTCCTCCCAGGTGGGCGAGCAGTGAGCCGCGGTCGCGAGCCTGGTGGACGATGCCGCCGATCGCGGGCACGGTGAGCACCGCCGATGCCAGCAGTGTCAGCGCCGAGGCGGTCATCAGTCCCGGTCGGCCGACCGCGGCGCCGTAGAAACCGGTTCCGCCGGTCGGGTCGAGTGGGTCTTGGGCTACCAGCAGCGTGCCGAGCCCGATCAGGCTGAGCCCCGCCGCGATGCGGCGGAGACGCCGGGCGTCGGAGAAAGCGGACATGATGTCCCTCCCGTGGTCGCGACCGCCTCGATGGCGGCCGACGCCTCAATGTCCTGCCGGGACGCCACCGCGGTCGTCAGTAGTACGGCTCGATCCGGGTCCGCCCACGGGATGACGGCCGCACCTGAAAACGTCGTCCCCCAGGCTGACTCGCCGCAGCTCCCCGCAGGCTTATCGTCAACCCATGGTCAGGCTTACCGCATCGCCGCACCGGCGCGAAGTGCTCCTGGCGCTGGGCATCGCCGGCCTCGCCCAGGCGGAGGTGTGGTCCGGCGCCGTCGTGGGCGGCTCCCGGCCGGCGGTGGCCGCCACCGTGCTGGTGACGGGCCTGGCACTGGCATGGAGCAGACGGGCCCCGACGGTGGTGCTGGTGATCGTGTTCGGCGGCCAGATCGTTCAGGCCGCGCTCGGCGTGGACTCCAACAGCGGCTTCTCGACGCTGTTCGCCCTGGTCATCGCGGTCTTCTCGGCGGCCTTCCACGCGCGGCACCTCATGGCGGTCCTGCCCGTGTCACTGGGCCTGGCCGCGGTGGCGGTGCTGATCGAGAAGGGACCCTCGCCCGCCGACCTGCTCTACGCGGGTGTGTTCGTGACCGGTGTGTGGCTGGCCGGTCACGCGGTGAGCATCAGACAAATCCGCGCCGAGCTGTCCGAACAGCGGGCCGCGCAGATCAAGCGCGAAGCCGACTGGCAGGCGGCGGCCGCGGTCAACCAGGAGCGCGCCCGGATCGCCCGCGAGCTACACGACGTGGTGGCCAACAGCATGGCGGCGATGGCGCTGCACGTCGGCGGGATCCGCCGGCTCCTGCGGCCCGAACAGCAGGCCGAGCGGGAGGCGCTCCTGGTGGCCGAGCAGACCGGGCGTCAAGCGCTGACCGAGATGCACCGGCTCCTCGCCCTGCTCCGCGAACCGGACGCACCCGTGTCGCACACCTCCCTGCCACGGCTGGCCGACGCCGGTGACCTGCTCGAACCGCTCCGGGCGGGCGGCCTGGAGGCCGAGCTGCGGGTTGAGGGCACTCCCTTACCGCTGCCGCCCAGCATCGACCTGTCGGCGTACCGGATCTTGCAGGAGGCAATCACCAACGTGGGCAAGCATGCCGACGCCACCCGGATCGACTGCGTGATCCACTACGGCGACAAGACGCTACGCCTCGATGTCCTCGACGACGGCAGGCCACCGCAGGCGGACGGTGGGTCAGCACGGACTGACGGCAGGTCAGCACGGACGGACGGCAGGTCAGCACGGACGGACGGCAGGTCACCACCAGCCGACGGGCCGACGCCTTGGAGCGGCCACGGACTTGTCGGAATGCGCGAACGGGTCGCGCTCTACGACGGGACACTGGAGGCCGGTCCGCAGCCGGGCTGCGGCTACCGTGTCACCGCCGTCCTCCGGCTGACCGGTCAGTCCGGGCAGTCCGGGCAGTCCGGGCAGGGCTCATGACGATCCGCGTGCTTCTGGCCGACGACCAGCAGATGATCCGCGCCGGGCTGCGCCTGATCATCTCGGCGGAGCCCGACATCCAGGTGGTGGGCGAGGCCGGTGACGGGCTCGGCGCGGTGACCGCAGCACGCAGGCTCCGCCCGGACGTGACACTCATGGACATCCGCATGCCCAGGCTGGACGGCATCCAGGCCACCCAACGCCTCTTCGCCGACACCCCGCCGCCGACCCGCGTCATCGTCCTGACCACGTTCGACATCGACTCGTACGTCTACGAGGCGCTTCGGGCGGGGGCGAGTGGCTTCCTGCTCAAGAACGCGCCCCCGGAAGACCTCGTCCACGCCATCCGCGTCGTCGCCTCCGGCGCGGGGTTGCTCGACCCGGCCGTCACCCGGCGGGTGATCGAGGAGTTCGCCCGCACCCCCGCACCACTCCCGCCGCCACCGCAGGTCGCCAGCTTGACCGCACGCGAGCTCGAGGTCCTGCACCTGGTCGCGCGCGGCCTGTCCAACGCGGAGATCGGGGCCCGTCTGTACGTCAGCGAAGCCACCGTCAAGACCCACGTCGCCCGGATGCTCACCAAACTCGCCCTCCGCGACCGCGTCCAGGCCGTCGTGTACGCCTACGAACACGGCCTCATCCGCGCCGGCAACTGACCCACGACGCTCCTGTCCGAGCACGACAGCGCTGCCCGGCGGCACCCACACCACCACTCACCTCGTCGCATGTCCACGACCTCATCGTGCGCACCACGCCACCAACAGGCATATAAGCGACAAATTTGTGTTTTGTGTTATCTCAGTGGTGATGTTCCCGTCTCCTGGTCGGAGCATCGGAGTTCCGGATCGGGGTGATGGATGTACGCGCGCTCGACGTACGAGGTCGAAACGGTGCTGGCGGCCGGGGCGGGCGACCACGGAGCGGTCGACGAGCTGGTGAGGAGCCATCTGCAGCTCGTGTACAACATCGCCGGCCGCGCCATGAACGGCCACCCGGACGTGGACGACGTCGTGCAGGAGACCATGGCCAGGATCGTGACCGGGTTGTCCGGACTGCGCGATCCCAGGAGCTTCCGATCCTGGCTGGTCGCCATCGCCCTGAACCAGGTGCGGGAGTGGCGGCGGGCCGCCGCCGCCACCACCAACACCGCCGCCCTCGACGAGGCGCTGGGCATGGCGGACGCCAGTGCCGACTTCGCCGGTCTCACCGTCACCCGGCTCGGCCTTTCCGGGCAGCGCAAGGAGACGGTGGAGGCCAGTCGCTGGCTCGACGCCGACGACCGTGAGGTGCTCACGCTGTGGTGGCTGGAGGCCGCGAACGAGATCACCCGGGCGGAGCTGGCAGCCGGCCTGGACCTGAAGGAGAGACACGCGGCCGTCCGCGTGCAGCGGGTCAAGCGGCGGCTGGAGTCGGCCCGCGCGGTGGTGCGGGCCCTCTCGGCCCGTCCCCCCTGCGCCGGGCTGGCGTACGTGGCCGATGGCTGGACGGGCACGCCGTCACCCCTGTGGCGCAAGCGGCTGTCGCGGCATGTACGCGAGTGCCGGATCTGCGCGGATCGTCTGTCAGACCTGGTTCCGGCCGACCGGCTGCTGGCGGGGCTGGGCCTGGTGGCCGTCCCGGCGGGGTTCGCGGTGGGCCTGCTGGAGATGGCGCGGACGGCAGCCGTACCAGTGCTGAAGGGCGGCCTGGTGGCGAAGGGCGGCCTGGTGGCGAAGGGGAAGGTGGCGGCCGGCGCGGTGGGTTCCTCGCTGGCGGCCAAGCCCGTCGCGATCGCGGCGGTCGGCACCGCGCTGATCGCCGGTGGTGCGGTGATCGTCCAGAACCTCCAGCCCGAGCCGCCGCCCCGGCAGGCCGCGCCGGTGATCGCGACCTCCGTCTCCGCCTCCTCCCCGCGCCCCTTGCGGAAGTCGAAGCCGACACCGAAGCCGACGCCGACGCCGACGCCGACGCGGAGCCGTCCGGCGGGCCTGTACGGGCGCACCGTCGACACGGTGGACCAGGCGCCGCCCAAGGCTCGGCGTCCCGCCCCGCTGCCCCGGCGCGCCGCGGGCACGCTGGCCATCGGCGGGAAACACGGCTACTCGAGGTATGGCGGCGCCCCCCAGATAACGCACCGGGGCGACTACATCACCATCACCGGCAAGGGCTACTTCGAGGTCCGCTGGGGCATCCTCTACCGCAACCGGATCGGCGACTTCCGGGCCGCCACCTGGACCGGGCTGAAGGGCAAACTGTTCCACGTCGCGTCTGGCGGTGGGCGGCGGATGGACGACGAGCAGGCGCCGGGCGTCACCTGGATGGGCGCTCCCGAGACCGGCTTCGTCCGGCTGCCTCCCGGTCAGCAGCAGATGTGGCAGAACGAGTTCTACTACCTGGACGGCCGGGTCACCATCCACAACAACGAGAGCGGCACGGACATCGACCTCAACGTGGCGCCCCGGACCTGGAGCGAGGTCTGGCGGGACATCTCCACCGGGCTCGACCCCGCCAGGGGAATCGTCCGTTACGGCCTGACTCGCGACACCGGTGACGACCGTGCCCCCGTCCCGCAGTACGTCACCAGGGCGCGGCCCGCCGACCCCGCGACGGTGCCCCAGCGCAGTCGGGTCTCATCCTGAAATTTCTGTTATCAGCGGCAGGCGGCTCCGTCTCCTGTGACAAGAGTGACCCCTGGGAAAGGACTTCCATGACCACGCAGCCCTCCCGCCGGAGCCTGCTGAAGGCGGCCGTGACCGTGGGCGCGGGCGCCGCCGTACTCCCCGCCCTGCCCGCCGGCGCCTCGGCCGCGGCGCTCAGGCACCCCGGCATGCTGCACACGCAGCCGGATTTCGACCGGATGCGGGCCCAGGTGAACGCCGGAGCCCAGCCGTGGAAGGCGGGCTGGGACAAGCTGGTGGCCAACAGCCGCTCCAAGAGCACCTGGAAGGCTCGCCCGGTGGAGACGGTCGTCAGAGGCGGTACGGGGGCGAACCACGTGCAGCTCGCCATCGACGTGGCCGCCGCCTACCAGAACGCGCTGCGCTGGAAGATCAGCGGCGACAAGGCCCACGGCGACGCCGCCCGCGACATCCTCAACGCCTGGTCGGCCGCGCTGAAGGCGGTGACGGGCAACGCCGACCGTTTCCTCGCGGCGGGCATCCAGGGCTGGCAACTGGCCAACGTCGGCGAGATCATGCGCGGCTACCCGGGTTTCGACCTCGACCGCTTCAAGAAGATGATGCTCACCGTCTTCTACCCGCTGAACGACCGGTTCCTGCGGGGGCACAACGACGCCTGCATCACCAACTACTGGGCCAACTGGGACCTGTGCGCCATGGCCTCCATCCTGGCCATCGGCATTCTCTGCGACGACCAGGCCAAGGTCGACCAGGCCGTGGAGTACTTCAAGCACGGCAAGGGCAACGGCGCCATCATGAACGCGGTGCCGTTCCTCCACCCCGGCGGCCTCGGCCAGTGGCAGGAGAGCGGCCGCGACCAGGGCCATGCCAGCCTGGGCATCGGGCTGATGGGCGTGCTGTGCGAGATGGCCTGGAACCAGGGCATCGACCTGTACGGCTACGCCGACGACCGGTTCATGAAGGGCGCCCAGTATGTCGCCAAATACAACCTCGGCGAGAGCGTGCCGTTCACCACGTACAAGTGGGGGACCGGACAGAACTGCGCACCCCGTGAGCAGACGGAGGTCAGCGCGGCGGGGCGCGGCATGAACGACCCGGTCTGGGCGGTGCTCTACAACCACTACGGGGTCCGCCGGGGCCTGCCGGTGCCCCACATCGAGGCGTACGGCAAGCGGCTCGCCCCCGAAGGGGGAGGCGGGGACTACGGCGGCAGCAAGTATGACAACCTCGGCTTCGGCACGCTGACCTTCACCAGGGCCACGGCCGCGGGCGGGGGCGGGCTGCTGCCGACGGGCGTCTCGCGGGCCTTCCAGTCGGTCAATCGCCCGAAGGCGTACATCCAGGCCGCGGGTGCCATGGGCCGCATCGGGGCGACCGCGCTCGCGCTGCGCGTCGTGCCCGGTCTGTCCGACGCCAAGGGATACTCCTTCGTCGACTCCGCGGGCCGATGCCTGCGGCACAAGGACTTCCTGGTCCGATTCGACATCAACGACGGCACCGCGCTGTTCAAGCGTGACGCGACCTTCCACGCTCGCCAGGGCACGGTGGACGGCTCGGTGCGGCTGGAGTCGGCCAACTACCCCGGTCGGTTCGTCCGCCACCGCGATGATGCCCTCCGCCTGGACAAGGCAGAGGACACGACGCTGTTCCGCGGCGACAGCTCCTTCAAGCCGACCGCCTGACCTGGCGACGGCTCCTTCAGCCCGACCACCTGACCCGAGTGCCCGGGCGGCGGCGGTGTGACCGCGCCGCCCGGGCACCTTTCGTCAGATCTCGCAGTTGAGCTCGGTGTCGCCTCTGTCGGAGTCGCACGTGTCGGTGCCGCCGTCGGCGCTGATGGTGTCGTTGCCGCCGATCCCGTCGACGGTGCTGATGACGTCGTCGCCGTTGCCGCCCCGGATCTCGTTGGCCGCGGCGTTGCCGGTGATCCGGTCGGCGCCCGCGCCGCCGAACACCCGCTCCACGTCGCCGCCGACGTTGTCGCCCTCGCCGGCCGTGCCGTCGTTGGCCACCCCGTCCAGGGTGATGGTCTGGGCGGCGCCCCGGTTGTTGTACGCCGCCAGGTCCGATCCGGGACCGCCGGAGAAGCTGTCCCGGCCATCGATGCTGTCGGCCTGATAGATGTCGTCACCGCCGTTGCCGAACGCGGTGTCGTCGCCCAGGCCGCCGGAGAGGGTGTCGCCCGCGCTGCCGCCCCTGAGGGTGTCCCGGCCGGCCTCGCCGAACTGCTGCGTGGTCACCGCGGAGTTGTTGGTGATGGTGTCGTCCAGGTCGCCGGCGAAGATCCGGATGACGATGACGCCCTGGCACCGTACCTGGTTGGCCGTGACCTGCGCGCAGGCGCCGCCGTCGGCGCGGACCACGTCGCCGGTGTCGGAGACCAGTACGTTGCCGGAGGCGTCGGTGGAGACGGTGATGTTGTTCACCTTGCCCTGGGCCGCCACCACTTGGAGGTTGTTACCGAAGAGGGCCGCCAACGTGTCCGCGCGGGACGGTAAGGCGAAGACCGCTTGAACACCGGCCATGGTCGCGGCCAACGCCAGGATGGACAGAATCTTTCTCATGTGTGGTGCACACCTCTCTGAAGGGGATGTGCCGCAATTAGAGGGTATGCGCACGGTCCCGGGACAGGTAAAAGGGCGCATATTCTTTATGGCGCGGACAATTATGCATATTGCCTGGTGGCGGGGTCGCGCGGTCGATATTTGTCCCGACAATGGAACCGAGTGGAACGGAATGGAACGCCGTAGCCGGGAGGCGTTCGCCGTCGAATATCGCGCCGATTCCCATGCAAGATCATGTACATCTGAGTCATACTCTGCTGCATATGGGGCGACGGAGGGCGGCGGATACGTGAGGCGGCTGCGCGGCTGGTGGCTCTTGGTGATCGCGGCGACGGCCAGCGCGGTCGTCTCCCTCCTGGCTTCGTCCATGCCCGCGCTGGTCGGCTCCGTGCTGGTGGGGGCGGTCAGCGGCGGGGCCGCGGTCCTCACCGTACGAGCCGAGCGCGCGATCGACCGGAACGCGGCCACGCAGCCGCAGCTCTACACCGGCGAACGCCGAAAGCCGCTCCAGGTGCGCGACATCGAAGACCCGCTCAGCATCGGGGTCCACCTGGCGCCCCCGCTGACCGGGCCCGACGGCACGATCGACCGATGCCCGCCGTACACCCGCCGCGACCGGAGCGACGACCTGGAGCGGGCGCTGGCCGTGAGCAGGTTCGTCCTGGTCGTGGGCGAGTCGACGGCCGGCAAGACCAGAGCCGCCTACGAGGCGATGCGCGCGTGCCTGCCGGACCACACGTTCATCCGCCCGGTGGGCAAGCCGGACCTGCCGCAGGCCCTGGACCTGGCGCGGCGCCGGAGCAAGAGCGTCGTCTGGCTGGACGACCTGGACCTGTACCTGGGCGTGGACGGCCTGACGGCGGAGATGATCAGCCCACTGATCGCCGCCCCGGACCGTCATTGCGTGGTCCTGGCCACGATGAGGTCGCACGAGCGGGCTCGCTACAGCCCTCGGGCGAGCTCGGGTCTGAGCGACAGTGACCGGCAGGCGCACCGGTTGGCGGGAGCCGTGCTGAAGCAGGCGCTGGAGATCCGGATCGAGCGCCTGTGGTCGCCGGACGAGCGGCGGGCGGCGGCCGACGTCGACGATCATCGGATCCGCCAGGCGCTCGAGCATGGCGACCAGTACGGCGTGAGCCAATATCTGGCCGCCGGCCCGCAGCTGTTCCAGGAATGGCTGGACGCTCAGGGCTCCTGGCCGGAGGGCCGGCCGCGCGGCGCCGCGCTGGTGAGCGCGGCGGTCGATGTACGGCGGGCGGGGGTGCAGCGGCCGGTGCCGCTGTCGTTGCTGCGCGAGTTACACGAGGGCTACCTGCGGCCCGGTGTTCGCCCGGAATCGTGGGAGCAGGCACTGGACTGGGCGACCCAACCGCTGCACTCGACCAGCAGCCTGCTGGTTCCGGCCGAGGACGAGCTGTATGTGGCGTTCGACTATCTGGCCGACGCTCTGGACGAGGCCCAGGGCCTGCCCGAGGTGCCGGGACAGACCTGGGAGGCGGTCGTCTCCTTCGTCACCGCGAGTGATGTCGTGGAGGTCGGCTGGTCGGCATATTTCCGGAACCGTACGGATATCGCCGAGCGTGCCCTTCACCAGGCGTTCGACGCGGGGCTTCTCGAGGCGGCGCTGGACTTCGCCCACATGATGAGTTCGGCCGGCCGCGATGAGGACGTGGTGAGCTGGCTGGAACGAGCCCTGGCCAGGGCGGCCGAGAGCGGCGCCCCGCCGGAGGAGGTGATCGCCCTCCGAGACCGGGTGGCCTGGTGGATCGGGGCGCGCTTTCACCAGAGCGGAGATCCCGCCCGGGCGCTCGACCTGGCGCGGGCGGCCGCGGAAGAGAGCGAACGCCTCCTGGGCGCGGAGCACGCGCAGACGTTGGCGTGCCGCCTGACGCTGGCCCGCCAGATCGGCGCGGTGGGCCGCACGGAAGAGGCGCTCGCGCTGGCGGAGGAGCTGGTCGAGGTCGGTACGCGGGTGCACGGGGCGGACAGCGGCATCGTGCACGGTGGGCGCTTCGAGATCGCGATCTGGACCCGGTGGGGCGGGAATCCCCGCCGGGCGGTCGAGCTCTGGCAGGAGCTCGCCGCCGACAAGGTCGCGATCGGTGACAGCGAGATCGCCGACAGCCTGGACAACATCGAGGCCGCCCTCGAGGAGATCGGCGACCCGCGGCTTGACGCGGATGCCGTCGCCTGGCTCGACGAACTGGGTGAACGTGTGCTCCAGGAGGGGGCGCTTGACGGCTGGGGCGCCATGACGCTGTTCACCAACCTGGCCTGGTGGGTGGGCGGCCGGATGGACGGGGCGGGAGATCACGAGCGGGCCAGAGAGATCGCCGAATGGGCCCTGGAGGTGGGCCGGAGCGTGTTCGGCGCCGGTGACGCGCATGTCCTCGCAGGGGAGGTCATCCTCGCGCACCAGCTCGGCAGGCTCGGCGACCCCGAAGCCGCGGTGCGGCGCTGCGCGCGAGCGGCCGAGGACGCGGCCCGGATCTATGGCGAGACCCATCTCTTCACCGGCTTCGCGCGATCCGTGCTGAGCCGGTGGAGCCCGCAGGACTCAGCGGGATGAGATGACGCGGGATGAGGCGACGATGTCCGAGAGCCAGGCTTTCTCCGGTTCGAGCATGGATTCCGTGGAGAAGCCGGTCTCCGCCTCCACCTCGGCGATGTCGGCGCGCACCTGTGCCGCCTCGCTGTCGGCCAGGTGGTCGAAGATGGTCAGGGACCGCCGCCAGGTCTCGACGGCCAGCACCGGGCAGCCGGTCGCCGCCAGGGCCTGGCCGAGGATGTGCAGGGTGCGGGCCTCGGTGTTGCAGTCGCCGATCTCACGGCTGCGGTCGAGCGAGCGGAAGCACCAGCGGATCGTCTCCTCGTGGTCGCCCAGCGCGGCGTACGTGATGCACATGTCGGTCAGCGCGATGCCCTCGCCCCAGAGATTGTCGATCGCGCGGAAGGCGGCGAGCGCGGACAGATGGTGCTGGAGTGCCGTACGCGGCTGGCCGAGAGCGAGCAGCGCCCGGCCGAGCCCGGCCGAGGCGATGGCCTGCCCCCAGTGATAGCCGAGGTCGGTGAAGATGGCCAGCGCCTCCCGGTGGCACACGACGGCCGCCTCCGCCGCGTCCAGGTCCCGGTGCACCAGGCCGAGCGTGTTCAGCGCGTTGCCCTGGCCCCAGCGGTCGCCGAGATCACGCTGGAGCGCCAGCGCGATCTCGGCGTGCGGGAGCGCGTCCTTGAACTGCCGGCGGTCCCAGTGAGCCAGCGCGAGGCTGGTGCGGATCGTGGCTTCGGCGTGCGCGTCGCCCAGCAGCAGCGCGGCCTCCAGGCCGATCTCGTTGCTGGAGATCCAGGAGTCCCAGTGCTTACGCAGGTTGAAGAAGCTCCACAGCGCGCACGGCAGCTGCCATGCCACGCCGTACTGGCCGAGCGTGAAGGCCCGCCGTACGGCGGCCATGAGGTTGGCGTGCTCGGTCTGGAGCCAGCACAGCGCGGCGTCGTAGCCGGAGAAGGTGTACGGCTCGCACGACGGCTCCAGCGGCGGGAGCGGCAGGCCCTGATGCTGGGGGTTGAGCACCTGATCGGCCTGGTCGACGGTGTGGAGGTACCACGACAGCAGGCGCTTGACCGCGGCCAGCCGGTCGGCGTCGGACTCCTCCGCCTCGACCCGTTCGCCGGCGTAGACGCGCATCAGGTCGTGCATGCGATACCGCTCGACGCCGCCCGTCTCCAGCAGGCACCGGTCGGTCAGGATCTCGGCCAGCCGCCGTGCCTCGGCGGGCGGGACCCCGATCAGCGCCGCGGCGGCGCCGACCCCGAACTCCGTCCCGCTGTGCAGCCCGAGCAGCCGGAACGCCCGCGCGGCCCGCGGATCGAGCGCCTGGTACGACCACGAGAACACCGCCCGCAGGCTCATCTGCGGATCGTCGTCCACGTCGAGCAGGTCGAGGCGGGACCGCTCGTCGCGCAACTGGGCGACCAGGTCCGCCAGCCGCGCGCCGGACCGCCGGGTCACGTGCTCGGCGCTGATCGCCAGCGCCAGCGGAAGGTGGGCGCACAGCCGGGCCAGCTCGGCCGCGGCCTCGGCCTCGGCGGACACGCGCCCGGCGCCGAGGATCTTGCCCAGGAGCGTGTACGACTCCGCCTCAGGCAGCCTGCTGAGGAAGACGTGCCGCGCGTCATCGTGTACGGCCAGCCCGGCCAGGCGGGTGCGGCTGGTCACCAGCACCAGGCAGTCAGACCCGGGGAGCAGAGGTCGTACCTGGGCGGTGTTGCGGGCATTGTCCAGCAGAACCAGCACCCGCCGACCGGCCAGCGTGCTGCGCAGCAGCGCGGAGCGGGCCTCGACCGCCGTGGGGATCTGGTCGGCGGGTACGTTCAGGGACCGCAGCATCATCTCCAGGGCGGTGGCGGGCGCCATCGGCTCGCCGGGGCCGAACCCGCGCAGGTCGATGTGCAGTTGCCCGTCGGGGAAGCGCTCCCGCACCTGGTGGGCCCAGTGCACGGCCAGCGCGGTCTTTCCGACCCCGCCCGCGCCACCGATCGCCGCGATGACGATGGGCCGATGCTCCCCTTCTTCCGGAAGTAAGTCGTACAGCTTCGCCAGGTCCGTGTGGCGGCCGGTGAACCGGGCGAGATCGGACGGCAGCTGGCGCGGCACCGGGGCCGGGGGATAGGTCGCGGGCTCGGCGGGCGCCGACTCCGTCGTCGTCAGGGGAATGCCGTTCAGCACGGCCTGCTGGAGACGCCGCAGATCACTGCCGGGATCGATGCCGAGCTCCTCGCGCAGCAGGGCGGCGACGTGGCGGTAGACCTCGAGCGCCTCGGCCCGGCGCTCGGCGAGATGGAGGGCCAGCACCAGTTGTTCCCAGAGCCGCTCGCGCAGCGGGTGCTCGGCGGTGGCGGCCTTGAGGTCCGCGATGATCTCCTCGTGGCGGCCGGTCCGCAGCCCGAGGTCGAACCAGCGCTCCAGCAGCCGCATCCGCTCCTCTCCCAGCCGGGGCACCTCGTCGCGGTGCAGCGACTCCGACACCACGTCGACCAGCACCGGGCCCCGCCACAACGCGAGCGCCTCGCGCAGCAGACCGGACTCTCCCGCCTGGTCGCCCGCCCCGGCCGCCAGCGTCGCCTGTCCGGCCAGCTCGCGGAACCGCTCGACATCGAGGGTGTCGGCGTCGGCCCGCAGGATGTATCCCGCCCCCATGGTCTCGATCAGCGGCCGCCCGTCGGCGCCGTCGTCCAGTGCCCGGCGCAGCCTGGTCATCTGGGTGTGCAGGGCCGCGCGCGCCTGCTTGGGCACATCGTCGCCCCACACGTACTCGATGAGTTTGTCGGGCGGTACGTGGTGGTTGGCGTTCACCAGCAATGTCGCCAGCGCGATGCGCTGCTTGGCCGCCGAGAGCCGTACCGGCCGGCCGCCCCGTGTTATCTCCAGTGGTCCCAGCACACTGAACCGGATCCCCGTACCCGTTTCCATCCGTGGACCTTTCCGCGATCTCCCGTCGGTGTGCGCGCCATCCCCAATGACACGATCACCTGTTCGCACTCTCCACCATGCAGCAAGGAAGGACAGTTTCCGCGTGTACCGGAATACATCCTGTCCGGAGTTCTACTTCGTAGCCATCCTTAATACGGCCGCCCCGCGCTGGGGCGACAGGTTGCCGAAAGGATGACGTCAGCCTTTTGACAGAGCCGCTGTTTACCGTGATGACGACAAGGGGTCAGGAATTTCACGTAGGCCAGGGGGAGAAACATGCAGAAAAGACATCTCGGGGTGGCTGCGGTGTCGGCCATTCTACTCGCCGGCGCCGTTGTGTCCGCGCCGAGCGCGTCGGCGGCGCCCGCGTCCGTGACGACACGTCCGGCGGGGGCGGCGTCTGTGTCCGCGATGGCACGTCCGGCGGTGGCTGCGGCCGATCCCATCGACTGCAGTGGATGGTGGCACTTCACGGGCAACGACCCGAAGTCCGCCCGTATGGTCCGCTGGGGTGGCACCAACGGACGCCCGCAGTTCAACCTCATGTACGGCAAGATCCAGGGCATCCAGCACGGCTGGGCCCAGTTGTCCGGCGCCAAGCAGGGCGACTGGGTCACCCTTGACGTGACCAGCGACGGGGGCCGTACCTGGGGCTACTGCGGCCCGTTCGAGGCCCGTTGGGACGGGGACATCGTGACCACTCCCGCCGCGCGCACCTCGAGCGATCCGAACCTGCAGTTCCGCGCCTGCGGGGCACCGAGGGGCGTGCCCGGCAGCCGGGCCATCTGCACCGCCCCCTGGTGACAGGGACCGCGTCCTGGCCACCGCATCGCACCCATCGGCCAGGACGCGGCTCTCGGCGGCTGAGCCGGTGCGGCCCTCGGTGGCCGCACCGCAGGGCCCGGCGGCGGCCCTGGATGGGGACACCGCACGCGGTCCTCGGCGAGCAAGACCCGAGTCTGACTGGGGCGGTCAGATTTGGGCTTGCTCGCCGGAAGACCTCGCAAACAAGATCTATTGTCAGGAGATGTCCGCTCCGAAAGGGGAGACTCAAAAGCCCCGATCCTCGGCCGAGGGGGCAATGACACCGCCTGGGTGCAGGGGAAGGCGGCGACCGCTGACCTCGTTCAGGGACAGCCGTACGAACACCGGTTCGGCCATCGCGACCCAGGGCGCTCCGACGATGCGCTCCAGACGACGGACCTGTCCAGGGTCGGTGACCACTTCGGCCCGGCCGGTCAGTACGACGCTCCAGCCCACGTGCAAGGCCGGCTCCGTGTCGTCGGCTTCGAAGATGAGCGGCACACCGTGTTCGATGGCATCCAGCTTGCCGCCCTTCTCGGTTCTGAACGCGATGCCGTCGTCGTCCAGCACGAAATTGACGGGCACGATCTCCAGGGCATCGGTGCCGGGTGCCGTCCAGGCGATACGCCCGACGGCGACCGTTGACAGCAGCGCCAGGCAGGCATCACGGTCCAGGATCTGGATGTGGCCGGTGGCATGCGATCGCTTGTCCTGCTGCTCCATGCACGCAGCCTCTCATGTGACTCGTCAGCCGCACGTCAGGCTTCGCCGCTGTACGCCTACGCACTCCTCCCGGGCACTTCAGAGGGTTTGCGGGTGGTGGGCGTCATTTGTGCGATGGGGAAGCGAAGAGACTGCCGCGCATGCGGCCGCGGGCAGATCAGAGGCGGCAGCAACCCGCCCAGGGCCGCATTCGGCTATTGGAAGAGGAGGTGGATATCGCTTTCGGTCGCGCTGTGGGTGACGACGAGAACGGTGTCGCGGCCGCGAGCCGCATCAGGCCGATGGTGTCGGTGGTGCCCACGGCCTCCTCGATCAGGGACACCAGCGGGGTCGCTGCGGGAAGCGCTACGTCGACACCCCAGCGCCGATCGAAAAGCCACATGTTGTCAGGATCGTTGATGCGGGCGAGGACCCAGCCAACGACCTTGGTTGTCTGTGAGCATGCAGCCGAACGCCAACGTCGGAATGTGCATGGGCTTCGTGCGGTCAAGGTCTTCTTGTCTGGTGGGTCTGCCTCGGGCTCGCCGGTAACGGGAATGAGCCCGGCGATCTGCCAGGCTCACCCCATGTTGGGCAGGCAAGAGTGCTTTCTAGTCGATCGTGGCCACGTCCGGGGTCGGGCCCTCCTCGGTGAGAGAACTGTGTCTGTCAAGGTCGAAGAGGGTGCGTCTGAGGTCGACGACGGCGTGATCCAGCCCGCCGATGGCGCGAGTGATTCGCGTTCTGGCCTGGGCATCGTCGGTCAGGGAGAGGGCGGCGTGCAGGTCCAGGCTGACGATGAAGATCTGATTGACCAGGATGTCGCGCAGGTCGGAGGCGATGCGGTAGTCGTCTGCGACAGGGTTCTGCGGCGCATGAACGGGGGCGTTCACGTGACCGGCAAGGCCGGTTTCACGCGGATGGGTCTGACCGAAATCGGTGCCGTGCATGGCGGCGTTCCTCGCTGCGCCAACCGGCTCGCCGTCCCGCCGACCGGAAGGGTTTCCGGGCGGCCAGTCCAGTGGTCGCCGACGCTGGTGGGCGATCGTGAAGCGATGTCCATGACCGCGACAGTGCCCGTCGTCCGCCGTGGACTCCACATCCCTGGCCGTCGGGGAAGGCGATGGGATGGCCTGCGCTGCCGTGGACTGGTGGATGCCGCCGGGGGCTGGGGCAACGCCTGGTGCCGGACCCGGCAGAAGGCGGCCCGGCTGGTGTGTCGTGCTCCTCCTGATCTCGACCCTACGCCCCTTGCGGTGCCAAAAGCACGCTCTGGGCGGTGCAACCTGATGACGGCTCACGGGCGAGGAGCGAAGCGCCTGCCTTCTCGCGACAGGGCAGAGGGTCCCACCCCGCGCCGCCGAACGCCCCTCGCGGTCGTGCCGGCTGAGGTCTTTCGCCTCTGGCGGCCAGGCGCGCCCGGCTGGAGGCTTCCGGTAAGGGGATCGCCCACAGGGCGTCCATCAGCCGGGTTGACGAGGATGTCTCGTCGATCCTGCCGGACCCGGCGATCTCCGCTGGCGAGCGAACGGAGCTGACCATGAACGGCTGGACCATCCCTGCGATCATCGTGGCCGTGCTGCTGCTGATGTTGGCGCTGGCGGTGCGGATCGTCAAGCAGTACGAGCAGGGCGTGCTGTTCCGCCTGGGCCGGGTGCTGGGCGTACGCGAACCAGGCCTGCGGTTGATCATTCCGCTCGTCGACGTGCTGCGCCGAGTGTCTATGCGGATCGTCACGATGCCGATCCAGTCCCAGGGCATCATCACCCGCGACAACGTCAGCGTCGACGTGTCCGCGGTCGCCTACTTCAAGGTGGTCGATGCGATCAAGTCGGTCGTGGCGATCGAGAACGTCCGCGCGGCCATCGACCAGATCGCCCAGACCACGCTGCGCAAGGTCGTCGGCCAGCACACCCTGGATGAGACGCTGTCGGAGACCGACCGCATCAACCTGGACATCCGCCAGATCCTCGATGTCACCACCGTCGCATGGGGGGTGGAGGTGACCTTGGTGGAGCTGAAGGACATCCAGCTCCCCGACAGCATGAAGCGCGCCATGGCCCGCCAGGCAGAGGCAGAGCGTGAGAAGCGCGCCAAGATCATCAACGCGGAGGGTGAGCACCTGGCCGCCGCCGCGCTGGGCGAGGCCTCCGACATCATGATGGCCCACCCCCTGGCGTTGCAGCTGCGCAACCTGCAGAGCCTGGTCGAGATCGGCGTGGACAAGAACAGCACCGTCGTCTTCCCCGCCCCGCTGATGACCACCATCGCCGAACTCGGCGCCTTCCTCGCCCGTGAGCAGAAGGCCGCCGCCCAACCCGTCCCTGCCAAGGACGTCGCCGTCCCGGTCGAGGTTCCTGCGGGCAACGGCACCGTCGAGATCGCCTGAGCAGGGCGGATGAACGCACTGCGGCTGTCGACTCCGCGGCATGAGCTCGCACGGCCTGCAGTGCCTCAACACCGCGTCACTGAACGCGCTGGCCGACGACTGGAAGGCCGACGTGCTGCACATCTGCATGTACATCCAGGAGGACGGCTACGAGACCAACCCCCGCCTGTTCACCCGACCGAGTGGGCACTTCTCGCCTCAAGGCGGCCGGCGTCTGGGTCCGCGACCGGGTCCGCACCCCCGACGATTTCTGACCCACGTCGCGCCCGTCCATGGGGCCTCCGCCACAACGGAGGGTCTCCGCCTTCTCTCCCCGGAGGGTCTCTCCTTGTGGACCCAAGCCAAGACGGACCTCCTTCCATCTCTCCCCAGAGGGATCCCTCAATGGGGACCCCAGCCACGTCAAACCGCTTCCCTTTCCCCCCGAAGGGGGTATCTCTCAAAGGACCCCAGCCACCACGGACCGTCACACGGATCGAGACGGTCGGATGACGAGACAGCCGGGGTCCTAGGAGAACAGCTCGCGGATCTTGCCGATGACCTCGACGATGACCGACACCTCGCCAGCCCTGAGCGAGAGCCGCTTCAGGGCGTCGAGGATGCGCGACCGGTCCGGCTCGGCCTCGGCCAGCTCCCGCCGGACGTCAGCCGCGTCCCGCCGCGCCTTGCCCGGCTCGTCCACGACCGACTCGTGCTCCCCGAGCAGCCTCTCCAACTGATCCAGCAGCTGCTCGGCCGTACCAGGCGCCGAAGAGCCCAGGTGGTTGACGGTGGCGCGGGCGTGCGCGCCCATCGCGATGGGCCCATTGACCTGCCCACCGGTGATGTGCAGGCCGTATTCCGTTCCCATCGAATCCTCCCCGCTAGTCACGTGCCTGGCCGTAGGTCGCCGACGCGTGCTCGCCGAACGCGATCGGGCCGTTCACCGTGCCGCCGGGCCCCACCGACATCGAGTACGAGGTCACGCTGGCCGCCTGCAGCCGGTAGGCGCCGGTCTCCACCTTCCGCTCCTCCAGGAAGTCGAGGACCGCCTCGGTGAGCCGCTGCTCGATCATCTTGATGTACTTCGTGACGTCGAGCACCTGGATGTGGGTCTGGAGGCGCTCGCTGGCGCCCAGTTCGCGGACGCTGAAGCGGGCCCCGTACGGATAGACGATGTGGTCGCGGGGGTTCGGCGTCATCGAGCTCTGCCGTACGCTCTGCACGATCGTCCGGACGACCCGGACCGGAGCCGCCAGCACGTCGCGCAGGAGCTGGAGCTTCAGGACCTTGACCGCCTCCCAGGTGATCCGCCCGCTGGTCATGGCGGGCAGGCTGTCGACTACGTGATAGAGGTCGTGGGCCGGCGGGAGCACGGTGACCACGAACTGCGTGTAGAGCATTCGGCCTTCGACGGCGAGGTAGATGAACGCGGATGTCAGCGCCTCCTGGTCCTCGGCCGGCGCGACCAGGTTGCCGTTGAGGTCGCGGATCTCCTGGCCGGCGTTGTTGATGGTGACGCGCTGGTAGTACCGAACGCCGCCCTGCGGATGGCGGGCGATCGCCGCGATCTCCTCGGGGGTGGCCAGGTAGCGGGGCAGGCCGTTGCGGTCGATCATCGGATGCGGCCCGGCCGCGCGGTCGCGCTGCCCGTCGGCGACGGTGAAAATCCCGCGCGTCACCACGTGGTCTCCGATGTCGAGCCGCTGGATGCCCTCGTTGGGCCGGAGTACGCGGTCACGCATGTCGATGAGGCGGCTGCGGACGAAGCCGTGCAGCTCGACCGGGTCGATGTCGACGGGGTCCGCCCGTCGTGCCGGCCGGTGATTCTCGCGTACGCGGTCGAGTTCGACGGCGATGGACCAGTTCCGCTGGATCGTCCCGGCGCCGAGGAACGCGTCCTCGTTCGCGTACATGGTGATGTTTCCCCACTGCGCGCCGCGGATGTAGTCGAGGCGGCGCGCCAGTTTGGGGTGCGTGGTTCTGATGACGGGTTCCGGTGCGCCCGGCTTGAGGTTCCCGACGAGGGTCAGGTAGATCGCGATCCGGTACACGAGTGCGACGCCGAGCGTGACGGCCGGAACCATGAGCGCTTGCAGCAGGGAGCCGGTGCTGTCGCTCACGATGTCCGGGGCAGCAGGCTCAATTCCGTATATATCGGGAACTGATGAGCGGCGTGCGGTGGGCAGGCCCGTCGCAGCAGAGAAGAGCACGGAGAAGAGTGCGTTGAAGATCGCTAGGAAGAGCAGCGAGAAGGCCGAGTAGCCGGCCCAGAGCCAGATCAGCGCCCGCACGTACAGCGGCCCGCGCCGGATCCCGTCCACGGTGAGAAGGGCGAACGGGATGAGGGTCGTCACCCATGCGAATGTGCTCAACGGGGCGATGAAACAGCCGATGGCGAAAAACCCGGTGATCAGGGCGTCGCGGACCACGAGCATCGTCCGGGATCGTCGGCAGTGATAGATCACCGGCATCACGTCGAAACCCCCGTAAGAGGGAGGGATCGCCCGATACTGGTCGAACAGCAGCTCGGCCAGAACTTTGTCGCGGAAGCCGCTATCCAGGTAGGCGGCGCCGCAAAGGTAACGCGTCACATTGCCCATGCGAGACATTTTCACATTCGCGGTCCGCGTGTGCGGGGAATCCGTTCCGGAGCTGTTGAGCATCGTGGCCGCCTCCCGCTCATTCGTGCGTGGCGGTGAGCCTATAGTGGGCGAATATCTCAAGAGTGGCTCGTTATCAAATAGTCTTCTTTCGGTAATGCGGGCGGCTGTCGACACGACGAATCAGCAATAAAGCATTTGTCCTGGTTTTTCGGGATTAATTAGGGAGAGGTGCATTGGTGGATGAATCGGGCTCCGGCCGCCTTTGTGGGCGATGCGGGGCCGACGCCGGGAACCTCGACCGGTGCCCGAGGTGTGGAGCGGCCCTCGCGGAGCCACCGGCGCCAGCGGACGGTGGGGAATGGGACCCCTGGGATCGGCCGCGGCCCTGGACGTCGCTGGTCTTCCTCGGCTTGATCCTGCCGGCGCTCGCCCTCGGGCTGGTCTGGTGGCTCGCCTCCGGTCTCCCCTGGCCCTCCGGTGAAGGAGACACCCAGGCGCGGCAGGACGAGGTGCCCGTGCTCACCGATGCCACCGGCGCGACCTCAGCACCGGCGACCGACACCGGAGCGCCGGCGGCCGACACCGACCAGGCCGCCCGGCAGGCCACCGGTCTGGATGATCTGTTGACCAACAGCCACTCGACCCGCGCCAGCCTGTCGGGCGCCATCGCCCGCGCGAGCAAATGCGAGCGGAGCGGCGTGAACGCCATCCAGAACATCACCGTCAACCGGCGCGACCAGCTGACCATGGCCCAGGCACTCGACCTGACCGCCCTGCCGGAGGGACCGGCGCTCAAGGAGTCCCTCGTCGCCGCGCTCCACGCCTCCTACTCCGCCGACGCCGCCTTCCTCACCTGGTCCCGGCGCCACCTGGCGAAGGGCTGCACAGGACCCATCGCCGCGGATCCCGACTACCAGCGCGGACTCGACAAATCGGGCGACGCCCAGACGGCGAAGGCCCGATTCGTCGAGGCGTGGCGCCCCATCGCGGAAACCTACGGCCTGACCCACTGGAAGGCCGACGACATCTAGACGACATCAAAGGGACAGAGGATCGTCCCGAAGCCCGGCGTCCGCATCGTCGAGACGAGGGGTTCGACGATGCGGACGCCGGAGTCGTCAGCGCACGCGGACCTGTGAGGCCAGCGTGCCGCCGCTCGTGGCCTGCCATCCCGCCACCACTGTTGGGTGGCCGCCCGTCGCACGGGTCAGGGGTACGGTCACGGTCGTGGTGCCCTTACCGGAGACGGTGACGACGCGGCCGCCCGCCGTGCCCTGGTCGTCGCGGACGAACAGGTGCGCCTTACCGGCGGCGTTGGCGCGCAGCGTCACCTTCACCGCGTTCCGTCCGCTCGTGGCGGAGACCACCCGGCCGCTTTCCGACTCCGTCGCCGCGGGACCGCCGGCGAGCGGGAGGTGGACGCGGACCGCCTGCTCCAGCGACTGCGGCGAGTCCAGGCTGGACAGCCCGGTGTCGGGGATCACCGGGTCGGGCGGGGTGGTCGGCCGATCGGCCGGCGGCTGGTAGCCGGGCAGTGTCGCGACGCCCCACCGGTACGGGTCACCCTGTACGCCGCCCCAGGTCGACCAGCCGATCCGGGTCTGGCCGGTCTTGTCCTGGGTGTCGGAGTCGTACACCAGGATGTTGAGCCCGAGATGCGCGGGATCGACCGCACCCGGCAGGGTCTCCATCGGGATGGCCATCTCCACGTCGTACGCCCCGGCGGAGACCTTCGAGGCCACCCGCATGCCGGTGGCGGGTCCCTGGTGGTTGTCGGCGTCGCGCAGCGCGCAGGGCGGCCCCTCGGCCGTCACCGGTAGCACCGCGGCCTTGAACGTCGTGGAGGTGTTCTCCGACGTGCCGCGCGGGTCGAGGGTCACCTCCACCGAGTCGGTACGCCAGTGCCGTTTGCAGTCGGAGGCGGGCAGGCGGGTGCCGACGACGTCGTCCTTCACGTGGACCATCAGGAACAGCGTGTCGTCCCGCCAGGTCACCTTGGCCGTGCCGGAGCAGTCCGCGGCCGACGAGCACGCGGTGCCCTCCCACAGGCGGGAGATGTCGAGGGCGGGGCCGGCGTATTCGCCGTCGCCCTCCACGCCGTCGACGGCCGGCGCCGCCGTGGCCTGCGGGATGGCCGCCGCCGGGACCAGTTCGAGCGCGGGCTTGCTCACCGACGAGCCGTCCGCGCTGGTGGTGGTGATGGTGTACGCGTAGTCGCCGCCCTGGTTCGAGGTCTTCAGCGCGGGGTCGGAGTTGGTGACGGTGAACGGCACCGTCGTCGAGGCCCCGGCCGCCAGCCCGCTGTAGGGCGCCTCGGCTCGGTCGGCGGTGAAGCCCGCGGGCAGGTCCAGCCGTACGGTGCCGGACTGGGTGGTGCCGCTCACGTTGGTGACCACGACGCCCACTTGGCGGGAGCCGCCGGACGGGAGGGTGAGCACGGGCGTGACCAGGCCACGCAGCTGCGGTACGCCGAGTTCGGCGGTCCACTTCTCGTACTGGGCGACCTGGGGGAGCAACTGCTGCCCACCTCGTACGGCCGGGCTGACCTCGACCTGCCGGTCGGTGTAACCGCGTCCATGCTCGGTGGTCAGCGTGGCCGCCAGGCGAACCCGGTCACCGGCGCTCACGCCCTGGGGTGGCGTCACCGTGAAGGTCGCGGATCCGGTACGCCCCTGGGCGATCCTGCCGAGGTCACCGGAGCCGCTGACCACCCAGCCCTGGGGGGCGCGCAGCGCGGCGGACGATCGGCCGAGCGGTTCGCCAGATGGGGCGGTCGCGGTGACCTTGACGGTGAAGGCCGTTCGCGGGCGGACGTCGAACGTACTGGGCCGCAGGTCGAGCAGGGTGCCGAGCGGCACGGTGCCGGCCGCGCGGGTCAGCGCGCCGTCCAGGATCGCCGTCGGCGCGGCCGCCGCCGCGCTCCCCGGCTCGGGGAAGGGTACCCGCGAGTCCACCTGGGTGAAGAAGTCACAGCCCAGCTGGGCCGGGTCGGACGGCACGTCGGGGAAGACGGCCCAGCCCTGGGAGGCGTACGAGCGCTGGGCCTCGCGCTCGATGGTGGCCCAGGTCTTGCCGCCCTGGCTCTGGGAGGGGCGTCCGCTCCACACGCCGTACACGTTCTGGGCCGGGTTGGTGGGGCGGAACGTCGCGGCGCAGGCCGGACCGACCTGGGAGGTGCCGCGCCCGCCGCCGAGGAACAGCCGGGCGGGTGCGAAGGGCCGCAGCCCCTCACGGGTGAGCTGCTCGGGGAACGCCTTCGGGTCGGCCGCCGCGTAGAACGCCTCGACGGCCAGCCGGGCGGCCTGCTGGTGGTTGCCGTGGTTGCCGGGGGAGGGGGCGGGGTCCATGGTCAGCATGACCTCGGGCCGGGTCTGGCGGACGACCCGTACGACCTTCTCCAGGGTGTCGTCCCCCCAGATCTGGTCGGTGAGCGGGGCGCTGACCGTGTAGTAGAAGTCGACGTCGTCGAGGTTGAACACCTCCCGCACACCGGCCTTGCCGACCGCGGTCCGCTCCTCGGCCTCCCGCAGCAGGCCGAGTGCCGGGCCTTCCTCCGGCCCGACGGCGTTGCCGCCGCCCTCGCCCCGGGTGACGGTGACGACGCCGGTGCGGACCCGGTGGTCCTCGTTCCACTGGCCGAGCGTGGAAAGGCTGAACGCCTCGTCGTCGGGATGGGCGCCGACGAACAGCGCGTCGAGGTCAATCGGGGGAGCGGGGGCATGTTCGGCCAGCGCGGGCGCCGCCGGTACGAAAGCCAGCGCGGCGGCCACCGCTACCAGCGCGTAGAGCGACCTCTTCAAGGGAACCTCCGGGGGGTTATTCGCGGACCGCCCCCTGGAGCAGTCCGCGGACGAAGTGACGCTGGAGGAACAGGTAGAAGATCACCACCGGGGTCGCGACGATGACCGACCCGGCGGCGAGGAGGGTGAAGCCGGAGGTGTACTGGCCCTGGAAGAAGGCCAGCCCGAGCGGCGCGGTCCGCAGCGACTCGCTGGTCACCATGATCAACGGGATGAGGAACTCGTTCCACGTCCACATGAAGACCAGGACGGTCAGGGTCACGACGGCGGGCCGGGCCGGGGGCACCAGCACCTGCCACAGGATGCGCCAGGTCGAGGCGCCGTCGATGCGGGCGGCCTCGACGATCGCCCGGCTGCTGGCGCGGAAGTACGCCCGCATCCAGAACGTGCCGAACGCCACCGACAGCGCGACCTGCGGCAGCGCGACCGACCAGAAGGTGTCGATGAGGCCGAGCGAACGCAGGTCGAAGTAGAGCGGCACCGCGATGGCCTCGCTCGGCATCATGATCCCGAGCATGAACAGGTAGAAGAGCACCGACTGACCGCGAAAGCGCATGGTGCCGAAGGCGTACCCGCTCATGATGGACAGCACGACGCTGACGACCACGACGAACGCCGACACCATCAGGCTGGTACGCAGGTAAGTGCCGAACCGCCCGATCTCCCACGCCGCCGAGAAGTTGCCCACGTGCAACCCCGCCACGCTGAGCCCCTGCCCGGTGGCGTCGGCGCTGTCGTCGGGGCCGAGCGCGGCGAACAGGATCGACAGGATGGGGAAGAGCGCGAACGCGGCGAACGCCGACAGGATGACGTAGTTGGCCAGCCGCTCCCCGCGTGAGATCACGAGGCCCCCCTGTCCGCGAAGCGGTTGATCATGAACGAGATCGCGAAGATGACGACCGTCAGGGTGACCCCGATCGCCGCCGCCGAGCCGATCTGGCTGAGCCCGAAGGCGCGGTGGTAGACCTCGTACGACGGCACCGACGTCGAGGTGCCGGGACCGCCGCGCGTGGTGATGTAGACCAGGTCGAAGGTCCGCAGCGCGGCGATCACGGTCAGCGTCAGCGCGACCGCGATCTCCCCGCGCACCGAGGGCAGCGTGACCGCGAAGAACTCCTTGACCGCCCCGGCCCCGTCGAGCCGCGCCGCCTCGTACAGCTCCGAAGGGATGCGGCTCATCCCGGCCAGCAGCAGCACGGTCACCAGGCCGGTCTCGAACCACGTGCCGACCACGCCGACCGCCGGCAGCGCGAAGGTGTAGTCGCCCAGCCAGCCCCTGGTGAGCGAGTCGAGTCCGAGCGCGCCGAGCAGGCCGTTGAGTGTGCCGTCCGGGGCGTACACGCGCCGCCAGGCGACGGCCACCACGACCATGGCGACCACCTGCGGCAGGAACACCACCGTCCGGAAGAACCCGAGCCCGCGCACCTTGGCGTGGTTGAGTATCGCGGCCAGCATCAGCCCGATGGCCAGCGGCGCCAGGGCGTAGAACCCGACGAGGACCAGGGCGTGGACGAAGGCGTCGCGGAGCCCTTCGTCCGCGACGATCGCCGCGTAGTTGGACAATCCAGCCCAGGTGCCGACGGACAGCCCGTCCCAGTTGTACAGCGACAGCTGTACCGCCCGGCCGATTGGATAAAGGAGGAACGCCGCGTATATGACGAATGCCGGAAGTATGTAGAGGTAGGCGACGCGTCTGGGCTCCCCGGGAGGTCGGCCCACGCTCACCCGTTGCTCTCCGCGAAGGTCTTGTAGTCCTTCTCCAGCGTGGCCAGGAACTCCTGCGGCGTCGCCTTCTTGGCCAGCAGGTCCTGCAGCGCCGCGCCCAGCGTGTCGGCGAAGGTCGGCGTCGCGTAGTCGAGGTAGGGCACCAGGCCGTCGTTCTTGGTCGCGGTGCCGAACGCCTTGAAGACGTCCTGCTGCGCACCCGCCGGCACGCTCTGCTGGTCCGTGTCGGCCACCGGCAGGTTGCCCGTGGCGGTGAGCACCTTCATGGCGTCGGCGTTGGTGATGAAGTCGATGTACGCGGCGGCCGCGTCGGGGTTGGGGCTCTTGGCGGTGATGGCGAACGGCAGGCCCGTGCCGCCGGTCGCGACGGGCGGCGCGTCGGGTGTGGCGCCGGGCGGCAGGATGAAGCCGAGGTTCTTGCCCAGGACCTTCTCCATGTCGGCCATCAGCCAGGTGCCGCCGATCAGGAAGACGCCCGTCCCCTTGCTGAACGCCTGCCACGCCGGGTCGTAGCCCTGGCCGTTGAAGCCCTTGTTGAAGTAGCCCTTGTCGACCCAGTCGACGAGTTGCTGGGCGGCCTTGGTGTTCTCGGGGGTGTTCCAGGAGGCGCCCTTGCGGCCGAAGGCCAGCGTGCTGATCTGGGCGGCCGGAACGTTACGGCCCTGCACGGTGCCGAACACGTGGATGGCCGGCCACTTGTCGAGGTTGCCCAGCTGCATGGGCACCTCGCCGGCGCCCTTGGCCTTGGCCAGCGCGGCCTGGAACTCCTCCCAGGTCTTGGGCGGCTGCAGGCCCAGGCTGGTCAGCTTGGCGGCGTTGTAGTAGATGCCGACGACCTCGCCGACCTGCGGCAGGCCGTACAGGTTGCCCTCGCCGAACACCTTGCCGTCGGCGCTGTAGCTCGAATAGCGCAGGACGGAGTCCGGATAGCGCTTCTTCCAGCCGTACGCCTCGGCGTAGGCGTTCAGCGGACGGAGCTGGCCGGCCTTGACGAACGCGCCCATCGAGGACCGGCCGTTGTTGGCCTCCACCACGTCCGGCGGTTCGTTGCCGCTCAGCGCCAGGCGCAGGGTGGTGTTGAGGTCGTCGAAGGAGCGGGAGACCCGCTTGAGCTTGATGTTGGGGTATTTCGCCTCGAACGCGGCGTTGAGCTGCTTCATCTGGGCGGCCTGCCCGCCGCGTACCTCCTGGTCCCAGATGGTGAGCGTCACGTTGCCGAGCGCCGCGGCGTCGGTGCGCACCGCGCTGGGCGCGGCCGACGAGGCGGCCGGCGGTGGAGCCGAGGAGCCGGGCGCGCACGCGGTCGCGGCGAGGGCCACGGCGGTGGCGGCGAGTACGGCACGCGTGCGAGGCGTTGGGGGGATCATGGCGTTACTCCTTTTGCGCAGGCACGCGGGACGTGCTCGGACCCTCGGGCTCGTCGGGTGGACCGTCGGCCGTGGCGCCCTCAGGCCCGCCGGACGCCTCGGCGGCGGTCCTGGCCGGTGGCTTACCCGGCGTCCGCGGCGCCATTCCCACGTCGGCCTGCCGGGCGATGGTGGCGGCCGCCCGGCGTACCGCGCCCACCGGGTCGGTGGGCACCAGCTTGTCGAGGAAGCCGTAGCGGCGTGCCAGCGAGTCGCCGTAGGCGCCGCTGTGGCCGGCCGCCGCCCGCACCTCGTGCCACCAGTCGGCGATGTCCCCCCAGCCGGGCGCGGCCAGCGAGCCGCCGAACTGCTGTACGGCCAGCGCCGCGCAGACCCCGGCGAACGCCAGCCGATCGGCCAGCGGCCAGTGGCACAGGGTGCCGAGCACGAGGCCCGCGCCGAAGACGTCCCCCGCGCCGGTCGGGTCCAGCGCGGTCACCCGCGGAGCCGGGACGAACGCCTCCTCACCCGTCAGGGAGTCGATGGCCATGGCGCCGTTCGCCCCGTCGGTGACCACGGCGAGGGGGACCCGGTCGGCGATCGCGTACAGCGCGTCCCGCGGGCTGTCGGTGCCGGTGTAGGCCATGGCCTCGACCGCGTTGGGCATGAACGCGTGACAGACCGCGAGCTGCTCCAGCAGGGCGGCCGACCAGGTGCCGGAGGGATCCCAGCCCACGTCGGCGAAGATGAGGGCGCCGTCGAGCTGCGCCTTCTCGGCCCAGTTGCACTTGCCGGGCATGCCGAGCGGCTCCTCGGCCGACAGCGTCACGATCGCCGCCCTGGAGCGGGGCGGGGCGCCGATCATGTCCGAGGCGGCCATGGGAGCGGAGTGGCCGTGGGTCACCATGCTGCGGTCGCGGTCGACGGCCATGGAGACCGTCACCGGCGAGTGCCAGTTCTCGAAGCGCCGGGACCTGGACAGGTCGACCGACTCCTGCTCGGCGAGCGTACGCCAGCAGAAGTCGGCGTAGTCGTCGTCCCCGAACGCGGCGGCCAGCGAGGTGCGCAGACCCAGCCGGCTGGTCGCGATGGCCAGGTTGGCGATGCCACCCGGACATGAACCCATGCCGTCGGCCCAGATCTCCGTGCCGGCCGCGGGCATGGCGGGCAGCCCGGTGAACACGATGTCGAGGAAGACCGTGCCCGCTAAGAAGACGTCGAACTGCGGCCCCTCCGGGGTTCGCTGATCGGCTAGAGGGTCATACGCCTGGGCAGACACAGAACAAGTCCTCCTCGGCAGAGCGAGATGTGCGCAATCTTGCATGTTTGCTCGCGCACTTCAAGTGTTTTGCGCGAGGTTTTGGTCAATGATGCTCACACATGAACAGATATGACTGATACGATTCCCGCGTGCTTCAGCGCCTCAGGCATGCCGAGATCATGCGCCGGGTCCGCCTCTCAGGCGCCACGAGCGTGAGCGATCTGGCCAGCCAGCTCGGCGTGAGTCCGTCGACCATCCGCCGCGACCTTGAGGTGCTCGACCGCGACGGCACGCTGCGGCGGGTGCGCGGCGGCGCTCTCGCCGAGGTCGACGCCGACGCCGACCGGCCCTTCGCCGAGGTGGCGGTGGTCGACGAGCGGGACAAGGAGGCGGTGGCCGGGCGCGCCGCGCAGCTCGTCCGCGACGGCGACGTGGTCCTGCTCGACATCGGGACGACGACCATGCAACTGGCCCGCCGGCTGCGTGGCCGCCGCGTCACCGTGGTCACCTCCAGCCTCGCCGTCCTCGACGTCCTCCGCGCCGACCCGGCGGTCGAGCTGCTGCTGCTCGGCGGCATGGTCCGCCGGCCGTACCACTCGCTGGTGGGCGTGCTGACCGAGGAGGCGCTGCGCCAGGTGTGCGCCGACCGGGTGTTCCTGGGCGTGAGCGGCGTACGTCCGGACGGCCAGCTCGTCGACACCACGCTCGCCGAGGTGCCGCTGAAGCGCGCCATGATCGCGGCGGCGGGCCAGGTGGTGTTACTCGTGGACCGGCACAAGTTCCCCGGCACCGGCGCGCTGCGGGTGTGCGGTCCGGAGGACATCGACGTGCTGGTCACGAACGCGGGCGCCGACGAGACGACGCTGCGCAACTGCGCGGCCGCGGGTGCCGAAGTGCAGGTCGTGTGAAGGGGTTTCCATGAGACTGACCGTGCTCGGTGGTGGCGGCTTCCGGGTCCCGCTGGTCTACGGCGCGCTGCTGCGCGACACCGCGAAGCCGCGCGTGGAGCAGGTGATGCTGTACGACGTGTCGGCCGACCGCCTGGCGGCCATCCGGCACGTGCTCCAACAGCTCGCCGCCGGGCACGACGACCCGCCCGAGGTGCTGACCACTACAGACCTGGACACCGCGCTGCGCGATTCCACCTTCGTCTTCTCGGCGATGCGCGTCGGCGGGCTGGCGGGCCGCACCGCGGATGAGCGGGTGGCCCTGGAGCTGGGCCTGCTCGGTCAGGAGACGACCGGGCCCGGCGGCATCGCCTACGGCCTGCGCACGATTCCGGTCGCCGTACGCGTGGCCGAACGGGTGGCCGCCCTCGCGCCCCAGGCATGGGTGATCAACTTCACCAACCCGGCCGGCATGATCACCGAAGCCATGCGGAGCGTGCTCGGCGACCGCGTGATCGGCATCTGCGACTCGCCCATCGGGCTGGTCCGCCGGGCCGCCGCCGCCCTCGGGCTCGACCCGTCCCGCGTGTCGCCCGACTATGTAGGGCTGAACCACCTCGGCTGGCTGCGCGGGCTCACCTACCAGGGCCGTGACGTGCTGCCCGAGCTGCTCGCCGACGACGCGGCGCTGGGGCGGGTCGAGGAGGCCCGGATCTTCGGCGGCGACTGGGTACGGACCTTGGAGGCGCTGCCCAACGAGTATCTGTACTACTACTACTTCACCCGCGAATCCGTCGCCGCCATGTCCGGGCAGACCCGTGGCGAGTCTCTGCTCGGGCAGCAGGATCGCTTCTACGAGGCCGTACGCGCCCGGCCCGAGCAGGCCCTCGCCGAGTGGGGCAGGACACGCAAGGAGCGCGACGAGTCGTACATGGCGGATACGCGGGAGATCACCGACGCCGGTGAGCGCGACGCCGTCGACCTGGAGGCGGGCGGCTACGAAGGCATCGCGCTCGCCCTGGTGGGCGCCATCGCGCGTGGCGAGCCCTCCACCATGATCCTCAACGTCCGCAACGGCGGCGCGGTGGCCGGGCTGCCCGCGGAGGCGGTCGTCGAGATCCCCTGCGCGGTGGACGGCTCCGGAGTCCGGCCCCTGGCCACCCGCCCGCTGCCCGGCCGTTTCCTCGGGCTCGTCCAGCAGGTGAAGGCGGTCGAGCAGACGACCATCGAGGCCGCCCTGTCGGGCTCGTCCCGCCTGGCCGTCGAGGCGTTCGCCCTGCACCCCCTGGTCGACTCGGTCGGCACGGCGCGCAAGCTGCTCGACGGCTACCGGGCCCGCATCCCGGAACTGGCCGCCGTCCTTCGCGGGTAGCACTCGCCCGCACACGTAGCACCCGCCCGCCCCTTCTTCGGTCAGTCGTGGCGCTCTTCGGGCACGTTTCCGAGCGCGCGGAGCGTGGGCAGGAGCGCGGTCAGGACGCGGGCGTAGGCGGTGAGCAGATGGGGCAATTCATCCGCCTGCTCCCACAGGGAGTCGACGAGGTCGCTCTCTTCTGACGATTGCGCACCGTCCCATTCATCGGACAGCTCCCAGGCGCGTTCCTTGGCCGCGACGGCGATCTCCACGGCCCTGGAGGCGAAGCGGACGTTGTCCACCATGGGCGGAGCGACACCGGCGGCGGTCAGGGCCTGGACGAGGTCGTCGCTCTCCGGCAGGAGCGGCATCCGGTGCTTACGCCACATCTCGCCCCACAGGCGCTGCCGCCGCCCCTCCGGAGTCCCGTCCTCGACGAGCATCGGATTGCCCTCATGGTCACGCTGGAGGATCAGCCCGAGCTCCGCCGCGAACGCCTTGCCGCCGACCGGGATGCCCTCCGGCGTCCAGCACTGATCCATGCTGCCGGCGAGCTCGGCCAGCCGGCGGTCGTCTTCGGGTATGGGGGGCAGACAGGCGAGTTCGGCCGGGCACATGCACGAGCTCGGATCGCCGGCCGCCGCGCGTCCACGGGTCAGCGGAACGCCGGTGAGCAGCGCCATCACCGCGCAGACCGCGAGGTCGACCCACCAGGCGATGAACTTCTGGGCGGCCTCCTCGTGCTCGTCGACCATGCTCTCGGCGAGGAGCACCCGTTGGACGATGAGCGACACCAGCGGTTCGAGCCTCGTCCCGCCGACCACCCGGCCGGACGAGGAGTCTTGCTGGCGCACCCGTTCGGCGAGGCTGTAGGAGTCGCGGTAGTGCTTTTCCGCGGTGGCGTGGTCGGTCACGGCATGCTCGGCGATCTCGGCCACGCCCTCGAGAAGCCGATCGATCGACTCGTCGGTCAACGGCTGCCGGGCGGGGGAGGAGTACACGGTGGGGGCCTCCTGGCAACTGGCTGTTGCCGGAAGATTACTCTCGGGCGCCGCCGCTCAGGGCGGATTCCGCTTTGATCAGCTCGACTTGCCGTGTACGACGAGCGCCCAGGCCAGCAGGCCGAAGGCGGTCGTGGAGCCGAGAACGCGGACGAGGTTCCAGCCCACCCACCGGGCCTCGTCGAACCGCGCGCGGACCGCGGCGAGGTCGGCGATGGAGTCGGGGTCGCCGGCCGCCTTGAGCGCGTCGTTGAGCGGCACGTTGATCGCGATCGTGATGACGAACGTGACGATGTAGAGGACGAGCGCGACCGCGACCCACGGCAGCTCGGGCCGCCCGATGTGGGTGATCGTGGCGACCACGGTGAAGATCAGCGCGCCCAGGAAGCCGCCGCCCATGAACCACGGGTTGATGATGGCCCGGTCCATGGCCTGGAACGCGCCGACGAAGGTGCGGTCGTCGGTCTTGGCCAGGCCGGGCATGACGGTGTGCGCGTAAAGGCCGAAGACACCGGCCACCAGCCCCATCGTCATCGTGGCGGCCATCAGCGAGACAACCCGCAACACGTCCATGGTGCTACTCCTGGGGAGACGGGGGGTTTGTGGCTCGTTGAGGATAACAAGCGGCCCCTGTCGCGCCCCTGTCGCGCGGCTGTCGTGGGGGGCGGCTGAACCCCGCGATACCCTCGAGATCGTGACGTTGTTCGGCATCCGTCCAGAACAGGGCGTACGACTCACCAACATCTTCGCCACACCCTGGCACGTGACGGACGGCGGGAAGGTGGCGCCGGCGGGCGAGCGGCCACGGCTCGGGCGGCCGGAAACCTACTTCACCGGCTCGGCGACCCCTCAGGTCCTGCACAAGCTGGCTCTCGACCATCACAAGGTCGAGTTCGAGAGCTGGGACCGGCCGCTCGCGAGTGCCCGGTTGTGGCTGTTCGCGGTGCCGTCCACGCAGATCGTGGCCGTGCTGACCCTGGACGTCGAGGACGAGCTGGCCGACACGGTCGATCTGCTGGAGGACTGCTTCTACGCCGACCTGAAGATCGACGGCCGCTCGCTGGAGGATGTGGCCGCGGAGCTGGCGGGCGGCACCGGCGGGTTCTTCCCCGAACGCCACCAGCTCGCCTTCAGCTCCCAGCTTCCGCCCGAGACGTCCGACGACCTGGTCAAGCGGGTGATCTACCGTGGTGATCTCCCGGAGCGCGAAGAGTTCAGCACGATCACGTACCCGAGCGAGCTGAACCGGCGCCCGGAGACGACCGCCGCCGTGGGCCCGTACGTCAGCGTGCTCTGCGGCCAGCCGAAGTACGTGGAGGACGGCATCTTCCTCTCCGCCGTGCAGGGCGTGGCGAGCGCGGCGCGGCTGCGCGAGATCCGGTCGGTGGCCTACCAGGCGGTGGAGGCGTTCCGCGGCCGCGACCGGGGCTGGCAGGACACGCGGGAGCGGCGGCGGAGCCTGGAGTCACTGACCGACCAGCTCGGCGACCTGGAGCTGGACCTCAGCTACAGCGTCGAGGCGACGGCGGACCTCGGGATGATGGTGCCGTCGTTGCGGGTGGCGGGCTACCACGACGCCCTGTACGCGACGATGGGGCTGGTGGGCAAGGCGGAGAACGTGGCACGCATGCTCGAACGGCTCGCCCGGGCGATCAGGGCCGAGCTGACCTCGATCGAGAGCCTGGAGCGGCGGGCGGACGAGGACCGGCGGCTGCGGTGGACGGTGGCGGTCGGGTTCGTGTCCACGGTGGCGATACCGGTGACCCTGGTGCTCACCTTTTTCGGGGTGAACGCGCATGAGGTGGATGCGCGGGTGTCGATGTTCGCCGGCCGATACTGGGGGATCTACGGCTTGACGGTGGCCGTGGTGGCGGTCGGGGTGGGGCTGCTGCTCGGCCTCTATCTGCGGCAACGCCACGAAATGCGCCGAGACCGCCGCTGAACCGCGGTTGGGGTCTTCCGCGGCAACCCCGAGGTTTGGGGATGCCGTCGCGCACGCTGCCCGGGTGACTGTGGGGGCTGACAGGGCGGATCACCGCCAGTTCGGCGGATGACCCCCGGGACTGCATTGGAGAGCAAGATGCGCAGATCCACGATGTTGGTGCTCCTGCCCGTCGTCACCATGCTCGGCGGGCTCTGCATCACGTCGTCCGCTTCGGCGGTGTCAACGGCGGCCCCCTCGCCGCGTACCGCTGCAGCATGTCCCCAGTCCAGGCTGTGCTTCTACGACGACACCGACTTCAACGGAACTTTGGATGTTAATCGGTCAGTTCCACTTCACCTTTGCCTCGGTAGCTCATTCGCCGCCAGATCGGTGATCAACAACACATTGTTCGCACACAACATTTGGCGAGAAAGCGGATGTGAGGGGGAAAGCATCCACGTTGGTCCAGGCGAAAGGGTTACCGACATCGGATTCGACGCTCACTACGCGTCGAGGGCCTGACACGAGCTCCACCAGCCTCTGTACGATGGCGGTTCTGGGCATTACGGCGCCCGCCTCTGCCGAATGGCATACCCGCAACCCCCGAACAGGGCAAAGATCGGCCGAACGGCACATGGGCCGCGTCGACCCAGGCCAGCAGGCTGGTCGTATGGCAACGACAACCCCACGATCCCTGATCTCGCGCTGGCCCGCGTGGTCGGCCTACGCGGCGGCCCTGTGGTCTCTGAGCTACGGCCTGCTCGGCGCGGCCTGGGCGCTCGGCGCGCCCGGCTTCCCCTGGGGCGCCTCCGACCCCGATCTCGACGGGAAGCTGTCCATCCTCGCCGGCGCCACCCCACGGCCCGGCGGCTGGTGGATCGCCGCGTTCGGCGCGCTCGGCGCGATCCTCGCACTGACACTGACCCGTACCGGACGCGGACGCGGTCCGGCCTCTCTCACACCCCTGCTCCTGGCCTGGCCCATGGCGGCAGTACTGATCGTCGTGATCCCCGACTCCCGCCTCATGATGGGCGTGGCCTATTCACCGCTGCTGGTTGCCGCGCCGCTCTTCGACCTGAACGTGGGCGACACCACCCTGGCCGATGCCTGGCCGTGGCCGGTGGTCAACCAGCTCGTGTGCGTGCTGGGCGGACTGCTGCTGGCCGCCGCGGCGCTCGCCTATCAGCGGCGTCGCCGTGACGCCTGCCGTACGTGCGGGCGTACCGGCCAGGACGGCTGGACCGCGCCCGAGGCGGCGGCTCGGTGGGGGCACCGGGCCGTCTACATCGCCGCCACCGTGCCGCTGGTCTACTGCGCGACCCGGTGGTGCTGGGCGCTCGGCGTCCCGCTGGGGGTGAGCAAGGAGTTCCTCGTTGAAGGCGCACGCGATGCTCCCGGCATCTGGCTGGCCGGTGCCTACCTCGCCACCTTTGGCGCCGGCGGCGGCCTGCTCACTCTCGGGCTGGCGCAGCGCTGGGGCGAGGTCTTCCCGCGCTGGATCCTCGGCCTGAGGGGCAGGCTTGTGCCGCCGCTGCTCGCCATCATCCCGGCGACGCTGGTCGCGATCATCATCACGGTGGCCGGCATGACGTACATCCGTGGGGCGATCGCGGGCCGGTTCTCCATGTCGGAGTGGGGCGCCTGGCTGCCGGAGACGTTGTGGCCGGTCTGGGGAGGAGCGCTGGCAGCGGCGGCCCTCGCCTACCACCTGCGCCGCCGGGGCCAGTGCCGCCACTGCGGCCAAGGCGCCGACCGCCCGTCACCTCAGCTGGTCTCCTGATCGTGAGTGCGGCGGGTGTAGGCGGGGTGGCGAGCGATGGTGCCGGGTTGCCGCGTCGTCGCGTTGCCGTTCAGAGCCGCTTGCCGAGGCGTCGCGTTGCCGGTCAGAGCCTGCACGAGCCGATCTCGTACGGCGCTCAGCTCGGCGATCCGCTCCTCCAGAGCCGCGACTTTCCTGCTCACCGCTTCCACACTGGGCGGACAGGCCGGTCCCAGCGACACCTCGCCATCGTCCAGGCAGGGCAGGAAGCCGCGTACGTCCTGGGCGGTGAAGCCGTTCGACAGCAGGAGCTGAATGTTGCGGACCTTGGCCACCGCGCTGCCGTCGTAATGCCGGTACCCGTTGACGGCCCGTTCCGGCTCAAGCAGGCCCTGCTGCTCGTAATAGCGCAAGGCCCGGACGGTGACGCCGCTCGCGCGCGCCAGCTCCCCGATCAGCACTACTGCAGTTTATGCCTTATGCTCCCGCTGCCACGGAGAGGCCGCCGTCGACGCGAACCACCGTGCCGGTGAGGTACCCGGCCTCGGGCCGCGTCACGTTCACGATCCACCAGGCGATCTCACCGGGCTGGGCGATGCGACCGAGCGGAATGCGTCCGACAAGTCCTTCGCCCGCGGCGGCGATCTGCTCCTGGGTGAACCCGGCGTGCGCCAGCACGGGCGTGGCGGTGATGCCAGGCGCCACGGACACGACCCGCACACCCTTGGGCGCGAGCTCGACCGCCCAGGTGGCCGTCAGGAAGTCGAGGGCGACCTTGGTCGATCCGTAGACGGAGTTGTCCGGCCAGCCGTACGAGGGCGGGTTGGAGGACACATTCACGATCGTCCCCTTCGCGGCGGCCAGGTACGGCAGGGCGGCCTGGGCCAGGAAGAGGGGCGTGAGGAGGTTCGTGGCGATCTGCTCTTCAGCGGTGTGGCGATCGATCGTCCCGAGCGCGGCGGGCCGAGTGATCGCGGCATTGTTGACCAGGACATCGATCCTGCCCAGGCGCTCCACCGCCGCCGCGACGATGCGCTCGGGCCCATCGGCTGCCGCGCCGTCCGCGACGAAGGTACTGATCGAGGGGTACGCGGCAGCGGTCTCCTCCAGACGCGCGGCGGTGCGACCGACCACGAGCACTCGCGCGCCCTCGGCGGCGAACTGGTGAGCCGTGGCACGGCCGATCCCCGTGCCGCCTCCGGTGATGACCACGCCCTTGCCTGCCAGGCCGTCCATGAGTGTCCTCTCTGTCCACAGGTGAGTGACCGCGACGCTAAAGGCTGACCTGGGGGTCAAGGTCAAAATGGGGGCTCCGTCCTCGAGTTACGACGCGGGCGGCTGGGAAAGGCCCTCAGACGGAACGCTGCGGCGGATGCGCGTCTGGGGGCCTTCTCCTCCCTGGGGGCAAGGGAGGTCTGCACCCCACGGCAGGTAGAGGCACCGTCGTACCGACCGTGGGGAGGTCTAGCGAGGCAGCAGCGCCCACACGACGCGCTCGCCAACCGGACTGCGGTGGGTATCCCATTGGCCGTTGGTGAGGGCGTCCACGACCAGGAGTCCGCGGCCTCCGGTCTCGTTCGGTCGAGGCCGGCGCGCGCGTGGAGTTTCGCCGGAGTTGCCGGGGTCGGTGATGGTCAATCGCCAAAACCCCGACTCGGGGGTTAGGTGCATTCGGACCCATATGGCGTTCGCGTGAATGATGGCGTTGGTGAGCAGTTCTGAGGCTATTTCCTGAAGGTCGAGAAGGGTGGGATGGTCCGGGCCCACCCATTCCACGAGTTCTCGGCGGGCCAACGAGGGAATCCGGCGGGATTCCGTCTCGCCCGTCGTCCATACCTTGACACCTGCGTACGGGGGGTTAGACACAGCTGCTCGCATGGCCACCTCGGAACGTACGGATCTCTTGCGATTGTGCGGTTACAGGTCACAAGCATGGCCATGGTCAATGCGGATGTCTTCCGGAATCCCCCTCCAAAAGCTTCACAACCTGTGGTTGTCTTTGTGCGTACGGGTGTGCACGCGGCGGTGAAAGGGTGTGACATGTCGGAAGATGGGAATAAAGCTGCGAGAAACGCCAGCGAGGAATATCGGGCCCGAATGCTGAAGTATCGAACAGCAAAGGATCTCACTCACGCCCGTCTCGCACCGCTCCTTCCCTGCAGTGAGAGTTTGATAGGCGCGGTTGAGCGAGGCACCCGGCTGCCCACCGAACCGTTCACCCGGCAGCTCGAAAAGGCATTGGGGCTGCATGGCGAGCTGCTGGAGCTGCTGCCCCCGATCAGAGGCTTGGGCCAGAAGTGGTTCAGGAAATGGCCGGCAGCCGAGCAAGCGGCGCGATTCATCCGGGTCTACGAACTGGCGTTGATCCCCGGCCTCCTCCAGACCGCCGACTACGCCAAGGCGGTCTTTCAGGGCGAACCGGGGGCCCTACCCGCCGACGTAGAAGAGGAGGTCAAGGTTCGGCTCCAACGCCAGGCGATCTTGTCTCGGGTCTCTCCGCCTACCCTCTCCGTCATCCTGGATGAGAGCGTCTTGCGGCGGGAGGTCGGCGGACGTGAGGTGATGAGAGCGCAGCTGGCAAATCTGCTTGCTCTGATGGCCCGTCCATGCATTACGGTTCGGGTGATTCCCCTGGCATCAGGGGCTACGGCTGGATTGGTTAGCGCATTCGCGATAGCCGACACTGACGACGGTACGCAGACTGGCTACATCGACAGCGCCGAGAGCGGCGAGGTTACGCACCAGACAGAAATGATCCGGAAGCTAGGCGAGCGATGGGAGGTGCTGTCCGCTCTTGCGCAGCCCATCTACGAGACCGAGAAGATCATTCAGAGGGTGATGGAAAGTCATGACCGATAGGGAGTTGGTCACCGCTGCCTGGCGAAAGGCGACGGCCAGCGGCGGTAATGGAGGCAACTGCGTCGAGGTCGCCCCCCTGAGCGGTGGACGCGTAGGGGTGCGGCACAGTCGGCATCCGGAAGGTCCTGTCCTGGTCTACACGCAGGCTGAATGGGATGCCTTCCGGGATGGGATGTCCAAGGGAGAGTTCGACTTCTAGTCGGACCGGCGGGGGCCTGCCCGGTCGGGTGGGCCCCTTGTGGGCACGGCTTGGACTTCGTCATTGCCTGGCTACTTCACCTGGAAGCCCCCGCACATACGCTTCCACATCGCCTTGATTCAATGAACTGCCGCTGGGCCAGAACAAGCCGAGGTCGTGGGTCTTCACCGCCACCAAGACAGCGAGCAGAACGAGCATCGCACCCATCGCGGCAAGGTGGTATTTGCGCGGCAGATAAGCCAGAGCGAGCGCGGTGGCGCCACCCACGATGAGCCCACCGAGATGTCCCTCCCAGGAGGTGAACCCGGCCGAGATCACCAGCCAGATCAGGAAGAACATCATGAGCCGACCGCCCCCGAGCGGGTCGTGGCCAAGCCGCCGGCTGAAAACGAAGTACGCAGCCGCCAACCCGAAGATCGCTCCCGACGCGCCGACCGCTTCCGTGTCAGGGGAGATGAGGTACTCAAAGACCGAACTGCCCACGGCCGCCAGCAGGTAGAGCCCGACGAAGCGCAGCCTGCCCAGCATCTCCTCGACCGCCCGGCCCAGGGTCCACAACCAGTACAGGTTGAAGACGATGTGCAGGATGCCGAAACCGCCCTCAGTGGGTTGCAGGTGCAGGAAATTGGCCGTGATGAGCCGATACCACTCGCCGGCGGCCACACCAATGGGCGTCAGGCCGGTGTCGCTCTCGTAAACGTAGTACTGTCCGTCCGCGCCCAGCAGTCCGATGCCCAGGCCGTCCAGCCGGTCCACGAGCGAGGGCATGGCGATTTCCCCGGCGTAGGCCAGGACGATGATGACGATCAGAGCGTAGGTGACCACCGGAACGGCGGACACTTTGCCACCGAAGACGGTCCTGGCCTGCCGTACCGACTTGTTGCCCTCACGTACGCATTCGACGCACTGATGACCCACGGCCGCGTCCCGCATACAGTCAGGGCAAATGTAGCGGTCGCAGCGCGTGCAGCGGACATAGGTCTCGCTCTTGGAGTGCCTGTAGCAGGTCGGCACCTCGGAAATCTGCTCTTCCACGTCACTCCACACCTTCGACGGTTCCGGCGGAGAGCGAGAGTATCGAATTACCGGTATATAGGCGTTTTATTGATCAAATCGATTGTGATCCGATTCGGCCCCGAGTTCGGTCGTTCGGCCTCCTTGCGTGGGCGTCGCGCATCTTGTCCGCGGCCATGACCACGGGTCAAGATCCTTGCGGAGTGGGCCCGTCCTGTCCTGGAGGAGGGTAAGAGGCTAGCCGGGGGTCATGGTCTGGGTGCCGATGGTGCCGAGCAGGGCGAGTTTGGTCTCCGATTCGCTGCCCGGCTGCGCCGTGTAGATCACGATCCGCAGGTCGCCGTGCTGGCTGGTGAGGATGTCGCAGTCCAGGTCGATTCTGCCCACCTCGGGGTGGTCGACGCTCTTGGTTGCCTGGTGGCGGTCGGAGACCAGATGGGCGTCCCACAGCGTGCGGAAGGAGTCGCTGTGTTCGCGGAGCTGCTGGACGAACGCGTGCAGCCGCGGGTCGTCGGGATAGCGGGCGGCGGTCCGCCGGAGGTCGGCGACCATCGAGCGCTCGAAGTCCGTCCACTCGGCGGGTGTCATGATGATCCGGTGCGGCTGGCCGGTGAAGGCGAGCCAGAGCACATGGCGTTCCTGCTCGTCGAGGGCCGACGGGTCGCCCATCAGCGCCGCCCATGGCCGGTTCCAGAGGATGAGCGTCCACATCGCGTCGTACACGGCGATCGGGTGGTCATCGAGCCGGTTCAGCAGCCTGCGTACGCTCGCCGGGATCAACTGGCCGATCCGCCCGCTGCCGACCGCGTGGCCGGCCAGCAGGAAGAGATGGGTCTGTTCGGCGTCGTCCAGTTGCAGCGCCCGCGCCAGCGCGGCGCACACCTGCGCCGACGGCGTCGAGGCGCGGCCCTGCTCAAGGCGCACGATGTAGTCGGCCGACACGCCCGCCAGCATCGCGAGCTCCTCGCGCCGCAGGCCCCGCGTGCGCCGTTGTCCGTTGGCGGGCAGGCCCGCCTGTGCGGGGGGCAGTCGCTCGCGCCAGACTCGCAGGATCGTCGCCAGTTCGCCGTTGCCACTCACCCCCTCATCGTCGCACCACCCCGCCGCTCGTGCCTGGTACGGGTGTTCCCAGGAAGACCCTTCGCTGGTACGACCTGCGACGACGGTGTGAGGCTGGAGTCATGACAACAACAGTGATCACCGGGGCCAACAAGGGCCTCGGCTTCGAGACCGCCCGCCAACTCGTCGCAGCGGGCCATACCGTCTACATCGGCGCACGCAACGAGGACAACGCCCGGCGGGCGGCGAAGGAGCTGGGCGCGTTGCCGCTGCTCATCGACGTCACCGACGAGGCGTCGGTCCAGGCGGCCGCGGAACTCGTGGACAAGGAGCAGGGCGGCCTGGACGTCCTGGTCAACAATGCGGGCATCGCCGGTGGTGCGCCTCCGGCGAGCGAGTTCACCGGGGCGGACCTGGAGACCGTCCTGAACACCAATGTCGTGGGCGTCGTCCGGGTGACCCACGCGTTCCTGCCGCTGCTGCTGCGCGGCGGGCATGGAGTCGTGGTCAACGTCGGCAGCGGCCTCGGTTCGTTCTCCCGGGTCCACGACCCCGAGCGCATCGAGTCCAAGGTGCCCGCCTTGGCCTACACCGCCTCCAAGGCCGCGCTCGCCATGCTGACCGTCCAGTACGCGAGGCTCTGCCCCGAGCTGCGGGTCAACGTGGTCGACCCCGGCTACACCGCCACCGATCTCAACGGCTTCAGTGGGACCCAGACCGTCCAGGAAGGCGCGGCCCCGATCGTACGAGCCGCGCTGCTCGGCGCCGACGGGCCCACCGGCGCGTTCTTCGACCCCGCCGGAGTGGCACCCTGGTAACGCCTGAACCGGTCGGCGGGCAGGTGACGTCTCACCTTTGTGAATCTCCGTCACGTGGCCGTCGTCGTCACAGCGATCTGCGCGGTCACCGTCCTGACAACATCCTCGGCGAGCAGCCCGCCAACCGTCCCGACGTCGTGCCCGCGACAGTGGGGAGGCCACCACGCCGGTGGCTGGGTGCCTGCCGCCGGGCAGATCGACGAGGCCGGAGATTACCTCGTACCCGGCAGGCCGGTCACCGCGATGATCTGCGCGTACCCGGGCGACAACACCCGCATGGGCGGCGAGCGGCTGGCCGGAACGCGGACCCTGACCGGGGACGCCGAGGCCATGGCCCGCGACCTCGGCTACCTTCCGGTCAGCACGGAGGAGCGCGATGTCATATGCACGCTGATGGGCGGCCCGATGACCAACTACCTCATCCGGTTCGCCTACCCTGGCGGCGGAGGGCTCTGGGTGGGCAGCGCCGAGGAGGCCAACGGCTGCGTCCGGACCACGAACGGCACGGTCCAATCCCGCTCGTACGTAGGCCGGAGCCTCACCGCCGCCTACCGGACCGGAACATGGCGGCTCGTGCACCCCGACGACCCCTGCCAGATGCCCGGCGAGCGCCGGGGGCAGGACGAGCGGATGGTGCCCGACGAGCCCATCTCCGTCCTGGTGTGCAGGCGTGCGACCGGGGCTGGTGAGAGGGCTCCGCGGCGTGAGCACGGCAGTCGGACGGCAGGATCTCTGGCGGAAACGCTGAACGCCCTGGACGCTGGGGGGAAGGAGATCCTTAATGAGATCAGCTGCAACCCGGCCGACTGGTTCGATCTCCTGTTCGGATACGCGGAAGGGCCACCTGTCCGGGTGTCGATCGTGCTGGGCTGTGATCATGGCATCGACAACGGGTTTCTCAATGCGGCCCTTGATGATGCCCTCCGCGACCAGATCATCCGTCTTGCCCCGCCGGGCTAGCGCTGTTGCGCGAGCCACTCGTCGAAGGTGGTCGGCGCGATGCGGGCGTCCTTGCCGGGCAGCAGCGCGTTGCCGGCCGCCTCCGGGCCGAGTGCCGCCGACCACGTGGGCACGAGCTTCACCGTACGGCCGCGCGCCTCGTTGGTGCGCCGGGCCATGTCCACCAGGTCCTGTGGGTCGGGACCGGCGACGTCGACGTAACGTCCCCGCGGCTCGCCCGCCGCGATCTCGGCGAGGATGTCGGCCACGTCCGCGGGCGCGATCGGCTGTACGAGCAGCGGCGGGATCGTCGCGACACCGTCCTGCTCGGTCCAGCTCGTCAGCAGCGCGGCGAAGTCGTGGAACTGCGTGGCCGGGACGATCGTCCACGGCACCGCTCCCTCGGACACGAGGCGCTCCTGCTCCCGCTTGCCGGCGTAGTGAGCGTTGCCCTCGATGCCATGGATCCCGACGATCGAGAGCAGCACATGGTGACGGACGCCGGCTCGTTCCTCGGCGGCGAGCAGGTTTCGCGTGGCGGTGCCGAAGTAGGCCACCGTCTCGGCCTCGTCGGTCGCCGGTCCGTTGGTGACGTCGACGACCGCCTCGACGCCGGCCAGCGCGTCGTCGAGGCCGTCGCCGGTCACCAGGTCCACGCCCAGCGAGCGGCTGATCCGCACGACCTCGTGCCCGCCGCGTTCGAGGGCGGCGACGGTGAGGGCCCCGATGTTCCCGGTCGCACCGGCGATCGCGATCCGCATGATGATCTCTCTTTCTCTGGCTGACCCGCGAGACGCTATCACGGACTAAACAGGTCCATAATATCTGCGATAGGCTCGGAGGCGTGAAGCTGCCGGTGAGCACTGAATGGGTTCTGCACTGCGCCACGACGCTGGCGCAGCTCGATGCGGGAGCCAGTGCGTCGGCGGCACAGCTCGCGCAGTACTACGACCTTCCGGCGCCCTATCTCACCAAGCAGCTGAAGGCACTTGTCAGGGCCGGCCTGCTGGGCGCGACCACAGGTCCGCGAGGCGGGTTCCGGCTCGCGCTGCCCCCTTCCGAGATTACGCTCCTGCGGATCGTCGAGGCCGTCGACGGCACGTCCCCTCCGTACGAGTGCCGTGAGATCCGCCGGCGAGGACGGGGCGCGCTGCCTGCCGAGGACTGCCGCCGCACCTGCGTCCTCGCCGAGAAGATGGCCGACGCGCACGAGGCATGGCGAGGCAGCCTTGCCGGGGTCACCCTCGCCGACATCCTCGCCGAGCTGCCCCCTTCGGCGCCGGTCCGCACCCGGCGGCTCCTGGCGGGGACGGCGTAGGCCGCCCCCGCAGGACGGCGAGCCGGCGCAAGCTCAAGAATCTCAAAGCGCAGGTGAAGGGCTAGGCGATCGTGCCCGAAGCGGCGGGCAAACTCCCTAGCAGCGCGTCCCTGGAGGCCGCCGCGGCCTCCTCGGCTGTCGTGATCGCCGCGAGGATGGCGGCGGCCAAGCCCGTCGCGTCCAGTCGCCTCCTGCTCCGCGGGGAGATCTCCAACCGCGTGATGGTGCCGAGCGCGTCGGTGACGGCCACAATCCCACCCTCGTCGGCCACGCCGGCGAACTCGGCGGCACTCCACTCCTCCACCCTCGCCTCCGCCTGCTCGGCGGCGGCGATCAACGCCTCCAGCCGCGCCTGCGCCTCCTCCATGCCCTCCATCGCTCACTCTCCTCGCAGCACGTTGCGGATGTGGCCGTCGAGCGGGTCGGCGGCGCCCTCTGCGCTCGCGGTGTCAGGCGCTTGTCCCGTCAGATCCTGGACGACCTGAGTCAGCCGCTCCCCCATCGCGAGGTGGGCCGCGGCGATCGCCTCACAAACGGCCTGGGCGAGCTGGACGTGGTCCAGGCCGCGCAGCCCGCGCGGGTCGATGGACAACCCGCGCAGGCGGCCAGTGCCGGACACCTCGGCGCGGACGACCTCGGACGGGTCGGCGCCCGCCAGCCGTTCCTCCTCCAACTCGCCCAGCGCCCCGGCCAGGGTGCGCGCCCAGCCGTCCGTCTCGCGCAGCAGTCCGTCGACGTCGTCCTGCCGACCCCCGGCGAACGCCTCGACACGCCTCATGAGGCTTCCTTCGACATGGGAACCCAGTAGTTTTCCAGCTGGGTGGGGTCCGCGATCGCAGGAGTGAGGTGGAGATCGCGTGGCCCCAGCGCCGGGTTGCCGGACCGGTAGAAGGCGCCCCTCAGATCGTTGAGCTTGAGTTCGAGCTTGTTGAGGGTGCCCTCGTAGGAGTTGTACACGTCGGCGAACTGCTTGACCAGATTTCCTGCCGCGCTCATGAACAGGCCGACCTGGGTCATCAGGGCGACCCTCCCCACCGGGTGTGCGCTCATGGCGGCGACGGCGCGCAGTATGGGGGCCGAAGTGGCGTAGAGCCCGAACACCGACAGGTCGTACTCCAGTACCTCTTTGTACTGGCCGTGCATGGCGCCGCTCATCTCGTCAGTGATCTTGCCAAGCTGGCCGTACAAGCCGTTGACGTTAAAGCGGACGTACTGCTGGAGCGTATCCCTCGCTTGACCCTTCCAGTTGGGGGAGATGTCATCAAAAAAGGCACGCCACAAGTCGGACCGGCTGCCTTCCAGCAGTCCGGCCATGCTCTTCCACTGCTCACGCCGATCGTAGAACAGGAACGGGTTGCCCAGGTTGAGGGTGGCCGCCACGTCCAGCGCGAGCGCGGCGACGCCGAGCCCCGAAACAGCCATCGCGGCCCTGTTGGACTGGCGCAGCGGATTCAGCTCCGTGATCAGCCGCTTGTAGAAGCCGGGGTCGGTGCGCGGCTTGGGAGCGACTGTGACGGTCCGCTGTACGGTGCCGCTGGCGTTGGAGATATAGAGCTGCTGATTGGCCACAGGGGTGGTGCTGCCCGGCACGATCAGCTTCGGCGGTTCTCCAGACGGAGTCGACATCGCGAATCTCTCCTCACTCGGCGGTGCTGGCCCGCGCGGCGGCGACGTAGTTGTCCGCGGCTTTGTCAATCTTGCCGCTGTCGGTGCGCAGCACTTCGGAGAGGATGCCCGCGCTGTCCCGCCAGGTGTCGGCGATGGTGTTCAACCGGTTGACGAACATCAGCCCGACAATGGGCACTCCGGCCATGGGGGCCAGATTCCAGCCCTCGAAGCGAGGAGTCCACTGCTTGACGGTGTCCACGCCGGTGGCCGAGTCGTCCATGGTGCCGGCGAACTTCCGCACGTACCCCGCGTCGGTCTCGTAGCCTTTCGCGGGGCCGTCGGTGTCCTCGAGCAGTGGCGCGGACTTGGCCAGTGAGGCCTGCACCGGCTGCGCGCGTAGCCGCGACGGGAGGCACAGGGGCGGCGGGCACGCGGGGACGTGCGGACACGGGCTTACCAGCGACGGCGAGGGGCCGGGCGTCCCGAACGCCGGCGAGCCCGGAGAGGTGGTCGGCGAAAGGTTGCCGGGCGGTTGACTGGCCATGGATAAAGGTTTATCGGACGACACGGGACATTTTTACCACGATCATGGTAATTGTCCGCGCGAGCCCCCGTTTCCGCGGGGTGGGGGGTTTGTGTCGGTAGTGATCTCTATGGTCCCTGCCATGACGAGCTGGGACGAGATACGCGGACCAGTTGACCAGGCTCGTCCCCGGCCAGGCCGGAAAACCAGGTGCGGCGACCGGCGGGCCGGGAGTAGAAACGGCGTCATGGACGAGCAGCCCCTGCCGGGTGGCAGACATGTCGGCGGCGTACGCATCGGCGATACCGTCCATCGGCCCGCCAACCCCTGGACGCGCACCGTTCACACCGTGCTGAACCATCTGGAGGCGGCCGGGTTCGAGGGGGCGCCGCGGGTCCTCGGGTTCGACGAGCGAGGGCGCGAGGTGCTGACCTACCTCCCGGGCGACACGATCGGGGAGCAGGCTCCCTGGCCCGCGTGGCCCTGGTCGGACAGCGCGCTCAAGCAGGTCGGGGCCTGGATGCGGCGGCTGCACGACGCGACGGCGACGTTCGTGCCCGAGCCGGACGCGGTCTGGTTCACCGGGCGTCCCTGGCGGCCGGGGCTGGTCATCGGGCACCACGACGCCTCTCCTTACAACGCGGTATGGCAGGAGGACGACCTGGTCGGGTTCGTCGACTGGGACACCGCCGGGCCGTCCTCGCGGGAGCGCGATCTGGCCTACAGCGCGTTGACGTGGGTTCCGCTGCACGCTCGGCGGGTCGTCACGGAGCAGGGGTTCACGGCGTTCGAGGATCGCTCCCGGCGGCTGCACCTGCTGCTCGACGCCTACGGCTACGAGGGCGACCGTACGGCGTTCCGCTCCGAGGTGGTCGACCGGGCGCGGATGAACGCCGAGGTCATCCGCCGGCTCGCCGAGGGCGGTGAGCCGGTCTACCAGGCGCTGTTGCCGTTCGCCGCGAACCTCGAACAGGCCGTGGTCGAGATCGAGGCGCTGCCGGAGGCCTTCTGGGAGCGCGGCTGAGGGATCGCCCGCGAGATGCGTGACCTTTTTGTTATCCTGCGGGCGTGACATCTCCGGAAAAGAGGAGATAATGAAAGCGAAGTCCAGCAGAGGGCTTCGTCTCGTGTTATCGAGGCGTGTCTCTGTCTGGGCTTTTGTCTTTGGACGGGACCGCCTGCAGTAGATATGAGGAGCAGGAATGACCGTCCAGCAGGCTCACGCTCAGCCTCAGGCACTCGTGCTCGACGAGATGACCGCCGAACAACTCCTGGTCGAAATGGTCAAGCCGGAGACCTCCGAGCTCGACAGGGTACGGATCCGCGAGCGTCTCGTAGCAATGCACGAGTGGCTGGCCAACGACATCACCCGCCGCTACCGCTACCGCGGCGAGCCCATCGAAGACCTGCGCCAAGCCGCCTACGTCGGCCTCATGAAGGCGATCAACGGCTTCGACGCCGAGCTCGGCCACGACTTCAGGGGCTACGCGGTCGTCACCATGACCGGCGAGGTCAAGCGCCACTTCCGGGACCGTACCTGGGCCATCCGGGTGCCGCGCGTCTACCAGGAGCGCCGCTCCGAGCTCAACAAGCTCGTCTCCGACCTCAGCCAGACCCTCGGGCGCGCCCCCACGGTCGCCGAGCTGGCCGAGAAGATGAAGATCTCCCAGGAGGACGTGCTGCTCACGATGGACGCCTCGGCGGCCTACAGCACGCTCTCGCTCGACGCCCCGACGGGTGTCGACGACGACTCCGCCTCCCTCGGCGACGTCATCCCCGAACACGACGAATCGCTCGACTCCCTGGTCGACAAGCACGCCGTCAAGCCGCTCATCGACGCGCTGCCCGTACGGGAGAAGAAGATCCTGTTGCTGCGCTTCTACGGCAACATGACGCAGGCCGAGATCGCCGCGGAGTTCGGGATCTCGCAGATGCACGTCTCGCGCATCCTGCGCAAGGTCCTCGACGACCTGCGCAAGGGCCTGTCGGACTGAGGTCCGCGGCCGCACCGCTTCGGCCGGCGCCACATCGCGCCGGCCGAAGCGGCGTCACCACAGGCGCCACCACAGGCGTCACCGCAACTCGACACCGATCAGGCACGTGTCGTCGTCGGTGTCGGAGTTGCAGTGCGTCAGCAGGTGGTCCAGCCGCAGGTCGAGGGTACGAGCCGGCTGCCCGGCGATGACCAGCAGGTGGTTCTGGGCGTGCTGCAGGGCGCGGTCCCGGCGTTCGATGAGCCCGTCCGTGTACATCATCAGGGTGTCGCCGGCTTCGAGCTGCAGTTGCCCCTCCTCGTACGCCGCCTCCGACACCGCGCCGAGCAGCAGTCCCTGGACCATCGGCAGCTCCGACGCGTTCGTCCCCCGGACCAGGAGCGGCGGCAGGTGCCCGGCGCGGGCCCAGCGCAGGACCTTGGTCCGCGGGTCGTACAGGCCGCAGATCGCGGTCGCGGTCACGCTGTCGGTGAGGTGGTGGGCGACCAGGTTGAGCCAGGTCAGCAGCTGGCCGGGCCCCGCGCCGGTGGCGGCCAGGCCGCGCAGGGCGTTGCGCAGCACGACCATGCCGGTGGCCGCCTGGATGCCGTGTCCGGCCACGTCGCCCACGGACAGGAGCACGTGCTTGGACGGCAGTACGACGGCGTCGTACCAGTCGCCGCCGACCAGGTGTTCCTCCTCGGCGGGCCGGTAGCGGACGGCGATCCGCAGCCCGAAGGCGTCCGTCGTCGCGTGCGTCGACGGCATGATGGCCCGCTGCAGTTGCAGGGCGAGGCGGTTGCGCTCGGCGGTCTGCTGCTCGCTGTGGGCGAGCTGGTCGCGGGTCGCGGCGAGCGCCACCTCGGTCCAGTGCTGTGAGGAAATGTCCTGATAAGCACCGCGTACGGCCAGCAACCGGTCGTCGGCTCCGAAAACCGGCTCCGCCACCACGCGGATGTGCCGGGCGATCCCGTCGGGCCGCTGAAGCCGGAACGCCGTCGAAGCCGAGCGCCGATGGTGCAGCACGGTGCGCAGGAACCGGCCGATACCGGTCTCGTCGTCGGGATGGGCGTGCTCGCGCAGCCGTTCGAGGGGGATCGGCTCGTCGCCGGGAGACAGGCCGTACAGGGCGAAGAGCTGGTCGTTCCAGGTGACCCGGCCGGTGAGCGCGTTCTCCTCGAAGCCGCCGATGCGGCCCAGGCGCTGGGCGTGCTGCAGGATGCCGGCCAGCCGCGCCCGTTCGTCCTGCGGCCGCCAGATGAGCAGCACGCAGTCGCCGTGGCGGGTGGCGCTGACGCCGGCCTCGGTGCTCAGCCGTACCTGGTCCACCAGGGTGTCGAGGGTCATGCGGTCGGTGCGGAACGGCTCGCCGGTCGCGTGTACGTGCTCGACCTTGGCGAACAGGCCGCCGTTCTCGGCCGCCAGCGGGTACGCCTCCAGCAGCAGCGCCCCGGTGACCCGGTGGTGCGGGCGCCCGGCCGGGTCGGCGAACCGGCCGTTGGCGTGCACGATGCGGAAATCGGTCAGTCTGCCGCGGCTGTCGAGGTGCGGGCAGAGCACCAGGGCGGGATCGTGCAGTCCGTCGGCCAGGTCGACGAGCTCGGAGAAGGCCGGGTCGGGCGACACGGGCCCGTCCGGCGCGAACGTGTCCAGGGTATGGGCGCACAGGTCCGCCAGCGCCTCGATCTGCCGCTCTATCTGCGGCGGCTGCGGCTCCAGGTCATGCGGCCAGCCGATCTCCAGGACACCCAGGATGCGGCCGCCCGTACCGGCGGGCACCGTCACCCGCCCGCCCTCGGCCGTCGGCCGGTGCCCGATGGTGGGCAGCCCGGCCTCGCGCAGGGCCGGGAACCAGACGGTCCGGCGCTCCGAGAGAGCCTGACGAGCCGGGGTGGCCACCCCCGGAGGGACGTACCGCCACCGCATGGCCTCCTCGGCGCTGAGCCCCGCGTAGCCGGCCAGGCTGAGCGAGGCGTCGGGACCGGCGGCCCACACGGCGACCGTCGTCGCGCCGAGCGGCACCAGCGCGTGCTCCAGGAGCGACTCGGCGACCGCCTGGGTGTCGCTCGCGCCGAGCGCGCCGCTCTCGGCGGCGCGCAGCCGCAGGGAGACGGAGTGGCGCGCACGGTCGTGGTCCGTCGTCGCCAAGCGCAGGAACTCGCCGGCCGTCTCGCTGATGCGGTCCTGCGCCGCCTGGTCGATGATGACCGAGGCCAGCTCCAGCTGCGACATCCCGGCCTGCTCGGCGAGCGTGGTGAGCTGGCGGGCGGCTTGGGCGGGGCCGCAGCGCAGCCGCTCGACCAGGACGCCCTTGGCCAGCTCGATCAAGGCGCGTCCGTCGGCGGCCAGGTGGGCGTCCTGGATCTCCTTGCGCAGCCGGTCGATCGTGGCGGCCAGCCGCCCGACGTTCGCGTCATCGGCTGAAGCCTCCGCATGGGCGGTGCCGGGCTGCTGTGCTGGTTGCAAGGTGGGACTCCTGGGGATGGACACGGGCTTGCCCGGGGGACTGCGCTAGGAGGTCATCCAGCGCTGGATCACCTCGATGAGATGGTCGGAGTCGACCGGCTTGGTGACGTAGTCGCTCGCTCCCGCCGCGAGCGACTTCTCCTGGTCGCCCGGCATGGCCTTGGCCGTCACCGCGATGATGGGCAGGCCGACGTATTGAGGCATGGCCCGGATCGCCTCCGTGGCGGCATAGCCATCCATCTCCGGCATCATCACGTCCATCAGGATGAGGTCGGTCTCCGGGTGGGCGATGAGCATGTCGATGCCCTTGCGGCCGTTCTCCGCGTGCAGCACGTTCATGCCGTGAATCTCCAGCATGCTGGTGAGCGCGAACAGGTTCCTGGCGTCGTCGTCGACCACCAGCACCGTACGCCCGGCCAGCGTGTCGTCGACCTCCCGCCCGGCGGGCACGCCCACGTTGGCCGGGCGGACCAGGGGGAGCACGTCGCTCGGCTGGTCGGCGGTCAGGTGCAGGGCGATGCGCTCGCGCAGCTCGTCGAGGCTGGAGAGCAGCTCCAGCGGCCGGTTGCTGGCGCGGGCCTGAAGGGTCGCCTCCTGCTGCGGGTTGGTGCGCCAGTTGTTGTAGGCCAGGACCGGCACCTGCTGGAGCGCGGGGTCGCCGTCCATGGCCTCCAGCAGGCCGTACGCCGCCATATCGGGCATGTCGATGTCGAGGACGATGCAGTGGCACGGCTCGGCGGCGAGCGTGGCGGCGGCCTCCTCCGCACCCGCGGCGGTGACCACCTCGACGGTCCCGTGGAGGTGGGCCAGGTCGCGGGTGTTGGCCAGGTCGGTCACGACGCTCTCGGCGACCAGGGACAGCAGCCCGCGCTGCCGCTCCTCGATGATCAGGAGCCGCCGTTGCTGCGGCACCACGGGCGCGGCGGGCAGGCTCTGCTTGGCGGCGGACGGCAGCGGCCTGGTCTCGGGGGTGGAGTAGTCCTCGAAGTCGGGGCGCGCGATCGGCAGGTAGAGCGTGAAGACACTGCCCTGTCCCGGAGTGCTCTGCGCGGTGATGCCGCCGCCGAGCAGGTAGGCGATCTCGCGGCTGATCGACAGGCCCAGCCCGGTGCCGCCGTACTTGCGGCTGGTGGTGCCGTCGGCCTGCTGGAACGCGCCGAAGATCACCTCCAGCTGCTGCTCGGGGATGCCGATGCCGGTGTCGATGACCCGCAGGGCCACGGCCGCGCCGTGCGGGCGCGCGGGAACGGGCAGCTCGGCCGGGCTGGCCGGTTCGATCCGTAGCTCGACGCTGCCCGTCTCGGTGAACTTGACCGCGTTGGAGAGCAGGTTGCGCAGCACCTGGCGCAGCCGCGAGTCGTCGGTGAGCAGCTCGGTCGGCACGCCCGGCATGGTGGTGATCAGGAAGTCCAGGCTCTTCTGCGTGGTCATCGGCCGGAAGGTGGCCTCGACGTAGTCGAGCAGCTGGCGCAGCGACACGCGTTCGGGGTTGATGTCCATCTTGCCGGCCTCGACCTTGGACAGGTCGAGGATGTCGTTGATCAGCTGCAGCAGGTCGGAGCCGGCCGAATGGATGATGCCCGCGTATTCGACCTGCTTGGCCGTGAGGTTGCGGGTGTGGTTCTGGGCGAGCAGCTGGGCCAGGATGAGCAGGGAGTTGAGCGGGGTGCGCAGCTCGTGGCTCATGTTGGCCAGGAACTCACTCTTGTACTTGGAGGCCAGCGAGAGCTGCTGGGCCCGCTCCTCCAGCTCCTGCCTGGCCTGCTCGATCTCCAGGTTCTTGGTCTCGATGTCGCGGTTCTGGGTGGCCAGCAGCGTCGCCTTCTCCTCCAGCTCCGCGTTGGAGCGCTGGAGCTCCTCCTGCTGGTTCTGCAGCTCCGCCGAGCGGGTCTGCAGCTCGACGGTGAGCCGCTGCGACTCCACCAGCAGCTCGTCGGTGCGGGCGTTGGCGACGATGGTGTTGAGGTTGACGCCGATGGTCTCCATCAGCTGGTCGAGGAACGCCCGGTGGACCGGGGTGAAGGCGTAGACCGAGGCCAGCTCGATGACGCCGAGCACCTGCTCCTCGGCCACGATCGGCAGCACGATCACCGAGACGGGGGCCGTGCGGCCGAGCCCGGAGGAGACAGTGATGTAGTCGGCCGGGATGTCGGTCATGGCGATGGTCTTGTGGGTGCGCGCCGCCTGGCCGACCAGCGCCTCACCGATGCGGAACCGGATCGGCCGCTCGGGGTCGGCGGCGAAGCCGTACGCGCTGATGAGCTGCAGCTCGGTCTCCTCGGCCAGGAAGAAGGCGCCGTATTGAGCCGAGACCAGAGGTGCCAGCTCGTCCATCACCAGCTCGGCGACCGTGGCCAGGTCGCGATGCCCCTGCATCAGCCCGGACATGCGGGCCAGGTTGGACTTGAGCCAGTCCTGCTCCTCGTTGGCCCGGGTGGTCTCGCGCAGCGACTCCACCATCGAGTTGATGTTGTCCTTGAGGTCGGCGAGCTCGCCTTCCGCGTCGACGGTGATGGAGCGCGTCAGGTCGCCCGAGGTGACCGCGCTGGTCACCGCGGCGATGGCGCGGACCTGGCGGGTGAGGTTGCCGGCCAGCTCGTTGACGTTCTCCGTCAGCCGCTTCCAGGTGCCGGAGACCCCTTCGACCTCGGCCTGGCCGCCCAATCGCCCTTCGCTGCCGACCTCGCGGGCCACCCTGGTGACCTCCGCGGCGAAGGAGGACAGCTGGTCGACCATCGTGTTGATGGTGGTCTTGAGCTCCAGGATCTCGCCGCGGGCGTCGACGTCGATCTTGCGGGTCAGGTCGCCCTTGGCCACCGCCGTGGTCACCTGGGCGATGCTGCGTACCTGGTTGGTCAGGTTGTCGGCCATCGAGTTCACGTTGTCGGTGAGGTTCTTCCAGGTGCCCGCCACGTTCGGGACCCGGGCCTGGCCGCCGAGCTGGCCTTCGGTGCCGACCTCGCGGGCGACGCGCGTGACCTCGTCGGCGAAGGCGGACAGGGTGTCCACCATCGTGTTGATGGTCTCGGCGAGCGCGGCGACCTCGCCCTTGGCCTCGACGGTGATCTTCTGCGACAGGTCGCCCTTGGCCACGGCGGTGGCGACCTGGGCGATGCTGCGTACCTGGTTGGTCAGGTTGGAGGCCATGACGTTGACGTTGTCGGTCAGGTCCTTCCAGGTGCCCGACACGCCACGAACCGTGCCCTGGCCGCCCAGGTTGCCCTCGGTGCCGACCTCGCGGGCGACCCTGGTGACCTCGTCGGCGAACGCGGAGAGCTGGTCGACCATCGTGTTGATGGTCTCCTTCAGCTCCAGGATCTCGCCTCGGGCGTCCACCCGGATCTTCTGCGACAGGTCGCCCTTGGCCACGGCGGTGGTGACCTCGGCGATGCTGCGTACCTGGGCGGTGAGGTTGTCGGCCATGACGTTGACCGACTCCGTGAGGTCCTTCCAGGTGCCGGAGACGCCCTTTACGTCGGCCTGCCCGCCGAGCCGTCCGTCGGTGCCGACCTCGCGGGCCACCCTGGTGACCTCGTCGGCGAAGGAGGACAGCTGGTCGACCATGGTGTTGAGGGTGTTCTTGAGCTCCAGGATCTCGCCTCGGGCGGCGACGGTGATCTTCTGCGACAGGTCGCCGCGCGCCACGGCGGTGGCCACCTGCGAGATGTTGCGGACCTGGGCGGTGAGGTTGCCGGCCATGAAGTTCACCGAGTCGGTCAGGTCCCGCCAGGTGCCCGCCACGCCCTTGACGTCGGCCTGGCCGCCCAGCTCGCCCTCGGTGCCGACCTCGCGGGCCACCCTGGTGACCTCGTCGGCGAAGGAGGACAGCTGGTCGACCATCGTGTTGACGGTGTTCTTCAGCTCCAGGATCTCGCCGCGAGCCGCCACGGTGATCTTCTGCGACAGGTCGCCCCGGGCCACGGCCGTGGTCACCTGGGCGATGCTGCGTACCTGGTCGGTGAGGTTGCCCGCCATGGCGTTGACGGACTCCGTGAGGTCCTTCCAGGTGCCGGACACGGCCGGCACCTCGGCCTGCCCGCCGAGCCGCCCCTCGGTGCCGACCTCGCGGGAGACGCGGGTCACCTCGGAGGTGAACAGCGAGAGCTGGTCGACCATGCCGTTGAAGACGGAGGCGATCTCCCCGAGCAGCCCGTCGGCGTCGTCCGGCAGCCGGGTGCCGAAGTCGCCGTCGCGGACCGCGGTCAGGCCGGCCAGCAGCTGCCGGAGCTCCGGCTCGCCGACCTCGCCGACGTCACGTGCCCGCTTGGGACGTCCGGACGAACGTGAGGCCCCCGCTGCGTCACTCATGTTCACCCCTGGTTCTGATCCTGCAGTTGTCAAAGCTTCACCAGGAGAATAGTCAAGCGTGCGAGCTCATCATGCTGATCGCCGAGTGTCGGTCAAGCAACTGTCTGAAAGGCTTGGTGGAAGGTCAGGATTTGCGGCCGACAGCGCCATATTGCGACACTTCCTGGCCGCGATATTGGGTGGTCGGCTCGGGGCGCCACTTCGGCAGCGACACCATGCCCGGCTCGACCAGTTCCATCCCCTTGTAGAACTCCATGAGCTGCTCGATCGTACGGATCGTGATGGGCGTGGCGCCGCTGTCGTTCCAGATGGCCGCGGCGCGGTCCATGGCCGGGCTGCTCACGCTGGAGGCGACGGTCAGATAGCTGCCCGAGGGGAGCGCCCGCATCAGCTCGGCGACGACCGTGTACGCCTGTTCGTCGTCCGGCACGAACTCCACCACGCCCAGCAGCATCAGCCCGACCGGCTGGGTGAAGTCCAGCGCCTTGGCCGCGTGTTCCAGGATCGTCTCCGGGTCGCGCAGGTCGGCGTCGATGTACGTGGTCAGGCCCTCGTCGGTGCCGCGCAGCAGCGCGCGGGCGTGGGCCAGGACGATCGGGTCGTTGTCGACGTACACGATGCGCGCCTCGGGCGCGGCGGCCTGGGCCACCTCGTGGGTGTTGTCGGCCGACGGGATGCCGGTACCGATGTCGAGGAACTGGCGAACCCCCTCCTCCACGACCAGGTGCCGCACCACGCGGGCCAGGAACTCCCGCTCGGCGCGGGCGATGATGGCCAGCTCCGGCATGACCTGGAGGATCTGCTCGCCCGTCTCGCGGTCGGCGGCGTAGTGGTCCTTGCCGCCCAGCCAGTAGTCGAAGACGCGCGCCGGATGAGCCACCGAGGTGTCTATGCGGCTGAGCTGTTCCATGACGTCGTTGTTCGCGTCCTCGGTCATCAGGGGTCCCCAGGTCGTCGCGGTAATGGAGGGCTTATCTCGGCTCAGCCTAGAGGTCATTTCACTGGCAAATCGCAAGAATTACGACATGTGATCATTTGAATACTTGACACGGATCAAAGGCCACCAGGAAACTCTCCTGCACCACCGGACAGATTGTTCGGTAAACGTTTACAGGGAGCGACCGATGCCCTTATCTCGATGGAGCGGTGTCGGTGCGCTCATAGCCCTCGCCCTCGTCGTCCTGCTGGCCGTACCGGGAGAGGCGCGCGTGCGGGCCGACCGGACCGGGACGATCACCGCGGCCGCCGCGCCCTCGGCGGCGCTGGGGGAGAACATCGCCTACAACCTGTATCTGCCGTACGGCTACGCCAAGGGCGCCGATCGCTACCCGGTGCTGTACCTGCTGCACGGGCGCGGCGACACGATGCAGGCGTGGACCCGGGTCAAGGACACGCTCGACGCGATGATCCGGACCCGGCGGATACCGCCGCTCATCGCCGTCATGCCCGACGCGCCGTGGAGCGAGCGCGGCAGCTGGTACGTGGACTCCCGCTACACCGGCTCCGACCTGCCAGGACGGCCGGTCGAGACCGCGCTGACCCGCGACCTGGTCGCCCACGTGGACGCGACGTACCGCACGGCGCCGATCCGCCAGGCCCGCATGGTCGGCGGCTACTCCATGGGCGGCTCGGGCGCGCTGCGCTTCGCGCTGGCCCACCAGGACCTGTTCGGCAGCGCCATCGTGCTCAGCCCGGCCGTTTATACGCCGCTGCCGCCGGGCGACTCCTCCACACGCGACTACGGCGCCTTCGGCCAGGGCGGCGAGAAGTTCGCCGACGCGGTGTACCGGGAGTCGAACTACCCCGCCCTGCTCCCCAAGCTCGACCAGGACCTGCCCGTACGGCTGTTCGTGGCCGTCGGCGACGACGAGTACGCCAACCCCGACCCCGCCGACGCCCAGCACGACCTCGACTTCGAGTCCGCCGCGCTCTACAACGCGGCCCGGCGCTCGCCCGCGATCTCGGCGCAGCTGCGCGTGCTCGACGGCGGCCACGACTGGACCGTCTGGGCGTCCGCGTTCGAGCAGGCGATGGCCGAGCTCGGCCCGGGGCTGAGCGTCACGCCGCCGGCCGGGCTGCCCGCCCCGCTGTACGGCACGGCCGCCCAGGATTGGGCCGGTGGCGTCGCGGCCCACGCCGACGGCTCGCTGACCACCGGGTTCGCGGCGAGCGGACCCGTCGGCGGCCAGCCGTACGCGGGCCGCCTCGACGCGGTGCTGGTCCGCGGCGGCGCGGACGGCTGGACCAGGCAGCTCGGCACCGCCGCCGACGAGCGGTTGTACGGAGTCGCGGCGCTGCCCGACGGCGGCGTCCTCGCGGCCGGCTACACCAAGGGCGACCTGGACGGTCACCACGCGGGCAACGCCACGGACGACGCGTTCGTGGTCCGGCTCGACGCGAAGGGCGCGGTCCGCTGGCTCACCCAGTTCGGCGCGCCCGGCGTGGCCGACCGCCTCTACGGCCTGGCCGCCGCCCCTGACGGCGGCGCCTACGTGGCCGGCTACACCAAGGGCGCCCTCGACGGGGCCAACAGCGGGGACAAGGACGCGCTGGTCGCCCGCCTGTCCGCCGACGGCGCGGTCTCCTGGGTCCGCCAGTACGGTGGGGTGGGCGAGGACAAGGCGTACGGAGTGGCTTCGGACGGGACGAACCTGTACGTGACGGGCAGCGCGACCTCGGCTTTGCCGGGGACGACCGCGCTCGGCGGGCTCGACGGCTGGCTCGCCGCCTACGACCCGAACGGGGCCCGGAAGTGGGCCACCGCGGTGGGCGGCACCGGTGACGACCGGCTGAACGCGGTAGCCATCACCACGGCGGGCCTCGCGGTCGCCACCGGGGGCGTCGGCGGTGATCTGGTCGCGGCGGCGTACACGGGCGCGGGCAAGCAGCGCTGGCAGGCCACCGTCGCCACCCCGGCCGCCGACGAGGGCGCCGCCGTGGTGCCGCTGACCGGGGGCGCGGTCGCGCTGGCCGGATACACCCGGGGCCGGGTGGGCGTGGTGGCGGGCGCGGCCGACGTCCTGACGGTCCGGCTGGACGGTAAGGGGAAGCAGCAGGCCGCCGCCCAGCTCGGCACCGCCCGTGACGACGGCGTCGACCCGTTCTCCGAGGTCAACCTGTACGCCGCCGCCACCCCGTCGGGGCAGGTGGCCGTCTCCGGCCTGACCTACGGCACGCCGACCGGCGGCGAGGCGCCGGGCAACGGCGACGTCTTCACCACCACGATCGACCCGGCCACCGGCCTGCCCAAGGGGTGATCCCAAGGGGTGATGAGGTCAGGCCGGGGTGAGGAGGCCCGCGTCGACGATGGCCCGGCCGAAGGGGCGGGCCAGCTCGGCGAGGCGTTCGCAGCCCTCCTCGCCCAGCGCCGAGTAGGCGGGCAGGGCCAGCGCGTCGGTGCGGGCCTCGATGTGCTGGCGCAGCGTCTTGCCCTCGGCGCTGAGCGTGTGGCCGTCGAGGAGACCGCGTTCGCGCAGGCGTTCCCCGGCCGCTGCCCACTCCGGCTCCGGCCAGGCCCGGCTCAGCTTGAGGAAGTCCACCGGGACCTCCCCGCTGGCGGCGTGCAGCACGAGCGCGTCCAGCGGCCCGACGCCCTCGGCGACCAGCATGCTGATGTGCCCGTCGCCACGGAACTCGCGCAGCAGCGTCTGCGCGTGCCACAGCTGGAGCAGCGGGTCGTCCGGCCAGGCCAGCGCGGCGTGCGCGGCGAACAGCGGGCGGCCCTGCGGATGCTCGCAGGCGGCCTCGGCGGCGCGCCGGGCCAGCTCGAGGACCGTTTCCAGCTCGGGCTGCTCGTGGATGCCCGCCCGGCGCAGGGCCTCGTCGGCCGCCTCGTACCGCGCGGCCAGCACCTGCTCGGGCGTCGCCAGGTCCCAGGCGGCGGGCAGCGCCTTCCGTACGAGGCCGGGGTGGAAGTTGTAGAAGGTCGCGATGACCAGCTCGGCGGAGGCGCGGCCGAGCGCCGCCCCGCGCGAGGCGAAGTAACCGGAGCGGGCGTTCAGCCCCAGCGCGGCGTACCGCTTCCGGCCCTCGGGGACGAAGTAGATCATGCCGTGCACCGGCTCCAGCCGCCGCCAAGCCTGTCGCGCTGCCCTCATGTCAGCGTCCCCCTTCATGACAGTGAGTCCACGAACCGCGCCATCCCGGCCAGCCACCGGTCGGGATCGTCGGCTTTGCGGCGGGCGAAGTCGGCCACCTCGGGGTGCGGGAAGATGTGGAACCGCTCCGCCGCCAGCCCCTCGACCACCGTCCCTGCCACGTCGGCCGGGTCGAGGATCGCCCCGGACGCGCCGACCGCGCGGGCCGTCAGGTGGTCCTCCGCGACGCCGCGCTCCAGCATGGCGGTCCGTACGCCCTGCGGGCACAGCACGCTGACCTTGACGCCCTTGGTCGCGTAGTGGATCGAGACCCACTCGGCGAAGGAGATGGCCGCCGCCTTGGTCACCGCGTAGGGCGCGTCGCCGGGGCAGCTGATCAGTCCGGCCGCCGAGCAGGTGTTGAGCAGGTAGCCGCCGCCCCGCTCGACCATGCCGGGCACGACCGCTCGCGCGGCGTACACGTGGGCCCGCAGGTTGACCGACCACAGGCTGTCCCACTCCTGGTCGGTGGCCTCCAGCCCGTGCCCGGCGATGACGCCCGCGTTGGAACAGAACAGATCGGGCGGGCCGAAGGGCGTCTCCGCCAGCGCGGCTACCTCGGCCTCCACCGACACGTCGGTCCGTACGGCCATGGCCCGGTCGCCGATCTCCTTCGCCACCGCGCCCGCGCCCGCCTCGTCGAGATCGGCGACCACCACTCCGGCCGCCCCCTCGGCGGCGAACCTGAGCGCCATGGCCCGGCCGATCCCGCTCGCCGCCCCCGTGACGACGACGACCTTGTCCCGCACCCGCATGAAGCCACCTTCCTAACCGACCAGCCGGTATCCAGAACGTAGTTCTACTACCGGTGGCGAGTCAACGTCTCGATGGCGCGCTTGAGGACCTTGCCGGTGGGGCTCATGGGCAGCTCGTCGGCGAAGGTGACGTGCCGGGGATACTTGTACGCCGCCACCCGCTCCCTGACGAAGGCCCGCAGCTCGTCGGCCTCGACCGGCGCGCGCAGCGTCACCACGGCCGCGATCTCCTCCCCGAGCTCCGGGTGGGGGACCCCGATGACCGCCGCCTGCCGTACGGCGGGATGCTCGTACAGGACCTCCTCCACCTCGCGCGGGTAGACGGTGTAGCCGCCCCGGATGATCACGTCGCGGCGGCGGTCGACCAGGAAGAAGAACCCGTCCTCGTCGACCCGGCCGAGGTCGCCGGTGTGGAACCAGCCGTCGCGGATCGCCTCAGCGGTGGCGGCCGGATTGTTCCAGTAGCCCTTCATCACGTTGGGGCCCCGGACGACGATCTCGCCGATGTGGCCGGTCGGCGCCTCGCCGCCGTCCTCGTCGACCACCTTCATCTGGACGTCCTTGATCGGGCGGCCGATCGACCCCGGCCGGGTGCCGTTGCGGCCCCGGTTGGACGAGGCGACGGGCGAGGTCTCGCTGAGCCCGTAGCCCTCCACGATCGAGCAGCCGAACCGCGTCTCGTACGCCCGCAGCACGTCCAGCGGCAGCGCCGCCCCGCCGGAGACCAGGATGCGCAGCAGTGACATGTCGGAGGCGCCCGGATGGTCGAGCAGCGCGATGTACATGGTCGGCACGCCTTGGAAGACCGTGACGCCGTCCCGCCGGATGACCTCCAGCGCCCGGCCCGCCTCGAAGCGAGGTAGCAGCGTGAGGCGCGCGCCGGCCTGGACGGTGGCGTTGAGCGAGCAGGTCTGCCCGAAGGAGTGGTAGAGCGGCAGTGCCCCGAGCACGACGTCGTCCACCCCGAGCGCGTGCATGCGGGCGACGGCCGCGGCGTTGCCGCCGAGGTTGCCGTGGGTCAGCTCGACGCCCTTGGCCCGGCCGGTCGTGCCGGAGGTGTAGTGGATGACCGCCGTCTCGCCGTCCGCGCGCGCGGTGACGTCGTGCTCGGCGGCCAGGCCGCGCAGCAGCCGCTGGAACTCGCCCGGCACGACGAAGAAGCAGTCGGTCAGGGTGCCGGCGGTGCCCGCCTCGGCGGTCTCCGCGAAGGCGTGCCAGGCGATCAGCAGGCAGGCCCCGCAGTCACCGACGTACGCGGCGATCTCCCTCCTGCGCAGCAGCGGATCCAGCGGAACGACGACTGCCCCGATCCGCAGCACCCCGTAGTAGACGACGGCGAACTCCGGAACGTTCGGCAGCATGATCGCCACCCGGTCGCCCGCGCCGATCCCGCGCAGCCGCAGCAGGGCGGCGACGCGGGCGCTCATCAGGTCGAGCGCGCCGTAGGTGAGCGCCTCGTCGTCGAGCGTGACAACCGTCCTCCCGCCGAGCCGATCGGCGACGGTGTGGAGCCGGTCAGCGAGATTCATGGAACGACCGTACGTCCCCGCTCCCACGTCGCTCATCGGTCACGGTGGCCAGTCTTTGCCCCCCGTGGTTGGTGTTGGGCGGCTGCTTGGGGGTGAGTGGCAGGGAGTCGTGGAGGGCGATGGCCACGAGCAGGTCGAGCAGGTCGCTGATCCGGCGCAGGCTGCGACCGGTGCGCTCCTGGATGCGGCGCAGGCGGTACTGAGCGGTGTTGGGGTGGATCTGCAGCCGCTCGGCCGAGGCGCGCAGGTTGAGGTCGGCGGCGGCGAAGGCGCGGATCGTGGCGGTGAGCACGCCGCCGCGCGCCCGGTCCTCGGACAGGAGCGCGGTGATCCGCGGATCCACCAGATGGCGGGCGGTGTCGTCGGCCCTCAGCGCCAAGTACTGGAACGGCGAGAGCCGGGGGAGCGCCGCCACACCGCCGTCCTCCGGCAGGAACTCCAGCACGGTACGGGCCTCGTCGTACGCCTGCGGGATCCCGGCCGTCCCGGCGACGACCGTGCTGACGCCCATCGCCAGCACGATCCCCTCGCCCATGAGGCTCTCGCGCACGGCCTGCAGCCGCTCGCACAGCTCCTCGGGGTCGCCGCCGGGGCCGAGCGCGGGGATGGCGACGATCTCCGACTGCCGCACGACCGACAGCGTCCGCGCGCCGTTCGCCCCGGCCCTGGACAGGGCCGCGCAGGCCGCGTGCCGCGCGTCCACGCCGCGGTCGGAGTCCGGGTTCCCGCCGATCACGAGCGCGCGCGGCCCGAGCAGGACCGCGATCACCACCAGCAGGGGCGAGCGGGTGTCGGACCCCAGACCGTACGCCTGGGCCGCGGCCAGTTGCCCGCCGCGCGTGGGCGCGCCGCCGGCCAGCAGGGTCTCCAGCAGGTCCCTGCTCTCGTGTACGGCCTCCGCCGCGGCGTAGTGCTGGAACTCCATGTACGCGTTGGCCGCGTGCGTACTGGCGAAGTCGCAGTAACGCATGATCGGGCCCGCCAGAGAGAGGGCGGCCTCGTGGCCGGCGGCCGAGTGGCCGGCCCGCTCCAGCACCGACCCCCAGAAGACCCGCTGGCCGACGCGGAAGGCGTTGATGTAGTCGGCCAGGGCGAGCCCGGCCCTGGCCCGCCGCATGGCGGCCCGGCGCGCGAAGGCGATGTCGTCGACGGTGACCGTGCGGTCTTCGAGCATCACGGCCAGCTTGCTGCGGTAATGGCGGACCACCTGGTCGCGTACGTCGGCGAGGAAGTTCTCGTCCTGAGCCGCGTAGGCGGGGATCTCGGTCCGCATCGTCTGAACGGCCGTGTCGGCGAGGTCGGCTAGATGATCGAGGAGCTCGGAGAGGATGCGCGTGCGCTGGACGCGGACCGTCGCCGAACCGGTGAGCGTTTCCGTGCTGAAACCACCGGACATGCCGGGATGATCCATGCACTTTGCCGGGCGGTCAACAGGTCGTAACCGGTCCGAGACAGACCCTGTGCCCGGCGGACAACAGCCGGCACGCATCTTGGGTGACCGTGCCCAATGTGGTGTCGGACGGGTGACTTCTACGCTTTCAGCACGTTGTTCGCCGCTCACCGTCAGCGGGAGGCCGGAGTGCTGGAGGTAAGCGAGCTCACGGTCCGATTCGGTGGCATCACGGCGCTCGACGGCGTGGGCTTCTCGGTGCGGCGCGGCGAGATGGTGGGGCTCATCGGGCCGAACGGCGCGGGCAAGACCACGCTGTTCAACTGCCTGACCCGCCGCCACGACGCCGACGCGGGCCGGGTCGAGTACGAGGGGCGGGACCTGCTCGCCGTACCTCCGCACGCGATCGCGGCCTTGGGCATCGCCAGGACCTTCCAGAACCTCGGCCTCTTCCCGCGCATGTCGGTCCGCGACAACACGCTGGTCGGCGCGCACCACCGCGGCCGGGCCGGCTTCCTCACCGCGGGCCTGCGCCTGCCCGGCGTGCGCCGCGAGGAGGCCGGGCTGCGCGCCGAGGCCGACGCGGTGCTCGACCGGCTGGCGCTGACCGAGGTCGCCGACCACCCGGCCGCCGGGCTCCCGTTTGGCACGCTCAAGCGGGTGGAACTGGCCAGGGCGCTGGTCGGCCGCCCCGAGCTGCTGCTGCTCGACGAGCCGGTGAACGGGCTCAGCTCGGCGGAGGTCGAGGAGTTCGCCGGCGTCCTGCGCGCGATCCGCGACGAGTACGACCTGACCATGGTCGTGGTCGAGCACCACATGGGCTTCGTCATGGGAATCTGCGACCGGATCGTCTGCCTGGACTTCGGCCGCAAGATCGCCGAGGGAGCTCCGGCCGAGGTTCAGCGCGATCCCGGGGTCATCGAGGCGTACCTGGGGACCGCCGTATGAGCGAGCTGGTGGTGACGGACCTGGTCGCCGGATACGGCGACGCGAAGGTGCTGCACGGGCTGAGCCTGACGGTCGGTCCGGGGGAGATCTGCGCGATACTCGGGCCGAACGGAGCCGGCAAGACGACCCTGCTGCGGGCGCTGTCCGGCATGGTCCGCGGGCGCGGCAGCGTCCGGCTCGGCGGGACCGAGCTGACCGGCCGCTCGCCGGACGCGATCGCCCGGCGCGGCGTCGCCCACGTGCCCGAGGGCCGCGGCACGTTCATGCCGCTCACCGTCGAGGAGAACCTGCGCCTGGGCGCCTACGTACGCCGGGGCAGAACCGGCGTGGACGCCGACCTCGACCGCATCTACACCTACTTCCCGGCGCTGAAGCCCAGGCTGCGGCAGGCGGCGGGCAGCCTCAGCGGCGGCGAGCAGCAGATGCTGGCCATCGGCCGCGCGCTCATGCTGCGCCCCCGGCTGCTCCTGCTGGATGAGCCGTCGCTGGGCCTGGCGCCGCTGGTCACCCGGGAGCTGTTCCGCATCGTGCGGGCGATCAACGAACAGGAGCGGACCACCGTGGTCGTCGTCGAGCAGAACGCCCATCTCGCCCTCGGCATCGCCCAGCAGGCGCATGTCCTGGAGACCGGCCGGATCGTGCTGTCGGGTACGGCGGAGCGGATCAGGGCGGACGAGCAGGTCGCCCAGTCCTACCTCGGATACCGGGTCTAGCCATGGCCGGCTTCCTGCAGCAGGTCGTCGAGGGGCTCGGCGCGGGCGCCATCTACGCCAGCCTGGCTCTCGCGCTGGTGCTGATCTACCAGTTCACCGGCATCGTCAACTTCGCCCAGGGCGAGCTGGCGATGTTCTCCACCTACCTGGCCTGGCAGTTCACCGCCGCCGGGCTGCCGTTCTGGCTGGCGCTGGTCAGCACGCTCGTGGTGTCGTTCGCGGGCGGCATGCTCATCGAGCGAGTGATCATCCGCCCGGTCGAAGGCGCCCCCGAGCTGACCGTGGTGATCGTCACCGTGGGGCTGTTCATCTTCGTGAACGCCGCCGCCGGGTGGATCTGGTCGTTCACCATCAAGGACTTCCCCAACCCGTTCCCCGAGGGCGCGCTCACGGCAGGGAGCGTCAGCGTGGGGTACTCGACGCTGGGCATCCTCGGCGTCGTCACCGTGGTGATGGGCCTGCTGTACCTGCTCTTCCAGCACACCAAGATCGGTCTGGGCATGCGCGCGGTGGCCTCCAGCTCGCAGTCCGCCCGGCTCGTCGGCATCCGGGTGGGCTGGACGCTCGCGCTCGGCTGGGGCCTGGCCGCCACGGTCGGCGCGGTGTCGGGCGTGCTGGTGGCGCCGCTGCTCTTCCTGGACCCCAACCTGATGGGCGGGGTGCTCATCTACGCGTTCGCGGCGGCGACGCTCGGCGGGTTCGACAGCCCGGTGGGCGCGGTCGTGGGCGGCCTGATCGTCGGCGTGGCCGAGACGCTGGCCGGGGCGTACGTCGGCTTCATCGGATCGGATCTCAAGATCGGGGTGCCGCTGGTCATCATCCTCGGCGTCCTGCTGCTGCGGCCTCAAGGGCTGTTCGGGCGAGCGGTGGTGGAGCGGGTATGAGCGAGTCGGCGGAGGCGACCGGTGCGCCGGTCGCGAAGGGGCCTGGCGGGCGGGTCTTCCGGCGGTGGCGGGTGCCCGCGAACTGGAGCTGGATCGTCGTGGCGCTGCTGCTCGCGCTGGCCTGCTACGCGCCCTTCCAACTGGTGCCGTTCCGGGTCTTCCAGTTCACCATGGTGCTGATCTACGCGGTGGCGCTGCTCGGGCTGAACCTGCTCGTCGGGCACGCGGGCCAGATCTCGCTAGGGCACGGCGCCTTCTTCGCCGTCGGCGCCTACACCACGGCGATCCTGCTGCACAGCTGGGACGTGCCGTACCCGGCCACGCTGCCGGCCGCCGCCGTGGTGGCGTTCGCGCTGGGACTGGCGCTCGGCGTGCCCGCCGTCCGGCTGCGCGGCCTCTACCTGGCTCTGGTGACCCTGACCATCGCGATCTTCCTGGTGCCGCTGCTCAAACGGTTCGAGTCGGTCACCGGCGGCTCCATGGGGCTGACGCTGGCCAAGCCGGCGCCGCCCGCGTGGACGGGACTGGCCGAGGACCAATGGCTGTACTTCCTCACGCTGGCCGTGGCCGTCGCGGCGTTCCTGGTGACCCGCAGCGTGCTGCGCTCACGGGTCGGCCGGGCGCTGCACGCCATCCGGGACAACGAGGCGGCGGCCGAGGTCATGGGCGTGCGGCTGTCGTTCTACAAGACGCTCTCCTTCGCCTGGAGCGCGATGCTCGCCGGGATCGCGGGCTGCCTCTACACGTGGGTGATCGGGTACGTCTCGCCGGACTCGTTCGTCGTCACGCTCTCGATCACGCTGCTGGCGGGCCTCGTCGTGGGCGGCCTCGGCTCGTACTGGGGGCCGCTGCTGGGCGGGCTGTTCGTCATGTTCGTGCCGAGCATCGCCCAGAGCGTGAACGACGCCGCGCCCGGCGTCGTCTTCGGCCTGCTGATCATCGCGGTGATGTACGTCGCCCCGACCGGCCTGGCCGGGCTGGCGGGCCGCGCGGCGTACTCGATCAAGAAGACCCTCCGGAAGGAGTAACAGGCATGCGCGTATCCGTTATCGGCTGTACGGCGATGCTCCTGGCCGCGGTGGCGGCCTGCGGGGGGCGGGGCGGGACCGAGCCGGGCACCACGGCGTCGGGGCCGTGCCAGGGCCAGCAGACGACCGGCATCACCGACAAGAGCATCAAGCTCGGCGGCATCTACCCGCTGTCGGGACCCGCCTCCGCCTACGGTGACATCCCCAAGGGCATCAAGGCGTACTTCGACTACATCAACGCCGAGAAGAACGGCATCGGCGGGCGCAAGGTCGAGTTCGTGGTCCGCGACGACGGCTACCAGCCGCCCAAGGCGGTCGAGGAGGCCCGCCGGCTCGTCGAGCAGGAGCAGGTGTTCGCGCTGTTCCAGACGCTGGGCACCCCCTCGACGACGGCGACCTGGGACTACACCAACCAGCAGAAGGTGCCGCAGATCTTCGTCGCGACCGGCGCCTCGAAGTGGGGCACCGACACCAAGCACCCGTGGACCATCGGCTGGCAGCCCAACTACATCTCCGAGGCGCGCGTCTACGCCCAATACCTCAAGAAGGAGAAACCCAACGCCAAGGTCGCGGTGCTCTACCAGAACGACGACTTCGGCAAGGACCTGTTCGGCGGCTTCAAGCGGGCCATCGAGGGCAGCGGGATCACCGTCGTCGGCGAGCAGAGCTACGAGGTCACCGACCCGAGCGTCGACCCTCAGATGCGCAACCTCGCCGGCTCCAAGGCCGACGTGTTCCTCAACATCACCACACCCAAGTTCGGCTCACAGGCACTGGCCGCCGACGCCAAGAACACCACCTGGAACCCGCTGCACATCCTCAACAACGTCTCCGCCTCGATCACCGTGCTCAAGCCGGTCGGCTTCGAGAACGTACAAGGCGTCGTGTCCTCCACCTACTACAAGGACCCCAGGGACGCGACGTGGAACGACGACGCGGAGATGAAGCTCTACAAGGCGAAGATGGCGCAGTACGCCCCGGGCACCGACCCGAACGTACCGTTCTTCACCTTCGGCTGGGCGGTGGCCGACTCCTTCAACAAGACGATGTCAGCCGCGAAGTGCCCGACCCGCGAGGGGCTGCGCGACGCGATGCGCAGCCTGAGCAACGTGCAGATCAACATGCTGCTCCCGGGGGTGACGATGAACACCGCCGCCGATGACGGTTTCCCGATCGAGTCGATGCAGCTCATGAAGTTCAGGGGCGAGCGGTGGGAGCTGTTCGGGAACGTGATCGACACCCGCAAGGAGTTCGGGCCGCTGACGGGCTGAACAAGCATGGGCCTTCGCTTTTGGGGGCGCTGTCGCGCTGTCGGCTTCGGGCTGCGTCCAGTGGGGGGCAGCGCCCCCCACGCCCCCACCTTCACAAGCGTGGTCCTCGCTAATCGCTCGGGCGCCTCCCAAACGCAAGCGGCCCCATGACCGGAGCGAGCCCATCCAGCTCCAACAGGCGATCACTCAGCATCAAGAAGCCGTGCCAAAGCCGACGACAACGGCGCCCGGGTTTGGCACTCAGTAGTGGTTGCGCCCATGGAAGGGGCGTTCGAGTCCCCCTCCGGAGACGTACCTTTTGCACACGTGGGGCCGCCGCGACCGTGCCACCTCCACCCACTGCACCCCGCCCGGCGTTCATTAGGTCAAGGGGTTGTCGGAAACGGAGCTGTCGGGTTCACTTCGACTGCCACAGTGGGCTTGGCGCCGTACCGAGTGATGCCAGCGGGACGCTAGTGTTCGTGGGCGCTCGGCCCCACTACAGCGCTGTAAGGACTGCCATTGAGTGACCATCACGCCATGCCTCTCGATGCCCCGTTCGGCAGGATCAAGGTCCGTGTCAGCGCCCTGGTCTTCTGCGGCAACGAGGTCGCACTTTTGCGCAGGGACCGCGCCAACAACATCCACTTCTTCACCACGATCGGCGGGAACGTTTCCGCGGGCGAACCACTCGATACCGCCCTCGCCCGTGAACTCGAAGAAGAGCTCGCCCTCGCGCCAGGCTTGGGAACGGAGCCGGAACTGCTGTGGCTGATGGATGTGAGGGTAACGCGGCCGGGAAACACGCCTTCGCCGCGCAAGCTCCACCTGATCTATCGCCTCCACGTCAGCACGGATGTCCGTCGCACTCTCGCCACTCACGAATTCGACGAACTCACCGACGGCGGCCATGAGGTCGGCCATGTGCAGTGGATCGACTACCAGCAGGCCGCCGCGGACCTGCGGTTGTTCCCTCCTATCGGAGCGGCGCTCGCCCAGTTGGCCAGTCCGACCGCGAGACCAAGCACCGTGGAACTGCCCGCAATAACGGACAAGGAGTACTCCTGGGTCTGATGCGGCCCGCCCGACCGAGCATCGGCTGTTGGGGTGCCGGCAGTACCCACGAACATCCAATGGCCCTGTCCGTGGCCTGCGGTGATTCGTCGGAAGGAGGACACGGAGTGCGGCGTCGGGCGATAGTCGGCGTCGACGGTGATGCGGCGGCGGAAGTCTCTTCGCCCAGACGGGCGTAGTGCCCGAGGCTGGCCAGGGGCTGGAGGGCGGAATTTGGCATGAAGTTCGGGGGCGGTGCGGTCGGCGGCGGCCAGGGCGTTGCCGAGGTTGTTCAGTGACGCCCTGGTGATGATGGGACCCCCAGCGTTCGCATCACAGGGCGCATCGGCGTCACTGCTACAGCCGGTGCGGCGGCGCGGTTCTTTCCCGCGCCCGCGTCGCCACACCTGGCCTGAGATTCCCCTGGGCAGGGTCGCCATGGGTGGCTCTCCGGCCGATTCCTGCCCGTCCCTGTGCCTCCACCGTGTGTTTCCCCGACCGGTCATCTCGGTCCGGGTACGCTCGTCCACCCCATAACGCGCGGACCCTTCCCACCTCAGGCAGAGACGGCACGGGCATGGACCCGTGTGCGGGGGCGGGGGAGGGTGTCCGCATCGTTATCTTTGGTGACTCTCAGTCGTGAAGCAAGTACTTCAAGTAGTGTTGACGGCTACTTGACGCACAGTATCTGGGGGTCCGTACGGCATGTTGGGCAGGTCAGATGCGGACGAGCGGCACTACCGGGCTGAACGAGCGGTGGCCGCCGATGAGTCGGTGTCGTGGGTGGTGGTCTTCCCCGTCAAGTCTGCGTGTTGAACTCTTGCAGATGTCTCGGCGACGTCCCGATGCCCGACGGTGTAGCCCGGAGCGTCGCGGCGCCGGCCGATCACGGACGCGGAGGCTGTGTGGCAGCGTCAGTGATTACGAGGCTTCACTAGAGGTGTCCGCTGCGGCGAGGTGGTCGTGCAGGGCGGCGTGGCGGAACTGATAGACCGGGCCGACGGCACGCAGCAGCCCCAGGCGGTGAACGTCGTCGAGGAACTCCATGATCCGCCAGGGAAGCCGGTGTTGGAGGGTCAGCCGGGACACGGCGATGGTGCAGACCAGCCACGCATTATGGTTCCCCATTACGAGTCCGCCCAAAGGTCCGAACGCGAGCCCGCCCAGGAGTGCGGCCGCGAGCCCGAACTCGAGCCCGCCCGTGACCCCGAACACGAGCCCGACCAGGACCATGCGGAGAAGGGTGAGGGCTCCGTCGGCTTGCCAGCTAGAGCGGGATGTGCTGGTCGATGTGAGTGTGGGTTGTTCCGCCCATTTGATCAGCCCGATTGCCACTGTGATCGGCCCAGACATGGGCCCGGCCGCAATCCAGGCCATGGCCCCAGCAATGAGCCCGACCACGAGCCCGACCACGAGCCCGAACTGGAGCCCGACCACGAGCCCGGCCCAGAGCCCGACCTTCAGCGCGCCCCCGAGGCCGCCTCTGATGGAGCGGAGGAGAAGCAGTGTTCGTCCGCGCAGGCGGAGGTTGGCGCAGCCAGGTGTGTCGTTTGCCCAATCCCTGGCGCACGCGAGCCCGACTATGCCGGATATGAGGGCGACCGCGAGCCCGACGCCGAGCCCGACGCCGAGCCCGAACATCAGTCCGATCGTGAGTCCGATCGTGAGTCCGAACGTGAGTCCGACTGCTGACTGGATGTGAGGCGTGGTGCTAGCGATGCGCCACCAGGCGATGTCGCGGGTGGCGACTGGGGGGAAGGCGCGGGCCAAATAGGTCAGGTGGCGTCGGGTGGCGTCGGGGTCGAGCCGGTGACGGGGTCGAAAGTGGGTGGTGGGGTCGGTGCTGGGCGGGCGCGCCTTGATCAGGGCGGGGATGAGCCGGTCGAGCAGGTGGGCGCGCAGCGCATCGGCGTCGCGGCCGAGTGGACCGGTCAGCGGGGCGGGGTCGGCTCCGGGGGTCAGGTAGACGGCGCGGATCAGCCACAGGCCCAGCGGAGTGGCGGCGAGCTCGGATAGGCCGGGGACGGCGCGGGAACGCAGCGCGGTCAGGACCTGGGTCCAGGCATCGGATGGGGAGGCGAACAGGCAGGCGGTCAGGTAGTCCGCTGCGGCGTGCGGGGTGATGGGCTTGGGGACGATGACCGCGGCGGCGTTCAGCGGACGGCCGACCTCGTGAACAGCGGTGGTGAACTCGGTCCGGCGGCTGGTGAGGATGAGCTGGTCGCGGGCGGTCAGCGAGGCATTGAGCGCGTCGATCACCCGGGCCCGCGCGGGTACGGGGATTTCGTCGAGACCGTCCAGGACGGGCAGGATGTGGCCGCCTTCGGCCAGCGCGGCGGCGGCGCCGGAACCGAGCTGCGGGGCGGTCAGCGCCGGGTAGTCCTGGGTGAGACGGACGGCAAGCCAGTCCTGCAGCCGGGGATGAACGCCGGTGTCCCAGCCGGAGACCGGCAGTAGCACCGGCACCGGAACGACCTCCCCCTCGGCCGCGGCGGCCTGGTCGGCCGCGCGGGTGGCCAGCAGCTGCAGCAGCAGCTGAATCGCCAAGGTGGTCTTGCCCATGCCCGCGCCGCCGGCGATGACCAGCCGCCGCCGCTTCAGGGCGCGGAAGGCGTCCGCCAGCGCGGCGATGTGGTGACTACGGCCGGTGAACGCCCGCCCATCGCCGGGCGTAATCTGGTCGGGCGGGCCTATCACCGTCTTCTCGGCGATGAGCTTCCAGTGCACCGGGATCGGTTCGGGGTTATCCAGCGGCCGGTGGCGGGCTTCGTCGCGCCACTGCCGCTCCACCAGGCCAGCCAGCACCTGCGCGGCAGTCTTCACATCGGCGTCCGTATCGGCCGTGTCGGCTGCGGAGGTGGAGCGACGGGCCCAGGCCCATACCCCGCCCACCAGCATGGCCCCGGCCAGTGTCACGGCGACGGCGTCGGCGAGGTTGACCTCGGCATCTCGTCGTCCGGGCCGCGCATCCGCCCCGGCGTCGGTCGCTCAGGCGGCGAGGGCGGTGCGGCCTGCGGCGTAGACGCGGGCGACCTCGACGACGCGCTTGCCGAGTTCGGCGGCGGTGGCGATGTCGGCCTTGTGTACGCCCTCGGCTCCCTGGTCGTTGTTGCTCTGGGCGGCGGCGCCGAGGAAGAAGCCGAGGCGGTTGAGGTCGTTCTCGGACGCCGTGGAGGTGTTCCAGCCGGGCATCAGGCCGAGGCCGACCCAGTGCATGTGGTGCTGCGCGGCGAGCACGGTGAAGTACTGCAGGGTGTTGAGCTTGTCGCCGCTCTTGCCCGCGGAGTTGGTGAATCCTGCGGCGATCTTGTCCTTCCACGCCTGGGTGTACCAGCGCTTGGAGCTGGCCTCGGCGAAGGCGTGGAAGACGGCGGAGGCGGTGCCCATGTAGGTGGGCGAGCCGAAGACGATCGCGTCCGAGGCGTCGAGCAGGTTCCACTGCTCCTCGGAGATCTCCTCGACGTTGATCAGGTGGGCGGTGGCGCCGGAGGTGGTCACCCCATCGCGGACGGCCTCGGCGAGGACGGCGGTGTGGCCGAAGCCGGAGTGGTAAGCGATGGAGACGACAGGGGTGGTCACGTTACTTGCTCCTTCGGATTTGCATGTCCGGCCACGCGGGATCCGGGCCGCGCGGCCCTTGGGTACTGTCCGCTCAGCCGGCGTTGATCGCCTCGGCGACGGTCAGCGTGTCCTCGTACAGGTGCATGCGAACGATCCGGCCGCCCTCGACCGCCAGGTGCATGGCCACCGGTGTGGTGAACTCCTTGCCATTGGCCGCGACGGTGTGCGTGAAGACCGCCAGCAGCACCACGTCACTACCGTCGACGATGACGCGCTCCAGCGCGGCCTTGCTCCTGCCGTGCGCGAAGTGCGACCACATCGTGGTGAAGTACGGCGCGACCTCCTCCCGGCGGGTACGGCGCCCGGTCCAGGGCAGCGCGTCACTGCCGGGGACGTGCCAGTCGATCTCCTCGGCGAACAGTTCCTGGATGCCGTCGGGTCATGCTTGCCGAGGCGCTCCACGAACTTCTTGGCCACGGTCCGCGAGGTCTGCGTATCTGTTGTCATCGGTCCTTGTCCTTTGTCTCTTCGCTTGCATCAGGTGTCGGTCGGGCCTCAGCCCTGGAACAGGAAGTGCTTGCCGCTCAGCGGCCCGCCGAGCTGAATGAGCGCCCCGTCTTCACGCGGCGCGCCAAGGTCGACCGGTGCGAACCCGAATTCGGCTCTTCATGACTCACTCCCTGCTGTGTCGTTGTGTCGAATCCGTTGCTCTGGCGACGGTCGCAAGTACGCGGCTCAGACGCCCTGGGGTATCGGATGCGTCCCGCGATTTGGCGCCTAGAGCTGTGTGGCTCCGCCGTCGACGAACAGTTCCGCGCCGGTGGTGAAACTGCTTTGGTCGCTGGCCAGGTAGAGGGCGGTGGCGGCGACCTCGTCGGGACGGCCGGCGCGGCCGAACGGGGTCGGTGGGGCGGGCTCGGCCGCAGTGGGCTGATCGCTGTGCGGGAAAGCGGCGTGGAGCTCGTCCAGGCCCGGGGTCTCGACAGGGCCTGGGGTGAGGGTGTTGACGCGGATTCCGCGGCCGGCCAGCTCAGCGGCCCAGGTGCGGGCGAGGCTGCGGATCGCGGCCTTGGTTGCGGCGTAGACGCCCAGGCCCGGGCGCGCCCGCAGGGCCGAGCTGGAGGAGAGCAGCAGCACCGAGGCGCCAGCCGTCAGCAGCGGCAGCGCCTTTTGGACGGTGAAGACCGTGCCCTTGATATTGATCGAGGTAGTGCGGTCGTACTCCTCCTCGGTGATCGCGCCGAGCGGACTGTAGTCCGCGACCCCGGCGTTGGCCACCACAATGTCCAGGCAGCCGCTGCGGTTCGCGATCTCGGCGAAGAGCCGGTCGAGGTCGCCGAGGTCCGAGGCATCGCCCTGGATGGCGATGCCTCGGGCGCCGACCTGCGCGACGGCGGCGTCCAGCGCGTCCTTGCGGCGGCCGGTCAGGTAGACGGTCGCGCCCTCGGCGGCGAAACGGCGGGCGATCGCCAGGCCTATGCCGCTGGAGGCGCCGGTGACAAGGGCGGTCTTGCCGTCCAGCTGTCCCATGAGATTCTCCAATTTCTTGACGTAACTATTGCTGTTGCATTGATGGGCGCAGAACGCCCCGATCAGGGGAAGTCAACGGCGTCGCCTGGTAGACATCGCGCAGGGTGATCGCCGCCAGGTCCCGCGCGAGCATCCAGCCCGCCCCCGCCGGTCGTTGGAGCCGGGCTGGAGGTTGTGGAGCACCCCGGCCCGGCCGTCTTCGCGAGAGGGCGGTGCCGAACGGTCCCGTGTCGTGGTCAGGCGACAGAGATCTCGTTGAGATCAATGGTGATCAGCCTCGGCTCCGGCAGGACCCGCCCGTCCGCCGCAAGGGGCAGCACGTAGCGGTGGGTCGGGAAGACCAGCCCCGACACGGTCTCGTGCGTCTCCGACAGATGCGCCGCCGGCGGGCTGCCGAGCACCTCGGCAGCGTAGTCATGGCGTCGCAGCAGGCCTGCGGCGTCGTAGTGGAAGATCTGCTCTGTGGCGTGGGTCGCGAGGGTGTCGGGGAAGGTCGCCCGCAGCCGTCGCAGATCCTGGCCGGCCTCGGTCCAAGGCTCCAGTTCCTCCACCACGACGCCTGGGAGCGTCAGCAGGTAGGGGGCGGTGAGGTAGTTCCACATGGCGTAGCCCGCGAAGTACAGCACGTGGAGATCGTCCCAGGGGGTGTCCTGGTCCTGGGAGGTGAAGGCATCCCGTGGAGAGGTGCGCTCGGCAACGACCTCTCCGTCCCTCCGCTCGATCGTGACGCGCTCGGGGGTGAAGACGCCCCGCAGGCCCGGGCCGGTGAAGCCTTCGAACACCAAGCGCTGCTGCTGCACATCGGCCGTCATGTCCGCCGTGGCGAGGATGCCCGGCCGGCCGCGGAGATCCCACAGGACGCCGCCGATGGCCCCGCGGGCGCGGATCGTGCGCGCCTGTCGCCACTGGTCCAGGCCGCCATGGGCCTCGACAACAAGATCCAGCAAGGTGGTCATAGCAAATCCTCATTCTGATCGATGTTCATGATGCCTCCGCATGCCGGTGGCCCACAGGGGGCCGGCACGGCGTCCGCCGGTCCGGCACGGCGAGGGTCGAGCCCCTGGCCTGCGGGTTGGTGAACATGTGGTTGCCCGCCACCGTGTCCTTCGCGGGCACTTCGTCCTGCAGGACGTCCCAGTGCTCCACCACCAGGCCCTCCTCGAAGCGGAAGATATCGACCGCCAGGAGGGGTGTCTCGGTGCTGCCGGAGTACCTGCCGTGGATCATGACCAGGTCTCCCTCGGCGATGACCGCTCCCGGCTCGTACCGGCTGGCGTCGGGCAGGTCCGCGATGAACTTGCGCAGCCCGGCCCTGGCCGGCGGGATGAACGGGTTGTGCTGGATGTAGTCGGGGTGCAGGTACCGGTCCAGCGCGGTGAAGTCCTTCGAGTTGAACGCGGTCGTCAGGAATTCGAGGACGACGGCCTTGTTCCGCTCCGTCTCCGTCTTCGTTCGGCTCTGAGCCATCAGTCCTCCACGGGGTTGCCGACTGACACGGCTTTGTTGACTAGCTGGACCACAATGGAAGCATGAAGTGGTCCAATCGGTCAACAAAACGAAGAGCTCAGGCGATGCGCCCGTACCCGCACGGGGGATTGCCGACCGTTGTGGTCCATCTGGACCACAATGAGGTATCGTGAGGTCATGGGGCGAAACCGAGGCTTCGACGAGACCACCGTGCTCGATGTCGTCCGCGACCGGTTCTGGACCACCGGATTCGACGGCACGTCCACCTATGACCTCATGGATGCGACCGGTCTGGGCAAGGGCAGCATCTACAAGGCGTTCGGCAACAAGCACGCCCTTTATGTGCGCGTCTTCTCCGACTACTGCCAGGGCCTCGTCGCCCAGGCCCGCGAGGACCTGCGGGAGGGCCCGCACGCGGTGCTCACCTCGCCGATGGCCCGCCTGGAGCGCTACGTCGTCTCACTCGCCGACGCCTTCGCGGCCGAGTCGCCCCGCCGGGGATGCTTCCTCAGCAAGGTCACCGCGGACCGCGCCGGAGAGGACGACATGGTGGCGGGCACGGCCCGTCGCGCGTTCGAGGATCTCGCCGGCGCCCTCGCGTCCGCGTTACGCGACGCCCAGGACGCGGGAGAAGTGGCCGATGACGTCGACGCCACGGCCCTGGGATATCTGCTGCTGAGCGTGGTCAGGGGCATCGACTGCATGGCCAAGGCGGGTGTCGACGCCACGACGCTCCGGCAGACGGCCCGGTCGGCGCTGGACCTGATCCCCCGGGCGGACGCACCGTACGTGCGGCGCTGACATTCCCCCCTTTCGTCCGGCGACGGACATGCCGCGGCGGACATAAGCAAAATGTGCAGTTTGACTGTGGCGAAGAGCTCGCCGCCTCTCACCGGGAGTCCCTATGCGTGCCATCCAGATCACCCAGTTCGGAAAGCCGGAGGACGTCGTACGCGTCGTCGATCTCCAGGAGCCGAACGCTCCCGGCGCCGGCGAGGTCAAGGTCGCGGTCGAGTTCTCACCGCTGAACCTGCACGACCTCAAGGTCGTCAGGGGCGAGCTCGGGCGGCCACCGCTCCCGCTGGTCCTCGGCAACGAGGGCGTCGGCCGGGTTGTCGAGGCGGGCCCCGGCGTCGACACGCTCGCGGCGGGCGACCTGGTGGTTCTGCCGCTGTTCGCCGGTGCCTGGCGCGAGCGGCTGCTGCTGCCCGCCGACGGGCTGTTCCGACTGCCGGAAGGCAGCGTCGAGCAGTTCTCGATGCTGGGCAGCAATCCGCCCACGGCCGGTCTGATCCTGAGCGAGTACGCCGACCTGAGGCCCGGGGACTGGATCGTGCAGAACGCCGCGAACTCCGGCGTCGGACGTTCCCTGATCGCCCTGGCGAAGGCCCGCGGATTCCGGACGATCAACTTCGTCCGGGACGAGTCCGTGTTCGCCGAACTGACCGCGGCCGGCGCGGACATCGTCCGCCTCGACGGCGCGACGGCGGTCGAAGAGGTTCGCAAGGCGATCGGCGATGCCCGGGTCGGGCTCGCCGTCGACTCGGTGGGCGGCGACGCTCTCGCCCGCCTGCTCGACCTGCTGTCCGAGGGCGGTGCGCTCGTCAGCTACGCCTCGGCGACCGGGCAGCCGATGTCCATCGACGCACTGACCCTGATCGGCAAGCGCGCGACGGTACACGGATTCTTCGCCGGCCATTTCGACCACGCGACAAAGGTGCTCCCCGTCATCCGCGAGGCCGCGCCCCTGGTCGCGAGCGGAGCCCTGTTCGTTCCGCTAGGTGCCGTGTTCGACCTCGATGACATCCATACGGCGATCGAGCAGGTCGTCCGCGGCGGAAAGATCCTGCTCAAGGTGGCCCGGTCATGACGATCTCCGGAGGAACTCGCACCGTCGCGGGTCCCGCGCGGACGCGAGCCGAGCCGTAGCAGGGCGTTCGAAGCGGCATCAGGGCCATTCCGCCGGGGACGATGACAACCCGGCGCCTGGCCTGACCTGCCGGAACTCTCCAGACCACCGCGTGCACGCCGGCAACGCGCGCCACGGGTTTCCAGCGTGTGGGATGTAGATCCACTGATCAATAGTGCTCACCCTCGCCAGGCAAACCGCCGCTCATTCGCGAGTTCGGTGAGGGGCAGCCCCTGCCACGAGAGAAGTATCGAGATGCCCGAACTGTCCTACGAAGTCCTCGTCTCTGACGGCGTTCCCCGGAAGATCGATCTTCAGCTGCCGAACGGCGACGGGATCGTGTCCTCGCCGATCTCATCCACCCTGATCACCGGAGAACGCGACGCGGTCCTGGTGGACCCGCCGCTGACTCACACCCAGATCGCGCAGGTCGCCGAGGGCTTGGCGCGCTCAGGGAAGCGTCTGGCGTTCGTCTACGTCACCCACGGCCACCCCGACCACTGGTTCGGCACCGCGACGCTGCTGGAACGGTTCGGCGACGCCGACAGCGTGGTGTACGCCACCGAGGGCACCATCCGGCAGATGCGCAGCCAACTGGAGAGCAAGGACAAGGGGTTCGCGAAGACCTTCCCCGGGGTCCCGGAGAACACCCCGGTCCTCGCCGTGCCCGTGCCGACCGAGGGATTCCGGCTGGAGGGCCGAGTCCTCCGGGCCGTCGAGACCGGTCACACCGACACCGACGACTCCAGCGTCCTGCACGTGCCGTCGATCGGTCTCGTCGTCGCCGGGGACGTGGTCTACAACGGCGTGCACCTGATGATGCTCGAAGGCGGTGACGGCGGCCTTCAGGCGTGGCTGGACGGCATCGACCGGCTCGCCGCACTCGATCCGCGCCACGTGATCGCCGGCCACAAGAAGGCAGACCTGCCCGACGACCCGAAGATCCTGGACGAGACCCGGCAGTACCTGCGCGACGCGATCCGGCTCCTGGCCGGCAAGCCGGAGCCGCTGGAGTTCTTCGAGGAGATGTCGAAGCTCCACGGTGACCGGCTCAACCCGGGACCCCTTTGGTACAGCGCCCTGGGCCTGCTCGCCTGAGCCACGCCGGGTCGCCACCCCGCGAAGACAGGCGCATCACCTCGACGAAATACGGAGGTTGCCGCCATGGCCACCCGCATGAAGATCGCGATCCTCGACGACTATCAGAACGTCGCGACGAGCCTGGCCGACTGGGGGTCGCTCGTTGCCGAGGTCGTCGTTTTCACCGAGCCGTTCGCCGATGCCGACGAGGTGGTCCGTAGCCTCGCCGGGTTCGACGTGCTCGTGGCCATGCGGGAGCGCACGCGATTCCCGGCCGAGGTCCTGGAGCGGCTGCCCGACCTTCGGCTCCTGGTCAGCACCGGCCCGGCCAATGCCGCCATCGACCTTACGGCCGCCCACAGACTCGGCATCACGGTGTGCGGGACCCGTTATGAGTCCCACGCCACCATCGAGCACACCTGGGCGCTGATCCTCGGTGCCACGAGAAACCTGGTCGTCGAGGCGGAGTCGATGCGCGCCGGCGGCTGGCAGGTATCGGTCGGCGAGGGGCTGCACGGCAGGACTCTCGGCATTCTGGGCCTCGGTCGCGTCGGCTCCGGAGTGGCACGGATCGGACAGGCCTTCGGAATGGACACCATCGCATGGTTGCATGCCACCGCGGCCAGCGCTCACGCCCTGGCCGGTGACCGGCAGGGGTTCGCCCAGGCGCTCGCGCGAGCCAACCCGCGCCCTGGAGCGCGCCGAGACCGGCCCGGCCTGGACCCGCTATTTCAGCCCGGCGCATCTGGCCGGCGCCGCGATGCGCTCGCTGCTGGATCTGGGCCTGCCCGGCGAGGCGCTGCGCTATCAGCACCAAGCCCTCGACCTAGGCCCGGCCAACACGCGCACCCGGGCGCTGCATACCGCCCTGACCGCTACCGCGCATGCGCGGGCCGGTCACGTTGACCAGGCCGCGCTCTTGGGGACCCAGGCGCTGCTGATGGCGCGGCGAGTTCGTTCGCGGCGGGTCACCGCCCGCATCACCCTGCTGGCCGACGTGCTGATCCCGTATCGGCCCGTCGCCGAGGTGAGCGCGTTCCTCGATCAACTGCCGGACCAGCTGCCCTCTGGACAGATCGGCCAAATCGCGGGCGGGCAGCCCGTGCCGGGGTAGCGTGGATGAGGTGAGTCAGACCTATCTGCCGCCCGAGCAGTGGTATGCCAGCCTGCCCACTGTTCACCTCTCCGCGTGCATGCTGCTCACCGATGACGCCGATCGCGTCCTGCTGGTCAAACCCAACTACCGCCCCTATTGGGCGGTGCCCGGCGGGATGGTGGACGACGGTGAGCCTCCTCAGGTGTGCGCCGCGCGCGAGGTCGGCGAGGAACTCGGCCTGCAGGTCCCCGCCGGCGCTCTGCTCGTGGTCGATTGGGTGGCCCCGATGGGGGATCGGCGGCGGCCGATGATGAACTTCATCTTCGACGGCGGGATCATCGCCGATCCTTGCCGGATCCGGTTGCAGACCGACGAGCTCGACGCCGCCCAGTTCTGGCCCTGGGAGGAGGCGGCCACCAAGCTGCCCGCCACGACCGCCGCCCGCATCCCGGCCGCCCGAACCGCCCGCAAGAACCAGCAGACGATCTTCCTGCCCGCAGAGCGCGATGCCTGAGCTGTGCACGTATCGGCGTACTCGGTGGAGCACTCACACAGGTAGGCAGACAGTCATCGTCGGCTGTTGAGGATAACGTACGGCGGTTGAGGCAAAGGATCTTCAAGGCGGTGCAGGAGCAGGACTGGGCGCGGGTCCAGTCCTTTCTTCTAGCGGGCGGCTCCTGAAAGAAGCTGAACCCACAGCGTCCACGCTTCCCTCATCGACGATGGGTACGTTTCGTGGTCTTGATGGCCCTCGTCGAGCTGAATGGTCCTACGGATGAAGGCTTGACCGCCGCCGGCGCACAGCTCGTACACCGTGGCACGGCAGTCGCAGGTCCAGGCGAGCGATCGTGTCCTGTGGACGCGGAGGCCGGAGACGTGCCACTCCAGGCGCATGTGGTCGCGCTGCGGCATCGCCACATGCGGACTCAGGCACCAGTCAAGGGCAGATGACGGCGTCTCCAAGGGAGCCATGACCGCATCTTAAGCGGGGAAAGCTATAGTGCGCTATAGCGCGCTGTCCATCGCCATGGCACGCAGTGGCTTTCTACGGTGCTCAGGTGGTGGAGTTGAAGGCGAATCAGCCCAGGTGGCGGCAAGTGCGCGCCATCATCGCGGAGCGCATCCGCACCGGTGAGTACAAGCCAGGCGAGCGCATCCCTTCCCTCGTCGACCTCATCGAGGAGTTCGGCATCGCTAACGCCACCGGGCAGAAGGTCATGCGTGCTCTGCGAGCCGACGGCTTGATCCGTACCGAGCCAGGCATGGGTAGCTTCGTGACCACCCCGGAGGAGCGCCAAGCGGCCGAGGATCTGCGATTGAAGGACTGACAGTTGGCGCTTGAGGATGACCCGGTGGGGTACTTTCGCCAGCTGTGGGATGAGGACCGTGGGGAAGCGCCGTCGTCGACCACTCGCTGTGCCGCCCACGGTGTCGCCCGGCGGAAGGCGGGCGACCCTCATCGCCCCAAGAGCCCTCAGCCCCTGGCAGCGGGTCACAGGGGGAGGCCGCCGGTGGCCGCACCGGTCGAGCCGGTGTCGCGGTAGGCGGCGATGGTGCGTTCGGCGATGCGCATCTGGTGGATCTCGTCGGCCCCGTCGGCGAACCTGGCCCAGCGGGCGTGCTGGAACATACTGGCCAGCGGCGTGTCGGTGGAGTAGCCCAGCGCGCGGTCTTCAACCACGCTCATGCCGCCGATCTGATCGCCGCCCTGGGACAAGATCCGGGCTCTCGGGGCCGCTCTCACCCCACCATAATCACCGACCCGGCCGTCACGACGAGATGAAAGGCCCCGCTCACCGGCACGCCAGGGAAACCAGGGGCCACACCCGGCGACCACCAGGCCTTCGCCGTGCCCTATCCAGAAACGAAGAGCACAAGCCGAGCGGACGGTCACCGCTCATGATCGTGAAAGATCCGGGTCTACGTACCCTTCCCTTTCCAGATCGCCCCATCATGGTTGGGCCAATGCTCGGAAGGTTCGGGGCACCTCAACCAGCCCATACCAGTGCAGTCGGCGACGATGCCCAGGTCAATCCCCGAAAGCATGGGATGCCGGGTGCGCTGGCCGTAAGCGCACCATCAGATGTGCCCTCACGAGGCGTCAGGCCACCCGACCGAGAAAAGACGCCGAGGAGCGCTCAGATCCGCTCAGCGGATCGATCGAACATCGACGAAGGGATCTCCCATGCGCACCAAGCTTGCCACGGCCGGCCTCGCTCTTGTTCTGGGTGGCGTTGGTCTCGCTCTGGCCCCTGCCGCCGGCGCCGCCGGCGTGTCCTCCGCTTCGCGGACGGCGGCCGTCGCGGCGCCCGAGTTCTCCGTCAATGGCACGTGGCAGTTCATTCAGAGCGGCGGGATCACAGTCACGATGAACGTGACACAGGACAGCAGCGGGAGGCTCTTCGGGACCGCCGCCTGGTCCGGCGCCGTGGGGACGATCGAAGAAGGCGCGGTGGAAGGCCGGAATATCTTCTTCACCGTTGGGTGGTCGAACGGAGCCAGAGGCCGATACACCGGCTCGCTGGGTTCGGACAGGCGCCTGTCCGGGACCACGTTCGACCTGAATAATCCGTCGAGTCAGGCAAACTGGGTCACCACCCGCACCTTCTAAGACGAACTCCGCGCCCAGGTCGCCGGCCTCGGGCAGGCCCCGCTCGCATGGTGAGCTTGGCGGCGGTGGGCCGGGTGTATGGCTGGCCACCGGAGTAGCGGATGGCAGCACCGGGCTGGCCCTTGCCGGCGTGCAGACCGTAGATCCGGCGGAGGTCCGTTCCCCAAGCCGTGGAAGAAGCACCGGGCTCGGCGCAGGATGGGTACGCGCCGAGCCCGGTGAGATCTAGCAGTTGCCGGCGGGTCACAGGGGAAGACCGCCGGTGGCTGCGGCGGTGGAGCCGGTGTCGCGGTAGGCGGCGATGGTGCGTTCGGCGATGCGCATCTGGTGGATCTCGTCGGCCCCGTCGGCGAACCTGGCCCAGCGGGCGTGCTGGAACATACTGGCCAGCGGCCGGTAGCTTGTCACGCACCCCTTGGTGGGACTCGCTGTCCGGCTGATGCGCCGAAGCCGGCGGGGGCAGGTCTTCGAGTTGGCGGACAAGGTGGGGCGTCGCCCGGTGGGCAGCATCCGAGGTCCCAAGAAGGGTGAGGGGCATCGTGTCCGGTTCCAGCGGCACGGCGAGGTGCGCACCTATCCCGAGGTCTTCCCGACGAGATCGGGGGCCGAGCGCGCGCTGTGGCGGATGATCGACGCCGGGCAGGCCGAATGCACGCACGATCACACCGGCGATCAGGATGTCTGGAGCCATTGCTGATGAGTATCGAGTAGGCCGGTCTTCTCCAGGGGCAGGAGCCCGTCGCCGTACTGGCGGAGTCGCGTGTATGCCTGGCGGAGGTCCGTGAGTGTGGGGAAATGGCCGAGCTGGATGGCGAGGCTGAGGACGTCTTCGATGCCGAGGACGGGGATGCACCAGCGGGCTGCGAGACGCTGTCCTTCCTGGTCGTCGATGGCAGCGATGACCTCATGGCCCTGCTCGGCGAGGTGGACGCTGTGGGCGACCACGACGACCTCGCCCAGATCGCGGCGGGCGCGGATGGCCTGTTCGAGTTCGAGCCCGCGGATCTCCTCGATCACCTCGACGACACGAGGTGGCGCGGTTGCCACTTCGAGCTCGGGGAGTACGCGGATGCGATCGCTTGCTTCCAGCCTTGCCCAGCGTTGTCGCAGGCCCGGGTATTTCCGGTCCTTTCCGGCGATCTCACGGCAGACTTCCTGGGGGACCAGGAGGATGAGCCCGGCCCGGGTGAGCACGTCGATCAGGATCGGGTGCAGGTTGGCGCCGGTGAAGTGGACGCAGATCACCGCGTCGAGGATGCAGATATCGTCGTCGGGATCGGACACGCGGGTTAAGCTTCCTCGCTGGTGCGGGCACGGGTGAGGAGCCGTCCGAGATCGGCGTGGCGAATATTGGCGGGGCATGGGCTGATGCCGGCGTCGGCGAGGCCGATTTCAAGATCCTCAGGGTCGCGGCCTTCGAGTCTGGCCAGTGCCCGGATGCCGAGCCGGTCTGCACGGTAGGCGATGGTGGCGCGTTCGAGGACCCGGCGGGGTGGACGCCGGGTGCGGGCGGCTTCCTGTTCGCATTCGTACTGCCAGCCCCATCCGTAGCGGCGCGCGAGCTGCGCCCCGGTCGGTCCTCGCAGCGTGTCCACCTGGGTTGCAGTCAGCAGGCCCAGGTGTTGCAGCTGGATGAGAATCACCATGAGGCTGACGCCAAAGTGGCGGGCGAGCAGAGCGCAGGCCCGTTCGTCGAGCGGGCCGTGGGCGGGACCGAGCCAGGCGCGGATCCCGTCCTGCGGAGCCAGCAGATGCCGGGCGAAGGCATCGCAACGGATTTCGGCGGGGGTACGGCAGGCGCTGACCGCATCACTGTGAGCGCCGTCCCCGAAGAGTAGGTGACCGAGTTCGTGGGCGAAGGTGAAGCGCTGCCGTTCGGCGACGGCCCGGGAGCCGACGGTGATGAGGACGACGCCGCGGACGGGATCGGTGATGGTGAACCCGTCGATTCCAGCGGGGAAGTCGAGCACTGCGGTGTCGGCGCTGGTCAGCCGTTCTGCCAGCTCCCCCGGGTCGGCCAGCGGGGCACCGCCGAGGTCGAGGAGGTAGCGGACCGTGCGAGCAAGCCCCTGCCCCTGCGCATCGGGTGGAAGGCCGGGATCCGGCAGTTCTGGTGCTGTTGTGTCGGGGGCGCGGTGCGGTGCGGCCAACTGGTCCAGCCGGTCGTCGAGGACCAGGATGTCGACGGCCTGCCTTACCGCGGCTGCGGTTGCCTCCGGCTCGGCTTGGCCGATGCGTGCGGCGATGCGGATGCGCTCGCGAACCGGGTTGCCGCGCGTGAGATCAGTCAGGGGAATGCCGAGGGCAGTGGCGATGCGGTCAAGCTCGGCGACGGTCAGCTGAGTGCGGGTGCCCAGCTCGATCCGGGCCAGGGTGGGCTGCGGCAGCTCGGCCAGCCGGGCCAGGTCCCGCTGGTTGAGTCCGGCCCGCTCTCGTTCGGTGCGGACGCGCTCGCCGATGGCGCGGATGTCCATGGCCGCCTCCCTTCTTGAATCAAGGATACTATCTTGATTCAAGAAGGGAAGAGAGCAGCCAGCCCCGATCAAAGGATCCGACGATCGCTCGTCGAGAGCGGTCACGAGTAGCGCTGATGCGCCAGTAGCGGCGGAAGCCGTGGTGATGCCGCCGCTCTTGTGTTTCCGGCGCTGTTGAGGTGCAGGAATGGGCTATTGGTCGGGCTGTTCGTCGGTCGTGCGCCCAGCAGAACGGAGGTCGGGTCGGCCGCCCGCCCATCCGCGCCGCCTGCTCGGCTGGCAGTCGGGCGGGTCGGGGCCCCTGACAGCGGGTCACAGGGGGAGGCCGCCGGTGGCCGCACCGGTCGAGCCGGTGTCGCGGTAGGCGGCGATCGTCCGCTCCGCGATGCGCATCTGGTGGATCTCGTCGGCTCCGTCGGCGAACCTGGCCCAGCGGGCGTGCTGGAACATGCCGGCCAGCGGGGTGTCGGTGGAGTAGCCGAGCGCGCCGTGCACCTGGATCGCCCGGTCGATGATGCGGTTGAGGCTGTTGGCCACGAAGTGCTTGGCCATCGACACCTCCGTACGGAAGTCCTCGCCCTTGTCGATCTTGTACGCGGCGTGCAGCACCATCAGCTTGCACTGGTAGAGCTCCATGGCCGAGTCGGCGATGAGCCACTGCACCCCCTGCTTGTCGGCGAGCACGGAGCCGTGGCTGTATCTGCTGAGCGCGCGGTCGACCATCATGTCGAGCGCTGTCTCCGCCTGCGAGATCCAGCGCATGCAGTGGGCCAGCCGCGCCGGGCCCAGGCGGTATTGGCCGAGGCGGTGGCCGTTGCCCCGCCCGCCGAGCACCTGGTCGTCGGGCACCCGCAGGTCGGTGATGACGATCTCGCTGTGGCCCGTCGAGCCGTGCATGGTCTCGACCTCGCGGATGTCGTTCCAGCCCGGCGAGGGCAGGTCGACGAGGAAGGCCGTGTTGGCGCCCCGCGCCCCTTCTGGCAGGTCGAGTTCGGTCCTGGCGATGAGGATGGCGAAGCCCGCCCGGCGGGCGTTGGAGATGAACCACTTGTGGCCGTTGATCACCCACTCGTCGCCGTCCTTGACCGCGCTCGTGCGGATGAGCGTGGGGTCGGAGCCGGCGACCTCTGGCTCGGTCATCGCGAAGCACGACATCGTGCTCCCCTCAAGCAGGGGGCGCAGGTATTTCTCCTTCTGCGCGTCGCTCGCCCAGTGCAGCAGCGTGTGCATGTTGCCCTCGTCGGGCGCCATGCAGTTGAGCACCCACGGCCCGAGCCGGGTCTTGGCCGCCTCCGACTGCACCATGGCCAGCTCGACGTGGCCGAGCCCCATGCCGCCCCACTCCTTCGGCATGTGCGGCAGCCACAGCCCTTCGGCCTTGGCCTTCTCACGCAGCCGGAAGATCGTCCGGAGATAGGCGGCGCGGTCGCTCTCCGGCACCTCGTCGACGGCCGGGATGACCGTGCCCTGGATGAAGGCCCGGACCCGGTCGCGGATCTTCTCGTGCTCGGGGGCGAGGGTGAAGTCGATGGCCATGGTGCTCCTTCGGGGGATGTCCGGCCAGCGGATGGGCCGGACGCCGGGTGGTGTCAGGCCAGCAGATGGGTCAGACGCCGGGTGAGGCCGGTGTTGCGGCGGTCGCCGAGCCGGGCGACCGCCAGCTCCAGGGCCTTGCGCTCGCCGACCAGCACCACCCACGACCGGGCCCGCGTGACCAGGGTGTAGAGGAGCCGGCGGCGCAGCATGATGCCGCCGGACTCGGCGACGAGCGGCGCGACCACGAACGGGTATTCGCTGCCCTGCGAGCGGTGCACGCTGATCGCGTAGGCGTGGGACAGGTCGTCGAGCTCGTCGAAGCCGTAGGTCACCGTCTCGCCGTCGTCGATGGCGATCTCCACGAGCCGCTGCTCCTGGACGATGCCGGTGATCGTGCCCGTCTCGCCGTTGAAGACGCCCTTGTCGTAGTTGTTGCGGATCGGCATGACCCGGTCGCCGACCCGGAAGGCCGAGGCGCCCGACCAGTGCTCGGCCCGTCCTTCCTGGGCGGGGTTGAGCCGCTCCTGGAGTCGGCGGCCGAGCTCGGCGGTGCCCGCCGCGCCCTTGCGCATCGGGCACAGCACCTGCACCTGGCCCGGCTCGACGCCCTGCTTGCGGGGGATCGCCACCGTCGCCAGGTGGACGACCCGCTCGGCGACGGCCTCGGGGTCGTCGAGCTCCTCGAACCAGAAGCCGCCACCGCCCGGGATCCCGGGCAACTGCCCGGCCCGGATGCGGTGCGCGTTGTGGATGATGCCGCTGCCGTCGGCCTGGCGGAAGACATGCGTGAGCCGTACGCGCGGGATCTCCTCGACCCGCAGCAGGTCGGCCAGCACGCTGCCGGGCCCGATGCTGGGCAGCTGGTCGCTGTCGCCGACGAGCAGCAGGTGGCTGCCCGACGGGATGGCCGAGGTGAGCCGGGTGGCCAGGTGCAGGTCCAGCATGGACGCCTCGTCGACCACGATCAGGTCGGCCTGCGCGGGCGTCTGGTCGAACAGCGCGTCGGGGTCGGGCTCGTAGGCCAGCATCCGGTGGACGGTCATGGCCGGCAGCCCGGTGAGCTCCGAGAGGCGCTTGGCCGCCTTCCCGGTGGGCGCGGCGAGTGTCACCCGGCCGCCCATCGCCCGCGCGGTGGCCGCGATGACCCGCACGGTGTGGCTCTTGCCGCAACCCGGACCGCCGGTGAGGACGGAGACGGTGCTGGTCAGCGCCATGGTCACGGCCGCGCGCTGGTCGTCGTGCAGCTCCGGGTCCTCACGGAAGTCGCGCATGGGCAGCGTCGAGCGGGCCTGCCAGAGCCTGCCCAGGTGCTCGGCCAGCTTGAGCTCGCGGCTGTGCAGTTCCTTGCCGTAGACCACGATCTGGTCGGCAGTCGCTTCGACGACCACGCGCCGCTCGGCGGTGAGGGCGTCGATCATCGGCCGCACCACGTCCTGATCCTGCTCGACGAGCTCGGCGGTCTGCGTGAGCAGGGCGGTGAGCGACAGGTAACAGTGGCCGCCCCTGGCGGCGGCCGTCTCCAGCCGGTCGAGCAGCGCCGCCTTGATCCGCTGCGGGCTGTGCTCGGGCACCCCCGACTGGAGGGCGATCTTGTCGGCAGTGCCGAACGCGATGCCGCGCACCCGGCCGATGAGCTGGTAGGGGTCGGAGGTGACGAGCTCCGCCGAGTCGCGGCCGAAGACCTGGAAGATCTTGGCCGCGAGCAGCGGGCTGACTCCGAAGCCCTGGAGGACCACCATCAGCGCGGCGATCTCCTTCTGCTCCCGCCACGCCTCCAGGATCTGGCCCTGCCGGGCGGGGCCGATGTTGACGACCTCCCTCAGCCGCTCGGGCTCGGTGTCGATGACGGTCAGCGTCGCCTCGCCGAAGTGGCCGACGATGGCCTGGGCGAGCCGCGGGCCGATGCCGCGGATCAGGCCGGAGCCCAGGTAGAGCTGGATGGCCCGAGTGGTGGACGGCACGATTCGCTCGCACGCCGTCACCGTGAAGCGCCTGCCGTGGCGGGGGTGCTCGCCCCACTCGCCGGTGAGCGCGAGCGTCTCGCCCGGTTGTACCCCGGCCAGCGCGCGGCCGGCGGCGACGAAGGAGGGGGTGGTCTCCGCGCTCATCCGGGCAACCGTGTATTCGTCCTCACGGACGTACACGAGCTGCTCGACAGAGGCCTCCACGGCACCGATCCAATCATTCGCGCTTACCGGCCGCGTAGGCACACTAAGAGAGGGGACCGACAGATTACCCGCCGGTCCCGCCGCGACTGATCAGCCTCCGGTCTTCCACTGGGCGATGAGCTTGTCGTAGTCCAGCGTCGCCGGCTTGCCGCGCTCGTCGGCCAGCTTCGGCGCGGGGGCGCCGGGCTGGTCCAGCCAGTATTGGGCGTCGCGCTCCGGGTTCAGCTTGGGCGCGCAGTTGCCGCCGCGGCGCTCCAGCCGCGACAGGATGTCGTCCTGCTGCTTGGCCAGGTTGTCCATCGACTGCTGGGCGGTGGTCTCACCGGTGACGGCGGTGGCGACGTTCTGCCACCAGAGCTGGGCGAGCTTCGGGTAGTCGGGGACGTTGGTCCCGGTCGGCGTCCACTGCTTGCGGGCGGGGGAGTTGTAGAACTCGATCAGGCCGCCGTACTTCGCGGAGTTGTCCTTGAAGTAGTCGCTCTTGATGTCGGAGTCGCGGATGAAGGTCAGGCCGGTGATCGACTTCTTCAGCGAGACCGTCTTCGACGTGACGAACTGGGCGTACAGCCAGGCCGCCGCCCTGCGCTCCTTGGGTGTGTTCTTGAGCAGGGTCCAGGAGCCGGCGTCCTGGTAGCCCAGCTTGTTGCCTTCCTTCCAGTAGACGCCGTGCGGGCTGGGCGCGACGCGCCACTTCGGCGTCCCGTCGGCGTTGACGACCGGGAGGCCCGGCTTGGTCATGTCGGCGGTGAACGTGGTGTACCAGAAGACCTGCTGGGCGATGTTGCCCTGCGCCGGCACCGGTCCGGCCTCGCTGAAGTTCATGCCCGCCGCCTCCTTCGGCGCGTACTTCTTCAGCCAGTCGACGTACTTGGTCAGCGCGTACACCGAGGCGGGCCCGTTGGTGTCGCCGCCGCGGGTCATCGAGGAGCCGACCGGGCGGCAGTTCTCCACCCTGATGCCCCACTCGTCCACCGGCAGGCCGTTCGGGATGCCCGGGTCGCCGTTGCCGGCCATGGACAGCCACGCGTCGGTGAAGCGCCAGCCGAGCGAGGGGTCCTTGCGGCCGTAGTCCATGTGGCCGTAGACCTTCTTGCCGTCGATGGTCCCGTTGCCGTTGACCTTGTTGGTGAAGAAGTCGGCGATGTCCTCGTAGGCCGCCCAGTTGACGGGCACGCCGAGGTCGTAGCCGTAGGCTTCCTTGAATTGCTTCTTGTACGTGGGATTGGTGAACCAGTCGTAGCGGAACCAGTAGAGGTTGGCGAACTGCTGGTCGGGGAGCTGATACAGCTTCTTGTCCGGCCCGGTGGTGAAGCTGGTGCCGATGAAGTCGTTCAGGTCGAGGGTGGGCGAGGTGACCGCCTTGCCCTCGCCCGCCATGTAGTCGGACAGCGGGAAGACGTAGTTGCCGCGGAAGTGGGTGCCGATGAGGTCGGAGTCGTTCACGTAGGCGTCGTAAATGTTCTGGTTGCCCTGGATCTGCGTCTGCAGCTTCTCGATCACGTCACCTTCCTGGATCAGGTCATGCTTGACCTTGATCCCGGTGATGTCGGTGAACGCCTTGGCGAGCTTCTGCGACTCGTACTCGTGGGTGGTGATCGTCTCGGAGACGACGTTGATCTCCATGCCGCGGTACGGCGCGGCGGCCTTGGTGAACCAGTCCATCTCCGCGAGCTGCTGATCCTTGGACAGGGTGCTCGGCGTGAACTCGCTCGACACCCACTTCTGTGCCGCCGCCTTCCCCTGGGCCTCGGTGAAATCGCTCTTGGGCTTCTGCTCGCCCGCTGAGCACCCGGCCCCCAGCAAGACGAGCACGGCCAGGCCAACGGCCGTGGTCCTGCCTCTTGGACGTCTCATCGCCTCATGCCTCCTTCGGTCAGCCCCAAATCCCGATCACGATGGTCACCAGGAGCGCGCACGCCAGAGCCAGCCACATGGACAGGTCGGTGACGGCGATCCAGCCGGCGAGTACGACGGCCGCGCTGATCAGGCCGATGTACAAGCGGTCGCCACGGTCGGTCTCGATGCGCAGGAAGCCGCGCCGGGCCACCGGGGGTGAGAAGTGGCCCCAGATCGCCATGCCGCACAGCATCAGCGCCAGGCCGATGAAGACCAGGGCCGTGGGGAGGGTCCACACCATCCACTGCATCGTCAGACCCTTCCAAGAGCGAAGCCCTTAGCCACGTAGTTGCGCACGAACCAGATGACGATGGCTCCGGGGATGATGGTCAGCACGCCCGCCGTGGCCAGGAGGCCCCAGTCCACTCCGGCCGCGCTCACCGTCCGCGTCATCGTGGCGGCGATCGGCTTGGCGTTGACCGAGGTGATGGTCCTGGCGATGAGCAGTTCGACCCAGCTGAACATGAAGCAGAAGAAAGCGGTGACGCCCACCGCGGAGCGGATCATCGGCAGGAAGATACGCAGGAAGAATCGCGGCAGGGAATAGCCGTCGATCGCCGCCGTCTCGTCTATCTCGCGCGGTATCCCGGACATGAATCCTTCGAGGATCCAGACGGCGAGCGGGACGTTGAACAGCATGTGCGCGATGGCCACGCCCAGGTGCGTATCGAACAACCCCACGCTCTGATAAATCTGGAAAAAGGGCAGCAGGAACACGGCCGGCGGCGCCATGCGATTCGTCAGCAACCAGAAGAACAGGTGCTTGTCCCCGGCGAACCTGAACCGGGAGAAGGCGTAGGCGGCCGGCAGCGCCACGATGAGCGACATCACCGCGTTCAGCGACGTGTAGATGATGGAGTTCAGGTAGCTCGAATACCAGACCGGGTCGGTGAAGAAAGTCCGGTAATTGTCGAGCGTGGTCCGCTGCGGAATGAGCGAGAAACTGCCGAGAATGTCCTCGTTCGGGCGGATGGACATGCCGAACATCCACAACAGCGGCAGCATCAGGGTGGCGGCGTACAACCAGAACACCGCCCGCGCCCATGGCAGCTGCCACCCGGCCCGCCGCGCCACGGCGACCTGCCCCTCGGCCATCGCGGTCACCTCCCTGACCTGGTCAGCACGGTGAAGAAGACGTACGAGACGATCTGTACGACGAGGAAGTACAGCAGCGAGAAAGCGCCCGCCGGCCCCAGGTCGAACTGCCCGACGGCGACCTTCGACAGCAGGATGCTCAGGAACGAGGTGGCGTTGCCCGGTCCGCCCCCCGTCACCACGAACGGCTCGGTGTAGATCATGAAGCTGTCCATGAACCGGAGCAGGATCGCGATCGTCAGCACCCCGCGCAGGCGCGGCAGCTGGATGTGGCGGAAGGTCGCCCAGGCCGAGGCGCCGTCGATCTGCGCGGCCTGGAAGTAGGGGTCGGGGATCGACCGCAGGCCCGCGTAGGCCAGCAGTGCCACCAGCGGGGTCCAGTGCCAGACGTCCATGATCAGGACCGTGATCCAGGCGTCGGTGGAATCCAGCGTGTAGTTGAAGTCGATGCCCAGGACGTTGTTGATCGTCCAGCCGCCCAGCCCGATGTCGGCGCGGGCGAAGATCTGCCAGATGGTGCCCACCACGTTCCACGGGATGAGCAGCGGCAGCGCGACGATGACCAGGGCCACCGACACCCAGACCCCGCGGCGCGGCATCGCCACCGCGAGCGCCACCCCGAGCGGGATCTCCAGCAGCAGCACCTGGGCCGAGAACAGCAGGGTCCGCACGAACGCGGCGCGGATCTCGGGGTCGCGGGCGACGGACCTGAACCACTCCAGCCCCACGAAGATCCGGTCGTCGGGGCTGAAGATGTCCTGGACGGAGAAGTTCACGACCGTCATCAGCGGGATCACGGCGGTGAAGGCCACCGACACGACGACCGGCAGTACGAGGAGCCAGGCGCGGTTGTTCTTCGGCTTGAGGCTCACCCGGGTGTCGGGCGTGCCGTCCTGGGGGGCGGCGCCGGTGACGATCTCGCCGCCCACCTGGCTGCCCGCGACGGTGACGCTCTGCTCGGTCACGATGCGCCCTCTCCGTCGAGTTCGTCGAGCCCGTCGAGCGGTGCGCCCTTTCCATCGAGCCCGTTGAGTGGTGCGATGGACCCGCACCTGACCGAGTCCCTGAACAGGAACGCGCGATCCGGTGCGAAGCGCAGGAACTCCACGGCGTCCGGCGCGAACCGGGCGTCCGCCTCCGTCTTGGCGATCACCGGGTGGCCACCGGCCTCGACGTGCACGAGGTTGTAGGCGCCCATCCGGTCCACCCCCGTCACCCGTACGGGCAGTCCGGGCGAGGCTCCCTCACCGCCGAGCCGGGCGAACTCCGGCCGCACCCCGATGCGCACCGGCCCCGGCTCCAGCTCGCCCTCCTGGTCGCTGACCGCCTGCCCGACGTCCGTCTCCGCCACTCTGACCACCCCGTCGGCGATTTCGGCGGGCACGACGTTCATGCCGGGCGAGCCGATGAAGTGGCCGACGAACTCGTGTGCGGGCGACAGGAACAGCTCCGTCGGCTCGCCCGCCTGCACGATCGCGCCCTCGTTGAGCACGACCACCTCGTCGGCGAAGGTCAGCGCCTCGGTCTGGTCGTGGGTGACGTAGATGAGCGTGTGCCCGGTGTCGCGGTGGATCTCCTTGAGCTTGCTGCGCAGCGTCCACTTGAGCGCGGGGTCCACGACGGTGAGCGGCTCGTCGAGGAGTACGGCGGCCACCTCGGAGCGGACCAGCCCGCGCCCCAGGCTGACGATCTGCTGCCGGCCCGGATCCAGCCGCCGCGACCTGCGCTTGAGGTGGTCGTCCAGGCCGAGGAGCTGCGAGACCCGGCGTACCCGCTGGTCGATCTCCGCCTTGGGATACTTCCGGTTGCGCAGCGGGAAGGCCAGGTTGTCGTAGACCGACATCTCCTCGTACAGCACCGGGAACTGGAAGACCTGCGCGATGTTGCGGCCCGCCGTCGGCACGGCGGTCACCTCGCGGTCGTCGAAGAAGATCCGTCCCACGGTGGGGGAGAGCAGCCCCGAGATGATGTTCAGCAGCGTCGTCTTGCCGCACCCGCTCGGGCCGAGGAGCGCGTACGCCCGTGAGCTCCGCCAGGTCCACGTCATCGGCCGCAGCGCCCAGGTCCGGCCGCCGTCGTAGCTGTGTCCCACGCCTTCGAGCCGGATGTCAGCCATGCAGGTCGACCTCCGCGGCGGAGGTGGCGAGCAGGCGACCGCCGGCCTCGTCGAAGACGAAGATGTGCGCCGGGTCCACGTAGGCCATGGCCCGTTCGCCGGGGGTGAAGAGCTGGGGGCCCGGCAGCTGGGCGACCAGGTGCCGCCCGTCGATCAGCTGCAGGTGCAGGAAGGTCGAGCTGCCCGTCACCTCCGCGAGCCTGATCTCCGCCGGGAACTCCAGCACGCCGGCTCCACTTCGTTGGATCGTCACCTGGTGGGGGCGTACCGCGAGCACCACGTTCCGTCCCGAGGCGTGCGCGCCGGGAGAGGGGAACGAGCTGCCCAGGCACTCGATCCGGCCCTCGCGCACGACGCCGGGCAGCAGGTTGAGCGGCGGATCGCTGAGCGTCGCGGCGACGGCCAGCGTCGGCGGCTGGGCGTACATGTCCGCCACGTCGCCCACGTCCAGCACCCGGCCCTCGCCCAGGACCACCGTCGGCGAGGCGAAGGTCAGCGCCTCGGCCGGGTCGGCCGTCGAATAGAGGACCACGCTCGGCGAGTCGCGGAACATGTTCTTCAGATCGCCCCGCAACTGCTCGCGGAGCTTGAAGTCGAGGTTGGCCAGCGGCTCGTCGAGCAGCAGTACGTCGACCGGCCGGGCCAGCGCGCGGGCGATCGCGGTGCGCTGTTGCTGGCCGCCCGACAGCTCGGCGGGCCGGCGGTCGAGCAGGTCGCCGATGCCCATGATTTCGGCGACCTCGCGCACCCGCCGATCGATGTCTTTCTTGGGAAAGGAGCGCGCCATGCGCAGCGGTGAGGCGATGTTCTCGTAGACCGAGAGCGAGGGATAATTGATGAATTGCTGATAGACGAAGGCGACCGAGCGTTTGCGCACGGAAATAGCCGTTACGTCTTTTCCGTTCACCACGACCCGCCCCGCGTCGGGTGGAAGCAGTCCTCCGACGACCCGCATCAGGGTCGTCTTCCCCGCTGCCATCGGCCCGACGAGCGTGGTCATTCCATGGGATAATTCCAGGTGGATGTCGTGCAGCCAGGTTTCCCCGCGCTGCCGTACGCGGACGCCGTCAAGAACCAGCGCCATGTGCACGAGCCTCCTTGCCGGAGTGCGATCGACTGCCGCGCCGCCCCGAAGCGTGGCCGGTCAAGACCCCTCCATCTAACATCCTTTGCCAGGACGTGCAAAGGGGGAAGTTTCCATCGGTCCACTTATTAGCGAATGGGCATATATTTATCGATGTTTATTTGGCCGCGGTGAACAAGTACGGCCCGTGCGATCGGGCACGGGCCGTACCAGATCTCAGACCTTGCTGATGCGGACGGCGTCCGCGATGACGAGGCCGGTGCCGGAGGTCCACCGGCTGACTCCCACGACGTTGGCGGTGCCCGCCGCGAGTGAGAAGGTGCCGAGGCTCTTCCAGCTGCCGCCGCCGGAGCGTTGGTCCACGTACACCGTCTGGTTGCCGCCGGAGGAGGCCACGATGTACGGCGCGGAGCTGTTGTAGCCGGGATCGTCCGGATACCAGACCTCCACGCGGTAGGTGCCCGCGCTGGGGATGGTCGCCTGGTACCAGGCCGGGTCGCTGGCGGCCACGGGGTCGGCGAACCGGTAGTCGGCGCCGTAGCGCTGGGTGGAGTAGGTGGAGGTGCCCCAGTTCGCGCTGGCGGTGAACTGGCCGGAGGTGGTGTTGTCGACCGTGGTGGTCCACGTCGGGGTGCCGCCGCCACCGGTCACGTAGTTCATGTACGTGGTCCAGTTCCAGTACTGCCCCGGGTCGGTGTGGTCGGCGCCGGGCACCTCGGAGTGGCCGATGATGTGGCTGCGGTCCTTCGGGATGCCGTACTTGTCGCAGATGTACTTGGTCAGCGCGGCCGAGGAGCGGTACATCGCGTCGGTGAACCACGAGGCCTCACTGACGTAGCCCTCGTGCTCGATGCCGATGGACCTGGTGTTGTACGTCCAGTTGCCGGCGTGCCAGGCGATGTCCTTGTCCCGGACCATCTGAGTGATCGCGCCGTTGGACGACTTGACCACGTAGTGGGCCGAGACCTGGGCGCTGGGGTTCTGGAACCAGGAGATCGTCCCGGCGTAGGAGCCCTGCGTCACGTGGATGATCACCCGGTCGATGGCGTAGCTCGACTCGCGGCTGGAGGCGGTGTAGTTGCTGGAGCTGGCGGCCGCCCAGGTGGCGTCCGGGTAGTCGGGGCTGGCCGCCTCGGCGGCGCCGAACGAGCGCGTCTCGGCGTACTGGCCGCGATCGGCCGTCACCTCCTGCGGCGCCACGCGTACGTCCTTGGCCTGGATTCCGAGGCCGAGCAGCTCGTAGACGGCGTCGGCGTAGAGGCGGGCGAGCTGGGGCGAGGCGGTGTTGCCGTACTTCGCCACGGCCTCGTACCAGCGGCCGGGGTCCTTCCTGGCGGCCTCGTCGAGGCCGAGCTCGTCGGCGTTGGCGCGCAGCAGCGCGGCACCGCCGAGGATGTTGGCCGCGGTGTCGGCGCGCAGCTTCTTGACCGGCAGCCCCGTGAGCCCGGACGCCTTCTCCAGCGCCTTCGTGGTGGGGTTGCTGACCAGGTGCATCACGCCGTATCCGCCGCTGGCGCTGGGCTCGCCGTTGTGGCCGTCGAGGTGGGTCTCGGCGTAGGCGAGCGCGACGAGCAGGTCGCGCGGGACGTCCTGGGCCGCGGCGGCGCGGGCGAAGGCGTCCGAAAGCGGCGTGTCCTTGGCCGCGACGGCGGGCTGGCCGGCGAAGACCAGGAGGGCGGCGAGGACCGTGGAGACGAGAGCCGTTAATCGCTTGGGGGAGAGTGACATGGGAGCTCCCTCGTTAAGGGTCGACGGCTGCACAGTAAGCCGGTTCCTGACAGATGTCGATAATTGACATTACTGACGAGTTAGAAGAAACTTTCCGCCCGTACTCGGACATCTGGGGCGGAAAGTTGGGTCCCCCGGATTGGCTGAAGACTATTGCGCTCAGTCCGGGAGAAGATGAAACTTCTTTTCGTGACCACGCACCCCCTGCGCACCATCCTGGCCACGGTCGCCCTTGTGCTCACCGCTCTCGTCGTCCCCTCCACGACCCCCGCCGTCTCGGCGGCGGCGTGCGTGACCGATCCCGCGACGCCCAAGCGGCAGTTACGGGGCATGTGGGTCTCCTCGGTCGCCAACATCGACTGGCCGAGCAGCGCGGGGCTGAGCGTGGCGGCCCAGCAGGCGGAGTTCAGGGCGTGGCTGGACCTGGCCGTGTCCAAGCGGATGAACGCGGTGTTCGTGCAGGTCAGGCCGACAGCGGACGCGTTCTGGCCCTCGTCGTACGAGCCGTGGTCACAGTGGCTCACCGGCACCCAGGGCAAGGATCCCGGCTACGACCCGATGGCCTTCATGGTCGCCGAGGCGCACGCCCGCAACCTGGAGTTTCACGCCTGGTTCAACCCGTACCGGATCGCCAACAACGCCGACCCGAGCAAGCTGGTGGCGACCCACCCGGCCCGGACGCATCCGGCCTGGCGGTTCGCCTACGGCGGCAAGCTCTACTACAACCCCGGCATCCCGGAGGTCCGCGACTTCATCGAGGACGCCATCATGGACGCCGTCACCCGCTACGACCTCGACGGCGTGCACCTCGACGACTACTTCTACCCCTATCCGGTCAGCGGCGAGACCATCCCGGACGCCGCGACATACGCCCAGTACGGCGGCGGGTTCGGCAACATCGCCGACTGGCGGCGCGACAACGTCAACCAGCTGATGCGCGAGATGGACCAGCGCATCCACGCCGCCAAGTCCTGGGTCTCCTTCGGCGTCAGCCCGTTCGGCATCTGGCGCAACGCGAGCACCGACCCGCTCGGGTCCAGCACCTCTGGCCTGCAGTCCTACGACGCGATCTACGCCGACAGCAGGCTCTGGGTCAAGCAGGGCTGGGTCGACTACCTCGCGCCGCAGATCTACTGGAACATCGGGTACGCCCCGGCGGACTACGCGGTGCTGACCGCCTGGTGGTCGAGCGTGGTGCGCGGCACCGGGGTCCAGCTGGTCGTCGGCCAGGCCGCCTACCGCGCGGGCGCCAGCGGCCAGGACGCGGCCTGGCAGGATCCCGCCGAGCTCAGCGACCACCTCTACGACAACAGGAAGCACCCCGAGGTGGCCGGCGACATCTACTTCAGCGCCAAGGACGTCAAGGCGAACCGGATCGGCGCCATCGCCGCGCTGGTCAACGCCCACTACGCCAAGCCCGCCCTGCTGCCCGCCCGCGGCACCGCCGCCGCACCGGCGGCTCCCACGAGCGCGGCGGCGACCAGGGGCTCGGGCGGCGTGGCGCTGTCGTGGCAGGGCGCCGGCGCCACGGCCTACGCGATCTACCGGGTCGACGGCTCCCGACCGGCGGCCGATCCGTGCGCGTACGCCGACGCCCGCAACCTGCTCGGCACGACCAGGAAGACCACCTTCACCGACGCCACGGCGACGGCCACCGGCGGCTACACCTACTACGTGACCGCACTGAACCGGACGCACCAGGAGAGCGCGCCGAGCGCGGGCGCGGTGGTGACGGGCACGGCGGCGTTCAGCGTCGTGGTCGACAACTCCGACGCCGGGTTCGCCGCGAGCTCCTCCTGGGGCACCTCGTCGTTCTCGGCGCAGCTCTACGGCGCCGACTACCGCTTCGCCGACCCCGTCGCGGCCAGCGACCCGGCGTGGTTCAAGGCGGCCATCCCGAGCGCCGGGAACTACCGGGTGGAGGTCTGGTACGCCGCCAACGCGGGCTACAACAGCGCCACGCCGTATCTCGTGGCGGCGTCGGGCGGGAACCAGACCGTGGTCGTGGACCAGCGCTCGGGCGGCGGGCAGTGGCGGACCCTCGGCACCTACACCCTCGACGCGGGCACCTACAACGTGGTCGGGGTGAGCCGCTGGACCTCCACGACCGGGTACGTCATCGCGGACGCCGTACGCATCACCAAGATCACTTCATAGGAGCCTTGAGCGCCCGGCCGTCCTCGTCCAGGTAGTCGCGCCACGAGCGCTTGGGCGCCCAGCCGAGCATGCGCACCGCCTTGGCGCAGGAGATGCCGGAGGCGTCCGGACGGCTGAGCGGCCGCAGCGCGATGGCGTCGCCGTAGTGCTCCCGCAGGGCCGTCGCGAAGTCGTGGCCACCGACGTTGTCGGGCGAGGCGATGTAGAACACCTCGTGTCCCGGCAGGTCGGATTCGGTGGCCAGCACGATGGCGTCGGCCAGGTCGTAGACGTCGATGTAGCTCCACAGCCCGGCTCCGGGCTGTCCGTCGCGGATCTGCGGGCCCAGGTTGCGCTCGTAGTTGCCCTCGTGCTGCACCCAGCTCGGCCGAATGGAGACGCATCGGATGTCTGACCGGCGCACGGCCGCGTCCATGAGCTGCTCGCCGAAGTGCTTGGCGGTGGCGTAGGGGTCTTGCGGCCGGATCGGGTGCTCTTCGTCCACGGGCGCGTAGTCGGGCAGGAACGGCCGCTCGGGGAAGAAGAAGCCGGGCACGGTCTCGCTGGAGATGTTCACGAAGCGGGTCACGCCGAACCTGATCGCCGCCTCCAGCATGTTGAAGGTGGACATCAGGTTGTTCTGGAAGACCACGTGCGGCGGGTTGGTGCTGGGCTCGGGGATGGCGGCGGCGTGGACGACCGCGTCGGCGCCGCGCACCACCGCGTACGCCGCTCCGGCGTCGGTCAGGTCGGCCTGCTGGTAGCGGGGGGCGCCGGGCTCCGTCCGCTCCCAGACCGGGCGGGTGAGGTCGACGGCCGTCACCTCGTGACCGGCGTCGAGCAGCGCCTGGGTGGCCGCACGTCCGACCTTTCCGTGGGCACCGGTGACGACGACGTGCATGGGAACTCCTTAGGCGCCAGGGGTCGGACGTCCAGGATAAGGGGACGGGTCGTCGGCGTTGAAGGCTTGAATCGTTTCGCTTCAGAGCGGAAGTTTGCGGGTATCTGGGCGGATGACACGCCTTGAGTCGCTGATACGTTTCCGTTTCGTTACCGCAGGAGAGCCTTGACGGCCCCGGAACGTAAAGCCTATGTTAACGCCCTAACGAGGCCATTGAAACGATTTAAGCTTCGAGCCCCAAGGGGTGTTATGAAGACCACGCTTCACAGACTCGGGGTGGCCTTCTCCGCCGCCCTCCCCCTCCTTTCCCTGGCGGCATGCGGCTCGTCCGGCAGCACGACGGCCGCCGACGGCAGCGTCACGATCTCCTTCCTCTACGACAACAACGAAGCCACGGTCAACGGGGCCAAAGCAGTCGTCCAAGCTTTCGAGGCGGCCAACCCGAAGATCAAGATCGAGTCGGAGACCCGCCCGGCGGGCACCGAGGGCGACAACATCATCAAGACCCGGCTGTCCACGGGCGAGATGAGCGACGTCTTCTGGTACAACTCCGGGTCCCTGCTCCAGGCCCTGAACCCCGGTCAGACCCTCGTCGACCTCACCGGCGACCCGGTCATGAAGAACGTGGAGGAGTCGTACCTACCCGTTGTCACCCAGGGCGGGAAGGCGTACGGCGTGCCGACCGGAACCGCCACCGGAGGCGGCATCCTCTACAACCGCAAGGTCTACGAGAAGCTCGGGCTGCAGGTGCCCAAGAGCTGGGCCGAGTTCACGGCCAACAACGACAAGATCAAGGCCGCCGGGCTGACGCCGGTGATCTCCACGTTCAAGGACACCTGGACCTCGCAGCTGTTCGTGCTCGCGGACTTCTTCAACGTGCAGGCCGCCTCGCCGACCTTCGCGCAGGACTACACGGCCAACAAGGCCAAGTACGCCACCACCCCGGCCGCGCTGACCGGCTTCAAGCGCCTGGAAGAGGTGCACGCCAAGGGGTACCTCAACAAGGGCTTCGGCTCGGCCAACCTCGACGCGGGGGTCAAGCTGCTGGCCGAGGGCCAGGGCGTGCACTATCCCCTGCTCACCGGGGTGGTGCCCGGCTTCATCAAGAAGTTCCCGCAGGTGGGCACCGACGTCGGCTTCTTCGGCCTGCCGGGTGACGACGCCGCCAAGAACGGCGCCACGGTCTGGGAGCCGAGCGCCGCCTACATCCCCAAGACGACCAAGCATCTCGACGCCGCCAAGAAGTTCCTGGCCTTCATAGCCTCCCCGGAAGGTACGGCCGCCCTTGGCAAGGGCACCCCGCCGGCCGGACCGTACCGGATCAAGGGGGCCAAGCTGCCGGACGACGCGGTCCAGGTGGCGAAGGACCTGCAGGTCTACCTCGACAACAAGGCGTCCGCGCCCGCGCTGGAGTTCGTCTCCCCGGTCAAGGGCCCGTCCCTTGAGCAGATCACCGTCGCGGTCGGCTCCGGCCTGACCACGGCGGCCGAGGGGGCGGCCCAGTACGACAAGGACGTGGAGAAGCAGGCCAAGCAACTGGGGCTCGCGGGGTGGTGACCTCGTCGAGGCCGAGCACGGCCACGTCGCCCGAGCCGCCCACCGCGGCGGCCGGGCGGCGTGCCCGCGCGCGCAAGGGGAAGGGCGGGCGCGGCGGCAACCCGTACCCCTACCTGTTCTATGTGCCCGCGGGACTCGTCTACACGATCGTCTTCCTGGTTCCGACGATCATGGCCTTCTACTTCTCGATGACCAGGTGGACGCTGTTCGACAGCACCTTCGTGGGGCTGGAGAACTTCACCGACTTCTTCGCCGAGCAGAACCTGCGGATCGGCTTCCAGAACACCCTGATCTACGCGGTGACCACCAGCGGGCTGAAGGTCGTGCTGGGGATGGCGCTCGGCGTGCTGCTCACCTCGCGGATCAAGCTGCGCGGTTTCCTGCGCTCGGTGGTGTTCTTCCCGGTGCTGGTGAGCACGGTCGCGGTCGGCATCACGTTCAGCGTGCTGCTCAAGCCCGACACCGGGCTGGTGAACAAGGCGCTGGCCCTGGTGGGCATCTCGGGCCCCGACTGGCTCGGCGACGCCAACACCGCGCTGCTGTCGGTGGCGCTCGTGGACGTCTGGAAGGGCGTCGGCCTGGCCACCGTCATCTACATCGCCGGCATGATGTCGATCCCGCGTGACTACTACCAGGCGGTCGCGGTCGACGGCGGCGGCGCCTGGCACCGGTTCAGGTTCGTGACGCTGCCGCTGAGCTGGCCCGCCACCAACTCAGTGATCATCCTGTCCTTCATCGGCGGGCTGCGGTCCTTCGACCTCATCTGGACGATGACCCGCGGCGGACCCGGCTTCACCAGCGACGTCATCGCCTCGATCATCTACAAGCAGTATCAGGCGGGGTTCTTCGGCCTGTCGACCGCCGGGAACGTGATCCTGTTCATCGTGGTCACCGCGCTGGTCGTGCCGCTCACCCGCTTCCTGAGCGCCAGGGAGGTCGCCGCATGAGGGCGCTGCGCAGATCCGGGCCCGAACTCATCGTGGTCCTCCTGGCCGTCGTCATCTTCGTCGTGCCGTTCTCGTTCATGGTGCTCACGGCGGTCAAGGACGAGGTCCAGTCGGCGGAGCTGGACTTCGGCTGGCCGACGAGCTGGCCCATAGTCCAGAACTTCGTCGAGGTGATCGAGGCGCGCGACTACGTGCTGCTGCGCGCCTTCCTCAACAGCACGATCCTCACGGTCGTGGCGGTCACGCTGCTGGTCGTCTTCTGCTCCATGGCCGGGTTCGTGCTGCAGCGCCGGGCGGGCCGCATGCGGTCGGTGGTCAACTTCCTGGTGCTGTCCGGGCTGATCATCCCGCCGGCGATCGTGCCGACCATCTGGGTGCTCCAGACGCTCGGCCTGTTCAAGACGCTGCCGGGGCTCATCTTCGTCGAAGTCGCCTTCCACATGTCGTACTCGGTGCTGCTTTATCGCGCTTTTGTGGCGGCGGTGCCGCGCGAGCTGGACGAGGCGGCGATGATCGACGGATGCACCGGGTTCCGGCTGTTCTTCAAGGTGATCTTCCCGCTGCTCCGGCCGGTGACGATCACCGTCATCCTGACCACGTCGGTCGCCGTCTTCAACGACTTCGTCAACCCGCTCTACTTCCTGCCCGGTGACGAGAACGCCACCGTTCAGCTCACCCTGTACAACTTCCAAAGCCAATACAGCACGCAGTGGAACCTGCTGTTCATGGACATCGTGCTCATCACGATCCCGCCACTGCTCGCTTTCATCTTCTTCAACCGCAAGATCGTGGCGGGGATGACCGCCGGCGCGATCAAGGGCTGACGCTCAGAGGAGCCGCATGACCATCGACCTGCGTTTCGAGCACCACCGAGAGCCGCTCGGCATCGGCGAACCCAGGCCACGGCTGTCCTGGACGGTCCGCAACGACCGTCCAGGCTGGCAACAGCACGGCTACGACGTCGAGATCCGCGACTCGGAGGGCAAGGTCGTCTCCTCGACCGGGCGCTCCGACTCCGTGCTGGTCCCGTGGCCGGGTGACGACCTGCGCTCGCGGGAGCGCCGGGCCGTACGCGTGCGGGTCCGCGGTCAGGACGGCGAGGCGAGCGAGTGGAGCGAGTGGACCTCGGTCGAGGCCGGTCTGCTGGAGGCGGAGGAGTGGCGCGCGGAGGCGGCGGCGCCGCCCGCCGAACTGCTCGGCGCGCCGGACGGGCCCGCGACCATGCTCAGGCGCGGTTTCGCCCTCCGCGGGCCGGTCGAGCGGGCCCGCCTGTACGTGACCGGCCACGGCCTGTACGAGGTGGAGATCAACGGGCAGGTCGTGGGCGATGACGTCCTTGCGCCGGGCTGGTCGAGCTACGACCACCGCCTGCGCTACCGCACGCACGACGTCACCGCGCTGCTGTCGGAGGGTGACAACGCCATCGGCGCCATGCTCGCCGACGGGTGGTACCGCGGCCGCGTCGGCTTCAAGGACGGCCGGGTCGAGACGTACGGCTCGCGCACCGCGCTCATCGCCCAGCTCGAAGTCGTCTACACCGACGGCTCGACCGACGTCGTGACCACCGACGGCTCCTGGCGCTGCGCGCGCGGCCCGATCCTCGCGGCGAGCCTGTATGACGGCGAGAAGTACGACGCCCGCCTGCTGCCCGCCGGCTGGTCCGCACCCGGCTTCGACGACGGCGCCTGGCTGCCCGCCGACGTCGTGGACCACGACCGCGGCCTGCTCGTCGCCCCCACCGGCCCGCCGGTGCGCCGCTTCGAGACACTGCGCCCCGTCGAGGTCATCAAGGGGCCGGCCGGCGAGACCATCCTCGACTTCGGCCAGAACATCTCCGGCCGCCTGCGCATCCGTGTCCAGGGACCGGCGGGCCACACCGTCACCCTCCTCCACGCCGAGGTTCTGGAGAACGGCGCCCTGTCACGCCGCCCGCTGCGCAACGCGGCCGCCCGGGACGAGTACACCCTGGCCGGCGGCGCGGAGGAGGAGTGGGAGCCGCGCTTCACCATGCACGGCTTCCGCTACGCCGAGGTGATCGACTGGCCGGGCGAGCTGCGCCCCGACAGCGTCCAGGCCGTCGTCTGCCACACCGACATGCGCCGTACCGGCTGGTTCACCTGCTCGGACCCGCAGCTCCAGCGCCTGCACGACAACGTGGTGTGGAGCATGCGCGGCAACTTCGTCGACCTGCCGACCGACTGCCCCCAGCGCGACGAGCGCCTCGGCTGGACCGGCGACATCCAGGTCTTCGCCCCCACCGCGGCCTTCCTGTACGACTGCGCGGGCACACTCGGCTCCTGGCTCGCTGACCTGGCCGCCGAACAGGACGAGTCGGGCATGGTGCCCTACTACATCCCGTGGGTCGGCCTCGAGTTCCCCGCCATGCCGACGGCGGCGTGGGGCGACGCGGCGGTGATCGTGCCCTGGGTGCTCTACGAGCGCTTCGGGGACCTCGGGGTGCTGGAGACGCAGTACGACAGCATGAAGGGCTGGGTCGACCATATCGCCGGCATCGCCGGGGACGACCACCTGTGGGACGAGGGCTTCCAGTTCGGCGACTGGCTCGACCCCGCCGCGCCGCCGGACCGGCCCGGCAAGGCCCGGACTGACCCGTACCTCATCGCCACCGCCTACCACGCGTGGACCGCGCAACTCGTGGCCGACACCGCCGAACTGCTGGGCCGGGGCGAGGACGCGAAGAAGTACGGTGAGCTGGCCGCCGACGTCCGGGCGGCCTTCCGCCGTGAATACCTCTCGCCGTCGGGCCGTCTGGTCAGCGACACCCAGACCGCCTACGCGCTGTCCCTGCACCTCGGCCTGGCGGAGACGCCGGAGCAGCGGGCGCGGGCGGGCAAGCGGCTGGCCGAGCTGGTGGACCAGGACGACTACCGCATCGGCACCGGCTTCGTCGGCACGCCGCTGGTCTGCGCCGCCCTGGCCGCGGCGGGGGAGCACGACACCGCCTACCGGCTGCTGACGCAGCGCGAATGCCCCTCGTGGCTGTACCCGGTGACCATGGGCGCGACCACGATCTGGGAGCGCTGGGACAGCATGCTGCCCGACGGCTCGGTCAACCCCGGTGAGATGACCTCGTTCAACCACTACGCGCTGGGCGCGGTCGCCGACTTCCTGCACGGCACGCTCGCCGGCCTGGCCCCCGCCGCGCCCGGCTACCGCCGCATCCGCGTCGCGCCGCGACCCGGCGCCGGTCTCACCCACGCCTCCGCCGAGCACGAGACGCCGTACGGCCCGGCGGCGGTGGCCTGGTCCCGGACGGGCGGCAACCTCACGGTCACCGTCTCCGTACCGTCGGGGACGACCGCCGAGGTCGACCTGCCGTCCGGGGAGCTGGTGGAGGTCGGGTCGGGGATGCACACCTTCACCACGCCGTACCGCGATCCGGCGGACGACCCGGTGGCCTGAGCAGTCCGTGTCGTGGCCCCCAGGTTTGTTTCCTGGGGGTCCGGCCGGGCCACGATAAGGTGCATGGGGTGATCTAACGGGTACGACCGTTCTGGCCGCGAGCGGACACTCGCGCGAGGAGGTCATGTGGTATCCGGGTGGATCCTGCGCGGGTTCGCGGCCGTGGCGGTGCTGGCGGCCACCGTCGTTCCTGGGACGCGGGCCGAGGCCACGACGCCCTCTCTCACTCCTGTTGTGACGCCGGTCGACGAGGGCTGTCCGGCGCGGGACACCCGGGTCGACGCGCCGTACGCGATCACCGGTTACTGGCTGGTGCCTCGCTCGGACCCGTGTGTCACGCGGCGGACCGTGGAGGCGATCCACGGGGTCGGCGGTGACACGCTCATCACGTTCGGCCCGCGTCTGGTGCCCAGCCGGGTCGACCGGGCGGGGCGGCTGCTGAAGGAGGGCGCGCCCGACCCCGACTTCACCGGCTGCGTCGAGAACGGGAAGACGTGCTACCGGGCCGCTCGGGAGGCGGTTCCGCGCATCCGCCGGGTCTACGGCTATGCGGCGAACGAGCTGTTCGGCGACGGCCTGCTGCGGTGTCCGGGCCTGGACCGGCGGATCGAGAGCGGCGAGCGGATCTACTACCGGTTACTGCTGGGCAGATCCTGCTCACGCGGCCCGTACGACCTCGTGCTGATCGCCACCGACGGCGACGGGCTGGGCAACCTGATGACGGAGGCGGCCGGGTACGGGATGAAGGTGTTCCCCGGGCTGCCCGCCGCGCCGCAGGACGTCAAGCGGCCGTGGCTGCCCGACCTCACGCACCTCGGCGCCGTGACCGCGTTCACCGAGCGGGTGGTGACGGACTATCGGGGCAGGTACGGGCCGTCGGCGGCGTTCGCCGGGGTGTACCAGTCGTTCGAGCTGGCGGTGAAGTCGCGGCCCAGCGTCGATCCGACCATCGACCTGTACCAGGCCCAGCACACCGTCGTGGCCGCCACGCTGCCGGGGAAGAAGATCCTGGTCAGTCCCTACTTCGACGCGCGCAGGGACAAGGGCTTCCCGCCCGAGCGGGTGGGGCCGGGGCTGCTCGCCATCGCCGCCACCGCGCACGGCGCGCCCATGATCGTCGCCGTGCAGGACGGGCGCGGGACGGGCAAGGTGCCCGTGTACGGCCGCGACGAGGTGGACGCCAAAGTCGATCGCCGGCTGGTGCCGATGGTGGGAGACGTCACCAACCGGAAGGCGTACTACGGCTCGACCTACGACTACCTCCAGGCGGCGGCGCGGTCCCGGCCGCCGGGGGTGGAGCTGTGGATGAACGCGGAGGCCTTCGAGCCCGCCCCGGTGGCCGGCGAGTGCGGCCGGGCCGACCCGCTGCCGCTGCGCGGCCGGACGACCAAGAAGCGGCTCGACGCCCAGGTCATGGCGGCCGGGGAGGCCGTGACCAAGGTGATCTCCTACGGCTGGGACCCGTTCCTGACCTGCCGCCTCAACTGGATGACCCCGTCGTTGAGCGACGACCTCCACGCTTCCTGGAACGCGCCGCTCATCGTCGGCGCGACCAGGAACGCGGCCGGGATCGCGATCACCGGCCGCAACCTCGCGGGCGGGACGATCAAGGTCCAGTACGCCCGCGCCGGGGCGGGGATGAAGACGGTGACCGTCGCCCAGGGACCGGACGAGGCCGGTGCCGCCTGGATCCCCTTCCCCACGCCCACCGACGTCGATCCCCGCCGCCCGTTCCTCTACATCACCGCCGTGAACGGCACCGGCCGGTCGAGCACCAACGCGTACGTCATTCCCTCGTAGCGGACGCGCCCCGGCTTCTGAGGCGGGTCGCCTTGCTTTGAAGACCTGAGCGATATCCGGCGACGTCGCTCAGATGGGCCCTATTGCTGCCAGTTCTCGCATACGAGCCCGTCTGTGGTTCGCATGAAGGCATGGGGCAGCCAAGCTGCCGCAGGCGAGGTCTGTGTGTTGGTGATGCCGATGCCCGCGTCGATGGTATGGCCAGTCGGATTCCCGTGATCCTCCCAGACCGGATTGGTGCCGTCCCACCGACAGGCCCAGACGGAGTTGTTGCCGTCGGTCACGAAGACCAGTGCGTATTGGGAGCCGTTGTTCATGTCCAGGACGCTTCTCGCACCCAAACCGATCTTGGCGTAGTGGTCACTCGGCGGGGCGCCCATGTTGAGCCAGGTGCCGTCCTGACAGGCCCAGAGGTCGCCGTGTGATGCGCTCAGAACGAAGCAGCAGGGCTGCGAGAGCACCTCCGAGGCGCCTATGATGATCGCCGCACCGGCCGATCCACTGATCACCGCGGGGGGCCCACCAAGGGCGGTCCATCGCGTGGACACCATGTCCGTGACACCGAGCCACAGCTGCCTGTCGCCGCCCCACACATAGACCTGCAGGCTCTCCCCGCCGGTTCTCTCGTCCGGGACGGCGAGAACTCCCATCGAGGAGGCGATCGCGACGCCGGGCGAACCCATGTTGTACCAGTTCCAGGACGACACGTTCCACCAGTTCACCCACGCATTGCCGTCGCTGCCGGTTACGACGGCGAAGGGGGCGAGATCCAGCGTCCGCTTCAGCGCGACCGTCACCGCGCCGAGGCCATCGAGAACGTCGACGCTCGCCGGCTGGCCCTGATCGGACCAGATCCAAGTTGTGCCGTTCCACCAGCGCACCCAGAGATGTCCATCTCGCACGACGAACGCGTAGGGTCGATTCCCATTCGGATCGTCGCCGAGGGCGATGACACCAACGGGTCGGTCGACCTTTCCCCCTTGGTCGACCCATTCCCATATACCGGCGGGGGTTTCCCAGAGAATGTACAGATGACTGTCATCCCCTCGCACGAATACGAAAGGACGGGAGGCCATCGAGACTGTCGTGTCCTGGACCGCCACCGCGCCGATCCCGTACGTCACCCCAGGGCCGGGCTTGCCGTGAAGAGCCCAGTGCCATGACGTCGGGATGGGGGCGCCGGCCCAGGGCAGCGAGGCCACAGCCATGGCTCCGAGGCTGCTCCCCAGAAAGGTTCTGCGAGAGAGCTCCGGCACGACGACGTCTGCTGGGAATTGTCTGCCGCTGTTGCCGCCGTCGGATAACTCCGGCTGGTCGTCAGGACGTTGCTTGTTTGCTGACATCACTTCTTCCGCTCGCGATCTGAGTGCAAATGTCACGGCAATTTGAACGCCAGTCGCTTGATACGCGATCAGTAGCGAGTTGCAGCACCAAGACCGTCCAGTTTCGCGGTTTCGCGGGTGCCCGGGGTCACCCCGTTCGGGAGAAGCGCTCCGGGCGGAAGTCCGCCAAGAGCGGATGCCCGGTGCCGGTGAGCACCTCGTACGCGGTGAGCTCCCCGGCGATGAGCCCCAGCGTCGCACCCGAGTGGGTGAACGCCACATGGCAGCCGGGCACCGACTCCAACTCGCCGAAGACCGGCTCCCCGTCCGCCGGTATCGGTTTGCGGCCGAGCCGCCACGACGCCGCCCGGAGAGTGACATCACCCTGGAGCAGGACGGACGCCTCGGCGATGAGCTCCTTGACGTACTTCTCGTCGATCGAGCAGGAGCCGTTGGCGTGCTCGGTGATGTGCTCCTCGTACCAGCTGTGGTCGATCGCGAACGTCGATCCGGGGTTGGGGCGCATCGCCGCGCGCGGCGTGTTCAGCACGGTCACGACCTCGGTCTCGACCGGCTCGGTGATGACGAGCATGGACAGGGGGGACGCGTCCGGCAGGTCCACGCCGAGCTCCGCGAGCACCGCCGGGGTCTGCGCACCGCAGGCGGCCACGACGGCGTCGCCACGCCATGACGTGCCGTCGGCGCCGCGCACTCCCCGTGCCCGGCCGTCCTCCACGAGCACCGAGCAGCGGCCCGCGCCGGTGACGAGCCGTCCCCCACGACGGACCAGCTCGTCCGCGAGCTCGCGGATCAGGTGGGGGAGGGAGACCCAGCCGTCACCCGGATTGTGGATCGCGAGGCCCGCCCCCACCTGGACCCCGCTGACCCGGTCGCTGGTGTCCGCGCGGCCGATGAGGTGCGACTCGTAGCCGCTCGCGACCTCGTGCGCGTGCCGTGCGCGGGTCGCCTCGGCCCCGTCGGGGGTCGTCCACCACAGGCCGCCGTCGAAGCGCAGCCAGCACGTTAGCTTCCGGCGGCCGAACGGGGGCAAACCTGTCCTCTTCGGCGGTGCGACCGGCAGTCCCTCTTGCGGATCTGTCACTTCCGCGGCCATGCTCGAATTTCCCAGCACGAGTCGATCTCGGGAGGCGCGTTGCACACCGACGATCCCTGCGTCTCCCGCCGGAGCGGGCCATGACGGTGACAGCGGCGCCTCCGGCCCGGCGCGAGAAGTCGGTCTCCGGGCGGCTGCGTACGCTGGCCGGGCTGTCCCTTCTGACGCTGGCGCTCCTGCTGGCCGCGATCCTGGCCGGCGCGGCGAGTACGGGCGCCGGCTTACGCACCATCGGACATGACGCCGGGCCCCAGGTGCTCGCCACCACCGGCCTGTATCGGCAGATGTCGGAGATGGACGCGCTGGTGGCCGAGACCCTGCTGCTGGGCAGCGAGTACGGACCCCAGCAGCAGGCCGACCTGACCAACTATGACCAGCGGCGGCTGGAGATCTCCGAGAGCCTGCTCAAGGCGTACCGGCTGGCCCTGGACAATCCCGCCGAGCAACGCACGGTCGAGTCGCTGATCGAGGGGCTGGGCCGCTACGAGCGGCTGGCGACCCAGGCCCGGTTGCTGGACGTGCAGTCCAAGCACACCGCGGGACAGCCGCCCGACAATGTGGTCCAGGCCTATCAGAAGGCCACCGACCTCATGCACCGCGAACTGCTTCCCCAGGCCTACAACCTGACCTTGGAAACCGGGACGATCGTCCGGCGCGCGCACGTGGCCGAGCGCTCGACCACCTCGTTGGCCCGCGTCGCCGTCATCGTCGCCGGGCTGCTCGCGCTGGCCTGCCTGCTGGGCCTGCAGATGTACCTGACCCGCAGGTTCCGCCGGGTCTTCGCGCCGGCCCTGGTGGTCGCCACCGTGCTCACCGCGGCCGGTCTGGTGACGGGCACGGTCCTGCTCAACCGGCAGGGCCAGGCGCTGGACGAGGCCAAGCGCGGCGGTTTCGACGCCGTGCTCACCTTGACCAGGGCACGGGCGATCAGCAACAGCATGCACGGAGACCAGAACCGCTACCTGCTCGACCGCTTCCGCAAGGACACCTACGAACACAACTTCCTGGACAAGTCACAGACGATCGCGGCCGTCGACTCCACCAGCCTGCCCGACTACCAGAGCAAGCTGCGGGGCAACTTCCAGGGCCTGCTCGGCAGCCTGACGGGCCAGGACCGGGAACGCCTCTTCGCCGTCTACCAGAAGTTCCAGCAGGCGGACGCGCGAATGCGGACCATGACGGCCGAAGCGGCGATCAAATACTGGGACGGCGAGCTCACCCAGACCTACGAAAGCTACGACAAGATGCTGGAGGAGCTGGTCCGGCGGCACGAGTCCGACTTCGAGCGCGCCATCGACAGCGGCGACGGGGCCCTGGAGACGCTGTGGCGGTTGATCCCCGCCGGGCTGGCCGCCGGTGCCCTGCTCATCCTGGTCGGGATCTGGCCACGACTCAGGGAGTACCGGTGAGAAAGCTGCTGATCTGCCTGATGCTGCTGCTCACCGCCTGCGGCGCGGGGCGGCCGGAGTCCCTTGTGGACAAGGACGAGCTGATCGTCGCCATCCGCTCCGACGTCCCGCTGATCAGTTTCAAGGGGCAGAACGGTGGATACGACGGCTTCAACATCGACGTGGCCAAATATCTGATCTCCCGGCTGGGCAAGAAGATCCACTGGCTGGAGATCACCGCCGGAGACCAGCTCACCGTGCTCACGCAGGGGCGTGCCGACCTGGTCTTCGCCCACATGTCGGTAACCCCGGAGCGGAAGAAGGTGATCGACTTCGCCGGGCCGTACCACGTCGACTTCCAGGACATCGCGGTGCGGCCGGCCGACAAGGACGTCATCCGCGACGTCCGCGACCTGGCGGGCCGCAAGATCTGCTGGGTGCGCGGCACGAACATCGCGCAGCGGATCATCGACGAGCGCCGGGTCAAGGCGATCGCCGTCCCCGCGCCCGACTACAACGTCTGCCTGCAGATGATCAAGGACGGCAGGATCGACGCCATCTCCACCAACAGCCAGATCCTGGCGGGGCTGCTCACCAAACCGGGCGTCGACCTGCACCTGGTCGGCGCGACCTTCAACGAGCAACGTACGGCGATCGGCATTCGCAAGGGTGATGTCGACGGCTGCGAGGAGCTCAACCGGGCCATCACCGAGATGTACCAGGACGGCACGGCGAACATGCTGCTGGACAAGTGGTTCGGCAAGTCGGGCATCGACCTGTCGGTGGTCTCCGTCCCGCAGTTCGAGGGCTGCTCCTAGACGGGTGGCCGGGCTATCTCCGCGCTGAACCTGTCGACGAGTGACTGTTTGGCGCGGCCGGCGACCTCCACGTCGTACGAGACCAGCTTGACCGTCGCCGGGTCGGCCGCCTTGGAGTGCGCCGGCACCGTGGTGTTGGTGGGCAGGGCGTAGAAGTTCACCAGCGGCCCCAGCCGCTGTGACTCTCCGCTCAGCGCCCAGTCGACGTACTTGCGTGCGCTGTCGGGGTTGTGGGCTCCGGCCAGTACGGCCAGGCCGCCGAGCTCGTAGCCGGTGCCCTCCTGCGGGAAGGTCACCTGCAGGTTCGGATAGCCCTGCTCCTGGGCGGCGACGCAATCGTGGGAGAAGACGACGCCGACCGCCGCCTCCTCCTTGGCGGCCTGCAAGGCGGCCGCGCTGCCGGAGGAGTTGTACCTCAGTACGTTCGGGTGGAGGCCGCGCATGTAGCCCAGTGCCTTGTCCTGGTCGCGGCCGTTGAGTTCCACCTGTGTCCACAGGGCGGTGTAGGCGGTTCCGGAGGTGGCCGGGTGAGCGATGGCGACGCTGCCGCGCAGTCGCTCGTCCAGCAGTTCCCGCCAGGAGTGGATCGGCTGCATGCCGCGCTTGGCCAGCTCCTTGGTGTTGTTGCAGAAGGCGAGCACACCGGCGTAGATCCCGCTCCAGGCATACTCCGGATCGGCCCACCCGTGCCGGATTTCACTGGCTTTTTCGGATTTGTACGGCGCCAGCAGTCCCTGACTCTTGGCGGCCACGTAGGAGTCGGCCGGACCGCCATGCCAGACGTCGAACTCCTGCCGCGCCCTGGCCGCCTTGATCCGCTCCAGCGCCTCCCCACTCGACAGCCGGACGAACTCGGCCTCCACCCCGGTGGAATCGGAGAACCTCTTGACCATCATCGCGCACCATCGCTCGCTCGCGCCGCACGCCACCGTGATCTTGTCCCGTCTCGGCGTCGAACAGCCCGCGGCCAGCAGGATCGCGATCAATGCGATGACCAACGGCCTCATCTGCCACTCCAAGCGGTTCGCCGACGTCGCGCCCACGTGCCGATCCCATTCGACACTCCGTCACGAGGTCACGCAACCGATCTCCACTTGAAGCCGCCCCGCTCACGATCGAGGCAGGCCTGCTCGCGATTGAGGCCGACCCGCTCATGCTTGGCTGACCAAGCGTGAACGGGCCGGTCTGCCATGTCTACGTCAGCGTGGCGGCGTGCGGGTCCCAGCCGTCGGGGAGGGGTGGCGGGGTGGGTGATGTGGTGTGCAGGCGGCGGGCCTCGCCGTCATCTCCGGCGTCGCCGATGGCGGTCATGATCTCGAGTACGTGCTGGGCGAGCGCCCCCGAGGCCCGGTGCGGGGTCCCGGTACGCAGCGCCCTGGCCATGTCCAGGACGCCCAGGCCGCGCCCGGCCGTCGTACCCGTGACGGGCAGTTCCCGCCACTCGGCGTCATGCGGACCGCGGGCCAGCAGTTGCCCGTCGAAGTTGTTGGGGTCGGGCAGCGACAGCGCCCCCTCGGTGCCGATGATCTCGATCGTCTGCCGGCGGATGGGCGAGTCGAAGCTGAACGTCGCGGTCGCGCTGGCGCTGCCCGCGAAGTCGATCAGCGCGTTGACGTGCGTGGGAACCTCCACCGCGAACGCCGTACCCGCCTTCGGCCCCGAGCCGATCACCCGGTGGTCGCGGGCCCGCCGGGTGCTGGCCGTGACGCGGGCCGCCGGGCCGAGCAGGGCGACGAGGGCGGTCAGGTAGTAGGGGCCCAGGTCGAACAGGGGACCGGCGCCACGCTGGTAGAGGAACTCGGGATTGGGGTGCCACGACTCGGGACCAAGACTCTGGAAGGCGGCCGCGGCGCTCACCGGGGTGCCGATGACACCGGAAGCGAGCGCCCTGGCCGCCGACTGGAGCCCCGCGCCGAGGAAGGTGTCGGGGGCGTTGCCGACGAGCAGGTTGAGGTTCGCCGCCTCCGCGGTGACCTTGGCCGCCTCGTCCATGTCCAGGGCCAGCGGCTTCTCGCTGTACACGTGCTTGCCCGCGCGCAGCGCCGCGAGCGCCACGGCGGCGTGCGCGGCCGGGATCGTCAGGTTGACGACGATCTCCACCTCCGGCACCGCCAGTACGGTCTCGACGGTGCCGGAGACCGGCACCCCGTGCTCGCGCGCGGCGGTCGCGGCCCTGGCCGTGTCGAGGTCGGCGATCCCGAGCACGCGGACGTCGGGGAAGGAGGTCAGCTGACGGAGATAGGTGCCGCTGATCACACCGGCGCCGACGATGGCGACGCCTACGGGTCCGGAGCTCATGAAGCGCTCAGCTCGGTGAGGTAGTCGTGGCTGCCGGCGAGCGCCTCGAAGATGTCGCCCGCGCAGCTGTCGAGCTCCACGATCCGCCAGGTGTCCGGGCTGGCCGCGAGGATCTCCGGCACCGGCATGACGCCCTGTCCCACGGCCACGTGGGGCTCCTCCTTGACGCCCGGGCCGTCCTTGACGTGCAGCGCCAGGATCCGGGAGGAAAGACCGCGCAGCAGGGCGGGCACGTCGGCGCCGCCCACGGCGGCCCAGTAGGTGTCGATCTCCAGGAACACCTCCGGAGCCAGCAGGTCGGCGAGGGCCTCCAGGGCGTGGCGGCCGTCGATCCGCGGCTCGATCTCCCACCAGTGGTTGTGGTAGCCGATCCGCATGTCGTACGCGGCCGCCTGCTCGGCCAGGCCGTTCAGCAGGTCGGCGGTCCTGGACAGGCCGTCGCGCGTGGTGAACTCCTCCTCCTTGATGCCGCCCGGGATGATCACGAGGTCGGTGCCCACGGTGGCGATGGCGTCGAAGACCTCGGCCGGCTCCTTGCTGAGCAGCGCGTAGGCGTGCGTGCTCGAAACGGTCAGTCCGAGATCGTCGGCCACCTGCCGGAAGCCTTTGGGATCGCCGGTCGGATCGAAGGGCTCGACGGCCCCGTAACCGATTTCGGCTATTCGGCGCAGCACGTCGTTACGGTCGGCGGCCAGTTGATCCCTTACGGAGTAGAGCTGCACGCTGAGCGGCTTGGTCACTTCGGCTCCCCTGACTGCTTTTAGTCCACAATCTGTACATAATCCTCCGAGGTGGATCAGGCATCGTCAAGGGAGTACGGCCCGTCGTCCCACCAGTCGGGACACCCGCACCGGACGGGTCATCGTCGTTCTCGATGGACGGGTAAGCCTCACCGATCGGTGGCGAGCGCCGTCGCCAGGACGTCCACGAGGAGGGCGGCCTGGCTGCCGTCGAGGTCGAGGTCGGGGTCGAAGATGGTGAGCTCCAGTCCGGCGGCTCCCGGGAGACTGAGCAGGCCACGGAGCAGCCCGGCCAGGCCGTCCGCGTCGGGTCCGCCGGGCGTGGGGGAGTCGACCGCGGGCAGTACCGCGGAGTCGAGCACGTCGGCGTCGACGTGGATCCAGAAGCCGTCGAGGTCGTCGCGGACCAGCACCTTCCTGGCGAGGTCGAGGGTGCCGGGGCCGAGGTCGGCGGCGGGTACGTACGCGAGACCGGACTCCTTGACGTCCCGCAGGTCCTCCTCATCGCGGACGCCGAGCACGATCACGTCCTCGTCGGCCACGTACGGGCGCAGACCGCCGATGTCCGTCAGGTAGTCGTCGCCACGTCCGGTCACCAGGGCGAGGCTCTCTCCGCCTGCCGAGCTCACGTACGGGGAATTGCCCAGGTTGCGGAAGTCGGCATGGGCGTCCAGGTACGCCAGGCCGTAGCGTCCCCTCTCGCGCAGCGCGAGGGCCGGGCCCAGCAGGATCGAGCAGTCGCCACCGAGGACGATCGGGAAGGCCCCCGACTCGCGTACGGCGGCGACGCGGTCGGCCAGCTTCCTGGCGTACGCGGCGATGGCCGGGCCGTTGCGGACCCCGTCGCCCGGCTGCCAGGTGGCCACGTAGCGCGGCGGAACCACCGCGCCCGCGTCGTCCGCGCCGATCCGCTCCCGCAGCCCGGCGTCGCGCAGCGCCCATGGGGCCTTGTAGCAGCCGGGAACCGCGTCAGGGGCGGGCGGGCGCAGGCCGAGGTTCGAGGGAGCGTCGAGGATGGCGAATCTTGTGTCAGGGGTTATAGTGCTCATAGTCCTGACGGTAGCAGGAGGAAAACGAGATGCGCCAGTACGTCGATACGGGGTTGGTGGCGTTGGACCTCGCCAACACGTGGGATGAGTATCTGGACGAGCCGGAGCGGCTGCCGGACCCTGCGGCCCTGCGGCAGTTCTGCGCGGAGTTCGGCGAGGAGGAGTTCGGCGAATCGCCTGGTGAAGAGCCCGAGTCGCCTGGTGAGCAGCCTGAGCTGGCCGCTGTGCGGGAGATGCGCGGGCGGCTGCGGGCCGTGTTGGCCTGCGAGCCGCCGGAGCGGACGCGCGCGCTGGCCAGGTTCGCGGCCGGGCTGCCGACACGTGTGGCCGTGGAGGACGTGGACGGGGTGCCGGTGCTACGGCTCGGGGCGGACGACGGCGCGGGGACGGCGGACCGGCTGGCGGTGCGCGCGGTGCGCGAACTGCTCGACGTGGCCGCTGCGGGGGATTGGGCGCGGTTGCGGCTGTGCGCGGCCTCGCCGTGCCGGGACGCCTTCATCGACCGGAGCCGGCCGGGGCGGCGGCAGTTCTGCTCGACCCGCTGCGCCAACCGCGCCCACGCCGCCGCCTCCCGCGCCCGCCACCACACCTGACCGGCCCTCCCTGCCCGACATCGGAGGACTCCACGCGCCGGGAATCGAGACACCGAGATTGCGGGGCGAGCGGGGCTTCTCGTATGAGACGGCAACGGGTGGTGCTGGAAGGGATTCAGGGTTCGATGACGAGGCGTTCGATGAGGCCATCGCGGAGTGTGAACTGGTAACGCAGATCGACGGTCCCGCCGGGGAAGTCGCCCTCGAGGTGGTGGGTGGCGATGTAGCGGGTTGCGTCGGTCTGCTGGGCGCCGGTGAGGTGGATGGTGTAGGTGAATTCGGTGGCCGATCGGTCGAGCCACTCTCCGATGGCCTCCGTGCCCTCATAGGAGTTGCCGTCGTCGATCACTGTGGCTTCGCGGGTGAACGCCGTGATCGCGGTGACGGTGTCGTGGGCGTGGTGCGCTGCCAGGTAGCGGGTGATCACCTCGGGCAGGGGGCCCGGGGGGCTGGTTCGGGGCTGGTTGTCGTGCATGACGCTCCTTGGGGTGGTGGCTGGTTCAGACGGTGGGGGTGGTGCCGCCGTCGATGACGTGTTCGGCGCCGACGATGGCCGAGGCGCGGTCGGAGACTAGGAAGGCGACGAGCTCGGCGACTTCCTCGGGCCGGTTTGGACGGCCCAGCGGGATGCCGCCCAGGGAGTCCATGAGCCGGCCCAGCGCCGCTTCCTGCGTGATGCCTGCGTCGTGGGCGATCCGGGCGACGAGGTTGTCGGCGGCCGAGGTCTGCACGAAGCCGGGCGAGACGGTGTTGACGCGGACGCCATGCGGGGCGACCTCGTTGGCCAGGCCCTTGCTGTAGGTGGTCAGGGCGGCCTTGGCGGCGGCGTAGGCCAGGGTTCCGTTCCACAGCGGCATGCGGCGCTGGATCGAGGTGACATGCACGATTACGCCCTTACCTGTGGCGATCATGTGCGGCAGGAGCGCGCGGTCCAGGCGGACGGCGGCCAGTAGGTTCGTATTCAGCTCCCTGGCCCAGTCGTCCTCGCCGAGCGCCGCGAACCCTCCAGCCGGTGCCTCGGACCCGCCGAGGGTGTTGACCAGGATGTCGATGCCTCCCACGCGGGCGTCCACCTCGGCGGCCACGTGAGAGGCGCCCTGGGCGCTGGACAGGTCGGCGGGGATGAACGTCTTCTCCTCGACGCCGTCGGGGCGGCTGCGGGCCGTGACCAGCACGGTCGCGCCGGCTTGGGCGAGACGTCGGGCGATGGCGGCCCCGGTGCCCTTGGTGCCGCCGGTGACCAGAGCGTGTCGGCCTTCGAGGGATTCGCTGATGGATGTGGTCACGGTGTGCTCCGCTCCCGGGCGCGGAAGGCGCCGCTCCCGTCATTGCTGCTAAAATAGAAGCTACTAACTTCGACTTTAGCAGCAACTGAGGGGATGGCTGCCATGGCAAGCCGGATCAGGCTGGAGGACAGGGAGTGCCCGCTGTCCACGACGGTGGAACACGTCGGCGAGTGGTGGACGCTGCTGATCCTCCACGACGCCTTCGACGGCTACACCCGCTTCGACCAGTTCCAGGAGAGCCTGGGCATCTCCTCCAGCATGCTCACCACCCGGCTGAAAACCCTCGTCGCCGACGGACTGCTGGAGCGCCGGCCCTACCAGACCAACCCCGTGCGTCACGAGTACGTCCTCACCGAACTCGGGCGCTCCCTCCGACCGGTGGTCGTCGCCCTGGCCGCGTGGGGCAACTCCCGCCTCACACCGGCCGACCGCAGCATGATCCTCATCGACGCGCACAGCGGCGAGGAAGTCGAGCCCATCGTCGTTGACGCCAAGACCGGCCGTCGACTCGACGACAGCGACACCTACGTCTTCACCGCAGGTCCTGCGGCCAGCGACGCCATGCGCCACCGATACGCGACACGACCGACCACCCCCGCGCAGGCGTAGGGCCGCCCAAGCATCGCCATCATGGGTTGGGCCCCCGGAGCCCATCTGAGCTGGAGGGAGTCATCGGCGCGGCCCAACCCGGTGAACCTTCCCGGTCACAGCACCAACCGGTGATCGGCAAGATCACGATCAGGGGTGTTTGACGAACATTTCGAAGTCGTTGAAGCCGTCGGCGAATACGTGCACATACTGTTCGTTGAACAGCTCATGCCAGTTGTTGTCGAGGTCCTGCGCGGCGATGACCTCCTTGGTTATCTTCACGTTCTTCTGGCGCCCCGGCGGCGTGTTCGGAGTGGTCACCGTAAGTGTCAGGCTCGTGAGGTCTTTCCAGCGGAAGTGATGGGTCGGCTTCGGACCGGCCAGCAGGTGGACCGTGCTGTGGGTGTTTTGAAAATCACCAAATTTCTGCAGATGTTCCTGGTCGGGGTCGCAGCCGTTGGTGTTCGTCCTGATGAGCCGGGTCCAGGTGTCGCTACCGGACGCATCCCGGTAGCGTGCGGTCACCCACACGGGAATGCATTCGTTGGTGTTGGAGAGTTCGCCAACGTCGAACCACATGCTGAATGCCTTGAAGTCCTCGTCACCGGCGGCTGACGCGGGTGCCGCGTTGAACGGGGCGGCGATCAGCGTCGCCCCCAGAAGTACCGTGGCCGCCTTGCGGAATCCTCGAATGGTGCAAATGCCCATGTGACCCTCGTTCCTCTCTCCTGAGCTGCCCCTCCAGAATCCCGTGCGTAGCGCCGCAGGAAGATCCCCAGATTTGGGGGTGTCGCTGCTCCGCCGAGGTGAATATCCGTAAGCGCATGCCCCTTTTGGAGCCGATCGAGGGCCGTAAGGCCGGCGGCACGATCAGTAACCCATACCGCCGTCCTGCCCTCGCCACCCCGGACGGACCTCGCCGAGGTTGCGTGGGGCGTCGATCAGGTGGTCCCGGGTGTCGGCGTAGTGGCCTAGGTGGGTGGTGTTCCGGAGCACCTCGATCTCGCTGATCCAGCCGACCCGCCGCCCGGCCTTGGCGCGGACCACATCGCCCTCCGACAGGCGGCTCCACTGCTCCTCGGCCATGCCGTACGCCTTGAGCTCGCGGCGCCGGCCTTCGTCGACGGCGCACCAGTAGACGTACTTCGGCCGGTTCTCGTTGCCTCCCGAACAGCGTCTGCGCAGGCGGACGATCTGGCCTTCGATCCAGGTCTGGCCGGTGAGGTCCAGGAGGGCGCGGCCGGCGGGCACGGCGGCGATCGCGAGGCCGACGGCGAAGCCGCCTGGCTGGGCCAGGGCCTGCGGCCACAGCTCGAACGCGGACAGGGCGATCAGCACGATCCACGTCCAGAAGCCGGCGAAGAACCCCGCCGCCAGGCCGCGGCCGATGGCGTGCAGTGGCGGCCGGCCCCAGATGAGCCGCGACGGGTAGCGTACGTCCACGGCGTGCCACATGCCGCCGTAGTCGGACCAGGCGCGGCGGTCGTCGGCGGGCACGCTCACCGGCAGGCTGCGCACCGCGCGCGGCGCGAGCCCGAGAGCGGCCGCGTACGCCAGGGGGCGGCCCCAGATGGTCACGCTCGCCGCGGGCTTGTCGGCGAAGCGGGAGTTCGACAGGCTCTCGCGTACGGCCAGCCAGTGCCCCGCCGCCTGGACGCCCAGGTCGGTGCCGCGTTCGCCGTTCAGCCGGCCCGCTAGGTAGACCAGCGCGGCGTAAGCGAGGACGCCCGCGCCGATGCCGCCGTCGCGGTCGGAGTCGGCAGAGGCGTCGGCCAGGGTGACCGCGACGGCCACCAGCGCGGCGGGCACGAGCGCCGCCGCGAACAGCAGCGTCGCGTGCGCCCGGCTCCAGCGCGCCCGCGACAGTCCCCGCCGCCGGGCGTCGGCGATGACCTTCTTGCGGAAGCTCTTCCACCAGCGGCCCAGGTTGCGCGAGCCCTCGGCCAGCGCGCCGCTCGCCACGACGTCGTCGCGCGCGAGTGAGCGTACGTGCTCATAGACAAGCTGCTCGTACGGGTTCAGCCCCTCGGCCTTGCGCAGCCGTACCAGGGACAGCTCCGGGCCGACCTCCTCGATCTGGACGGCGCCCCGCGCGGCGAGGTCGAGCAGGGTGGCCGAGGCGGCCTCGTCGCACAGGCGCCAGCCGCCGGTGATGAGATCGACCACGGCGGGTGATTCGTCCGTAGGCGCGCCGCCGGGCGGGCCGGGGGTGACGTCCGGGGTGCGGGTCGCGATCGCGAGGGCCAGCAGGAGCAGCGCCCATAAGGCGGTGGCGACGGCCGCCGCGGCGAACCAGACGGTCATCAGAACCGCACCTGTACGGGCCCGCGCTCCTCGCCGGGCGCCTGGAAGTATTCGCGGGCGGTGAACCCGCCCATGCCCGCGACGATGTTGGCCGGGACGGTCTGGATCGCGTTGCTGTAGGTGAGGACGGCGTCGTTGTAGTACTGGCGGGAGTAGGCGATCCGGTTCTCGGTGGTGGCCAGTTCCTCCTGCAGTTCGGCGAAGTTCTGGCTGGCTTTGAGGTCGGGGTAGGACTCGGTGACCGCGAACAGCGTCTTCAGTGCGCCGGTCAGCGCGTTCTCGGCGCCGGCCTGCTCGGCGAGGCTGTGCGCGCCGAGGGCCCGCGCGCGGGCGGCCGTGACGGCGGTGAGCGTCTGCCGCTCGTGGCCGGCGTAGCCGCGTACGACCTCCACCAGGTTGGGGACCAGATCGTGGCGGCGTTTGAGCTGCACGTCGACCTGTGCCCAGGCGTTCTCGACGGCGTTGCGCTTGCGGACCAGCCCGTTGTAGAGCACGACGATGAGGACGGCGACCAGCAGAAGGAGTAAGGCGAAGGCGCCAACAGCAATGATCACAACGGCCTCCCTGACGTGTCACTGCGCGTGCTTCATATGAACAGGTCAGGGTTGCAAGCGGCTGTACATCAGGCGAAGAAGATCGGCTCTACGTCAAGCGAAGAGCGCGCCCCCCAGTCAGGCAAGGAGCGCGCCCCCAGTCAGCCAAGGAGCGCGCGTCCCCAGTCAGGCAAGGAGCGCACGTCCCCAGTCACGCGAAGAGCGCGCGTCCCCAGTAGTCACCCGCGTCCCGCATCCCCGGCGGGCAGGCCCACAGCCCGCTGGAGATGTGCTTGATGTACTCGTTGAGCGCGTCGCTCTTGGCCAGCCGCATCTGCACCGGCACGAACTGCTTGCGCGGATCCCGCTGGTAGGCGATGAAGAACAGCCCGGCGTCCAGGCGGCCGAGCCCGTCGGAGCCGTCCACGAAGTTGTAGCCCCTGCGCAGCAGGTGGGCGTCGCCGTTGGTGCTGGGGTGGGCCAGCCTGACGTGGGCGTCGGCCTTGATGAGCGGCCCGCCGTCGGCGCCCTTGGCCGCGAAGTCCAGCGGGTCGAACTCCGCCTTCTTGCCCAGCGGCGCGCCGGCGCCCTTGTCCCGGCCGAAGATGGCCTCCTGCTCGGCCAGCGAGGTACGGTCCCAGGTCTCGACCATCATGCGGATCTTCCGGGTGACCATGTAGCTGCCGCCGGTCATCCAGGCGGGGCCGTCCTGGGCGTCCACCCACAGCTGCCGGCGCAGCAGCTCGGCGTCCTCCAGTTTGAGGTTGTTCGTGCCGTCCTTGAAGCCCATCAGGTTGCGCGGCGTCGCCTGGGCGCGCGAGGTGGAGGACGTACGGCCGAAGCCGAGCTGGGACCAGCGGACCGACACCTTGCCGAAGCCGATCCTGGCCAGGTTGCGGATGGCGTGCACGGCGACCTGGGGGTCGTGCGCGCACGCCTGCACGCAGATGTCGCCACCGGATATTTCCGGAATGAGCGCCTCGCCAGGAAATTTCGGGAGATCGGCGAGGGCAGCGGGGCGCTTGCCCGCCAGGCCGAACCGCTTGTCGAAGAGCGACGGCCCGAAGCCGATCGTCAGCGTCAGCCCGGAGGCGGGCAGGCCGAGCGCCTCGCCCGTGTCGTCGGGCGCCGCCTCGGGAACCCCGCCGAGCGTGCCGAACGTGCCCGCCTCCTTGCCCTGCACCATTCTGGCGGCCGCGGCCGTCCACTCCTGCAGCAGCTCGACCAGCTCGGCCCGCTTGTCGGTGGTCACGTCGAAGGAGACGAAGTGCAGCCGGTCCTGGGCGGGCGTGACGATGCCCGCCTGGTGCTCGCCGTAGAAGGAGACGGGGTCGGAGATCGAGGCCGCGTGCGCGACCGGCGGCTCTTCGAGCAGCGAGCGCGTGGCCACGGCGCCGACGCCGACGGCCGCCGCCCCCGCCGCGCCCATGCCGAACAGCTTCCTGCGGCTCATGCGCTCGCTCATGGTCCTGCCTCTCCTACTTCGTCACGATCGGGGCGATCTTGCTGATCGGCTCGGCCAGCGCGTTGATCGCGTCCGACAGCGCCTTCAGCTCGGCCTTGGACAGCTCGTTGTGCAACTGCCAGCCGTCGCCCTTCTGGTGCTTGCCCAAGGCGGCCTCGGCCGCGGCGAACTTCTCGTCCAGCGTCTTGACCAGGTCGGGCGCGCGCTCGTCCAGCACCGGGCGGAGCGCCTGCACGGCGGCCTTGGACCCCTGCAGGTTGGCGTCGAAGTCCCACAGGTCGGTGTGCGACCAGGTGTCCTCCTCGCCGGTGATCTTGCCGGTGGCGACCTCGTCGAGCAGCTCCTTGGCGCCGTTGGCCAGGTTGAGCGGGGTCAGCTCGGCGGAGTTGGACTTCGCCACGATGGTCTTGACGTCGGCGATCAGCTTGTCGGCCACCGGGCCGTCCTTGCTGATGTCCTTGGTGATCCAGAGATCCTTCTCGATCTTGTGGAAGCCGGTCCACTTCTCGCCGGCCGCCAGGTCGGCCTCGCGGGCGTCGATCGCCGGGTCCAGGTCGCCGAAGATCTCCGCGACCGGCTCGATGCGCTCCCAGTACGTACGCGCGACCGGGAAGAGCTCCTTGCCCTTGGCGATGTCGCCCGCCTTGACCGCGTCGACGAACTCCTGCGTCTTGACCAGCAGCGTGTCGCTCTGCGTCTTGATGTAGCGCTTGTAGCTGGCGGTGGCCTCGGCCAGCTTGGCGTTGTCGGTGAGCGGCTTGTGCTCACCGGTCACCTTGAGCGCGTTGCGCAGGCCCTTGCCCACCATGCCGGGCTTGCAGGCCGTCTCGTACGACCCGGCGGGCAACTCGGCGATGACCTCGCGGGTCAGGCCCGGCACGATGTTCTCCACCTCGGCCATGACGCGGTCGCCCGGCGCGTACACGTAGAACTCGGTGACCTTGCTGCCGCCGTTGGTGATCGTGAACGTACTGGTGCCCGCGGGCACCTCGGCGGTGGCGACCTTGCACTCGGTGTCGGAGGCGGCGACGCTGATCTTCCCCGGCTTGGCGGATGCGGCGGAGCCGGGCGTGGCCGGCGTACCGGAGCCGCAGGCGGCCAGGGTGAACGCCCCGAACACCAAGGCGAGGCCGCGGGCGGTGGAGTTAAGCATGACGCTCCTGTTCGGGCGCGGCGGTGGACTTCGCCGGGGCTGAGGTCGACTGGGGGCGGCGCAGGAAGAGGATGAGGGTCGGGACGAGATAGAGGACCCAGGCCAGGGCCTCCAGCACGGTCGGCTGGGGAGTGATGTTGAGCATTCCGGCCAGCAGCGCGCCGTACCAGGAGTCGGCGGGCAGGATCGCGCTGATGTCGAAGGCATAGGTGGTCAGGCCCGGCAGGATGTTGGCCTCCTGCAGGTCGTGCACGCCGTACTTGAAGATGCCGGCGGCCACCAGGATCAGCAGCAGGCCCGTCCAGGTGAAGAACTTGGTGAGGTTGATCTTCAGGGCGCTGCGGTAGATGCCCCAGCCGATCGCCACCGAGGTGAGCAGGCCCAGGCTGATGCCGATGAGCGGCGACGCGGTGGTGGTGGCGCCTTGGACGGAGGCGAAGAACAGCAGTGCCGTCTCCAGCCCTTCACGGGCCACGGCCAGGAAGGCCATCACGACCACGGCGAGCGAGCCCATCTCGAGCGCCTCCGTGAGCTTGCCGCGCAGCTCCTTGGAGAGCGCGCGGGCCATCCGGCGCATCCAGAAGATCATCCAGGTGACGAACACCACGGCCAGCAGCGAGGTGATCGCGTCGAAGAGCTCCTGCCCCGTGTGACCGAGGTTGGCCGCCGTGAAGGTCAGCAGCGCGCCGAACCCGACGGCCAGCGCGAGGGCGGCCACGACGCCGATCCAGACGTGAGGCAGCTTGTCCTTTCGGTCACTTTTGACCAGGAAGGCGATCAGGACTGAGACGACGAGTGTCGCCTCCAGTCCTTCACGCAGTCCTATGAGGTAGCTGGCGAACACCGACACTCCCGCACGCTGTAGGAAAGGCTTACCTAAATTAGGGCAGGTGGAGCCTACATAATGCAAGCGCGCTGTCGCACAAAAGCGCGGCTCCCCCCTGCCAGACAGGGGGGAGCCGCGGCTAAAAATCAGGCAAAAGCCCAGGTGAAGATGTGCATCGCCCCCTCCTGGACCGGCGAGAAGGTGATGCTCTTCACCCTCTTGGCCGGGTCGAGCGCGATCGGCTGCGCCGCGAAGACGTACGAGCCGAGGGGCCGCATCATCCACGAACCGTTGTAGAGCTGATACGGCGTCGAGGCCACGACCTGGTTGCCGTATCGGGGCTGGCCGCCCCCGAAGTCCAGCATCCAGTCACTGAGCCCGAGCTTGCCGGTGCCGGTGGAGCCGTCGGTGTAGGTGATCGTCGCGGTCACCTCCGACCAGCCGTTGGTGGTCGAGCCCAGGAAGGCGATCTTCGTGGCCCCGGCGGGCGCGGCCACCTCGATCGGCTGGGTCCCCACCTTGACGTTGTCCCATTCGCCGGGCTTGCGGTTCGGCCAGGTGAACTCGAAGCCGTTCCAGGAGACCTTGCCGCCCGGCTTGAGCCCGGCGGCGGCCAGGGCCTGTCCCGAGTAGCTGAAGGCCGCCGCGTCGAGGTTGGCCAGGCCCGATTCGGCGTCGTCCCCGATGCCCGCGAGGTTGTGCGACCACTCGGGCGTGCCGCGGGTGGCCACGTTCAGCCGCACGCTGGCCGTGAGGTCGCTGACGGTCGTGGCGCCGCCGGAGTAGGTCGGCGCGGTGACGGAGATCGGCACGGTGATGAAGCCGAGCGCGGTGCCCGAGGCCGCCGAGACCTGGACCGCCTGAGTGGCCTTGCCCAGCGCCGGGACGGTCAGTGTGCCGCTCGCCGGGGTCACGGTGATCCCGGCCGGTGGCTTGGCCTGCCACTTGACCGTGCCGGCGGCGCCCGTGGACTGCACCGCGAGCGTGGCCGCGAAGGTCCCGCCCGGCTCGACGGGCCCGCTGCCGGGGTTGAACCCGGCGAGGTAGGTCTTGGCGCCCTCGTTGAAGCTCGGCGGCGCGTTCGTCGTGCCGGTGCCGAAGGTGGTGTTCGGGGAGGCGCCGAGGGTGAAGTCGAGCCGGCCGCCCTGCAGGGCGAACGACTCGGGCAGCCACGCCTTGCCGGACGTCGTCCCGTTGACCTTGAGCGACTGGATGTAGCGGTTGGTGGAGCCGGGGGAGTAGATGTCGATGTTGCCCTGGGGCCGCTTGATGCTGATCTTGTCGAACAGCGGGGTGTTGACCAGCAGCTCGGCCCGGCCGGGGATCGCCGGGAACAGGCCCATCGCCGACCAGACGTACCAGGACGCCATCGCGCCCAGGTCGTCGTTGCCGACCAGCCCGTCAGGCCCCGGTTTGAACAGCTCCTGCTGCACCCGCCGCACCAGGTCCTGGGTCTTGTACGGCTGCCCGGCCCACGCGTACAGCCACGGCGACGGCAGCGCGGGCTCGTTGCCGAGGTAGGCGTAGGGCTCGTTCGGGCCGGCGTTGAGCGCCTTGAAGTAGGTGTCCAGCCGGGGGATGGCTTTGGCGTTGCCGCCCATCGCGTCGAACAGCCCGCGCGGGTTGTGCTGGACCATCCAGTGGTACTGGGCGCCGTTGCCCTCGATGTAGGAGTCGGGGCTCGCGGGGTCGAAGGGCGAGGTGAACGACCCGTCCGCCATCTTGGGCTGGATCCAGGAGTTGGCCGGGTTGTAGGTGTTCTGCCAGGACTGCGAGCGCTTCATGAAGGTGGCGGAGACGTCGCGGTAGCCGAGCCGGGAGGCCAGCTGGGCGATGCCGAAGTCGGCGATGCCGTACTCCAGCGTCATGGACGGGTCCGAGACGACGTAGCCCTTGTTCATGAAGGCGGCGTTGCCGGGGCGTTCGTCGTACTTGATCTGCGGGTGGCCGATGTCCATCCCGCCGACCCGCTGGGCCGCCGTGACCATCGACTTCATCGCGTCGGCCGCCGGGAAGTTCCGGGCGCCGAAGGCGTACAGGCTGGAGACGATCGAGTGGTACGGGTCGCCGACCATGACGCCGGTGATCTCGTTCTGCAGCGACCAGCGGTCCCAGACGTCGCCGAGCAGGTGCGCGTTCTCGTACATGGTCTGGGCGATGTCACTGCCCACGGCCGGGTCGAGCAGGGCCAGGAGCTGCACCTCGCTGCGGTAGACGTCCCAGCCGGAGAACGTGGCGTAGTGGTGGCGGCCGGCGGCGACGGTGTGGAGCTTGCCGTCCGAGCCGGTGTAGGTGCCGTCGGCGTCCTCGGCGACGTGCGGCTGCAGCAGCGCGTGGTAGAGGTTGCTGTAGAAGGTGCGCCGCTGGTCGGTGGTGCCGCCGGAGACCAGCACCTGGCTGAGCCGGTCGTTCCAGATGGAGGCACCGTTCAGGGCGACCGAGTCGTACCCGGTGGTGCCGACCTCCGCGTCGAGGTTCTTCTTCGCGCCGTCCACGCTCACGTACGACAGGCCGACCCGCATCTGCACCGGCTTGGTGCCGTCGAACTCCAGGTAGGCGCCCGAGCCGGGCCCGTTCACGACGACGTCGCCCGCCGTCACGGCCTCCGCCTCGGCGACCTTGGCGGCCGAGGCGTTCTTGACGGACAGGGCGCTCGGCTGGACGAGGTCGTCCTTCCAGGTGCCGTAGGACGTGATCGGCTGGTCGAAGGTGGCGTGGAAGTAGACCTTGTAGCGCATCGGCGTGCCGCAGAAACCGCCGGTCTGCACCCAGCCCTGGACGGTGTTGCCACTGATCTTGGTCTCGCCGTCGTCCACGCCGTTGATCGAGCCGCTGGTGTTGAGCAGCAGCGTGCCCGGCTTGCCGGCGGGGAAGGTGAACCGCCCGACGCCGGCCCGCTGGGTCGCGGCCAGCTCCGCCTTCACCCCGGTGTCGAGGGTGGTGGTGTAGGAGCCCGGCGTGGACTTCTCATTGTCATGCTTGTACGTCTGGACGTAGTCCATGCCATGCGTAGCAGGCGACTTATCGATTTTTCCGGAGATCGGCATCACGGGGAAGTCCTGCGCCCCGGTGCAGCCGGGGCCGTTGATGTGGGTCATGGAGAAGCCGCGTAAGCGGTTGTCCTCCCACTTGTAGCCACCTCCGGCGTTCGCCACCGTGTCGGGGCTCCACTGCATCATCCCGAACGGCAGGACGGCGCCGGGGAAATTCATCCCGGCGCCACCGCCGTGACCGAAGTCGGGACCCGCCTCCTGAGTGCCGAGGAAAGTGTTGACCAACGCGACCGGATACGGTTCTGGGGCGGTCCCCGGAGCGGCGGTAACAGCGGCGCCTGCCGGGATCGCCGTCGCGGCCACAAGGGCGGCGACCATCGGTAAAGACCACAGAGACAAGGTCGTCCTCCAGGGTTGAGATCATTTCATGGCAGCGTGAATCGCCCTCGCGCGTCAACGCGCAGAAGTTCCGGCCACAAGTTGCCACCGGCCTGACGACCACCGGCGGAGTTGCTAGGGGTTGGCTGATAACGGCGCCCTTGACAAATTCGGCGTTACTCCTGGTCGATTCACGACTTCTGATCGATTCACGGCAGCAGGGAAATGGCCCATGTCCACTGTTCTGGTCGAGCAATCCGCAGACACCCGATCGCCGTCCGTCCGCCTCGCGCGGCTGGCGGATCCCGGCTCTCTCATGCCGCTCCACACCGCCGACGACAGCGGTGTCCAGGCCGTGTCCGGCCTGGTCGGCGGCTCGCCCATCGTCGCCTACTGCACCGACGCCACGCGGATGGGCGGTGCCCTGGGCGCGCCGGGCGCCCGCCACATCGTGGCCGCCATCGAGACCGCCGTACGGCTCGACTGCCCGGTGATCGGGTTATGGCATTCGGGCGGGGCCCGGCTCGCGGACGGCGTTGAATCCATGGACGGCGTGGGCCGGATGTTCGCCGCCATGACGAAGGCGTCCGGTGTTGTTCCGCAGATCTCGGTCATTCTCGGGCCCGCCGCGGGCGCCGCGGCTTATGGCCCGGCGCTCACCGATATCGTCATCATGGCCGACGCGGGACGCGTCTTCGTGACCGGTCCCGATATCGTGCGGAGCGTCACCGGCGAGAAAATCGACATGGCCGGACTCGGCGGTCCGGAAGCGCACGGCGGTAAATCCGGGGTCGCCCACATCGTCGTCGGAAACGAGGACGAGGCATATGAGCGGGCCCGCCGCCTCGCCGGATTCTTCGCCCGCCCCGGCAGCTTCGACCTCGACCTGCTGCAGGACGACTGGGAGGACCTGGGCGCGCTGCTCCCCGAATCGCCGCGCCGCGCCTACGACGTGCGGCCCCTGGTGCGCGGCGTCATGGACCGTGACGAGCGCGGGCCGGTGTTCGAGGAGCTGCAGCCCCGCTGGGCGCCGAACATGCTGGTCGGCCTCGGTCGTCTCGGCGGCCGGACCGTCGGCCTGCTCGCGAACAACCCCCTGCGCAAGGGCGGCTGCCTCGACTCGCTGTCGGCAGAGAAGAGCTCGCGCTTCGTCCGGATGTGCGACGCGCTGGGCGTCCCGCTCGTCGTCCTGGTGGACGTGCCCGGCTACCTGCCGGGAGTCGGGCAGGAATGGGGCGGGGTCGTCCGGCGGGGCGCCAAACTCCTGCACGCCTTCGCCGAGTCGGTCGTGCCCAGGGTCACGCTGATCACCCGCAAGTCGTACGGCGGCGCGTACATCGCCATGAACTCCCGCTCCCTCGGCGCCACGACGGTCTTCGCCTGGCCCGACGCCGAGGTGGCGGTGATGGGCGCCGAGGCGGCGGTCGGCGTCCTGCACAGGAAGGCACTCGCCGCGGCCTCCGAGGTTGAGCGGCCCGAGCTGCTGGCCCGGCTGGTCGAGGAGCACCAGCGGATCTCCGGCGGGGTCGAGCGGGCGATGTCGCTCGGCGTGGTCGACGAGGTCATCGCACCCGCGACCACACGCTTCCGGCTCGCCGAGGCCCTTGCCCGCGCACCGCACACGAGAGGACGGCATTCGAACATCCCCCTGTGAAGCCCGCCAGAACATCCCCTGTGAAAGCCCGCAAACCGCACACGAGAAGCCCGCGAAAGGCGTGCGATGCGCTTTTCGGGGGCTTACACGCGCTTCTCGGGGCTTTCGCGTCAGCTGAACACCTGCGCCCGCATGGACTCCTCGCCCGTGAGGCTGGCCGGCAGCTCGGTGCGCCGGGTGACATTGAGCTTGCGGTAGATCCGCGTCAGATGCTGCTCCACCGTGCTCACCGTGATGAACAGCTTGGCGGAGATCTCCCTGTTGGTGTAGCCCTCGGCCGCCAGCGCCGCCACCCGCCGCTCGGCGTCGCTGAGGATTCCCGTCACGCCGGCGGAGTTCGCGGCGCTCCGGTCGCCCTTGCCGCCCCGGTTGAGCGCCAGGGTCAGCGGCTCGGCCTGGCATTCCACCGCGAGCAGCCGGGCGCGCCTGCCGAACATGCCCGCCCGCCGGTACTCGCCGTTGGCGTGGTAGGCCGCCGTCAGGTCGAACAGCGTTCTGGCCAGCTCGTACCGGTCGCCGCCCGATTGCAGCAGGTCTGCCGACTTACGCAGCAGCATCGGGCGGTGCCGTGTCTCGCTCACCGCGGCCAGCAGGCGCATCGCGATGCCCTGGACCCGCCTGGACTGCTGCCCGCACCGGGCGAGCTGCTCGTCGATCAGGCGGCGCGCCTCCTCCTGGTCGCCCAGGCGGATCAGCGCCTCGGCCGCGTCCGTACGCCACGCGATGAATCCCGGCACGTCCAGCTCCCACCTGCGCATGAGCTCGCCGCAGAGCTGGAAGTCGCGCAGCGCCTGGTGCGGCTGGCCCGCCATGAGGTTGAAGCGGCCCTTGCCGTGCAGGTACTGCAGGCCGAACCGGGTCTCCAGCATCGCCTCGGGCACCGGCTGGTTGAACTGCCGCACATGGTCGTCCAGCCGGCCCATCGCCGCGCCCGCCTGCAGCAGGCTGCCCAGCGGCCCGCCGACGGCCACACCCCAGCTGGTGGCCGGGATGATCTCCAGGGCCCGCTGCGCGTCGTAGGCCGCCGCGGCCAGATCGCCCCTGCGCAGGCCGATCTCCGCCCGGATGGCGGACAGCCGGGCCTGCCTGCTCGGCGCGCGCCGCGAGGCCGCCTCGTCGATGAACGCGTCGCACCAGGGCGCCGCCTTGCCCGGCCGGTCCGTGTACGTCAGCGCCAGCAGCGCGGTCTCCACCGTGTCCATCGTCATCTCATCCAGCCGGGAGCCGCGCAGGATGCGCTCGGCCGTCGCCACGGTCTCCTCTCGGGGACCTTGGGTCAGGACGCTGGCCAGCACCCCGGCCGACTCCATCCGGCGGCCGACGACGACGGACGAGGCGGCGCTGCTCGCCTGCTCACCGCTGACCTCCGGCAGATGCGGCAGGAACGAGGGGTACAGACTGCGGAACCAGGGGCGGGCCGCGGCCAGCTCGGCCACGGTCTCCTGGTCCAGCTCGGCCAGCTCGTTGAGGTGGGCCAGGACGCCCTTCGCGTCCGCCACGTGCCCGTGCCACAGCAGCGCCTTGGCCAGCACCACCGTGTCGCCGCCGCCCAGGTAGCCCTTGTGCAGGGCGTCGGTCAGCTCGGCCAGGTGCGTGGCGGGGGCACTCGGGTTGATCCGCCATTCCGCCCGTACGAGCGTGGTGGTGATCCTGGCCCGCCGCCGCTCGTCCACGCAGGCCCGCCAGGCGAGCTTGAGGTACTCGATGGCCGACTCCACGCCGTCGTCGCGGAGCGCCTGCCGCGCCGCCTCCTCAAGGACCGAGATGGCCCAGGGGTCGCCGGCGTGGCTGGCCTGCAGCAGGTGCTCGGCGACGACGGCCGCCGGGGCACCGCTCTCGTACGTCAGCTCGGCGGCCCGGCGGTGCAGGTCGATGCGCTCGGCGGCGTCGAGGTCGGCGAGCACGGCCGCCCTGGCCGCCGGGTGGCGGAAGTGACCGTGCTCCAGCACGCCCGCGCCGGTCAGCGCCTGGATCGCCTTGGCGACCGCCGCCTCGCCCTCGTCCAGCAGCCGGTCGGCCGCCGTCTCGCCGCCCGGAGACCGGCCGCCCGGCAGGTCGCCGCTGCTCAGCAGCTTGATGACGGCGCTCTCGCCACCGCCGAGCAGCGGGCCGATCGAGGCGGGTTCGCCCAGTACGGCCAGCGCCCTGGCGACGACCGTCATCCGACGATCGGCGCGGCGCAGGCAGGCCACCGTGCCCTCGCCGTACCTCGCGCCAGGGGCGCCGGTGGCCTGGAAGTCCTCCACGAGCGCGGTCACCAGCAGCCGGTTGCCGCCGCTCAGCGCGTAGCAGTCGGCCGCGAACCCGTCGGCGGCCGCGGCGCCCGCCCGGACGGTCACCCAGTGCGCCACCTCCTCGGCGGACAGGTGGGTGAGCCGGATGGGCCGGCAGTGCGGCTGCCGCAGCACCTCGGTGTGGAAGAGCGTCTGGACGTGCGCGCTGTGGTCCGGCGCGCTGAAGACCAGCATGACCTGGGCGAACTTGACCCGCCGCGCCAGATAGGCCAGGCAGAGCTGCGAGGCCCGGTCGGCCTGGTGGACGTCGTCCACGACGATCACCAGCGGGCAGCGCTCGGACAGTTCGAGCAGGGCCGCGCAGAGCGCGTCGACGATCTGCACGTCCATGTGGTCGATGGCCTCGGCCTGGGGGTCGCTCGACAGCTGCGAGCTCATGCCCTCGTGCAGCAGGTCCATGGTCGCGGCCCGCTGCTCCTCCGTCAGGGGCGCGTTGTGCAGCAGCTGGGCCAGTACGCCGAGCGGCAGGCCGCTCTCCGCCAGGGATCCCGTGGCGGTGAGCGGTAACGCGCCGTGCTCGAAGGCCTGTTCCGCGAACGCGTACAGGAGCTCGCTCTTGCCGGTCGCGATGGCGCCGGTCACCATGGCGATCCTGCCCTTGCCGGCCACCGTCTCGCGCAGCAGTTCCTCCAGGGAGGTCAGGCCCTCCCGCCGTTCGTCCATGGCCATGATCGGCCTCCCTTTTTCGTTCGTCGGATGTCAGAGTCGGCTGGGTGTCAGAAGGGCAGCCTGCGGCCGGACGGGGTGCGCAGGTCCAGACGGCCTCGGGTACGGGGGCCGCGCGGGCGCTGCCGGTGGATTCTCTTCAGCATCACGGGTCTCCTTCTCCTCGGTGGGTCGTGCGTCGGGGGTGAGGCGGGCGCGGGCGGCGCGGACGGCCGAGTAGGCGGCCGTGGCGATGTCGGCGTCGATGCCGGCGCCCCAGGTGACGGCGCCGCCCATCCGGCACTCGGCGTAGATCACGGTCTCGTCGCCCGAGCGGTCGCCGAGCCCGCTCGGCCGCTCGTGGTCGAGCGGGCGGCCGGTGCGGTGCACGACGCGGACCTGGATGCCCCAGGGCGCCAGCACCGAGCCGAGCGCGCGGCAGGCGTCCGCCCGGTCGCCGCCGACGTCGAACCGCCCGTCGATGTACAGCGCCGCCGTCACCGGCTCCCGCCCCACGGGCAGGGGCTCCGACGGGTCGCCGTGGAAGAGGTACTCGGTGCGGAAGATGGCCCCGATCCGGCTCGGCGACAGCTCGCCGCCCACCGCGTCGGCCTGCGCCTGCACCTTGGCCGACAGGTCGGCCTGCATCCCGCGTGGCAGGTTGAGCCCGTGCCAGGCGCTCATCACGTAGGCGACGCCGCCCTTGCCGGACTGGCTGTTCACCCGCACGACCGCCTCGTATGTACGGCCCACGTCCTTGGGGTCGACGGGCAGGTACGGCATGCGCCACGGCAGCTCGGCGACGTCGGCGCCGCTCTCGTCGGCCGTCCGCTCCAGGTCGTCGAAGCCCTTCTTGATGGCGTCCTGGTGCGAGCCGGAGAAGGCGGTGTAGACGAGGTCGCCGCCGTAGGGGTGCCGGGGATGCACCGGCAGCTCGTTGCAGAGCTCGACCGTGCGCCGGATCGCGTTGATGTCGGAGAAGTCGATGCCCGGGTCGATCCCGTGGGCGTACATGTTCATGCCCAGCGTCACCAGGCAGACGTTGCCGGCGCGCTCGCCATTGCCGAACAGGCAGCCCTCGATCCGCTCGGCGCCCGCCAGCAGGGCCAGCTCGGCGGCGGCCACCCCGGTGCCGCGGTCGTTGTGCGGGTGGATGGACAGGCAGACGTGCTCGCGGCGCGACAGGTTGCGGTCGAGCCACTCGATCTGGTCGGCGAACACGTTGGGCAGCGACCGCTCGACCGTCGTCGGGAAGTTGAGGATGATGCCGCGCCCCCGCTCCGGCTGCCAGACGTCCATGACGGCCTCGCACACCTCAAGGGAGAAGTCGAGCTCGGTCTCGTTGAAGAGCTCGGGGGAGTACTGGTAGCCCAGGTCGCAGTCGCGCAGCGTCCGCTCGGCGTACTTCATCATCAGGCGCGTGCCCTGGACGGCCAGGTCCTTGCACTCGGCGCGGCTCATGTCGAAGACCACCCGCCTGAAGAGCGGCGACGTGGCGTTGTACACGTGGATCATGGCGCGCGGCGCCCCTTCGAGGCACTCCACGGTCCGCTCGATCAGCTCGTCGCGGGCCTGCGTGAGCACGGTGATCCGCACGTCGTCGGGGATCCGGTCCCGCTCGATCAGCAGGCGGACGAAGTCGTAGTCGTTCTGGCTGGCGACGGGAAAGCCGACCTCGATCTCCTTGTAGCCGATTTCCACCAGGAGGTCGAACATCTTGAGCTTGCGCTCAGGCGTCATCGGGTTGGCCAGCGACTGGTTGCCGTCACGTAGATCGGTCGATAACCAGCGGGGCGCCGCCACTATCCGATTGCTCGGCCAAGTGCGGTCGGTCAGGTCTACGGGCGTGAATCCGGCGTAACGCTCAAAGCCTTTCATCGTCAGACGTCCTTTCCTGAATGACTTCCTGCTGGAGCGGTCAAATGGAGGTTTTGGATGTCGAAGGCGGGCTCCACACCCAGCTCGGCTTCCAGCAGCGCGCGCAGCCCTTCATAGGCGCGCCAGGCGTCGGCGCGCCGGCCCGCGCGGCCGAGTGCCGTGATGAGCTGGGTATGGAAGTTCTCGTTCAAGGGATAGGCGGCCACGAGCACGCGGAGTTCGTCGATGAGTTCGCCGTGCAGGCCCAGCCGGATCCTGGTCTCCAGGTGCATCTCCACCGCCCGCAGCCGCTGCTCGTCGAGCGCGGTGGCGCGCGGGCCGAGCACCGCGCCCCTCGGCACGTCGGCCAGCGGGGGGCCGGACCACATGGACAGCGCTTTCCGAAGGACCAGGTCGGCGGCCTCGTGGTCGCCCGCGCGGTGGTGCCCGGCGGCCCGCTCGACCAGCCGGGGGAAGACGAGCGCGTCCACCCGTCCCGGGTCTGCGCGCAGCAGGTAGCCGGGCGCTCGGGTGACGACCAGCTGGGCCACGGCCGGCCCCATTCTCAGCAGAATTCGGCGGAGGTGATAAATGTGCGTCTGAAGGGTCTTGACGACGTCTTTCGGCTCGTTCTCGCTCCACAATTCATGGATAAGGAGATCGACCTCGACGACCTTTCCAGCGTTGAGCGCGAGTAGCGCGAGAACCTGCCGGACCTTAGGCCCCACCGGGATATGGGACTGGCCGCGGTCGTCGACCATCTCCATCGGTCCCAGTAACTTGAAATCCGGCATCAGATTCCCTAACGTGAGGATTCTCAGTCCGGTGAGGTGGAAATTGGATTCCGTGCCCCGACCGGCGATCTCAAGCTATAGGGGCGGTCGTGACCGGACAAGGCGGATCCCCAGGAGTTCGGGGTGGCGCGCCGAGAGTAGTACGGGGGGTATCTAAAGTACCAATGCCGACTACAACTTTCGGATACCGCCCTTACCGGATCCCTTACCGAAGGCGACAATCCGGTCATGGTCAGCTTATCGGTGTCCAATCAAGCGCCAGGTGTCACCGCCCTGCGATCCAGTGCGCGGGTGCTCCGGCTGTGCTTCGTCGAGGCCCGTCCTGCCGTACTCGCCGTGTCCACCCTTCGATTCATGGCCGGAGCCGTGCTCGCCCTCCCGGTCTCGCCGGTGCCGGAACCGGCGAAAGTGCTGCAGGGGGCCGCGGCCTGGGTTCTGTCGATCTTCGCCATCTACCTGCTCAACGGCGTCACCGACGTCACGGAGGACCGGGTCAACGGGTCCGGCCGGCCGATCGCCCGGGGTGACCTCGCCCCGCGGACCGCGGCCGTCGTCGCCGCCGTCGCGGCCGCTCTCTCGATCGCCGCGACCGCCGGACTGCCCCCGGCGCTGACCTGGATCGTCGGGCTCAACCTGGTGCTCGGCTACCTCTACTCGGCGCCGCCGTTCCACCTCAAGAGCGGCTCGACCGGCACGGTCGTGGTGCTGTGCACGTCGGGGCTGCTGTCGTACTGGGGCGGGCTGACCGCCGTCACCGGCGGCGAGAGCCTGTCCACGCCGAAGGGCCTGATCGTGTTCGCGGTCGCCGCCACCTGCTGGATGGCCTTCGTGGGCGTACCCGCCAAGGATCTGTCCGACATCGAGGGAGACGCCGCGGCGGGCCGGCGGACCATCGCGGTGACCTGCGGAGAGCGGAAGTCACGTCATTGCATGTACGTCGCCGCGCTCACGCTGGCCGCCGCGCTCGGCGTGGCCGTCGTGTTCTTCCGCGTGCCGCTCGCCGGTGTATGCCTCGCCATGGCGGCGGGGACGGTCGCGGTGATCGCGGCGGGCCAATCAGCCGCCAAGGGCGGAAGTGATCAACAACGCCGGCCTTACAGGGCGTTCATGGTGACGCAGCACCTAGTTCACATTACCGCGCTGATCTCTAATATCTGACCTTATATGTTGCTTTGGTGAGGCACCTGCGAGATAGTTGGGGCACGCGCGTCCCATGGCCAAGGGGGCTCCTTGGATGCGGCATACGATGCTGAGAACGACCCTGCGAGATTCGTTGATGCTTGTCGAGAAGAAATCCTCAGGGAATTCGAGTCGCAGCTCCAGGCCACCGGCAACGCGCTCTCCGCAGATCCGCGCGCCACGCACCAAGCCGTAATGACCGCCGAGTTCGTCCTCGACGATGTGGCGGCCACGCTCCGTGCCGGAAAAGTGCAGGTCAACGAGCTCTATAAGTTCCACGCATGGGAAGTCGGCACTACTCGCGCCTCGACCGGAGTTCATCCGAAGGCCTCACTTGAGGCGGGCTCGCTTTTTTTCCGAGTAGCTCTGAGTCACCTCGCGCGGCTTATCGCCGTCGAGGCGGACTCGCCGGCCGAAGCATTCACACTCGTGGCCACCGGAATGGAGGAGAGCCTCTCCCGGCGAATCCGCGAGTCCGCCGAGAGCTATCACCGCTTCCTGCTCAACCAGGTGCAGGAGGCCCAGGGGGAGGAGCGCCGCCGCATCGCCCGTGAGCTGCACGATCGCATCGGCCATGGGATCAGCGTCGCGCACCAGCAGCTCGCTCTGTCGGAGGTGCACCGGGCCAGCGACCCGGCGCGGGCGGAGGTCAAGGTCGGGGTCGCTCAGCAGGCCATCCAGGAGACGATGGAGAACCTGCGGCAGATAACCTCCGAGCTGCATCCCCAGGTCCCCGTGAGGAGTCTGGAGAAGGCGCTGCTCGGTTTCCTGGAGGCGGTCGAGGACGATGTCGTGTCCGTCGGCCTCGATGTGAACGGTGACGAGTCATGGGCGGAGCCGAGGGTCCTCGACGAGGCGTTCCTCATCATCCGGGAGGCCGCCCGCAACGCGCTCAGCCACGCCGGGCCCTCGGTGATCCTCATGCGAGTGGACATCGCGCCGCACGAGCTCAGCGCTACCGTCCAGGACAACGGGCAGGGCTTCGACCCGTCGTGCGCCCGCGAGCGTGGCGGCGTGGGCTTGACGTCCATGCGGGAGCGCGCCGAGTTACTCGGGGGCAATGTGGCCATCTCCAGTGTCCCGGGCAACGGCTGTCTCGTCGAGCTCCTCATCCCTCTCAAGAGACAGTCCCATGAACCGGACCGACCGTAACACCAAGATCAGCGTCGCCATCGTGGACGACCATGCGCTCTTCCGGGAGGGCCTGCGCGAGATCCTTGAGGCTTCCGGAGAGATGAGCATCGTCGGCGAGGCCGGCGACTCCGCGACCGCGCTGGCCGTCGTCGTCGAGACCCGGCCCGACGTGGTCCTGCTCGACGTGGAGATCCCCGGTGACGAGGTGACCGAGACGGTCACCCGGATCCGGTGCCTGTCCCCGGAGACGCAGATCATCATCCTGAGCATGTACGACGGGCCGCAGCTCCTCACCAGGCTGCTGGCCGCGGGCATCCGCGGTTACCTGCTCAAGAGCGTCCATCGGCACGAGCTGATCGCGGCGATCAGGAGCGTGTACGAGGACCCGGCGCGGGTGGTGCTCGCGGTGTCGCGCCACAGCCTCGCGCATGTGGAGGGGCCGGCGCCCGGCGTGCTGTCGCAGAAGGAGCAGGAGGTGCTGCAACTGGCCGCGCAGGCGCTCAGCAACGGGCAGATCGCCCGCCGGCTGGGGCTCGCCGAGGCGACCGTGAAGCGGCACATGCGCAACATCTTCGTCAAGCTCAACGCCGTGTCCAGGATCGACGCCGTCAACAAGGCGCTCGCCGCGTCCCTGATCTCGCCCCAAAGCCGGAACGATCCCGACTGAGCCGCCTTGACCCCGTGCCCCGAGCCAATCGGGCCCCGAGGTCTGGGCGCTGAACTCGGCTGGGCGCCTGGGTCAGAGCAGGAGTGAGCCCGACTGGTTCGCGCCGCCGGCCGGGAGGATGCCGGCCAGCCGGTCGCGGGTTTCTGGCGTCAGGCGTACACCGGAGGCGGCCAGGTTCATCTCCAGGTGCACCTGGTCGCGGGTGCTCGGCACGGGCACCACGTGATCGCCGTGGGAGAGCAGCCAGGCCAGCGCCAGCCGGCCGGCGCCCAGGTCGAGCTGGGCCGCCGCGGCCTCGATCTGCCGCAGCGGACGCGTGCTCAGTCGCAGGTGTTCCTGCTGGAAGCGCGGGTCCTCGTGCCGCCAATCGGCGGCGCCGAGCTGGAGCGACGACCTGATCCGGCCGGTGAGGAAGCCGCGGCCGAGCGGGCGGGCAGCGACCACGCCGAGGCCGAGCCGCCGCGCCTCGTCGAGGAGCTCCGGCGGGGCGTGCGGGCCCCAGAGCGAGTACTCCAGGGCGAGCGCGGTGACGGGATGTACGGCATGCGCCCGCCGTACCTGGTCGACCGTGGCGTTGGTCAGCCCGAGATGGCGGATCTTGCCCGACCGCACGAGCTCCGACAGCCGGGACACGGCCTCCTCCACCGGGGCGCGGTCGTCCTGGCAGTGCAGGTAGTACAGGTCGACGCAGTCGACGCCGAGGCGTTGCAGCGACGCCTCGCAGGCCCGCGCCAGATGGTCGGGGCTCGCGTCGAACTCGATCGGCTCGCCGGGGGCGCCGCGGCGCACGCCGCCGCGCGTCGAGACCACCACCTCGTCGCGCCGCCCGGCGATGGCGCGGCCCACGAGGCGCTCCACCTCTCCGGCGGCGTAGAAGTCGGCGGTGTCCAGGAGCGTCACGCCGCCGTCCAAGGCCCGGCGAATAAGCCCGAGCGCCTCATCGCGGTCGATGGGGCCATAGGCGCCGCTGAGCGCCAGCGAGCCGAGTCCGATGTTCGAGATGTCCGGTCCATCTCGTCCCAGCCTCGTGTAACGCAATTGGGCCGCCTTAGTGTGCCAATCGCAGACTGCTGCATTTCTATTGATACCTAGCATCACTCAAAGCGCGGTCAAAGACCGGTCAAAGTCGGATCCAGCGTTACGGATCGGCTTTGCGCTGAGGTGGAAGCTAGGTATTTATCCTCTTATATATACGTTTTGCGGGGCCCCCTGGATGACACGAGTTCTGCCCGTACCCGCTGACCTGGGAACTCCTTGAGGGAACGCCCTGACCTGCGACAACCCCTAGGCGTCCCCCCTACTTCCGGGGATGGCGCCCCATAAAGTAGTTATGTCGGCTTTCGCAGAGATATGCTGCTGTATAAGCTGTGCTGGTGGTCGTTGGAGGGTCGGGTGGCGGGAGGTTGCTGGCGGTCAGCGACCTCCATGTGGCCTTCTCCGAGAACAGGACCGTCGTCCAGAACGTCTTTCCGTATTCGGCCGACGACTGGCTGCTGATCGCCGGAGATGTCGCCGAGCGGTTCGCCGACATCGAATGGGCGCTGACCCTTCTCAAGAGCCGTTTCTCCACGGTCGTCTGGACGCCAGGAAACCACGAGCTGTGGACACCGCGCGACGATCCGATCCAGTTACGGGGCGAGCACCGCTACCTCGCCCTGGTGGAGATGTGCCGGGGCCTCGGCGTGCTGACGCCGGAGGATCCCTATCCGGTCTGGACGGGACTCGGCGGTCCGGTGACCGTCGCCCCGCTGTTCCTGCTCTACGACTACACCTTCGGCGCGAACGGCGCGGGCAAGCGCCTGGCACTGGAACGCGCGCACGAGGCGGGCGTCGTCTGCACCGACGAGTATCTGCTGCATCCGGACCCCTACCCGACCCGCGACGCCTGGTGCCGGGCGCGGCTCGCGGAGACCCGGCGCCGCCTCGGCGAGCGGGATCCGCGCCTGCCCACCGTCCTGGTCAACCACTATCCGCTCGTCCGCGAGCCGACCCGGATCCTGCGGCACCCGGAGTTCGCCCTGTGGTGCGGGACCGAGCGGACCGCCACCTGGCCCCTGCACTATGACGCGGTCGCGGTCGTCTATGGGCACCTGCACATCCCTCGCACGACGTTCCACGACGGGGTGCGCTTCGAGGAGGTCTCTCTGGGCTATCCGCGCGAGTGGGTTCCGCGCGGGCGCACCGGCGGCCCGCTCAGGACCGTACTTCCAGCTCCGGAGTGAAGATGATCGAGCACATCCTGCCCGCGACGGTCAAGGCGTACGACACCTTCGACGACCCGCCCGGGACGATGCTCTTCCCGGAGGAGGAACGGCTGATCCAGCGGGCCGTGGACAAGCGGCGCAAGGAGTTCACGACGGCGCGGCTGTGCGCGCGTAAGGCGATGGAACGGCTCGGCGTGGCGCCGGTGCCCGTGCTGTCGGGGCTGCGCGGCGAGCCGCTGTGGCCGCTGGGCGTCATCGGGAGCATCACCCACTGCGCCGGCTACCGGGCCGCCGCGCTCGCCCAGGCGGCGGGGACGATCGGCATCGACGCCGAGCCCGACAAGCCGCTGGCCGCAGGCGTGGTGGAGGCCATCTCGCTGCCGCAGGAGCGCGAGATGCTCCGCGCTCTGGCCGCCGAGCATCCGGCCGTCTGCTGGGACCGGCTGCTGTTCTGCGCCAAGGAGTCGGTGTACAAGGCGTGGTTCCCGCTGGCGAAGCGGTGGCTCGACTTCCAGGACGCGGCGATCACGGTGGACCCGGTGCGGCGGACGTTCACCGCGCGCCTCCTGGTTCTCGGGCCCCGCTGGCAGGGGCAACGGCTGGGCGGTTTCACCGGCCGGTGGATGACCGGCAACGGCCTGATCGTGACCGCCATCGCCGTCCTGGCCCCGCAGCCGGCCGTCCAGAGCAGCGGCCCGGCCCGGTGAACTTCCCCCGGTGAGCTTCTTGCGCCGAGCACAATGCGGAAGGCCATCACACCGAATGGTGTGATGGCCTCTCGCGTTCCGGGGGTGCAACGGCGGAGAACTGTGCATCGCCTCCCGAGCGGACAAAGTGCCGGTCAATCCGTCTGAGTTGAATCCTAGGACCGCCGGAATAGGTTTCCGACCCCTAGGTAACCCCTGGAGACGGCCATGGGGTGCGGATTCGGCGGCACCCCTATCGAGTGGGTTCGGCCTTCCGTCAGGGGCCGCTTAGGGGTGACTCGGCCCGGGAGCCGTTACTAGCTTTGTGAGTAGTGCGTATCCCGAGTTATCGGCGGGAGAGATTTCCACATGGCGCGACATTATCTTTATCTGGCCGGGACGGAACGCTGATGGCACTCGAATTTCACGTCCTCGGCCCGCTCCGGGTGTTCGACGACGGAGAAGAGCTACAGATCTGCGCGAACAGGGAGCTGGCGATCCTGGCCAGCCTGGTCCTGAACGCCAACCGGGTCGTCAGCGTCGACCGGCTGATCGAGACCGTCTGGGCCGGCTCGGCGCCGCAGAGCGCGGGGCGGCAGATCGCCATCTGCGTGTCGCGGCTGCGCAGGACCCTCGGAGCCGCGGCGATCGAGACCTCCAGCCCCGGCTACCTGCTGCGGGTCTCGGCCGAGGACATCGACTGGCTGCGGTTCGGGGCGCTGGTGGCGCGGGCGCGCGGCCAGGCGGCGGGCGGGGCGCGCGAGGATGCCGTCCTGCTGTTGCGGGAGGCGCTCGCGCTGTGGCGGGGCAACCCGTTCGAGGACATTCGCGGCCTGCGGTACGACGTCGCGCGGATGGAGGAGTCCCGCCTTGAGGCGCTGGAGGCGTGCCTTGAGCTGGAGATCGACCTGGGGCACCACCACCGGGTGATCCCCGAACTGCTGGCCCTCGTGGCGGAATGCCCGTTCCGGGAGCGGGTCCGGGCCCAGCTCATGCTCGCGCAGTACCGGGCCGGCCGGCGGGCCGAGGCGCTGCGCACCTACCAGGACACGCGCCGCTACCTGCTGGAGCAGATCGGCCTCGAACCGGGCCCGGCGCTGCGGCGGCTGCACGACCAGGTCCTCCGCGACGAGTCCGGGCTCATGCGGCCCGCCGCCCACCGCCCGTCCGGCGCGGGGCCGGTCGTACCGTCGCAGCTGCCCCCGCAGGTGCTGCCGTACGTGGGCCGCACGGGTGAGCTCGCCGCGCTGGACGCGGCGCTGCGGCCCGAGCCCGAGGTGGCGGTGCCGGGGACGATGGTCCTGAGCGGGCCGCGCGGGGTGGGCAAGTCGGCGCTGGCGCTGCGCTGGGCGCACGCCAGGATCGACTGGTTCCCGGACGGGCAGCTGTACGCCGACATGCGCGGCGTGTCCGCCGGCGCGGTGGTCGACCGGTTCCTGCGGGCGCTCGGCGTGCCCGCCCAGGACATCCCCCTCGACCCCGCCGAGAAGCTGGCGCTCTACCGCAGCTGTACGGCGCGCAGGCGGCTGCTCGTGGTGCTCGACGATGTCAAGGACAGCGCTCAGGTGCTGCCGCTGCTCCCCGGCGGCGCGAACTGCCGGGTCATCGTCACCAGCGCCGACCCGCTCGACGACCTCGTGGCCAGGCAGGGCGCGCACCGCGAGTTCGTCCGCCCGCTCCCGGCCGAGGCGGCGCGGGAGCTCGCCGACATGCTCGTCGGCGCGCCCTACACGCCGACCGTGGCCCAGGCCGTCACCGACCTGGTCGCCACGTCGTCAGGCAACCCCCTGTCCGTACGACTCGGGGCGGCGCAGATGCGTTCGCGGGCCCGCCACCATCACGACCTGGCCAGGATGGCGCCCAACGCGCCGGCCAGCGCGTCCTGCGACGCCGCGCCGCCGGGCGAACGCCAGCCGACATGACCGTCAGGGCGGACCAGCACGGCCCCGGTGTCGCCGACGCCGTACTCCTCCGCCCAGGTCGGGGAGGTGAGCGGCGCGTCGGGCTCGCTCTCGCCCGCGCGGGAGATCTCGACGACGGACAGCGTGACGCCGAGCCGGTGCGCCGCCTCCTTGGCGGGCTGGACCCACCCGCTGCCGGTCGGGGTCATGAGGGTGAAGGCCGGGCCCAGCAGATCGAGCGTCGACACCCTGCCCTCCCGGGAGGTCAGCCAGACGTGGGGGGCGCGGTGGCCGGGGCGGGCGGTCGGGACGTAGGTCCGGTAGGGATCCGCCGGTGCCGGGTCCGGTGTGCCGTCGGGCACCACGGCGGCCGACTCGTAGCGGAAGCCCAGGATCAGGCCCTCGGAGCTGCGGCGCTCGGCCTGCTGCTCGATCGCCTGGCTCATCGACAGCTGTCCCTGCATCATGCGCAGCGTGATCAGGGCGTTGGTCAGGCTCTCGTCCACCGTCCTGGCGGCTATGGGGCGGCGCTCGGCGTCGTACGTGGCCAGCAGCTCCGCACCGGCCGACCCGTTAAGGACGGCGGCCAGCTTCCAGGCGAGATTGTGCGCGTCCTGGATGCCGCAGTTCATCCCGAACCCGCCCTGCGGAGTGGTCGCGTGCGCGGCGTCGCCGGCCAGGAAGACCGGCCCGCCGCCGAACCCGGTCGCCACCACCGCCTGCTGCAGCCACGGCATGACCCCGACGATGGTGACGGGCAGGTCGGGCAGGCCGACGGCCGAGCGTACCGCCGCCACGCACGCCTCCTCGGTGAAGTCGGCCGCGCTGCCGCCGGTGCTCGGGTCGTAGCCGGTCTGGATCATCCAGCGCCGCTTGTTGTCGACCGCCTCCACCGCGCACGGCGGGTCGCTGCGCAGGAACGACAGCGCCACCCGGCGGTCGGCGGGCAGCTCGCCGAGGTCGGCGTCGAACATGACGCTGACCATGTGCCCCAGCGGCGGCGGCCCCACGACCTCGATCCCGAGCCGTTCTCGGATCCCGCTGCGACTCCCATCGGCCGCCACGAGATAACGCGCCCGCACGAGCACAGGCCCGCTATCCGACGCGGTCGTGGGCTCGATCACCGCCTCCACACCGTCGGCGGTGACGCGGAGGTCCGTCATGGCGGTCGCGAAGCGGACGTCGGACCGTGGGTGGGACTCGGCGACCCTGCGGAGGATCACTTCGAGGATGTCCTGCGAGCAGAGGTAGGTGTACGTGGGGCTCTGCGGCGCGTCGCGGTCGATCGCCGCCGCGGCCCGGACGAAGTCATCGGCGGCCAGCGAGGTGCCGACGCCGACCGCCAGCACGTCCTCGCGGGGCATTCCCGCGCCCTCCACCTCCTCGGCGATTCCCCAGGACCGGAAGATTTCCATGGTTCTGGTGGAAATGAGGCGCGCTTTCGGGAAAATCGCGGTCCCCGGATGCCTCTCCACGAGAAGGGAGGATATTCCGTGCCGGGAGAGCTCGATGGATGCCGCCAGGCCGACGGGCCCGCCACCGACGATAAGAACCTCAACATCGACCTCGTGCATGTTGTTAGCGTCGTATATCTGCTTATCGCCGTCAATGCGCGGATAACCGGATGATACAGGCGTGATATCCGCCTTTAGTAGCTTTGTCGGTGCAGGTACCAATTGTTTGGTATGCGCATTGTCAAACCCCTGGAGACGATGATGCTCTTTGCCGAAGGCTCCGTGGCCCTGGTTACGGGCGGGTCGCGCGGCATCGGCCGGGCGGTCGCGCTCGACCTGGCCCGGGAGGGTGCCCACGTCGTGGTCAACTACGCCCGTTCGGAGGCGGACGCCGAGGAGGTCGTCGCCCTGATCGGGAAAGAGGGCGGCAGCGCGACGGCCGTGCGCGCCGACGTAACGGACGAGGCCGAGGTACGGCGGATGTTCCAGGGTGTACGAGCCGATCACGGCCGCCTGGACGTGCTGGTGACGAGCGCCGGCATCACGCTGGACCGCTATCTCGTCGCCATGAGCCTGGAGCAGTTCCGCGGGCCCATCGACACCAACGTCACCGGCACCTTCCTGACCTGCCGGGAGGCGCTGCGCATCATGCAGCACCAGCGGCGGGGCGCGATCGTGACCGTGTCCTCGACCAGCGGGCTGGACGGCGGCTTCCCCGGCCAGACGAACTACGTGGCCTCCAAGGGCGCGATCATCGCCTTCACCCAGGCGCTGTCGAACGAGGCGGCCCCGCACGGGATCCGGGCCAACGTGGTGGCGCCCGGGTTCGTGACCACCGACATGACGCGGAAGGTGCCCGCCAAGATCAGGAAGGACTACGAGACGCGCATCCGGCTGGGCCGCATGGGCCGGCCGGAGGAGATCGCGACGATCGTGAGCTTCCTCGCTTCCGACAAGGCGTCGTACATGTCCGGCGCGGTGGTGGTCGCCCACGGCGGCGGCCTCGGCTGACCCGCCGCGGCGCGAGTCCACCCGCCGCGAAACCACCCGCTGAGCCCCACTCGCTGAGTCCCCGCTTGCTGAGCCCCCGCTTGCTGAGCCCACCCGCTGTGAGCCGATCCCGGCACGAACCGTGAACCAGTCCCCGACCGCAAGCCCCTGTCACGAGGCACATGGAGGATGGATGACCCTCGACCAGCTCCGCGCGAAGGCCGCCGAGCGCCGGCAGACGTGCACCCAGATCAAGAAGATGATCGTGTCCCGGCTCGACCTGGAGATCGAGCCGGACTGGATCACCGACGACCAGCCGCTCTTCGGGCGCGGCCTCGAACTCGACAGCCTCGACGTCCTGGAGTTGTACGTCGCCATCGAGGCCGAGTTCGGCGTGGCGCTGTACGACAGCGAGATGGCCGTCTTCGGCTCGGTGTCGCGGCTGGCGGACGAGGTCAATCCCGCTCTGCGGGCGACGCCATGACGATCGGCGCCACCCAGCTCGCCGCGGCCACGGCGACCGGGCTGAACCATGACCAGATCAGGCAGGTGCTCCCGCACCGCTGGCCGATGCTGCTGCTCGACCGGGTCAGCAGGGTGGAGCCGGGCGTCAAGGGCACCGCGACCAAGAACGTCGCCGGGACCGAACTCTGGTTCCAGGGCCACTTCCCGACCGCGGCCGTGCTGCCCGGCATCGTGATCATCGAAGCGCTGGCCCAGCTCGCCGGGGTGGTCTTCGCCCTGGCGGGCGCGAGCGAGATCAGCTACCTGGCCGGGGTCAGGTCGATGCGGTTCCGCCGTCCCGTCGTCCCCGGCGACCAGCTGACCCTGTCGGCCGAGCGGACCGGGGGCGGCGCCGGGTTCGCCGAGTACCGGGTGTCGGCGCGGGTGGACGGCCAGGTCGCCGCCGAAGGAAACCTCACGATCGCCGATCCGGCGGGTCAACGTTCCGTACGAAAGGTGTGAAGCATGGCAACCGTCCTCGCGAACTTGCATCCGGAGGGCACCGTCTACGGCGAGGTGGGTGACAGCTCGGTCCCGCTGCGCTTCTCCGAGTCGGCCGACGAGTACCGGGTGCTCAGGGAGCGCGCCGCCGTCCTCGACCTGGGCGGGAACCGCCTCATCGAGATCACCGGGCCCGCGGCCGTGGACTTCGCGCAGCGGCTGCTCGCCCGCGACGTGGAGTACCTCACCTCGGAGCGCTGCATGATGAGCCTGGTCCTGGACGAGTCCGGGCAGGTCGTCGACCAGGTGCTGGCCTTCGGCCGGGAGAACGGGATCCTGCTGGAGAGCTCCTGCGGCGCCGGTACGCGCCTGCTGGAGCACCTGGAGGAGCACAACGACGAGGGCGTGGTGATCACCGACCGGTCGGCCGACCTCACGGTCCTGGCCCTGGAGGGGCCGTACGCCTGGGGCGTGGTCGGGCGGCTGATCGACGGCGAGCTGGCCTCGCTGCCGTTCGAGTCGGTGGTGGAGACCGAGTGGAACGGCACCGAGATCATCTTCGCCCGGACCGGCTTTACCGGCGAGTACGGCTACCAGATGATCGTGCCCATCGAGTCCGCGGCCGAGCTGTGGTGCCAGGCGCTGGAGCACGCGGGAGCGGCCGGCCAGGAGGCCCTGGAGCTGGCCATGCTGGAGGTACGCCAGCCGATCCCGCGCCACGAGGCGACGGCGGGTGCGAGCGTGATCGAGATCGGCGCCAACTGGCTGGTCGACGTCACCAAGGACGAGTTCGTCGGCAGGGAGGCGGTGCTGGCGGCGTTCGAGTCGGGCCAGGGCCGCCGCACGGTCGGCTTCACCGGCGGCGACGCCATCCCCGAGGCGGGCGCCAGGGTGCTGGCGGGCGGCCAGGACATCGGCGAGGTGGTGCACGCGGTGCACAGCGCCGGTCTGGGCGCCACGCTCGGGCTGGCCAGGGTCGACGCCGAGCTGGCCGCCGCCGGTCTGGACTTCACCGTGGACGGCGTCGAGGTGACCACGCTGACCAGCCCGTACATCGTGCCCAAGAGCTGGAGCATCCCGATCATCTGATCGGCCTTCTGAGAAGGAGACAAGCATGGCGCTGCGGCCTGTCGTCGTCACCGGCCTGGGCATCATCTGTGCGATCGGCCGCGATCCCGCGGAGTTCTGGCAGCGGCTCGTGTCGGGCACCGGCGGTCTCACGCCGGTCCTGGACGAGAACTTCGCGGTGTTCGAGGCGCGGCACGCGGGCCAGGTACCCGACGAGTGGATCGACGGAGGGCTACCGGACTCCGACGCCGGCCTGGACCGTACCGCCCGGCTCGCGCTGATCGCCGCCCGCCAGGCGATCGAGCAGGCGGGCCTGACCGGTGCGGACCCCGACCGGTTCGGCATCATCCTCGGCAAGTGCCAGGCGACCCCCGACGCCGTGGGCCGCTACCAGCCCATGCACCGCACCGAGGACGTGGTCGCGGACCGGCTCGGCATGCGCGGTCCGCGCATCCTGGTGTCCACCGCCTGCGCGGCGGGCGGCAACGCCGTCGGGCTCGCCAAGGACAAGATCCTCACCGGCGAGGCCGACGTCGTCCTGGCCGGGGGTGTGGACCCGCTGCTGTTCGGCACGTACGCGGGCTTCGCCGGGCTCAAGGCGCTCAGCACCGGCCCGTGCCGCCCGTACAGCCACTCCGACGGGCTCAACCTCGGCGAGGGAGCGGCGTTCCTGCTGCTGGAGCCGCTGGACCGGGCGCTCGCGAGAGGCGCCACGCCGCTGGCTGAGGTCGCCGGCTACGGCCTGTCGGCCGACGCCTACCACGCCACCGCACCCGACCCCACCGGGCGGGGAGGGGCGAGCGCGGTACGGCGGGCGCTCGCGGACGCGGGCCTGACCACGGACGACGTGGGCTACGTGAGCGGCCACGGCACCGGCACCCCCGCCAACGACGCCATGGAGGCCAAGGTCATGCGGGTGGTGTTCGGCGAGCGGGCCGGACGGGTGCCCACCAGCAGCATCAAGTCGTTCGTCGGCCACACGCTGGGCGCCGCGGGCGCGGTGGAGGCCGTCGCGAGCGTGCTGGCCCTGCGGCACGGCACGGCGCCGCCCACCATCGGCTTCGACGCCGACGCCGTACCAGGTGACCTGGACTTCGTGCCCAACGTGGCACGGGAACTGCCGATCGACACCGTGGTGTCGAACAACTACGCGTTCGGCGGCAACAACGTCTCGCTCGTGCTGACGACGCCACGGGCCGCGCGGGAGTACGACGAGCTGCCGGAGGCGGCGGCCGTGATCACCGGGCTTGGACCCGTCACCGGGCTGGGCACCGGCATCGGCGAGGTGACCGAGGCGATCGTCGCCGGGCGCCAGGCGGCCGGGCAGGCGCCGTCGCTCGACGGGCGGACGTTCGCGCCGCGCTCGCTGTGGCGGCACATGAACCACCTGTCCAGGATGGCTATCGCCGCCTCCCGGCTGGCCTGGGAGGACGCCGGGCTGCAGCTGCCCAGGAAGGAGCTCGACGACGTCGGGCTGGTGTTCGCCACGGGCGCCGGGTCGGCGGAGAGCACCGGCGGGTTCGACGAGAGCATCGCCGCCAACCCGAACAAACCGGCCGTGCTGAGCTTCTCCAACGTCGTGCTGAACGCCACCGGCGGCGCGGTCTGCCAGACGCTCGGCCTGCGCGGGCCCACCACCACGATCTGCAACGGCGGCGCCTCGGCCTCGATCGCCCTCGACTGCGCGCTGGAGATGATCAGGGCGGGCAAGGCGGACGTGGTGCTGGTGGTCGCGGCCGACGAGACGGTCACCACGACCGTCGGGGACGCTGTGGTGTCGCCGTACGACCGGCGGCACTCCGGCACGGTTCCCGGGTCGGCGGCGGTGGCCTTCCTGGTGGAGTCGGCCGAGCACTGCACGAGACGCGGCGGTCGGCCGTACGCCCGGGTCATGGGGACCGGCCACGCGAGCGGCGGGGATCTGGTGGCGCGGGTGCTCGCCCGGCTGCCCGGTGCCCGGCCCGAGCTGGTGGTCGGTGCGGGCACCGGGGTCCCTGGCGACGCCGAGGAGTCGGCCGCCGTGCTGACGGCTCTGCCCGACGCCGTGCTCACCGCGTCGGCGGGACTCACCGGCGACTGCCAGGCCGCCACCGGCGCCATGAACATCGCCATGGCCGCCCTGGCGATCCGCGACGGGATCGCGCCCGCCCTCACCGGGCTCGTCGAGCCGCACGCGGGCGAGCCGACTTCGTACGTGACCAAGCCGGACCTGCCCGACCCGATCGGCCAGGCGCTGGTGCTGACCGCCGCGCCCGGCTCGGTGCGCGGGGCCGTACTGCTGGGGGCGCCATGACTGTGATCCTGAAGTCGGAGGTCCTCGGCCCCGCGCAGGCACCGCCCTTCGACGTGGCCGAGACGGACCGGCTGCTGACCACCACCCGGTCGGTGCGGCGGCGGCTCGACCTGGACCGGCCCGTGCCCCGCGAGGTCGTACAGGAGGCTCTAGAGGTCGCCGTCCAGGCCCCGACAGCCAACAACCACCAGAACTGGCGCTGGCTGGTCATCACCGATCCGGCGGTCAAGGAGCGGATCGCCGAGATGATCTCGACGTCCTGGACGTTCCACCGCAACGACATGTGGACGAACGCGGGCAGACGCCGCAACAACCGGCAGGCCCGCAAGAACTACGACTCGGCCGAGGCGCTGGTCGAGACCATCGGGCGGGTGCCCGTCCTGGTCATGCCCTGTGTCCTGGGCCGCCCGCCGGACATCGAGGCCATCAACACGGCCTGGGACCGGCGGATGGCCGACAAGGTCCCCGAGGACCCGGGTCACCTGGTCCAGCACGGCCCGATGCGGGCGAGCATCTTCTACGGCTCCATCTTCCCGGCGATCTGGTCGTTCCAGCTGGCACTGCGCAGCCGGGGGCTCGGCAGCACGATCACCTGCATGCACGTCCCCCACGAGCGTCAGGTGGGCGAGCTGCTCGGCATCCCGACCGGGGTCACCCAGGTGTGCCTGATCCCGGTCGCCTACACGCTCGGCACCGAGTTCCGGCCGGCGGATCGGTACGGGGCCCACGAACGTACGTACTGGGAGAGGTGGGAGGCATGACCGTCGACTACGCCGACGTCGTCATTGCCGGAGGCGGCATCGCGGGCGCCTCGGCGGCCTGCAAGCTGGCCGCCGGCGGGCTGTCCGTCGTGCTGCTGGAGAAGCAGGAGGAGTACCGGGACCTGGTCCGCGGCGAGTGGCTGGCCCCCTGGGGGATCAGGGAGGCGCAGCGGCTGGGCGTCTACGACTGCTTCGGGGCGGGCGGCGGCTGGGAGATCCGGGAGTGGATGACCTGGGACGAGGCCGTCACCGAGGACGAGGTCGAAGCGGTGGACATGACCCGCTTCATCCCCGGCATCGGCGGGCCGATGTCGTTCCCGCACCACCAGGTGTGCGAGCTGATGGCGGCGCAGGCCGTGGACAGCGGCGCCCGGCTGGTGCTGGACGCGGCCCGGGTCACCGTCACGCCGGGTCGCGAGCCGGTGGTGACCTACCAGACCGAAGAGGGCCCGCAGGAGATCCGGGCCAGGATGGTGCTCGGCGCGACGGGCCGGGGCAACACCGTCGGCCGTCAGATCGGCGTCCGGATGCGCAACTCCATGCACCACTGGGGCGGCGGCATGATGGTCGAGGGCATGGACGGCTGGCCCGCCGACGTCCAGGCCATGGGCACCGAAGGCGACGTCATGTTCATGGTCTTCCCCCAGGGCTATGGCCGGGCCCGCCTCTACCTGAACTTCCCCACGGTCAACAAGCTCCGCTACCGCGGCCCCGGCGGCGTCGAGCGTTTCCTGGCCGCCTTCGAGCTCGACTGCCTGCCCGACAGGGGCAAGGCGGTGACCGAGGCGGTCCCGGCGGGCCCGCTGTCGGTGTGGCCGTCGGTGTCCAGCGTTCCCGAGGGGCCGCCGCTGACCGAGGGCGTGGTGCTGATCGGCGACGAGGCCGGCAACGCCGACACCGTGCTCGGCACCGGGCTCTCCTGCGCCCTGCGCGACTCCCGTACCGTCTGCGACATCCTGCTCGGCGGCGACGACTGGTCGCCCGCGGCGTTCGCGCCGTACCTGGAGGAGCGGGACTTCCGCCTGGAGCGCCTCGACTTCGGCGCGTCGATCATCAGCAGGCTGCACGTGGAGTTCGGGCCCGCGGCCACCGAGCGGCGGCGCCGGGTCCGCAAGCTCATGGCCAAGAACTTCGCCGCGCAGGTGACCGGGCTGCTCAACATGGTCGCCCCCGAGGACGTGCCGGAGTTCGGTTTCAGCGAGTTCTTCGCCGAGCGGTTGTTCAGGGAGACGGCATGAACAAGAAGAGAGTCCAGGTCAACGACGTCGAACTCGCCTACGTGGACGAGGGCGAAGGCGATCCCGTCGTCCTGCTGCACGGCTTCCCCGACTCCTCCTACCTGTGGCGGCACCAGATCCCGGCCCTGGTCGAGGGCGGTTTCCGGGTGATCGCGCCGGACCTGCGCGGCTTCGGCGACTCCGGCAAGCCGCAGGAGATCGAGGCGTACGGGATGCAGACGATCGTCAACGACGTCGTCGCCCTGACCATGAAGCTCGGCATCCGCCGGCCGCACATCGTCGGCCACGACTGGGGCGCGGCCATCGCCTGGATGTACGCCTTCCTGATGCCCCGCAGGCTCGACCACCTCGCGGTGCTGTCGGTCGGGCACCCGGGCGTCTTCGCCACTCCTTCGCTGGAGCAGCGGGCGGCCTCCTGGTACATGCTCTTCTACCAGTTCCCCGGCGTGAGCGAGGAGCTGCTGCGGCGCAACGGTTGGCGGCTGTTCAAGGAGATCATGGGCCGCGACGGCGACTACGACCGTTACCTGCGCGACCTGGCCCGGCCCGGCGCCCTGACGGCGGGCCTGAACTGGTACCGCGCCAACCGCTCGCCCGAGGCCGAGCTGCGGCCGGCCCGCCCCTTCCCGCCCGTGCTGGCGCCCACGCTCGGCATCTGGGGAGCGGGGGACAAGGCGCTGCTGGAGGAGGGCATGTCGGCCTCCGGCAAGTACGTGAAGGGGCCCTGGCGCTACGAGCGCGTCGAGGACGCGGGCCACTGGCTCCCGCTCGACGCCCCCGATGAGGTGAACAAGCTGCTCCTCGGCTTCCTCGGCACCGAGCAGGCCGCGCACGAGGAGAGGCGACCGCGCAGGCGGCTGTAGGCGAAAGGAGAGTTTGGGCGAGAGGGAGTTTAGGCGAAAGGAGTGCTGCGCAATGCTTGGATTTCTCTTCCCAGGACAAGGCACGGTCCGTGTCGGTATGGGTGCGTGGCTGCGTCGCAGACCCGTGGCGCGAGCGCGGCTCGACGAGGTTGACGCGCTGCTCGCACAGCCCATCACCCCGCTGTGCGCTCGCGGGCCGCTGGAGCGGCTGGTGGCGACCGAGCACGCGCAGGTCGCGGTGACCGCGTGCAACCTGGCGGCGCTGGCCGTGCTGCTGGAGGAGGGATTCGAGCCGCTCGTGGTCGCCGGGCACAGCGTCGGCGAGCTGAGCGCGCTGCACGCGGCGGGCGTGCTCACGCTCGCCGACACTGTACGGCTGGTCGAGCTCAGGTCCCGGCTGATGGCCGAGGTCAGCGACACGGGCGGGATGCACGCGGTGATGGGGCTGCCGGTCGAGGACGTCGAGGCGCTGGCCGCCGAGGCGGGCTCCGCGGACGAGCCGCTGGTCGTGGGCCTGGAGAACGCGCCCGGCCATGTGGTGGTCTCCGGCGCGCTGCCGGCCCTGGACCGGCTGGGCAAGCTCGCCACCCGGGCCAGCAAGATCGTGCCGCTGCGGGTGGGCAACGCCTTCCACTCACCGCTGATGGCGGCGGCCGTTCCCGCCTGGGCCGAGGCGGTGCGGGCCGCGCCGATGAGCGAGCCCCTCGTACCCGTGGTCCCGAACGTGACCGGCGAGCCCACCACCGACCTCGCCACGCTCAGGGACGCGCTGATCGCCCAGCTCACCGGCCGGGTCCGGTGGACGGACACGGTGAACGCGGTGGAGGAGTTCGCCCCCGGCGTCGAGGTGGGCGACAGCAAGGTACTCGCGGGCCTGTCGCGCCGGGCGGGCGCGCGCTGCCTGAGCCTGGCCGAGCCCGCCACCCTCCGGCGATTGTCCAGGGAGATCGCGGCATGAACCGGTGGGGCAGCGCGATGGTCGGCTTCGCCGGGCTCTCCCGGCCTCAGGAGCTGGTCGGCGACATGCGCCTCGAAGAGGTGTACACGGCGGCCGAGCGCCTCAGGTCCGGGTACGGCCGCACGCTCCAGCACTGGGCCGGGCGTCTGGCGGGCAAGTACGCGGTGCTCCGCCTCCTCGGTGTCTCTCCTACGGCCGAGCACCTCGGCCAGGCGGAGGTGCTGCCCAGGCCCACCGCCAACTGCGCGAAGACCGCCGTCTGCCACACCGGGCACCCGCCGGCCGTCCGGCTCGCCGGGGCGCTGCGCGCGGCGGCGGGGTCCGGCCAGCAGATCCGGCTCTCGCTCAGCCACACCGACGGCAAGGTGCTCGCGGTGGCCGTCGCCTCCGCGCGCCTGCCCGAAGACGAAGACGAGGCATGACATGGACGCCAGGAAGGCCGCCGAGCGGCACCTTGAGGCGTGGCAGGCCGGTGACCCCGAGGCAGTGGCCGCCACCGCCGCCTCCTACAGCGACCCCGATTCCGGCGGTGAGTTGAGCGGGGCCGCGCTGGCCGCCCACGCCGCCGCCGCGCTGGCCCGCTTCCAGCGGCCGGAATTCGTCGTGGACGAGGTCATCGGCGACGGCGAGGCCGTCACGCTGTGGTGGACGCTCCAGGCCGACCACCGCGCCCCCTACCTGGGCATGCCGGCGGTCGGCGGGAGCGTCGGCGTCCAGGGGAGCGACCTGGTGACCCTCGGCCCGGACGGTCCGCGCGTGCGGCGCCGCTTCGACCGGCTGGCGGTCGCGGAGGCGCTCGGCTACTCGGCCCGGTTCGTGCCGGCGGCCGACGCGGAGACGGGCGGGGTCAGGCAGTTCGGCGTCAGCGCGCGCGTCCCCAGCGGGCGCACCGAGCCGCCGGGCGTACTGACCCTGACCTGGCTGGAGGTCCGCGACGACGCGGAGGCGGCGGACGTGGACCTGCTCAGCGTGGAGGTCGTCAAGTCGCTGCGGGCTTCCAAGGGCTTCCTCGGCCTGGCGACGTTCGACGTCGGCGACCGCAAGTTCACCGTGACCGCCTTCGACCGGCCCGAGTCCGTCCGCGCGGTGCACGCCCGGCCGCACCAGCGGAGCATGCGCCGCTTCTTCAAGGGCGGCCTGTGCACCCGGGTGCTCACCAGCGTCTGGATCCCCTCCGACATCCGTGAGTACGCCCGCTGCCCCGACTGCGACACCGTCCTCCGGGTCGGACCGGACGCCGCCTGCGGCTGCGGGTGGATCCCGGGCGACGCCTCCCTACTGTGACTGGAGCCTTCATGTCCGACTTCACCACCGAGCACCGGCTCGGCGACCGCGAGGGCGGGCCCGCCGTGGTCTTCATGTCCGCGCTGTTCGCCGGCGGCTGGATCTGGGAGCACCCCTACCGCTACCTGGCGGAGGCCGGCGTGCCGGTGCTGCGTACGCACGAGGCGATCTGCGCGCTCGACCGCCGGGTGGCCGGCTCGATCGAGCGGCTCGGCGACGCGCTGCTGCACGCCTGCGACGAGGCCGGCGTCGAGGATCTGGTCCTCTGCGCCAACTCGCTCGGCGGCCTGGTCGCCATCGACCTGGCCGGCCGCCGCCCCGAGCGGATCAAGGGCATCGTGGTGAGCGGCGCCCCCGGACTGACCCCCGACCCCGACGTCGGGCTGAGCTTCGACCGCCGGGCCAGCGTGCAGCCGTTCGGCGACGACTTCGGCGTCCGCATGGTGTCCGCGCTCTTCCACGGTACGGAGCTCTACTTCACGCGGGCGCAGATGGACGAGGTCGGCACCATGCTCCGGCAGCCGGAGTCCATGGTCAGCATGGCCCGCAGCCTCAAGGCCACCCGCCGCTACCAGGTCAAGCCGGCCCTGGACAAGGTCCGCTGCCCGTCCCTGTACGTCTGGGGCAGGCACGACCGGATGACGCCGGTCGGCCCTTGGCTGGAGCTGCTGGCCGACTATCCGCAGAACGACGTGGTGGTGGTCGAGGAGAGCGGGCACATTCCGATGATCGAGCGGCCGGACGAGTACAACGCGGTGCTCGAACCATTCGTGGCCCGCTGCGCGAAGGTCGCGGCATGACGCTGTCTGGCGGGCAACAGCTTATGCGGCCGGCCACCCCTCCCATGTTCCCTCCCGTGCTGGTCGGGGTGGACATTGTGGACGCGGACCGGCTCGCCAGGGCGGCCGGGCGCGGTGGTGCCGTGTTCACCGAGCACCTCACCACGCCCGCCGAGCGCGAGCTGGGCGCTGAGGAGGTGGCCTTCTCCGTCAAGGAGAGCTTCATCAAGGCGGTGGGCGGGCGTCCGCCCGGCTTCACCTGGCACGACTTCGAGGCCCGCGCCGGGCGGCCCGCCGCCTGGGCGCGGCGGCTGCTCGACGAGGCGGCCGCGGAGCTGACCGCCTCGACCGGGCTCGCGCTGACGGGCGGCTCGTCCTTCGCCGTCCGGGGTGCGAGCGAGCAGGCGGCCCTGGTACGGCTGGCGCCGCGCCGGAGCCGGGTGGCCGGGGCGGCCCGGTGGGGGATGGGCGCGGGGCTGCTCGTCTCCCTGGCCATCGTGTACGCCGACGGTCTCGGCGACGGTGATGGCGACGTGTATGCCGACAGCATCGGCGACGGATACGCCGACGGTGACGGCGACGTCTACGGCGGTTTCGGCGACAGGGAGGGAGACCCAGGATGTCCCAGGTGAAGCCCGGTGAATCGATCCAGCGGGCGCTGGACGAGGCGGGCGCCGGAGCGACGATCGAGCTGGCGGCGGGCATGTACGCGGAGAACGTCTGGATCAGGCACCACGGCGTGACGCTGACCGGCGCCGGGGCGGGCCGTACGGTGCTGGTCCCGGGAGACGCCGTCCCGGCGGGGATCCCGAAGCTGCACGACGCGGCGGCGGACGTCATCAGCGGCATCAGCCTGCACGGCGTCCGCGACGTCACGATAGCCGGGCTGAGCGTGCGCGGCTCGACCGGCGCGGGGATCTACGCCCACACCGTGACCGGCCTGACCGTACGGAACGTCGAGACGGCCGGCAACGCCGTCTGGGGCGTCTACGTGCGCGAGTCGAGCCGATGCGAGGTGACCGGCTGCACCACGTCAGGCAGCCAGTACGGCGGCATCGCGCTCAGCTTCTGCCCCGAGGCCGATGGCCTGGTGGCGGACAACGAGAGCTTCGCCAACGCCTTCGGGATCTTCGTCGACAACTCCTCCCGCGTCCGGGTGCTGCGCAACTCCTGCCACGGCAACGCCGCCGGGCTGCTGATGCTCAACCAGACCTACGAGGGCGAGCCCGACGGCGGCGTGCGCGACTGCCTCGTCTCGGGCAACGACCTGTACGGCAACGGCCTGGCCGCGGGCGGCGACGCCCCCGACGCGCTGGGGGCCGCGGGCCCGCCGATCTCCGGTGTGGGCCTGGCGCTGATCGGGACGCACCGGGTCAGCGTCGTGGACAACCGGATCCACGACAACCATCCCAGCGGCGAGTCGGTCATGGGCGCCGCGTTCGTCATGGGCTCGTCCAAGGACTGGGGAGGCGACGACGCCGTGGACAACCACATCCTGTGGAACCGGGTGACCGGCAACAGCCCGCTCGACCACCAGCTCGGCGTCGACCTGGAACGCCAGGTCTGCGCGGGCAACACCAGCGACAAGGGCGAGCCGGACGGGTGGGGCCGATGACCGCCACCCTGGCATGTACCGGCCTGAGCAAGCGGTTCGGCGACGTGCTCGCCGTACAGGACGTGGGGTTCGCCATCGCCCCCGGCGAGGCGTATGGCCTGCTCGGGCCGAACGGCGCGGGCAAGACGACCACGATCTCCATGCTCGTCGGCCTGCTCAAGCCCGGCACCGGGAACGTGACGGTATGCGGCACGGACCTCGCCGCCGAGCCGCTGGCGGCCAAGGCGAAGATCGGCTACGTACCGCAGGAGATCGCGCTCTACCCGGAGCTGACCGGGCGGGAGAACCTGCGCTTCTTCGGCCGGCTGTTCGGCCTGCCGCGACGGGAGCTGGCGGCGCGCATCAGCGAAGTGCTCGACCTGGTCGGGCTTTCCGATCGGGCCGACGGCAAGCTCGGCACGTACTCGGGCGGCATGAAGCGGCGGATCAACATCGGCGCGGCCCTGCTGCACCGGCCCGAGGTGCTCATCCTCGACGAGCCGACCGTCGGCGTCGACCCGCAGAGCCGCAAGGCCATCCTCGACGGCGTGGAACGGCTGGTCGCCGACGGCATGGCCCTGCTCTACACCTCGCACTACATGGAGGAGGTCGAGCGGGTCTGCGACCGGGTCGGGATCATCGACCACGGCCGGATCGTCGCCGAGGGCACCCGCCACGAGCTCGTGGCCATGGTCGGCAGCGCCGACAAGATCGAGCTGATCCTGGACGGCGACGTGGACGGCGCGTTCGACAAGCTCCAGGCGCTGGAAGGCGTCGTCGAGGCGGTCAGGACCGGCACCGGCTCGGTGCGGCTGCTCGCGGAAGGCGGCCGGTACGTGCTGCCCGCGATCATCACCGCCGTGGACGGCCGCGCCACCGTGACCGCCGTCGAGGTCATCGAACCCGACCTGGAGGCCACTTTCCTCCACCTCACCGGCAGCAAGCTGCGGGACTGATCATGCTGAGACCCCTTCTGTCCGTCGCCGCGCTGGAACTGCGTACCCGCCTACGCGATGGAACGGCCCTGGTGGTCGCGCTGATCGTGCCCATCGCGCTGGCCACCCTGTTCGGCCTCGCCCTGGGCGGGGACGACCCGCCGCTACGGGCCACGATCGGCTTCGTCGACCTCGACCGCGGCGAGTTCTCCGCCAGTGTGCGGCGGGAGGTCATGTCCAACGAGCAGCTCAAGGGCACGCTGACGCTGCGCGACCTGCCCAGCAGGCAGGAGGCGCAGCGCTCGCTCGACGCCGGTGACATCGGGTCGGCCATCGTGTTCCCGCAGGGGTTCACGAAGAGCGTCGGCGCGGGCTCGGGCGGTCAGGTCGCGGTGCTCACCTCCGCCGAGTCGCCGCTGGCCGGCGTGGTGGCGAACGCCATCGTCGACCGCATCTCCTCGGTGGTGGACGCCCGCACGCTCGCGGTCCGCGCCTCGCTGGCGTACGGCGTGCCCGGTGACCGGGTGAAGGAGCTGGTGGAGCGTAACGGCGCCGCCGGGCCCGGACTGAGCCTGGCCGACGACCCCATGGAGGGCGGCAAGATCGACCTGTCGGTGTACTACGGCTCCGGCATGGCCGCCCTGTTCGCCTTCTTCGTGGTGGGCGCCTCGTTCAGGAGCCTGCTCACCGAGCGGCGGCAGGGCACGCTCGACCGGATGCGGGCCGGGCCGATCCCGCAGTGGACGCCGATCGCCGGCAAGGCCATGGTGGGGTTCGGGCTGGGCGTGGTCAGCGTCGTCGCCACCTGGGCGTCCTCCTCGCTCATCTTCGGCACCAGCTGGGGTGACCCGGTGGCGGTCTTCGCGCTGCTGGTCGCGCACGTGCTCGCCGCCGCCGCGATCACCATGCTGGTGGCCAGCCGGGCCAAGACCGACGCCCAGGCCGACGGGGTGACCATGGTCGTCTCGTTCGTGATGGCGTTCTTCGGCGGCAGCCTGGTGCCGCTGTACAACCTGCCCGGCTTCCTGCAGAAGGTGGCGCTGCTCACCCCGAACGGCTGGACGTCGACCGGGCTGATCCGGCTCGCGGGCTCCGGCGGGGGACTGACCACGGTGATCGTCCCGATCGGCGTGCTGTGCGCGATCGCGCTGGTGGCGGGCGGCCTGGCCGCGGCCGGCTTCAGGAAGGGGCTGCTCGGATGAGGCCACAAGAGGCCGTGCGGATTCGGATCAGGCCACGTCCCATCCTCGCGCTGGTGGCGGCGAACCTGCGCCGGCTCTCCCGCGACAAGGTCGGCCTGTTCTTCATGGTGATCATGCCGTTCGTCAACATCGTGTTCGTCGGCATGGCGCTCGGCGGGGGCGCCGTGGGGGCGGCCAAGCTGCCCGTCGGCGTCGTGGCCGATGGCTCCGACCCCCTCTCGGCCGCCGTGCTCAAGGAGCTGCGCGCGCACCCCGACCTCGCCATCACGACCGTGGCGACCAAGCAGGACCTCCAGTCGGGCGTACGCGAAGGGTCCCTCGCCGCCGGGCTGGTGATCCCGGCCGGCTCGACCAAGCTCGAACTCGTCATGACCCAGATGAACGGCAGCGGCATGGCGGCCCGCAGCGCCGTGGACGTCGCGGTCGGCCGGGTGGCCGCCGTACTCGAGGCCACCAGGGCCGTCGAGGCCGCGGGCGCCACGCCCGCGCAGGCCGCCGCGCGCGTGCGCGAGGCACAGGCCGACTCGGGCCGCGTCGCGGTCGTCGGCTCCGGTACGCCCGGCGCCACACCCAGGGGTTTCGCCTACACGGCCCCGGCCAACCTGCTGCTGTTCACCTTCATCAACTCCATGGCCGTGGCCGCCGCGCTCGCCGAGAGCAGGCGGCTCGGGATGATCCAGCGCGCGCTCACCGCCCCTGTCAGGCGCCGGTCGGTGCTCGCGGGGGAGGCGCTGAGCAGGTTCGTCGTGGCCGTCGCGCAGTCGCTGTTGATCATGGTGGTCAGCTCGCTGGTGTTCGGCGTGTCGTGGGGTGACCCGCTGGGCGTCGCCGCGGTGGTCGGCTCGTTCTCGCTGGTGGCGACCGGTGCCGCGATCCTGGTCGGCAGCCTCGTACGCTCGCCCTCGCAGGCGCCCGCCATCGGCCCGCCGCTGGGCATCGTGCTCGGCATGCTGGGCGGCTGCCTGTGGCCCAGGGAGTCGGCGGGCGACTTCCTCAACTCGCTCGGCTATCTGTTCCCGCACGCCTGGGGCATGGACGCGCTGCTGGCGCTGACCAAGCCGGGCACGGGCATCGGCACGGTGCTCCCCGAGGTGGCCGTGCTCTCCGGGATGGCGGCGGCGCTGCTCGGCCTGTCGCTGTTCCTGTTCAACCGCCGCACCCGAACCTTCACCTGAGAGTTCCGTTGAGTTGATGGGAGACCATGATGACGACTATTCCGTTCTTTCCGGGAATGGCCCCAGTGGGCGGCGACCACGCCACCGACGTTTATCGTTACGCGGCCCGCAAGGGCGCGATCGAGGCGCTTGAGGTGGCCGCCGTCGATCTCGGCATTGGCCTGCATGAGATGCACGAGGCGGTGGCCCATCTGGTGGAGAACCGGCTGCTCATGATGGAGGACAGGGCGGGCCGCCGGTTCGTCCCCGTGGATCCCGAGGTGGCCGCGGCTTCGCTGGTCTCCTCCGTCGAACGGGAGATCTACCAGCGCCGGGAGCTGATCGACCAGATCCGCGAGCGGATCAGCGTGTTCCGGCAGGACTACACCGGCGGGACCTCGGCGCCCAGCGCGATCGAGTATCTGGTGGGGTCGATGGAGGTCCGGGGCTTCCTCAAGACGGCCGGCGACTCGTGCCGGGACGAGGTGCTGGTGCTCCAGTCGAGCTTGACGGACGCGGACGAGCTGTCGCAGGCGTACTCACCGCTGCTCGGGCGGGGGATCACCGTGCGCATCATCTGCCAGCACCGCAACCGGGCCGATCTCGCCACCCGGATGCGGATGAAGAAGCTGACCGACGCGGGGGCCTCGGTGTGCACCGTCAGCCACATCCCGCGCTCGGCCGTGGTGTTCGACCGGTCGCTGGTGGTGCTGTTCGGGCTGTCGGACGGGGAGACCAACGTGGCGCGGGTGCACAACCACGGGGTCGCGCAGTTCCTGCTGGACCTGTTCAACCACCTGTGGGAGACGGCCACGCCGCTGGAGGGCGTCGAGGCCGGGTACGCCGACGTGGCCGACGACCTGCAGCAGGCCATCGCGGCGCTGATGGCCAAGGGCTACACCGACGAGGTCGTGGCACGCAAGCTGGGCATGTCGGTACGCAGCTGCCGCCGGCACATCGCCACCCTGATGCGCGACCTCGACGCGACCAGCCGATTCCAGGCCGGGGTGCAGGCGGCCAGGAAGTTCCTGCCCAACGGGGCATGACAAGTGTTCGGTCGTCTGTGCGGGCCCGCCCCCGGCGGGCCCGCTGCCGTACGTCATGTGGCCTGCATCGCGACCGACACCTCGGCCAGGTCCAGGGCCCGCTCGCAGACCAGCTCCACACCCCGCACCAGCTCGTCGAACGCCATGCGCGGGTCGAGGCACATCCGGATGGAGCTGTTCGCGTCCTCGGCGCTCACCCCGATCGCCGTCAGGACGTGTGACGGCTCCTGGGAGTCGGAGTTGCACGCGGACCCGGTGGACACGGCCACGGTACGCAGGCTGGAGACCAGGCTCTCCCCCCGGACCCCGGGCAGCACCAGGTTGAGCACATGAGGCACTCCGTTGAGCGGATCGCCGTTGATCCGTACTCCCGGGAGCCGGGTGGTGATCAGTTCGAGGGCCGCCTCGCGCAGCCGTACGGCCCGCATCCAGTCGTCGTCGAGCCGCCGCAGCGCCAGCTCGCACGCCTTGCCCAGCCCCACCACGAGGTGCGTCGGGATGGTCCCGCTGCGCAGCTCGTACTGGCCGCCGCCGTACGTGATCGGCCGCAGGCGCACGCCGGGCCGCACGTACAGGGCGCCGATGCCCTTCGGGCCGCGCACCTTGTGCCCGGAAATGGACAGCGTGTCCACGCCGGCCTCGACCACGTCGATCGGGATCCGGCCGGCCGCCTGGGCGGCGTCCACGTGCAGCAGGCAGCCGACCTCGTGGCAGAGCGCGGCCAGCTCCGACATCGGCTGTATGGTGCCGATCTCGCTGTTGACCAGGGCGGCCGTGGCGACGCGGGAGTGGACGTCGAGCTGGTCGGCCAGCCGGGTCAGGTCGATCAGCCCGTCCTGGCGTACCGCCATCGTGCGGGTCTCGATGCCCCGCCCGGCCAGCGCCCGGCCGATGGCCAGCGCGGACTTGTGATCGGTCGGGCAGAACAGCGCGTTGACGGGCGCGCGCTCCTCATGGGCGAACATGCCCAGCAGCGCGATGTTGTTGCTCTCGGTCGCGCCGGAGGTGAAGACGATGCCGCGCGGATCGGCGCCCAGGAGCTCGGCCACGGACACGGCGGCGAGGTCCACCGCGCGGCGGGCCCGCTTGCCGAGGACGTGCGGCGAGGACGGGTTGCCGAAGTCCTCTCTCAGGTACGGCAGCATCGCGTCGACCACTTCGTCGTCCACGCGGGTGGTGGCGCAGTTGTCCAGATAAATGATCTTCATGGGCGGCCCGTCACTTTCGGTGGTCCGTCTCGCGCCGCGTCAGCTCCTGAACGTGCTGACCGTCACGAGCTTCGAGTAGATCTCGTCCGTGGACATCTCCCCGCTCCCGCCGGGGTCGGCGATGATCACCAGCATGTCCGACAGGCGGTAGAGCTCCAGGGCGATGTCGACGCCCGTCTGGACGGGTGCGAGACACTCGCCAGGCGCGAAGATGACGATCGCCCGGTAGCCGGCGTTGTGCACCTCGGAGATCATCTCGGTGATCTCGCCGGCGCATCCGGTGATGCCGCAGCTGATCAGCGTGCGGTAGTTGCCCTCGTCGTCGAGGAAGGCCACCTCGGTGTCCTTCGTACCCGAGTCGAGGAACCGCTTCTCCAGCCGCCCCTGCTTGACGAACCGGTCGGCGGCCTTCTGGAAGCGGTACTTGAGCCAGGTCTCGGGGAAGGCCAGCGGGTGCTTGCGGCTCGGCAGCACGCGGTCAGTCCCGAATCCGGCCTCGCCCAGGATCCGCTCGTACTCCGCTGGCAGCCCGGTGAAGCGCTCGAAGAACTCCGCCCGCAGCTCGCTCGCCGGGCGGCCCGACGTGGGGACGTACTGCCAGTCGTTGACCAGCAGGAGCAGCCGTGCGTCGGTGCGGGTCCGCGCGTACGACTTGAGGAGGTCGGTCGACAGCTGCCAGCTGTACTCCGGGAAGATCCCCACCCGGCCGGCTATCCGACGCCGCATCACATCGGACTCTTGCGCCCCGATGACGCCGGGGACGAGCTTCCCCTCGTCCTCGAAAAGCATGAAATGGCCGCCCATGACGACCAGGTTCTCTATGCCGGAGGCGGTCAGCTCACGGTCTATCAGCCGGCGCAGCTCCTCTTCGGAGCCGACGAGCTGGTGGCTCTTGGATACTCGGGCGGCGAGCGCGTCTGTCATGGTGGACCACTCCAGGGTGGGTCAGGGCTGGGTGAGTACGTGCCTCGGAGACTCGATGACGGCTTCCGGGGTGATCTCAGGGGTCAGCTTGCGGGCCAGCGCCCGCAGCGGCTGGGGGCCGGTCAGGTGGTGGACGGAGGCGCCCGCCCATCCGTGGGCCGCCAGCAGGGCCAGGACCCGGGGGATCCGCAGGGCCCGGCCGCCGGCGAGCGTGTAGCTGTCGGACAGATCCACCTCGCCGAGCCCGTTCACCTGCCGGACGACCTCGGCGAGCGCCTGCTCGGCCTCGGGGGCGCTCTCGGGTGTTGTGTCGGGGGCGGGTGTGCTGCGGGTCGCCGGTGCGCTGAAGGCGGCGAGGCGCGTGACGTCGCTGATCCGGATGTCGGCACCGGCGAGCAGGACGGTCTCGTAGCCGCGCAGGAAGCGCTCCATGTCACCGGCTCCCATGACCGAGGACCGGGCGTGGAAGCCGACGACGACCGCGTCACGCCACTCGTCGATCCTGAAGTACGTGTCCATCTCCTCATACGCCCAAGCCGTCGGCACCGTCTTCCAGGCGAACGTGGTGCGCCGGGCCCGGGCCTCGCTGGAGCGCTGCTTGATGAAGTTGACCTCCGACCCGAGGCGTACCGGCCGGCCACGCCGCGATCCCTCGCGCGACACCAGCTCCACGACCTGGTCGTAGGGCACGGACGAGTGCGTCCGGGCGAGCTCGAAACGCTCGGCCACCCGGCGCAGCAGCTCCGCGAACGTCGGGTCGTCGTGGCAGTCGACGGTCACCAGCATCGGCGCGAACATGCACGTCATCACGCCCGCGTACGGGCCGGGCTCGCGGTTGCCGGAGAACGACAGGTGCGCGACCGTCCCGAGGCCGGTGTAGGCGGCCATCATGGCGGTGTACGCGGTCACGTGGACCAGCGACGGCCACACCTGGTCCGCGGCGGCGATCCGCCGCACGGCGTCGAGCAGCGAAGGAGACGTCAGGGTCGCACTCCGCGCCACCGGCTCACGATCAGGCGTCAGCGGTCTGCCGTCGAGCGCGACCGGCTCGCGGTCGGGGAGCGTCGGGTCGCCGTCGGGGGTGCGTCGGGCGGCGAACGGGTCGGCCGGGAGACGGCCTATCTCCGTGCCCCAGTACGCCAGGGAGCGGGCCGCCACGGCGGTGGCCTCGGCCGACGACTCGTGCCGGGCCAGGTCCGACGGCTGGTTGCGGACGGGTTCCAGCGCGGCCGGTCGCCGGGAGCTGAAGCCGGCGCATTGGACGGTGAGCTCGCGCTTGATCTCCCGGACCGTCCACGCGTCCACGGCCAGATGGTTGAGCACCAGGACGATCTGCTTGGGGACGCCGCCCGTGGTGATGACGCAGGCGCGGATCGGCCAGTCGGTGTCGAGGCGGAAGTCGGTGGTGCCGAGCCGTTCGACGATCTCGGCGGGAGCGGGGGTGCCGTCGCGTTCGGTGGTCGCCAGGAGGATCGGCAGCGCGGCCGGCGGGTGCACCTGCCGGCGCGGCTCCGGCCCGGGGTCGAGGTGGTACGTGGTCCGCAGCGACTCGTGGCGGCGCGTCAGGTAGTTGATCGCCGCGCGGCAGTTCGCCACCGTGACGTCGTGCGGGATGGCGAGCCGCAGCACGATGTGCGTGTCATGCCGTTCGCCCGGCGGCAGCCGGTGGTATTTCAGCCACATGTAACGCTGGCCCCAGCACAGATTCGCGTTCTTCGCGGCGGACAACTCAGCCTCCCCATGTGCGCCGGTCGCCGGTTAATGTGTTTCATAATCTGCGCCGGTCAGGGGTGCGACAACCGGGCGCCGATGACCGGCTCCGGAAGGCGATTACCTGCCAATGGCTGCGGCGGCTTTTCGAGAATGGCGGTCTTGACGCGTCGTCGCGCATTCGGCCAAGCTCGGAGCGAACAGCATGGAGCGGCTCGGCTTTCGGCCTGAGGTGGCGCGGTGACTATGTTGGAAATACCACCCGAGTTTCAGAATATTCTGCGCTCGCATTTGCCGTACGCGGACGCGGGCGACTTCTCCGCCTCCGACGAGCTGGCGGGCCTCGGGCTCGACTCGATGGGGGTCGTGCGGTTGCTGGCCGACATCGAGGACCGCTACGACATCGAGCTGCCCGACGACCTCCTCAACGAGGAGACGTTCGACACCGTCGGCTCGCTGTGGCAGGCCCTGTCCGCGCTCATTCACCCCCAAGGAACCGTCGGTGATGAGCGAGCGCCGTTACGAGTGTGAGGATCGCCGATGCTGACGCGAGTCGACGACGTGGTGCGGTGCGGCGACCCTGATCGCCCCGCCGTGACGTACCAGGACGAAACGCTCAGCTACGGCGAGCTGGCCCGCCGCGTCGGCCAAGCCGCGAGCGGGCTGCGCCGTCTCGGGCTGCGCCGGGGTGAGCGGGTCGTCGTCTACCTGGAGAAGCGGATCGAGACCGTCGTCGCCATGTTCGCCGTGTCCGCGGCCGGCGGGGTGTTCGTCCCGGTCAATCCGCTGTTCAAGCCGCAGCAGGTGGGCTACGTGGCCGCCGACTGCGGGGCGGTCGCGGTGGTCACCTCGGTCGAGCGGCACCGCCTGGTCGGCGCCCGGCTCCAGGAGGTGGAGTCGCTGCGTCACCTGATCCTCATCGGCGACCGGCCGCGCGTCCCAGAGCCGTTGCCGATCACGACCTGGTCCCAGCTGTGCGCCTCCGACGACGAGGTACCGGCTTCTGAGGAGGCGATCGACGCCGACGTGGCCGCGATCCTCTACACCTCGGGCAGCACCGGCAACCCCAAGGGCGTCGTCCTGTCGCACCGCAACCTGCTCGCCGGCGCCCAAAGCGTCGCCCACTACCTCGGCCACACCCGCGACGACGTGGTGCTCGGCGTGCTCCCCCTGAGCTTCGACACCGGCTTCAGCCAGCTCACCACCTCCTTCATCGCGGGCGCGCACGTCGTCCTGATGAACTACCTGGTGCCCGGCGCGGTCGTCCGCCTGTGCGCCCGCCACGGCGTCACCGGGCTGACCTGCGTACCGCCGCTGTGGCTGCAGCTCGCCACGCAGACCTGGCCGGAGGCGGCCACCCGTCGCCTGCGCTACTTCGCCAACACCGGCGGGCGCCTGCCCAAGCCCGCGCTGGACTCGCTGCGGGCGACGTTCCCGCAGGCCAGGCCGTACCTCATGTACGGGCTGACGGAGGCCTTCCGCTCCACCTACCTCGACCCCGAGCAGGTCGACCGCCGGCCCGACTCGATCGGGAAGGCGATTCCCAACGCGGAGATCCTCGTCGTACGCCCGGACGGCGGCGTCTGCGAGCCCGGCGAGAAGGGGGAGATCGTGCACCGTGGCGCGCTCGTGGCGCTCGGCTACTGGAACGACCCCGAACGCACCGCCGAACGGTTCCGCCCCTACCCGCCGGGCGGCAGCCCATGGGGGAGCGAGCTCGCGGTCTGGTCAGGCGACGTCGCCTACCGCGACGACGAGGGATTCATCTACTTCGTGGGACGTACCGACGAGATGATCAAGACTTCCGGATACCGGGTCAGCCCCAGCGAGATCGAGGAGGCGGCCTACGCCACCGGGCTGGTGGGCGAGGCGGTGGCGTTCGGCGTCGCCGACGACACGCTCGGCCAGCAGGTGGTGCTCGTCGTCAGCGGGCCGGGCGGCGCGTCGTGCGACACCGAGACGCTGGTCAAGGCGCTCGAACGCGACCTGCCGCGCTACATGGTCCCGCGCCGGGTGGTGGCGCGCGACCGGCTGCCGAGATCGGGCAACGGCAAGTTCGACCGTACGGAGCTGCGCAGGTCGGTGACCTGGTGACCGCCATCCCGAGCGGCTGGTACGGCAGGTACGACAGCCAGCTCACCGTGGGCGGTATCCCTGTGGAGCGGCTGGCCGCCCGCGTGGGGAGCACGCCGTTCTTCGCCTATGACCGGGAGCTGGTCAACCGGCGGGTGGCGTCGGTACGCGCGGCCCTGCCCGAGGACGTCGAGCTCAGCTACGCGGTCAAGGCCAATCCGATGCCGGCCCTGCTCCAGCACATGAGCGGCCTGGTCGACGGCTTCGACGTGGCCTCCGCGCAGGAGATGCGGCACGCCCTCGACACCCCGGCGGCCGCCTCGCGGATCAGCTTCGCCGGGCCCGGCAAGTCCATGGCCGAGCTGACGCAGGCGGTCGCCGCCGGCGTCACCGTCGAGCTGGAGTCCGAGCTGGAGGTGGAACGGGTCCGGTCGGCGAGTGCCGCCGTGGGCGTGCCCGCGCGGGTCGCGCTGCGTGTCAATCCCGACTTCGCGATCCGCGGGTCCGGCCTGCGGCTGGGCGGCGGGCCGCAGCAGTTCGGCATCGACGCGGAGCGGATCCCCGCCGTCCTGGCCGGGCTGACCGGTGTTGACCTCGATTTTCAAGGTTTCCATGTGTTCGCCGGGTCGCAGAACCTGCGGGTCGACAACATCTGCGAGGCGCAGCGCCGTACCGTCGAGCTGATTCTCGGCTTCGCGGACGCGGCGCCCGGGCCCGTGCGCTACGTCAACATCGGCGGCGGCTTTGGCATCCCGTACGCGCTGCGCGACCGGCCGCTCGACCTCGGCCCGATCGGCGACAACCTGGCGCGGCTGGTCGACGCGCTGGTCCAGCCGCGGCTGCCGGAGGCGCGGCTCGTCGTCGAGCTGGGGCGCTATCTGGTCGGCGAGGCCGGCGTGTACGTCACGCGCGTGGTGGACCGCAAGGAGTCGCGCGGCAAGGTGTTCGTCGTCGTGGACGGCGGCCTGCACCACCAGCTCGCGGCCTCGGGCAACTTCGGCCAGGTGATCAGGCGCAACTACCCGATCGCGGTGGGGAACCGGATGGACGACCCGCCCGAGGAGCCCGTGACCGTGGTCGGCTGCCTGTGCACGCCGCTCGACCTGCTGGGGGACGACGTCTCGCTGCCCAAGGTGGGGGTGGGGGATCTGATCGTGCTGTTCCAGGCCGGTGCGTACGGGCTGACAGCGAGCCCCACCGCGTTCCTGAGCCACCCGGCGCCCGTCGAGGTGCTGGTCTGAGCCCGGAATGAAAGCAGGCCCGCAGTGTCACTGCGGGCCCTTTGGCGGGTGCTTTGTCGCTGTGAGCGGGATCCGTGGGCCGGCGCGGCGGGGGCTGTCGCGCCGGCCCACGGACGTCTAGTGCGGCGGCGCCGGTACCTCAGAGGGGAACAGCGACGGCGGCAGGCCCTCGCTCCTGGCGCTCCACAGGTCCTTCAGGCACGTCTCCGGATCGGTCGCCGCGAGCTGTACGCCGAGCGCCATCGCCCGCAGGATGTCGGTCACGGCCTCGGGCGGGATGATCGTCGGATCCGCGAGCAGCATGACGCTGGTGAGACCGCCCTGGACCGCCACCCGCACCCGGAACGCCTGACCGTACTGCTGAGCCAGCGGCGTCCAGACCAGCTCGGCGGGGGTCGGGTCGGCGGGGTTCAGCGGGGCGCGGTCGATCTGCATGTAGTTGAACCAGCTGCGGAACAGGTGGTTGAACCAGCAGTCGTGCCCCGGCTCCTGCCCGCTGTGCGTGGCCGCGTCGGCGGCCAGCGCGGCGACGCGGTCGAAGTCGTAGCAGGAGTAGCGGTACGTGCGCGCGCTCGCCCAGTGCCAGCGCTTGACGTGCTCGGCCAGCGTGGCGCCCGGATCGACGGTGGCGCTGACCGGGATGAGCTGGTTCATGGTGCCGACGACGTGCTGGTGCTCCTCGGCGAACCGGTTGGAGGCCATCAGGCTCATCGTGACCCGGTCGGTGTCGGTGTGCCGGGCCAGGCCGGCGGCGATGAACGCCATCAACACCGCGGGCGGTGTCACGCCATGGCGCTTGGCGGCCTCGGCGGCGAGCCCGCCCAGGCGGCGTGAGTGCAGCGTGGCCTCGATCCGGTTCCGCTCGGCGCGGGCGGGGAGCGTGGGCAGCTCGTCCATCAGGCCGTCGGTGAGCACGCGCCGCCAGTAGCGTTCTGAGCTCTCCTGCTGGCCGCGCCACGACTCGTCGCGCTGCTGCTGGGCCAGCTCGCGCAGGGTGGGACCCATCTGCGCGTCGGCATCCGGGTCGACCACCAGGGCGCGGAACTGGTCCTGCAGATGATGGATCGACCACACGTCCACGATCAGGTGGGAGAACGACAACGCCAGGAAGACCGGGGCCCCGTCGGTCGTGACGAGCACGCCGCGCCAGGGCAGCGCGTCGGTCATCGGGAACGGAATCGTGGCCAGCTGCTCCTTCGTACGCTCCGGGTCGCCGCGGTCGGTGACCGCGCGGTCCACGTGCTCGACCGGCGGCGTCACCGTCCGGTGGACGCGCTGCACGGGTTGTCCGTCTCGTACGTGGTAGGTGGTGCGCAGGCATTCGTGCCGGTCGACGAGCCGCCGCAACGCCGTCGTGACCCGGTCCAGGGGAAGGCCGCGCAGGTCCCAGGTCGTGGGCAGGTTGGCGTCCCGCATCCAGTCCTCGGGGTAACGCTCCACTTCTCGCCAGCTCCATAGCTGGCCATTGCTCAGGGGGGCGTCGACGGGCATGTGGTCTCCTCGTGAGCTGTTGCGGACCGCTGACAGTGGCCCCGCCGACGGCTCTCCACCGCGCACGTACTGCGGATCGCACCGAGCGCCCGGTAAAAGGCTTTATCTATTTCGGCTCGGCAGAAGTCTCAGGCCAATGTCGCTACCTGTCCCACACAGGATGCGAACCGCCTACACCTATGTCAACGCGCCCGCGCTGACAGCTTCTGCCGGAAACAATGTGCCAGCCCGTGGCCGTGGTCCGGAAAGGGCGCGGCGATTAGGGTCACAGCAACTATTCAAAGCGATCGTCTTTATGGAAACCGGCACTGTCTTGTTGGTGATGCCCGAAGCTTGAGGTGGCGCATTGATGGTTGGTGAGTCGATTCAGCCAAACGGCATGACGGCCGGGGAAGCCGGCCGGTCGCGGACCGGTCGCGTTTCGTCCGCCGTGGAGCCCGTCGCCGTGGTCGGTGTTTCCTGCCGGCTTCCTCAGGCCGCCGATCCCGGACGGTTCTGGCAATTGCTGCGCGAAGGCGTGGACGCTGTGACGGCCGTGCCCGAGGGCCGGTGGCCGGACGGGTCGGCCGGGGACCGGTCGGACGGGTCGGCTGCGGCGTACCGGCGTGGCGGCTTCCTCTCCGAGGTCGACCGCTTCGACGCCGCCTTCTTCGGGATCTCGCCGAACGAGGCCGCCGCGATGGACCCCCAGCAGCGGCTCGTGCTGGAGCTGGCCTGGGAGGCGCTGGAGAGCGCGCGCGTGCTGCCTTCCCGGCTGAGCGGGAGCGGCGCCGGGGTCTTCCTGGGGGCGATCTCCAACGACTACGCGGCGCTGCAGGACCGCGTGGGGGCCGATGGCCTCGGACGACACGCCTACACCGGGGCGAACCGGGCGATCATCGCCAACCGCGTCTCCTACTTCCTCGGCCTGCGGGGGCCCAGCCTGACGCTCGACGCCGGGCAGTCCTCGTCGCTGCTGGCCGTACAGATGGCCTGCGAGAGCCTGCGGCGCGGCGAGACCGGGCTGGCACTCGCGGGCGGCGTGAACCTCAACCTGCTGGCCGAGACCACCGCCGCCATCGGCAACTTCGGCGCGCTGTCGCCGGACGGCCGCTGCTACGTCTTCGACGGCCGGGCCAACGGCTACGTGCGCGGAGAGGGCGGGGCGCTCGTCGTACTCAAGCCGCTGTCCGCGGCGCTCGCCGACGGCGACCCCATCCGGTGCGTGATCCTCGGCGGCGCCGTCAACAACGACGGCGGCGGCGACGGACTCACCGTGCCGAGCCGGCGGGCGCAGGAGGAGGTCATCCGGCTGGCTTGCGAGCGCGCCGGCGTGGAGCCGGGCGACGTCCAGTACGTCGAGCTGCACGGCACCGGCACGAAGGTCGGCGACCCGATCGAGGCCGCCGCCCTCGGCGCCGCCTACGGCCCCGACCATGCGGATGGCGAGTCGCCGCTGCTGGTCGGATCGGTGAAGACCAACATCGGACACCTCGAAGGCGCCGCCGGGATCGCGGGCCTGGTCAAGGTCGTACTGAGCCTGGAGCAGCGCGAACTGCCGCCCAGCCTGAACTTCGAGACGGCCAACCCGGACATCCCGCTGGACGAGCTGAGGCTGGAGGTCGTACGCGACACCCGCCCGTGGCCGCGCGCCGACCGGCCGCTCGTCGCGGGCGTCAGCTCGTTCGGGATGGGCGGCACGAACTGCCACCTGGTGCTCGGGGAGGCGCCGCGGAGCGAGTACGGGGTTCGGTCGGCGAGCGAGGACACGCCTTGGGTGCTGTCGGCACGCTCAGCCCGAGCTCTCAGCGCCCAGGCCGAGCGGCTGCTCGCCCACGTCGGCCCGCCGGTCGGCTCGCCTGCTGGCTCACACGTCGGGCCCCATACCGGTGTCGAGGGCGGTGCTGTGGCGCTGGCGTTGTTGCGGAGTCGCGCCGTGTTCGAGCACCGGGCGGTGCTTCTGGGCACCGACCGGCAGGCGGGGTTGGCGGCGCTGGCGGCCGGGCGACTGGACGAGTCCGTGGTCACGGGGTCGGTGGTCACCGGGTCCGTGCCTGGTGGGCGCCGGGTGTTCGTTTTTCCGGGGCAGGGGTCGCAGTGGCCGGAGATGGCTCGTGATCTGCTCGCCGGTTCGCCGGTGTTCGCGGCGCATGCCGAGGCGTGCGCCGGAGCGCTCGAACCGTTCGTCGACTACGCGCTGCTCGACGTGCTGCGTGGGGCGCCGGGCGCGCCCGGTCTCGACCGGGTCGACGTGGTACAACCCGCGCTGTGGGCCGTCATGGTGTCGCTCGCCGGCCTGTGGCGCTCGTACGGCGTCGAGCCCGAGATGGTGATCGGCCACTCGCAGGGCGAGATCGCGGCCGCCACCGTCGTCGGCGCGCTGTCCATGCCCGACGCGGCCAGGGTCGTGGCCCTGCGCAGCCGCGCCATCGCCGGGATCGCCGGGCGCGGCGGGATGATGTCGATCGCCGCCCCCTTGGACGTGGTCGAGTCTGCGATCCGCTCGCTGGCGGGGCACGTGTCCATTGCCGCCTACAACGGGCCGAGGTCCGTGGTCGTCTCCGGGCGACTTGAAGCGCTCGACGACCTGGGGCGGCGGCTCACCGACGACGGGTACCGCACCAGGATCATCCCGGTCGACTACGCCTCGCACTCGGCCGAGGTCGAGGAGATCCGCGACGAGGTGCTGGCGGCGCTGGCACCCGTACGGCCGGTAAGTGCGGGGACGCTGTTCATCTCGACGCTCACCGGCGAGCCGATCGACACGGCCGAACTCGACGCCGACTACTGGTACCGCAGCCTCCGGCAGCCGGTCAGGTTCGCGCAGGCGACCCGGCGGGCGCTCGACCACCAGGGCGGCCTGTTCGTGGAGTGCAGCCCGCATCCGGTGCTCGGGGCCGGGATCGAGGAGACGGCCGAGGAAGCGGACCGTGAGGCCGCGGTCATCGGGACGCTGCGGCGGGGTGAGGGCGGGCTGACGCGGTTCCGGCGCTCCCTCGCCGAGGCGTACACGCGAGGGGCCGAGGTCGACTGGACCGGACCCGATCCGGTGGCGGGGGCAGAGCTGGTGGAGCTGCCGACGTACGCGTTCCAGCGCGAACGCCACTGGCCGTCGCTGCCCGCCGACGCCCGGCGCCCCACGGCACAGACGCTCCCGGGGGACACCCGGCGCTCGACGACAAAAACAGGCCCCGCAGGTGGCGGCAGCGGCCATGGCCCCGGTTCGGTGGGTGGCGGGCTTTCGCCGCGTGAGGTGCGTGAGCTGGTGCTGACCGTCCTGGCCGGGTTGCTCGGGTACGAGGACGCGGCCGGTGTGGAGCCGGGCAGGACGTTCAAGGACCTCGGGCTCGAATCGGCCACGGCGGAGGACCTCAGGCACCGGCTGCGGAGCGCGACCGGGCTCCGGCTGCCGACCAGCCTGCTGTTCGACCACCCGACCCCCGATCTGCTGATCGCCCATCTGCGGACGCTCCTCGACGACGCCGGATCCGCAGCGTCGGCCGCCGCCCATCAGAGCGACTCCGCCACGCCCATGCCCCTCGACGACGCGCCCGCAGACGATCTCGTCGGGGACCCCGGTGGCGGTCTCGTCGGCGGCCTCAACGGTGACCTCGCCGACGATCCCGACGCGATCGCCATCGTGGCCATGGGATGCCGGTACCCCGGTGGAGCCGACTCGCCCGAGGAGCTGTGGCGGCTGGTCAGCACCGGCACCGACGCGATCACCGAGTTCCCCGCCAACCGAGGCTGGGATCTGGACGCGCTGTTCGCGGCCGGGTCCGACCGGTCGGGCACCAGCGACACCAGGTACGGCGGTTTCCTGCACGACGCCGACCGGTTCGACGCCGCGTTCTTCGGCATCAGCCCGCGCGAGGCCACCGCCATGGATCCCCAGCAGCGGTTGCTGATGGAGGTCAGCTGGGAGGCCGTCGAGCGGGCCGGGTTCGACCCGGCGGGGCTGCGCGGGTCGGCCACCGGTGTGTTCGTGGGCGCCATGGCCTCCGACTACGGTCCCCGGCTGCACCAGGCCACGGGGACGGTCGACGGGCACCTGCTGACAGGCACCGCGCTCAGCGTCGCGTCCGGGCGGATCGCGTACGCGCTGGGCCTGCGCGGGCCCGCCATCACCGCCGACACGGCCTGCTCCTCGTCGCTGGTGGCGATCTTCCTGGCTATGCAGGCGCTGCGGCGCGGTGAGTGTTCGCTGGCTCTGGCCGGCGGCGCGACCGTGATGTCCAGCCCGGGGATCTTCGTCGAGTTCAGCCGCCAGTCGGGGCTGGCTCCCGACGGCCGGTGCAAGGCGTTCGCGGCGGGCGCGGACGGTACGGGCTGGGGCGAGGGCGCCGGGATGCTGCTGCTGGAGCGCCTGTCCGACGCGCGCCGCCAGGGGCATCCGGTGCTCGCCGTGATCCGGGGCGGCGCGGTGAACCAGGACGGCGCCAGCAACGGCCTCACCGCACCGAACGGCCAGGCCCAGCAGGAGGTGATCCGGCAGGCACTGGCCGACGCCGGGCTCGCCGCCGCCGAGGTGGACGCGGTGGAAGCGCACGGCACCGGTACCCGGCTCGGCGACCCGATCGAGGCCGAGTCGATCATCGCCGCGTACGGCGCGGACCGCGACCCCGGACGGCCCGTCTGGCTCGGCTCCCTCAAGTCGAACATCGGCCACACACAGGCCGCGGCCGGAGTCGGCGGCGTCATCAAGATGGTGATGGCGATGCGACACGGGACGCTGCCGCGCACACTGCACGCCGACGAGCCCACGCCGCACGTGGACTGGAGCGGTGGCGCGGTACGACTCCTCACCGAGCCCGTCGAACTGCCCGACGACCGGCCGACCCGGGCCGCGGTCTCCAGCTTCGGAATCAGCGGCACGAACGCTCACCTGATCCTGGAGCGGGCCCCCAAGACGGGGTACGCGGTCCCGGAGACGGGGCGTGCGGTCCCCGAGTCGGCGTACACGGTCCCCGAGACCGGGCGTGCGGCACCCGAGTCGGCGTACGCGGCCCCTGAGACGGCGCGCGCGGACGCCGAGACGGCCGCGGCGCCGCTGGTTTGGGCGTTGTCCGCGAAATCGGCGGCCGCGCTCGAAGCGCATGCCGCGCGCCTGCGCGACTACGCCACCGACGCCCCCCAAGACGACCTGGCCGCCGCCGGACACCTGCTGGCCCGCCGGGCCCGGTTCGCGCACCGTGCGGTGGTGGTGGCCGCGGACCGGGACGAGCTGGTGGCGGCCCTGGCGGCGTTGGCCGCGGGTGAGCCGCACGCGGCGGTGACCAGCGGCACGGCGCTGCCGGACATCCGGCCGGTGTTCGTCTTCCCCGGCCAGGGCTCGCAGTGGACAGGCATGGCGGTGGACCTGCTGGACTCCAGTGAGGTGTTCAGCGAGTGGATGACCCGCTGCGACGCCGCGCTCGCCCCGTACACCGGCTGGTCCGTCGTGGCGGCCCTGCGCGCGGGCGAGCTGGTGGGCTCGGAGGTCATCCAGCCGGTGCTGTTCGCGGTGATGGTGTCGTTGGCGGAGGTCTGGCGGTCGCTGGGCGTGGATCCGGCGGCGGTGGTGGGGCACTCGCAGGGTGAGATCGCGGCGGCCTGTGTCGCCGGGGCGCTGACGCTCGACGACGCGGCGAAGGTGGTCGTGCTCCGCAGCCAGGCGCTCGTCAAGCTGGGCGGAACCGGCGGGATGCTCGCCGTGGCGCTGCCCGCCGATGAGGTCCGGTTGGAGCCGTGGGCGGACCGCCTGTGGGTGGCCGTGCGGAGCGGGCCGGCCAGCACGGTGGTCGCCGGGGACCTGGACGCGTTGGACGAGTTCGCGGCGGCGTGCGGCGAGACGGTCCGCGTTCGGAAGATCGGCATCGACTACGCCTCGCACACCCCGCACGTCGAGGTGCTCCGCGACGAACTGCTCGCCAGCCTGGCCGAGGTCGCGCCGCGGCCGACCGACGTGGCCTTCTGCTCGTCCATGGCCGCCGACTTCGTCGAGCCGACCGGGCTGGACGCCGACTACTGGTTCCGCAGTCTTCGCAATCCCGTACGTTTCGAGCAGGCGATCAAGGCGTTCGCCGGAGACGGCGCCCCGCTGTTCATCGAGGCCAGCCCGCATCCGGTGCTGACCGGCCACATCCAGGACACCCTGGCGGCCACGGGCGCCCCCGGCGGCGCCACCGGGACGCTCCGCCGCGACGACGGCGGCCGGCGGCGCCTGCTGCTGGCGGCGGCCCAGGCGTACGTAGCGGGCGCCGACGTGGACTGGGCGGCCGTCGATCCGGCCCCACACCATCACGTGGATCTGCCGACCTATCCCTTCGAGCACACCAGGTACTGGATCAACGAGAGCCCACGGGCCGGTGGGCCGCGGCACCCGATGCTCGACGCGGTCGTGCCCGTGGCGGGCGACGACGGGTTCCTGCTCACCGGGCGGCTGTCGCGCGGCGCGCTGCCATGGCTGGCCGACCACGCCGTGGACGGCGGCGTACTGCTGCCTGGCACCGCGTTCGTCGAACTGGCCCTGGAGGCCGCCGCGACGGCCGGGTGCGACGAGATCGAGGACCTGACGCTGGAGGCGCCGCTGCCGCTGCCCGAGACGGGCGCGGTCCAGGTACAGCTCGCGGTCGGCGGCGCCGACGCCGAGGGCCGCCGCGACCTCACCGTCTACGGCAGGACGGCGGACGACGACGAGGCCCGATGGACCCGCCACGCCAGCGGCACCCTGACCGCAGGCGCGGTTGGCGCCGGTGAGTGGCTTGCCGTCTGGCCGCCCGTGGACGGTGTCGAGATCGACCTGGACGACGCTTACGAGCGGCTCGCGGAGCGCGGCTACGAGTACGGTCCCGCCTTCCAAGGGCTGCGCGCGGCCTGGCGCGTGGACGGCGACGCGTACGTCGAGGTGGCGCTGCCGGAGCCGATCCGCACGGACGCGGGCCTGTTCACGCTCCACCCAGCCCTGCTGGACGCGGCGCTGCACCTGCTGGTGCTTGAGTCGGCCGAGGACAGCGGGGCGCTGCTGCTGCCGTTCGCGTGGAGCGGGGTGCGGGTGTCCGCGCTCGGCGCCGAGGTGTTGCGGGTACGGATCGCGGCCGGGGACGGCGACCGGGTCTCGCTCGACATCCATGACAGTGCGGGCGACCGCATCGCCGGGGTGGACGCGCTGACCCTGCGCCCGGTGCCGAGGCACGGGGCCGTCACGCGCGGCCCGTCCGACGCCGCCTCGTACACGCTCGACTGGATCGACCTGGCGGTGTCCGCGATGGACCCGGCCGAGCAGCGCTGGGCCGTGGTGGGCTACGACGAGTTCGCCGACGAGATCGGCGCGGCGGTGGACGCCCCGCGTTACTACGACCTCGCGTCCCTGACCGAGATGACCGTCGGGGAGATGCCGAGCACCGTCCTGGTGCCGTACCTGCCCGAGGCCGACGCCGACGACGTGCCCTACGGCGTGCGCGACGGCATCTACCAGGCGCTCGACCTGGTGCAGGGCTGGGTGGGGGACGAGCGGTTCGCCGGGTGCCGGATGGTGTTCGTGACCAAGGGTGTGTTCCGGCCCGGGGGAGCGGACGTGGCGGGCGTGGTGGCCGGGCCGGTGTGGGGGCTGGTGCGGTCGGCGCAGGCCGAGCATCCCGGGCGGTTCGTGCTGGTGGACGTCGACGCGGCCACCGTCGACTGGGGACTGGTGGCGGCGGCGGTCGCGGCTGGCGAGACACAGCTGGTCGCACGGGATGGAAAGGTTCTCGTCCCGCGCCTGATCCGTCGTACGGCCGACGCCCCCGAGCTGTTCGACGCCGGTACGGGCACCGTCCTGGTGACGGGTGGCACCGGCAGTCTCGGCGCCCTGGTGGCGCACCGCCTTGTGGAGCGGCACGGCGCCAAGGACCTCCTGCTGGCCTCCCGCCGCGGCCCCGAAGCGAGTGGCGACCTGGTGGCCCGGCTGGAGGCGCTCGGCGCGCGGGTGACCGTGGCGGCGTGCGACGTGTCGGACCGCGACTCGCTCGCCCGGCTCCTGTCCGGCGTCCCGGCGGAGCGCCCGCTGGTGGCCGTGGTGCACGCGGCGGGCGTACTTGACGACGCCACGGTGGAAGGGCTGTCGGCGCAGCGGCTCGACTCGGTGTTCGCCCCGAAGTCCGACGCCGCCTGGTACCTGCACGAGCTGGCCCCGGAGGTCCCGCTGGTGACGTTCTCCTCCGTGGCGGGCGTGATCGGCAACTCCGGGCAGGCCAACTACGCCGCCGCCAACGTGTTCCTCGACGTACTCGCGGCACACCGGCGCGGCCTCGGCCTGCCCTCCGTGTCGGTGGCCTGGGGCCTGTGGGAGACTGCGGACAGCGGTATGACCGGAGCGCTGTCGGCGGCCGACACGGCCAGGCTGGCCCGGTCGGGCATCGCGCCGCTGACCGCCGAGCAGGGGCTGGAGCTCTTCGACAGCGCGATCACCGCCCCGGCCGAGCTGGTCGTCGCCGCCAGGTGGGACACCGCCGGGCTGCGCGCCAGGGCCGAGGCGGGCGAGCTGCCGCCCGTACTGCGCGGCCTGGTCCGTACGCCCCGCCGGACCGCCGCCGCGAACGCCACAAGTGCCCCCATGCGGGCCGGGGCGGCCGGCATGGCCGAGCGCCTGGCGAAGATGGCGGAGGCCGAGGCCCGCGTCCACCTGGCGGACATGGTCCGCTCGCACGTCGCGGCCGTGCTCGCGCATGGCAGCGCCGGCAACGTGGACATGGACCGGGCCTTCAACGAGCTCGGCTTCGACTCGCTGACCGCGGTGGAGCTGCGCAACCGGCTGAACAGCGACACCGGGCTCCGGCTGCCCGCGACCCTGGTCTTCGACCACCCCACGGTCACGGCGCTGGCCGAGTACCTCTTCCGTACCCTCGCCCCCGCCGCGCCGTCGCCCGAGGACACGCTGCGCGGTGCGGTCGAGCGGGTCGAGTCGATGCTGACCAGCGCGCACGGCGACGCCGAGGCCATTCGCGGCAAGCTCGTCGCCATCGCGCAGAGCGCCGTCACCAGGTTCGGTGCCGGGCTGATGACCAGGTTCGGCGCCGGGTCCAACGGTGCCGCGGAGAAGATCGATTCCGCCTCGGACGAGGAGATCTTCGCGTTGATCGACGACCAAACAATGACGTCTCCTCTGAGGTCCTCTCTGGAAAGGCCCGACCATGGCGACTGAGGAACAGCTGCGCAATTACCTGAAGAGGGTGACCGTCGAGCTCACGGAGACTCGGCAGCGCCTCACCGGGATGGAAGACCGTCGCCACGAGCCCATAGCGATCGTCGGGATGGGATGCCGGTTCCCCGGCGGGGTGGCGGGGCCCGAGGACCTGTGGGAGCTGGTGGCCTCCGGTGCGGACGCGATAGGCGACCTCCCCACCGACCGGGGCTGGGACGAGAACCTCTATGACCCCGACCCGGAGGCCCTCGGCAAGTCGTACACCCGGCAAGGCGGCTTCCTGCCCGACGCCGGCGACTTCGACGCGCCCTTCTTCGGGATGAGCCCGCGCGGCGCGCTGGCCACCGACCCCCAGCACCGGTTGTTCCTGCAGACCTGCTGGGAGGCGTTCGAGCGGGCGGGGATCGACCCGGCCACGCTGCGCGGCAGCCAGACCGGCGTGTACGCGGGCAACATGTACAACGACTACTCCCTGCGCTACACCGGCGGTGCCGTGCCGGAGTCGGTCGAGGGCGTCCTGATGGTCTCCAGCGCCTCCAGCGTGCTGTCCGGCCGGGTCTCGTACACCTTCGGGCTGGAGGGCCCGGCGATCTCGGTCGACACGGCCTGCTCGTCGTCGCTGGTCGCGATGCACCTGGCGGTCCAGGCGCTGCGGCGCGGCGAGTGCGCGCTGGCCCTGGCGGGCGGCGTGACCGTGATGGCCACGGCGGACCCGTTCATCGAGTTCTCGCGGCAGCGCGCGCTGTCGCCGGACGGCCGGTGCAAGTCGTTCTCCTCCTCGGCGGATGGCGCCGCCTGGTCGGAGGGCGCCGGCGTGCTCGTGCTGGAGCGGCTGTCGGACGCGCGGCGCAACGGCCGCCGGATCCTCGCGCTGATCCGCGGCTCGGCCGTCAACCAGGACGGCGCCAGCAACGGCCTCACCGCCCCGAACGGCCCCTCCCAGGAACGCGTCGTCCAGCAGGCACTGGCCGACGCCCGGCTCGACACGCGGGACGTCGACGCCGTCGAGGCGCACGGCACCGGCACCCGGCTCGGCGACCCCATCGAGGCCCAGGCGCTGCTGTCCACGTACGGCCGCAACCGCGCGGCCGACCGCCCCCTCTGGCTCGGCTCGGTCAAGTCGAACATCGGCCACACCCAGGCCGCCGCCGGCGTCGCCGGTGTGATCAAGATGGTGATGGCGATGCGGCACGGCGTGCTGCCGCCCACCCTGCACGTGGACGAGCCGACCCCGCACGTCGACTGGTCGGCCGGCGGCGTCGAGCTGCTGACCGAGGCCAGGGAGTGGGTACGCGGCGAGCAACCGCGCCGGTTCGGCGTCTCGTCCTTCGGCATCAGCGGTACGAACGCGCACCTCGTCATCGAGGAGGCCGAGGAGAGCCCGCGTACGGACCAGGAGCCGCCCGTCGTCAACGGCCCGCTCGCCTGGGTGATCAGCGCCCGCGGCGGCCGGTCGCTGCGCGCGCAGGCCGCCCGCCTGCACGAGCTTGTAACCTCAGCCGACGCCCCCGAGGCAGTGGACGTGGCTCGGTCGCTGGTCACCGGTAGGTCGCTGTTCGAGCACCGCGTCGTCGTGGTCGGCGCGGACCGGGACGCCCTGGCCGCCCGGCTCGGCGACTTCCTGGCCGGCCACCCGGTGGCCGAGGTGGTCGCGGGCGCCGCTCAGGAGAAGCCCAAGCTCGCCTACCTGTTCACCGGCCAGGGCGGGCAGCGGATCGGCATGGGCCGCGAGCTGGCCGCCGCGTCGCCGGTCTTCGCCGAAGCGCTCGCCGAGGTGTGGGCGGAGCTCGACGAACACCTCGACCGGCCGCTGCGCGAGATCGTGTGGGCCGAGCCCGGCACTCCCGAGGCCGACCTGCTGAACGAGACCCGCTACACCCAGCCGGCGCTGTTCGCCTTCGAGGTGGCCGCCTTCCGGCTGCTCGCGGCGCTCGGCGTGACGCCCGACCACGTCGCCGGGCACTCGGTGGGCGAATACGCGGCCGCGTACGTCGCCGGGGTCTGGTCGCTGGCCGACGCCGCCCGGCTCATCACCGCGCGCGCCCGCCTGATGCAGGAGCTGGACACGCCGGGCGCGATGGTCGCGATCGAGGCGACCGCCGAGGAGGTGGCGCCGACCCTGGCCGGACAGGAACACCTGGTGTCAGTCGCCGCCGTCAACGGACCGGCCGGCGTCGTCGTGTCCGGCGCGGAGGAGCCGTGCCTGGCGGTCGCCGAACACTGGCGCGAGCTCGGCCGGCGGACCAGGCGGCTGGCGGTCAGCCACGCCTTCCACTCGCCGCTGATGGAGCCCATGCTGGCGGACTTCGCCACCGAGCTGGCGGGCGTGGAGTTCCACGAGCCGCGCATCCCGTACGCCCCCAACCTCCCCGACGGCTCCTGGGCCGAGCCCGGCTACTGGGTGGAGCAGATCCGGCGGGCCGTCATGTTCCACGCCACGATCGGCCGGCTCGAAGCGGACGGCGTGGACACGTACCTGGAGGTCGGCCCCGCCGCGGTGCTCTCGGCCATGGCGCATGAGTGCGTCACCGAGGCGGACACTCCGATCCTCGCCTTGCACGGCAAGCGGCTCGCCGAGCCTGATGCGCTGATCGGCTGCCTGGCTCGGGCGTGTGTGGCGGGGGTGGCGGTCGGCTGGTCCGCGCTGTTCGGCGGCGGGGCGCGGGTGGACCTGCCGACGTACGCGTTCGACCGGGAGCGGTACTGGCTCGCCCCGCCCGCGCGCGCCGCCGACGTGTCGTCGGCCGGACTGCGCCAGGTCGGTCACCCGCTGCTGGAGGCGGCGGTCGACGTGGCCGACGACGGGGCGATGGTGCTGACTGGGCGGCTGTCGCTGGCCGACGCGCCCTGGCTGGCCGATCACGTGATGCTGGGGGCGGCTGTGCTGCCTGGTGCCGCGCTCGTGGACCTGGTGCTGGAGGCGGGTGGTCAGCTCGGCTGCGATCTGGTCGAGGAGCTGATGTTCGAGGCGCCGCTGGTGCTGCCCGAGCGGGGTGGCGTGGCGGTACAGGTCGTCGTGGGGCGGCCCGAGAGCGGCGATGTGCAGGGTGGCCTCCAGGGTGGAGGATCCCGGTCTGTGCGGATCTACTCGCGGCCGGCCGGAGAGCCGGAGGCCGCGTGGACCTGCCACGCCTCGGGCATGATCGGCGCGGACACGGCCCCCGACGCGAGCGTGCTCGCCTGGGCGACGGCCTGGCCGCCCGCGGGCGCCTCGCCGGTCGCGGTCGAGGGCGCCTATGAGCGGCTGGCCGACGCGGGCTACGACTACGGGCCCGCCTTCCAAGGTTTGCGGGCGGTGTGGCGCCAGGGCGAGGAGCTGTTCGCCGAGGTCGCGCTGGCCGATGACGTGGACGTGGCCGGGTTCGGCCTGCACCCCGCGCTCTTCGACGCGATGTTCCACCCGATGCTGATCGCCGATCCGAGTGACGAGCTGCGGCTGCCGTTCGAGTTCCGCGGCGTGCGGCTGCCCGCCGCCGGAGCCAGGGCGCTCCGGCTCCGCCTGTCGCGGTCCGGCCCCGCCATCGAGGCCGCCGACGCCGCTGGCCGGCCGGTCTTCTCGATGGAGTCGCTGCGGGTACGTACGGTCCCGGCGGCGGCGCTGTCCGGTACGACCGGCGGCCGCACGGACCCCGTGCCGCACGGCGTCGACTGGACCGAGGCCACGGTCGAGCCGGTCAACGACGGCGCCCGGTGGGTCTCGGCCGGGGAACCGGTGCCGGGGCTGGACGCGTACCCGGATCTCGGCGCGTTCGGTGCCGGGCAGGACGGGGCCGGTGCCGGGGAGCCGGTGCCGGACGTCGTGGTCGTCTCCCTCGCGGCGGCTCCGGGAGCGCCGGTGCCTGTCGCGGTGCGTGAGCTGACCGGGCGGGTGCTCGGGCTGGTGCGGCAGTGGGTGACCGAGGAGCGGTTCGCCGGCAGCAGGCTGGTGTTCGCGACCCATGGAGTCTTCGACCCCGCCGGTGGCGGGGCCGGGAGTGTGGTGGCCGCGGCGGCGTGGGGGCTGGTGCGGTCGGCGCAGGCCGAGCATCCGGACCGGTTCGTGCTGGCGGACGTGGAGGCGGGCTTCTCCGCCTGGAAGCTGGTAGCCGCCGCCGTCGCGGCGGGTGAGTCGCAGCTGGCCGTACGCGAGGGGAAGGTGCTCGTCCCGCGCCTGGCGCGCAGGGAGACCGGCTCCGCCGCCCCGGACATGGGCCTTTCCCAGGGCACTGTGCTGGTCACCGGGGGGACGGGCGGTCTCGGTGCGCTGGTCGCGCGGCGGTTGGTGGAGCGGCACAGCGTGACGGACCTGCTGCTGGTCTCGCGGCGTGGAGCCGAGGCGCCAGGGGCAGGCGAGTTGGTGTCGACCCTGACGGGCCTCGGGGCGCGGGTCGCGGTGGCCGCGTGCGACGTGTCAGATCGCGACGCTCTGGCCGTACTGCTGGCCTCGATCCCCGAGGACCGCCCGCTGACCGGCGTCGTACACACCGCGGGCGTGCTGGACGACGCGACGGTCGAGGGGCTGTCGGAGCGGAAGCTGGAGACGGTGTTCGCCCCCAAGGCGGACGCGGCGTGGCACCTGCACGAGCTGACCAGGGACGTCCCGCTGACCTCGTTCGTGCTGTTCTCGTCGCTGGCGGGCGTGCTGGGCAACGCCGGGCAGGCCAACTACGCGTCGGCGAACGTGTTCCTGGACGCCCTGGCGGCGCACCGGCGCGGCCTCGGACTGCCCGCCGTGTCCGTGGCCTGGGGCCTATGGGACACCGGCTCGGGCATGGGCGGCACGCTCTCGGCGGCCGACACGGCCAGGCTGGCCCGCTCCGGTATCGCGCCGCTGAGTGTCGAGCAGGGGCTGGAGCTGTTCGACGGCGCGCTCGACGCGTCCGAGCCGCTGGTCGTCGCGACCAGGTGGGAGGCGGCCGGGCTCAGGGCCAGGGCCGAGGCGGGTGACCTGCCGTCGATGCTGCGCGGCCTGGTCCGCGCGCCACGCAGGACGGCCGGCGCCGCGTCGGGCACAACGGGCGGAGCGGGCGTGCTGACGGAGCGGCTGGCCGGTCTGACCGAGGCCAACGCCCGGCGGCAGGTCGCCGACCTGGTACGCGGGCACGTGGCCGCCGTCCTGGCGCACGGCAGCGCGGACGCCGTCGACGTGGACCGGGCCTTCAACGAGCTGGGCTTCGACTCGCTGACCGCCGTCGAGCTGCGCAACCGGCTCAACGCCGACACCGGGCTGCGGCTGCCCGCGACCCTGGTCTTCGACCACCCCACGGTCACCTCGCTGGCCGAACACCTCTACAAGACGCTCGCCCCCGCCGCGCCGTCACCCGAGGACACGCTGCGCGGCGCGCTCGAACGGGTCGAGACCATGCTCACGAGCGCCAACGGCGACGCCGAGGCCATCCGCGGCAAGCTCGTCACCATCCTGCAGAGCGCCCTGACCAGGCTCGGCGCCGGTCCGAACGGCGGGGACGGCGTGGTGGAGAAGATCGACTCCGCCTCCGATGAAGAGATCTTCGCACTGATCGACAACGCACTCTAGATCACCGGTACCTGCGAAAGGCGACAGATGTCGACCGAGGACAAGCTGCGCGACTACCTCAAGCGCGTGACCGTCGAACTGACCCAGACACGCCGCCGCCTCGCCGAGATCGAAGACCGTCGCCACGAGCCCATCGCGATCATCGGGATGGCCTGCCGTTACCCCGGCGGCGTGGCCGGGCCCGAGGATCTGTGGGAGGTGGTGTCCTCGGGCGTGGACGCGATCGGCGAGTTCCCCGCCGACCGTGGCTGGGACCTCGACGGTCTGTACGACCCGGCCCCCGACGCGTTCGGCAAGTCGTACACGCGGCACGGCGGCTTCTTGTACGACGCCGGCGACTTCGACGCGCCCTTCTTCGGGATGAGCCCGCGCGGCGCGCTGGCCACCGACCCGCAGCACCGGCTGTTCCTGGAGGTGAGCTGGGAGGCGTTCGAGCGGGCCGGCCTCGACCCGGACGCGCTGCGCGGCAGCAGGACCGGGGTCTACGCGGGGACCATGTACGAGTACTACGCCGACCGCTACCTCGGGGCCATCCCCGAGTCCGTCGAGGGTACGCTGCTCACCTCCAGCACGCCGAGCGTCCTGTCGGGCCGGGTGGCGTACACCTTCGGGCTGGAGGGCCCGGCCGTCACGCTGGACACCGCCTGCTCGTCGTCGCTGGTCACCGTACACCTGGCGGTCCAGGCCCTGAGGCGCGGCGAATGCGCCCTGGCGCTGGCCGGTGGCGTGACGGTGATGGCGGCGCCGGACCCGTTCGTGGAGTTCTCGCGGCAGCAGGCCCTGTCGCCCGACGGCCGGTGCAAGGCGTTCTCGGCCGCCGCCGACGGCGCCGCCTGGGCCGAGGGCGCGGGTGTGATCCTGCTGGAACGGCTGTCGGACGCGCAGCGCGACGGCCGCCGGATCCTCGCGGTGATCCGCGGCTCGGCCGTCAACCAGGACGGCGCCAGCAACGGCCTGACGGCGCCGAGCGGTCCGGCGCAGCGGGAAGTGTACCGGCAGGCGCTGGCCGACGCCCGGCTCGAACCCCGCGACGTGGACGCCGTGGAGGCCCACGGCACCGGCACCCGGCTCGGCGACCCGATCGAGGCCGAGTCGATCATCGCCGCCTACGGGCAGGACCGGCCGGCGGACCGCCCGCTGCGGCTCGGCTCGGTGAAGTCGAACATCGGCCACACCCAGGCCGCCGCCGGCGTCGCCGGGGTGATCAAGATGGTGAAGGCGCTGGAACACCGGACCCTGCCGGCCACCCTGCACGTGGACGAGCCGACGCCGCACGCGGACTGGTCGGCCGGGGCCGTGGAACTGCTGACGGAGGCTGTGGCCTGGCCGGTCTCGGACCGGCCGATGCGGGCCGCGGTCTCGGGGTTCGGCATCAGCGGGACCAACGCTCATGTGATCTTGGAGCAGGCGCCGGAGGTGGTGCCCGAACCTGTGACGGTGGATGGCCCGCTGGTGTGGGTGTTGTCCGCCAAGACGGAAATGTCGCTACATGCGCAGGCGGGCCGTTTGCGGACGTACGCGGCCACCGCGGCAGATGAGGATCTGGCCGTCGCGGGAGCCGTACTCGCTCGGCGGGCGCGGTTCGCGCACCGCGCGGTCGTTGTGGCCGCGGACCGGGATGAGCTGGTGGCGGGCTTGGCGGCGTTGGCGGCGGGTGAGTCGCATGCGGCGGTGAGCAGTGGTGCGGCGCTGGCTGATGTGCGGCCGGTGTTCGTGTTCCCGGGTCAGGGTTCGCAGTGGACGGGCATGGCGGTTGATCTCCTGGAGTCCAGTGAGGTGTTCCGGGAGTGGATGACCCGGTGCGATGCCGCGCTCGCCCCGTACACGGGCTGGTCTGTGGTGGCGGCTCTGCGTGCGGGTGAGTTGGTGGGCTCTGAGGTCATTCAGCCGGCGTTGTTCGCGGTGATGGTGTCGCTGGCGGAGGTGTGGCGGTCGCTGGGTGTGGATCCGGCGGCGGTGGTGGGGCACTCGCAGGGGGAGATCGCGGCGGCCTGTGTCGCCGGGGCGCTGACGCTCGACGACGCGGCCAGGATCGTGGCGCTGCGCAGCCAGGCCGTGGTGCGCGGGCTGGCCGCCACGGGCGGGATGCTCGCGGTGGCGCTGCCCGCCGAAGAGGTACGGCTGGAGCCGTGGGCGGACCGCCTGTGGATAGCCGTGCACAGCGGGCCCGCGGGCACGGTCGTGGCGGGAGACGTGGACGCGCTCGACGAGTTCGCGGCGGCGTGGGGCGAGACGGTCCGGGTGCGCAGGATCGCCGTCGACTACGCCTCGCACACCCCGCACGTAGAAGTGCTGCGCGAGGAGTTGCTCGCCACGCTGGCCGGGATCGCGCCGCAGGCGACGGACGTGGCCTTCTGCTCGTCCATGGCCGGCACCTTCGTCGAGCCGACCGAGCTGGACGCCTCCTACTGGTACGACAATCTGCGCAACCCCGTCCTCTTCCGCGAGTCCATCGGGGCGTTCGCGTCGTTCGGTACGCCGCTGTTCGTCGAGGTCAGCCCGCATCCCGTGCTGGGTGGCGACATCGAGGACATCTGCCATGAAGCGGGCATGACCGCCGGGGTCTGCGGGTCGCTGCGTCGTGGTGCCGGTGACTGGCGCCGCTTCCTGGCCGCGCTGGGCCAGGCGTGGGTGCTCGGGGCCGAGGTTGAGTGGCGGGCGGTGCTGGCGGATGTGCCGTACCGGCAGGTGGACGTGCCGACCTATGCCTTCGACCGGCGTACGTACTGGCTCAAGACCGCCGAGCGGCGCGCGCAGCACGCGGGCGGCGCGGGGATCGGCGGCTCGCGGCATCCGCTGCTGACCGCCGTCGTTCCGGTGGCCGACGACGGGTACCTGCTCACCGGCCGGCTGTCGGCGGCCGCGCTGCCGTGGCTCGCCGACCACTCGGTCTCCGGGAGCGTGCTGCTGCCCGGGGCCGCGTTCGTCGAGCTGGCGCTGGAGGGGGCCGCGGTCGCGGGCTGCGACCTGCTGGAGGAGCTCACGCTGGAGGCGCCGCTGGTCCTGCCCGCGACGGGTGAGGTCGGGCTGCAGATCACGGTGAGTCCGTCCGACGCCGCCGGGCGGCGTGCGCTGACCGTCTTCTCCGCCTTGCCGGACTCCGAGTGGGTACGTCATGCGTCGGGCACGCTCCTCGAAACGTGCGTTTCCGCTGGAGAGTTCGGCTGGGCCACGGCCTGGCCGCCCGCGGGCGGGTCGCCGGTGAACGTCGACGGCGGGTACGAGCGGCTGGCGGACTCCGGTTACGAGTACGGTCCGGCGTTCCAGGGCGTGCGGGCGGTGTGGCGGCGCGACGAGGAGCTGTTCGCGGAGGTCGTGGCGCCCGACGGGGTGGAGCTCGACGGGTACGGGATGCACCCGGCGGTGCTCGACGCGGCGTTCCACCCGTTGCTGCTCGCGGGCTCCGGTTCCGGCTCCGGGGAGCTGCGGCTGCCGTTCGTGTTCCGGGGAGTGCGGCTGGGTGTGCCGGGGGCCTCGGTGCTGCGGGTACGGCTGGCGTGGGCGGGCGACGACGCCGTGGTGGAGGCGGCCGACGTCTCGGGCCGGGCGGTGCTGTCGATCGAGTCGCTGCGGGCCAGGGCGGTACCGGTCGAGCCGTCGGCCTTGACGGGCGCGGTCCCGCAAGGGCTCGACTGGGTGAAGGTGCCCGCGGAACTCGGCGGCCCTTCATCGAAGGACGGTGGCTCGCGCTGGGTCTGGCTGGACGACGAGGGTGCGGCGTTGGAGGCGGACTTCGTCGCGGTGCGCTGCTCGGTTGCCGCCACGAGTGTGACCGCCGGGGCGCGGGAGTTGTTCGGCCGGGTGCTGGATCTGCTGCGGAGCTGGCCGGCCGACGCGCGGGCCCGGCTGGTGTTCGTCACCCAGGGTGTCCTGGCCACGGATCGTGTCGACGCCGCGGCCGTGGCCGCCGGGGTCGTCTGGGGTCTCGTCCGGTCGGCGCAGGCCGAGCAGCCGGGGCGGTTCGCGCTGGTGGACGTGGAAGAGGGTGCCACGGACTGGGACCTGGTGGCGGCGGCGATCGACGCCGGTGAGCCGCAGCTGGCGATACGCGACGGAGTGCCACTGGCGCCCCGCCTGACCCGCCGCCCGGCCGCATCGTCCGCCCATGGCACGGACACGACCGGCGCGGACACGACCCATGGCGCGGACACGACCCACGGCGCGGGCGTGACCTCTCCTCAAGGCGCGACCACGGCCTCTCCCCAGGGCACAGTGCTGGTGACCGGCGGGATCGGTGGGTTGGGCGCGCTTGTCGCGCGGCGGCTAGTGGAGCGGCACGGGGTCCGGGACCTGCTGCTGGTCTCGCGGCGCGGCCCCGAGGCACCGGGGGCAGGCGAGCTGGCGTCGAGCCTGGAGGAACTCGGGGCGCGGGTCACGGTGACCGCCTGCGACGTGTCCGACCGCGACGCTCTGGCCGTACTGCTGGCCTCGATCCCCGAGGACCGGCCACTCACCAGCGTGGTGCACACCGCCGGAGTCCTGGACGACGCCACCCTGGAGGGGCTGTCGGAGCGGAAGCTGGAGGTGGTGTTCGCGCCGAAGGCGGACGCGGCGTGGCACCTGCACGAGCTGACCCGTGGCCTGCCGCTGACCTCGTTCGTGGTGTTCTCGTCACTGGCAGGCGTGCTGGGCAATGCCGGGCAGGGCAACTACGCCGCCGCGAACGCGTTCCTCGACGTGCTGGCCGCGCACCGGCGCGGGCTGGGCCTGCCCGCGGTGTCGGTGGCCTGGGGGCTGTGGGACACCGGCTCGGGCATGACCGGTGCGCTGACGCCGGCCGACACCGCCCGCCTGGCCCGCGCGGGCGTCGCGCCGCTGAGCGTGGCGGAGGGGCTGGAGCTGTTCGACGCGGCGCTCGGCGGTGAGGAGGCCCTCGTCGTCGCCTCCGGCTGGGACGCTCCCGGGCTGCGGGCCAGGGCCGCGGCGGGTGACCTGCCGCCCCTGCTGCGCGGACTGGTTCGCGCACCGCGCCGTACCGGATCCGGGCAGCACGCGGGCAACCCCGGGCTGGCGGCCCGGCTGCCCAGCCTGTCCGAGACCGACGCCCGCAGGCTGATCACCGACGTCATCCGCGCGCACGTCGCCGCCGTACTCGCGCACGACAGCGTGGACGCGGTCGACGTCGGCAGCGCGTTCAACACACTCGGCTTCGACTCGCTGACCGCCGTCGAGCTGCGCAACCGGCTCAACTCCGATACGGGGCTGCGGCTGCCCGCGACCCTGGTCTTCGACCACCCGACCGTCACGACGCTGGCCGACTACCTGTTCAGGAAGCTCGCCCCGGCCGCCCCCTCGGCGGAGGACACGCTGCGCGGCGCGCTGGAACGCGTCGACTCGATACTCGCCCGCGCCAACGGCGACGCCGAGCGCATCCGAGGCAAGCTCATCCCGATTCTGCAGAGTGCCCTGACCAGGCTCGGAGCCGATCCCGACGGCATGAACGGCGCGGCGGAGAAGATCGACTCCGCGACCGATGAAGAGATCTTCGCGCTCATCGACAACGACTTCTGACCATGACTCTCGTTACCGGAAAGGCTCGTCCGATGGCGACCGAGGACAAACTTCGCGACTATCTCAAGCGCGTCACCGTCGAACTGACCCAGACGCGCCGCCGCCTCGCCGAGGCCGAAGATCGTCAGCACGAGCCCATCGCGATCATCGGGATGGCGTGCCGCTACCCCGGCGGCGGCGACACGGTCGAGGGTTTCTGGAACCTGCTGTGCGACGGCGGCAGCGCGGTCACCGAGGTGCCGTCCTCCCGGTGGGACATCGACGACTACTACGACCCCGACCCGCGTACCCCCGGCGGCATGTACACCAGATACGGCTCCTTCCTGCCGGACATCGCCGGCTGGGACGCCGAGTTCTTCGGTCTTTCGCCGCGCGAGGCCCTGCGGATGGACCCGACGCAGCGCCTCCTGCTCGAACTGGCCTGGGAGGGCCTGGAGGACGCGGGCGCGCCGCCGTCGCGCCTGTCGGGCAGCCGTACCGGCGTGATGGTCGGCTACATGGACAGCCTCCAGTACGGCAGGCTCCAGCTCGAGCGGCACGGCGCGGAGGCGCTCGCGGACCCGTACCTGGGCCAGGGCTCGTCCATGAGCGTCGCGGCCGGGCGCATCGCGTACCTGCTCAACCTGTGCGGCCCCACCATGGCCATCGACACGGCGTGCTCGTCCTCGCTGATCGCGGTCCACCTCGCGGCGGAGGCGCTGCGGCGCGGCGAATGCGACCTCGCGATCGCCGCCGGGGCGTCGATGACCTTTCATCCGAGCACCTTCATCCAGGCGTGCGCGGCGTCGATGCTGTGCGCGGACGGGAAGTGCAAGACGTTCGACGCGAGCGCCGACGGCTACGTCATGGGCGAGGGCGGGGGCGTCGTGGTGCTGGAGCCGCTGTCCAAGGCGATCCAGAACGGCCGGCGCATCCGCGCGGTGATCCGCGGCTCGGCCGTCAACCAGGACGGCCGCAGCAACGGTCTCACCGCCCCGAGCCGGAGCGCCCAGGCCGACGTGATCGGCCGCGCCCTGGCCGCCGCGCGGGTCACCCCCCAGGACATCTCGTACGTGGAGGCGCACGGCTCGGGCACCCACCTGGGGGACGCCATCGAGCTGTCGGCCCTGCACGACGTCTTCGGCCAGCGCCCCGGCACTCGACCGCTGCGGGTCGGCGCGGTGAAGACCAACATCGGCCACACCCAGGCGGCGGCCGGGGTGGCCGGACTGATCAAGACGGTCCTGGTGCTGGAGAACGAACTGATCCCACCGAACCTGCACCTGTCGCAACCGGCGGCGGCGATCCCGGAGGACGGGACGGTAGTGCCGATGGCCGGGACACCACAGGCATTCACGGGGCCGGGGCCGCGGCTGGCGGGGGTGAGCTCGTTCGGCTGGTCGGGCACGAACGCCCACGTCATCCTGGAATCCGCCCCCGAGCCCGGCGATTCCCAGAGGTCGTCCAACCACCTGCCGGAAGCCACCGTCGCCGGGCACGGCGTTGCTCGGGCACTGGTGCTGCCCGTGTCGGCGGCCAGTGACGCCGCCCTGCGAGAGCACGCCGGGCGCCTGTCCGCGGCGTTGGCGGCCCGGCCGGACACGGCCCGGTCGGCAGCGGCCCTGGCCGACGTGGCTCGCACGCTGCAGGCCGGTCGCGCCGAGCACGATCACCGGCGGGCCCTGGTCTGCGCCGACCTCCCGGACGCCGTACGCCTGCTGGGCCGCGTCGCCACCGAGGGTGGCGTGCATCGGGTGAAGGGCCGTCCCCGGGTCGCGTTCCTGCTGCCCGGCGTCGGCGACCAGTACGTCGGCCTCGGCAGGGAGCTGTACCGCACCGAGCCCGTCTACGCCGAGGCGGTAGACCGCTGCGTCGAGCTGGCCGCCGATCGGTGCGGCGTGGACCTGCGCCCCCTGTTCGGCCCCGCCGACGACCGGAGCGACGATGCGAAGCCCGTCGCCGACCAGGCACGGCCCTCGGTAGTGGACCCGTCACGGCCATCGGGCGGGGACCCGGCTCGGCCTGCGGGCCTGGACCGGGCGCGGCCCTCGGACGGGGACCTCGTGGCGCTGCTGGGTCGTGACGGTTCTGGGCAGGACCGGGCCGACGACCCGCTCAGCCACGCCGAGATCGCGCACCCGTTCCTCTTCACCGTCGAGTACGCGCTCGCCCGGCTCCTGTCCCACTGGGGCGTCACCCCGGACCTGCTCATCGGCTACAGCCTCGGCGAGTACGTGGCGGCCTGCCTCGGCGGCGTGTTCACCCTCGAGGACGCCCTGTACGTGGTGGCCGAACGAGCCCGCCTGATCGCCGCCGCCCCGCCGGGCCGCATGGTCGCCGTCGCCGCAGGCGAGGACCGCGTACGGGAACTGCTTGTCGGTGCCGAGGCCGAGGTGGACGTCGCGGCGCTCAACGGGCCTTCGATGACCGTGCTCAGCGGGCGCCCCGAGGACATCGAGGCCGTGACCCGGCGCCTCACCGCCGAGGGCATCGCCTGTCGGCCGCTGCGGTCCGCGCACGCGTTCCACTCGTCGCTGCTCCAGCCGGCCCGCGAGAAGCTGGCCGCGCTGCTTGACTCCGTGCCGCGCCAGGCACCGGCCACCACCATCGTGTCCAACCTCACCGGCGTCGCGCTGACGGCCGAGCAGGCCACCAGCTCCCAGTACTGGGCCGATCAGCTGGTCAGCCCGGTCCGGTTCGCCGACGCCGTACGGCACTGCGTCTCGCAGGGAGTGAACGTCCAGGAAGTAGACGTATTCGTCGAGCTCGGCCCCGGTCAGACCCTCGGTGGGCTGGTCCGGCAGAACCTGTCCGACCGGCCGGCCACCGTACTCGGCACCCTGCCGCCGCTGTGGACGGCCGGGGAACGGCGGGACGCGCGGTCCGAGCTGCTGGAGGCGTGCGGGCGGCTGTGGGAGCTGGGCGTCACGCTGAACTGGGAGCCCACCCGCCCCACCGGCGCCCGCCTCGTCGACCTGCCCGCCTACCCGTTCCAGCGCACCCGCTTCTGGCCGGACCAGGGCCGGGACGTCCCCCGAACCGACCGGCCCGCCAAACCGGCCGACTTCGCCTTCGCCCCGATCTGGCAGCAGGACACCACCCGCCCCACCCCGACGCACCTCGCCTCCCGCCCTGGCCCGGTGCACCTCGCCTCTGGCGACGGCCGTCCTGGGGGCGTCGCACCTGCTGTACGGCTCAGTGGGCCGTTGGTGGTGTTCGCCGACTCAGCGGGGGTCGGTGCCGCGCTCGCCGAGTCGGTCGCAGCAGCAGGGACCCAGGTGATCGAGGTCGTCGCCGGGACCGGGCTGCGGCAGGACGGTCGCCGTATCGTCATCGATCCCGCTGTGCCCGAGCACTACGCCCAGGTGTTCGCCGCCGTCACCGAGCCGGGGCCGGTGCATGTGGTCCATCTGTGGAGCCGGCTCGCCACGGCCACCACCCCGGTGTACGCCAGCGACGCGGAGCTGCGGGCGGCCATCGGGTACGGGTTCGACAGCCTGCTGCTGGCCGTACAGGCGCTTGGTGAGCTGCCCGCGCGCCAGGGGGTACGGCTGCTGACGGTGACCCAAGGGGCCGCCGAGATCCTGGGTGGCGACGCCCTCGCGCCGTACCGGGCCGTGGCGCACGGGCTCGGGCGGGCGGCGCACCACGAGTACACCGGACTGACCTGGAGCGGTGTCGACCTCGACCCGGAGGACGATCCGCAGGCGGCCGGGCAGCTCGTCCACGAGCTGCTCAGGGAGCCCGACGAGGCGCACGACCGGCTGACCGGCTGGCGGCGCGGCCGTCGCTGGGTGAAGAGCTGGGGCGAGGTCCCGGACCAGGGTGAGCCGATCGGGAGCCCGTGGCGGGCTGACGGCGTCTACCTGATCACCGGTGGTGCCCGGGGACTCGGCATGGGGCTGGCCAAGCACCTGGTGCGAGCCGGAGTACGGCGGCTCGCCCTCGTAGGCCGTACCCCCCTGAACGCCGCCCTGCCCGAGTCGGGCGGGAAGGTGGCGCGGAGTCTGGCAGACGTTGCCGAGCTTGAGGCAGCCGGAGCCGAGGTGTTGTTGCTGACCGCCGACGCCGGTGTCCCCGACGAGCTGCGGCGGGCGCTACGCCAGTGCCGGGAGCACTTCGGCATGCTCACCGGCGTGGTCCACGCGGCCGGCGTACCGGCGGGTGGGATGGTGCAGCGGCGGACCGTGGCCGAGGCGGGGGCGGTGCTCGCGCCCAAGATCTTGGCGATGGGACCCCTCGCCGAGCTGGTCGGCCCGGACACCCCTGCCGAGGAGCGGCCCGAGCTGCTGGTCCTGTACTCCTCCGCCGTGACCGCGTTCGGCGGCATCGGCGAGGGCGACTACTGCGCGGCCAACACCGTGCTCGACGCGTACGGCGAGGCGCTGGCCGCCACCGCGCCGTCCACCAGGGTGGTGTCGGTCGCCTGGGGCCCGTGGCAGCACGACGACTGGCAGGCCGACTCCCTCAAGGGCGCCTCCAGCCTCGCCCAGCGGGTGACCGCCTACCGGGAGAGGTACGGGTTCGCCGAGGAGGCGGGCTGCGCGTTCCTCGACCGGATCGTGACCGGCGGCCACGGCAGCGTCCTGGCCGCGCGCCAGCCGCTGCGGGACGTCCTGCGCGACTGGTCGTCCATGATCGACCTCGACGCCCTGGTCGGCGCGGCGTCGGCGCCTCGTGGGGAGCGGTTCCCGCGGCCGCTGCTGCGGACCGAGTACGTGGCGCCCAGGACCGAGACCGAGACCAAGATCGCCGACCTGTGGGGCGCCTATCTGGGCATCGAGCAGGTCGGCGTGTACGACCCGTTCTTCGACCTCGGAGGCAACTCCCTGGTCGGCATGGCCATGGTGCTCGCCATCGAGAAGGAGCTCGGCGTGGCCATCGCGCCCGCGGTGCTGTTCGAGCACCCGACGGTCGCGGAGTTCGCGACCGCGCTGGAGCGGTCGGACGACGGCTCCGCACGGCAGGCACTCACCACCAGCTCGGCTCGGGGGCAGCGACGGCGCCGGGCCCGTTCCGGGGGCGGACGGAAATGAAGCCCGACTTGAGCTTGAGTCCCGAGATAAGGACCGTTGACGTGACTGATGAGCTGGCCGGCGAGGTCTCCGGCAATGACATTGCGATAGTCGGGATGTCGGGGCGGTTCCCCGGCGCCGCCGATGTGGCCGGATTGTGGGCGAACATCCGTGATGGCCGTTCCGGCATCACCCGGTTCACCGATGACGAGTTGCGGGCCGCCGGAGTGCCCGAGGACCTGTTGGCCGATCCCGGGTACGTGAAGGCCGGGGCGGTGATCGACGGCGTCGAGCTGTTCGACGCGGGCTTCTTCGGGTTCAGCCCGAAGGAGGCGCAGATCCTCGACCCGCAGCACCGGTTGTTCCTGGAGCACAGCTGGGAGGCACTGGAGGACGCCGGGTGCGACCCCACCCGCTTCGACGGCGCGATCGGCGTCTTCGGCGGGTCCGGCTGGAGCTCGTACCTGCAGCACAACCTCATGCCGAACGACATCGCCGCCACCATGGGCGAGCTGGCCCTCGGCCTGGCCAACGACAAGGACTCGCTGACCCTGCGCGTGGCCCACACCCTGGGTCTGTCGGGCCCGAGCTACGCGGTGCAGAGCTATTGCTCCACGTCGCTCGTCGCGGTCTGCGCGGCGGCCTCCAGCCTGGCCGGGTTCGAGTGCGACCTGGCGCTGGCGGGCGGCGTCGCGGTCAACGTTCCGCACCGGGTCGGCTACCTGTACCAGCAGGGCGGCATCGCGCCGCCCGACGGCGAGTGCCGGGCCTTCGACGCGGGCGGCCTGGGCAGCCCGCTCGGCAGCGGCGTCGGCGTGGTGGCGCTGCGTCGGCTGGAGGACGCGCTGGCCGCCGGTGACCAGATCTACGCCGTCATCCGGGGCTGGGCCGTCAACAACGACGCTGGTAGGAAGGTGGGCTTCACCGCTCCCGGCGTACAGGGCCAGGCCGCCGTCATGGCCGAGGCGCTCGCCAGTGCCGGGCTGATGCCCGCCGACATCGACTACGTCGAGGCGCACGGCACCGGCACCGCGCTCGGTGACGCGGCCGAGCTGGCGGCGCTGCAGCAGGTGTTCCACGACGAGTCGTGCCTGATCGGCTCCGTCAAGACGAACCTCGGCCACCTCGACCGGGCGGCCGGCGTCACCAGCCTCATCAAGACCGCCCTCGCCCTACGCCACGACGAGATCCCGCCCACTCGCAACCTCACCGAGCCCAACCCGCAGCTCAGCGCAGGTGAGGCCGAGCTGGAGGTGGTCACCAGGCTCATCGCCTGGCCGCGCAGGCCCGGCCGGACCCGGCGGGCGGGGGTGAGCGCGTTCGGCATCGGCGGGACCAACGCGCACGTGGTGCTGGAAGAGGCGCCCGCTGTTCCGGTGCCCTCCGTTCCGGTTTCGGCCGCGGCGTCGCGTCCGGAACTGCTGGTGTGGTCCGCGCGGTCCGCCGCCGCGGCCGACGCCATGACCGAACGCCTCGCCGACCACCTCACGTCCGCCGCGACCGGCCACCTCGGGTCCGCCGCGGCCAGTGCGACGACCGACCCTCTTGCGGCCGATCCCGACAACCCGCACCTGCCCGACGTCGCCCACACGCTGCAGGCCGGGCGGCAGGTCTTCGGGCATCGCCGGATGCTGGTCGCCGCCACCGTGGACGAGGCCGTCGCCGGGCTGCGCGACGCCGGGGTGCTGGCCCGCGCGGACAGCCGCGCGGACCGGCCCGTCGCGTTCCTCATCGCGGGCACCGGCGAGCAGTACCCGGGCCTGGCCGCCGAGCTGTACGAGACCGAGCCGGTCTTCCGGCAGACGCTCGACGAGTGCCGGGCCACGCTCCGCGACCACCTCGGTGGGGTCGACCCGCTCGCCGAGCTGCTGCTCCCCAGGCAGCCCGGCCAGGCCGCCGGGCTCGACCGGCTGCTCGGGCGGGAGGCGGCGCCGGTCGACACCATGCCCACGGCGGTGTTGCAGCCCGCCCTGTTCGCGGTCGAATACGCCCTGGCCCAGCTCGTACGCTCCTGGGGCATCGAACCGGCACTGCTGGCCGGCTACAGCCTCGGCGAGTACGTGGCCGCCTGCCTGGCGGGCGTCCTCACCCTGGACTCGGCGCTGGCGCTGGTCGCCTACCGCGCGCGGCTGATCGACGCGCTCCCGGCCGGCGCGATGAGCGCCGTGCCGCTGGCCGCCGACGACCTGCGGACCCGGCTGGACCGGGCGGGCATCACCGATGTCGACGTGGCCGCGGTCAACGGCCCCGAACTCACCGTGCTCGCCGGTCCGCCCGCCGTGATGGAGGCGGTCAGGGAGTTCCTGGGGGGCGAGTCGGTGCCGTGCCGGCCGCTGGCCACCAGCCACGCGTTCCACTCGCGCATGATGGAGCCGGTACGCGACGAGCTGACCCGCTGGATCGCCACCCACATCACGCTCGAAGAGCCGCGCATCCCGTACGTCTCGAACGTCACCGGCGCCCTCATCACCGCCTCCGAGGCGACCGACCCCGGCTACTGGGCGCGGCACATGTGCGGGCCCGTGCTGTTCGACGCCGTGCTCGGCACGCTGCTCGAACAGGGGGAACTCGCGCTGCTGGAGATCGGCCCCGGACAGTCGCTCGGGGCGATGGCCCGTGGTCACCGCGACTGCCCCCGGGACCGCTGGCCGCTGGTGGTCTCCACGCTCCCCGCCGCCGCCGACCCCCGCCCGGCCGGCACCGTGCTGGCCGAGGGCCTGGGGCGGTTGTGGCTGGCGGGCGTGCCGGTCGACTGGGCCGGATACCGGCAGGATCGTCCGGTACGCAAGGTGGGGCTGCCCAGCTACCCGTTCCAGCGGGAGCGCTACTGGATCGACCCGCCCCGCCACCAGGCCAGGCCCGCCCCGGTCGCCGCCGCTCTGGCTCCCCCTCCTGAGGAGGCGGCTCCGCACGTCCAGCTCATGGTCCCGCGCTGGGTCGCGATCGACGTACCGGCTGCTCCCATCGCCTCGAGTGCGGCCGGGCGCTGGGTGGTGCTCGCCGACACCGGCGGGGTCGCCGACGCGGTCGTCGAGTCGTTGGGCTCCGACGGCGCCGAGATCGTGCTGGTACGGCCGGGCGGCGCGTTCGCCGAGATGACCGGCGGCTACACGATCGACCCCGAGTCGGCGGCCGACCACGCCACCCTGGCCAGGAGCCTGGCGAGCGAGACCCCGACAGTCCTGCTCGACCTGCGGCTGCTCGACCACGCCGGCTCCGGTGGCGACGGGCGCCAGGTGGTGCTGCCGCTCTCCCGGATGCTGGACGCCTGGGGCAGCGAGGGCGGTGACAGCACCAGGATCATCGTGGCGACCCGAGGCGGCCAGGCGGTCGTCGCGGGCGAGGTGCCGGACCCCGGCCACGCCGCCGCCGCCACGCTGCCGCTGGTCGCCAACCAGGAGTACCTCAACCTCGACTGCCGCTGCGTGGACGTCGAGGTGGGAGCCGACGTCGCCGCGACGGCCCGGGACCTGGTGGCCGAGCTCCGCGATCCGGCGACCGACGCTCTGGTGGCCTACCGCGACGGACGCCGCCACACCCGCGACTACGTCCCCGCCGACCCGGACGGAGCGCACACGGTCAGCCCGGAAGGGGAGCAGGCGGTCGGGTCGGGCGGAAACTTGACGGCCGGTCTGGGGGTGCGGCCCGGTGGGACGTACCTGATGACCGGTGGTCTCGGGGACGTCGGGCTGCTGGTGGCCGAGCACCTGGTGCGGGCCGGAGCCGCCCGGCTGATCCTCACCAGCCGGGGCGGCGTGCCCGCCACGGCCGGTGACCCGCGCCACGAGGGCGTCCAGCGGTTGCGGGCGCTCGGGGCCGAAGTACTGACACCGCAGGCCGACGTGACAGACGCCGACGCGATGCGCGCCCTACTGGCCGAGGTGCTGCGGGAGGGCGGGCGGCTCGACGGGGTGATTCATGCCGCGGCCGAGACCGGCCGGGACACGTTCCTGTCGATGCGCGACCTCGACCAGGAAGCCGTCGCCAGACACTTCGGTGCGAAGGTGACAGGCGCGCTGGTCCTGCGTGAGGTGCTCGCCGAGCTCCCCGCCGAGCGAGCGCCCGGTTTCTGCCTGCTGTTCTCCTCGACGTCGTCGCTGCTGGGCGGCATCACGTTCGGTAGCTACGCGGCGGCGAACGCCGCGCTGACGGCGGTCGCGCACGACACCGCCGCCTCGCCCACCCGGTGGGTGGCCGCGAGCTGGGACACGTGGTCGCGGACGCTCGAAGGCATGGAAGGCGGCATCGGCGCCGCGATGGCCGCGCACGCCATGAGCACCGAGGAGGGGCTGGCGGCGTTCGACCGGCTGGTGGCCGACGATCGGCCGAGCCTTGTGGTGGCTGCTGGCGGTCTCGACGACCGGCTGCCCCGGGTGGTGGCCGGGCCGGAGCCGGGGGCGGGCGGGACCCGGTTCCCCCGTCCCGAGCTGCCCCAGCCGTACAGCCCGCCATTGACCGCGACCGAGCGGGCGCTGGCCGAGCTGTGGTCGGACGTGCTCGGCATCGAGCCGGTCGGGACCAGGGACAACTTCTTCGACCTCGGCGGCAACTCGCTCGTCGCGCTGCAGATGCTGGCCCTGGTGAAGAAGCGGTTCGGGATCGCGGTGCCGACGGTGATGCTGTTCGAGGCGCCGACGGTGCACACGCTCGCCGGAATCCTCGACGAGAAGGGCGCCGGCGCCGGCCGTACCGGGAAGACGAGTGCCCGCACCGCGACGGTGGCCAAGCGGGTCGCCCGGAAGGCCGTGGAAGGCGCCGCCGGACCTGTCGACCGCTCCGGCATCGGCTCCGGCTCCGGCAGCGACATGGACGACGACCGGCGGATCGCCATCGTCGGCATGGCCGGCCACTTCCCGGGCGCCACCGACGTGGGTGCGTTCTGGAACAACCTCCGTGAAGGCGTCGAATCCATCAGCTTCTTCTCCGAGGAAGAGCTGCTGGCCGCCGGAGTGGCCCCCGACCTCATCCACGACCCCTCGTACGTCCCCGCCCGCCCCGTGCTCGACGACGTCAGCGGCTTCGACGCCGCGTTCTTCGGCCTGAGCCCCCGGATGGCCGCGATCACCGATCCGCAGCAGCGGGCGTTCATCGAGGTGTGCTGGGAGGCGCTGGAGCAGGCCGGGTACGCGGTGCCGGAGAGCAGGGGCCGGGTCGGCGTGTTCGGCGGCAGCAACATCAGCACGTACCTGCTCCGCATGGGCGAGCACCTCCTCAACGACGAGGAGGAGGTCAGCCACTACGAGATCATCATGGGCAACGACAAGGACGCGCTCACCACGACGGTCTCCTACCTGTTCGACCTGTACGGGCCGAGTGTCGCGGTGCAGACGTTCTGCTCGACCTCGCTGGTCGCGGCGCACCTGGCGGTGCAGAGCCTGCGCAACGGCGAATGCGAGCTGGCGCTGGCCGGAGGCGTGTCGATCCGGGTGCCCGATCGGGTCGGGCACAAGTTCGGGCCCGGCGGGCAGGAGTCGCCCGACGGTCACGTGCGGACGTTCGACGCGCGGGCGCGGGGCAGCATGTTCGGTGACGGGGCCGCGGTGGTGCTGCTCAAGCGGCTGTCGGACGCGGTACGCGACGGCGACCACATCTGGGCCGTGATCCGCGGTTCGGCGATGAACAACGACGGCGCGCTCAAGGTCGGCTTCACCGCGCCGAGCGTGGTCGGCCAGGCCAGGGTGATCGCTGACGCGATGGCCGACGCCGGGGTGACCGGCGAGGACATCAGCTACATCGAGGCGCACGGCACCGCCACCGAGCTCGGCGACCCGATCGAGCTGGCGGCGCTGACGCGGGCGTTCGGCGACACCGAGCAGACGCAGTACTGCCCGATCGGCTCGGTGAAGACCAACATCGGGCACCTGGACCGCGCCGCGGGCGCGAGCGGCCTGATCAAGACCTCGCTCGCGCTGCGCGAACAGGTGATCCCGGCCAGCCTGCACTACACCAGCCCCAACCCGGAGATCGACTTCGAGAACAGCCCCTTCTACGTCAACGCCGAGCTCTCCCCGTGGCGGACCCGCGACGGGCGGCCGCGCATCGCGGGCATCAACTCGCTCGGCATGGGCGGCACCAACGTGCACATGGTCGTCGAAGAGGCGCCTGTCCGGCCCCCGGCGCCGCCCGTTTCGCCCGAGTCCTCCCGCAGGTACCAGGTGCTGCCCGTGTCCGCGCGCAACGCCACCGCGGCCGACCAGGCGGGCGAGCGCCTTGGGCGGCACCTGGCCTCGTCGCCCGATATCCGGTTGGCGGATGTGGCGTTCACCCTCCAGGTGGGGCGCAAGACGTTCGAGCATCGGCGTGTCGCCGTCGTCGACAGCGTTGAGTCGGCCGCCGCCGTGCTGGGCGGGGAGTCGCCGACGCCCGGCGTGTTGAGTGGGGGATCGCCGAACCTCGATGTGCGGTCGGCGAACCCTGGCGTGCTGAGCCGGGTCGACACGGTTCAGGGGCGTCCGGTGGCGTTCCTGTTCGCGGGGGCGGGGGAGCAGTATCCCGGGCTGGTCACCGAGCTGTACCGGCGCGAGCCGGAGTTCCGCGCGGCGCTCGACGAATGCCTGGAGCTCCTGCGCGGGCCGCTGGGCGACGTGGACCTCGCGGACCTGCTCGCGGGCGGCCGCGGCAGCGCACCGGACCTCGCCGCCCTGCTGGGCCGCACGGGCTCGGGCGGTTCCGTTGGCTCGGGTGGGGACGAGCGGGTCGGCGTGTTGGAGCGTACGGAGGTCGTCCAGCCGGCCCTGTTCGCCGTCGAGTACGCCCTGGCCCGCACGCTGATGACCTGGGGCGTACAGCCACGGATCATGCTGGGCTACAGCCTCGGCGAGTACGTCGCCGCCTGCCTGGCCGGAGTCCTGTCGCTGCCGGACGCCATCGCGCTGGTGGCGTACCGGGCGAAGCTGATCGACGGTGTGCCGCCCGGCTCGATGGTCGCCGTGTCGCTGCCCGCGAGCGAGCTGCGCCGCCGGTTGAGGCTGGATGAGCGGGGGCTGGACCTGGCCGCCGTCAACGGCCCGCAGGTGACGGTCGTCGCCGGTCCGGTCGAGGCGATGGACGGGCTCCTCGCCGACCTGCGGCGGGCCGAGATCCCGTGCCGGCCGCTGCAGACCACCCACGCCTTCCACTCCAGGATGCTGGCCCGGCTGAGTGACGAGCTGACCGCCTGGGTCGAGGCGAACGTCCAGCTCAACCCGCCCGCCCTGCCGTACATCTCGAACGTGACCGGCGGGATCGCCGACGCGGACCTGGTGTGCGAGCCGGGCTACTGGGCCCGGCACATGTGCGGGACCGTACGGTTCGCGGACGGGGTCGACGCGCTGCTCGCCGACCCGGAGCTGGCCGTGGTCGAGATCGGCCCGGGGCAGTCGCTCGGCGCCCTGGTGCGCGCCGCCGGATGCCCGCCGCAGCGGTGGCCGCTCATCCTCAACGCGCTGCCCGGCGGCAGCGACAGCCGCCCGGACGACGAGGTGCTCGCGGGCTGCCTGGCCCGGCTGTGGCTGCTCGGCGCCGACCTCGACTGGGCCGCCCACCACGGCCGACACCGGAACACCGGGCACACCGCAGGGTCCGATGCCGGGCTCGCCGCCGGGGCGGCTGATGTGTCCGGTGCCGGGTTGCCGGGGCGGATTCCGTTGCCGACGTACCCCTTCCAGCGTCAGCGCTACTGGATCGACCCGCCCGCGACCGGTGCGCGGCGGCAGCCGGTCGGCGCGTTGCCGGCGCTCGACCCGGACAACCTGTTCGAGGCGATCACGAACCTGCCCAGGCTGCCGGAAGACCAGTGGATGTACCTGCCCGTGTGGCGGCAGACCGCCGCGCCAGCGCCGGGTGAGCAGCCGGGCTCGTGGCTGGTCTACACCCGCGAGGGGCTCGCCGACCAGGTCGCCGCCGAGCTGCGGCGGACGGCGGGCGCCACGGTCACGCTGGTACGCCCCGGCGACGCGTACACCGCCACCCCCGACGGCTACACGGTGCGGCCGGGCAGCGTGGGCGACACGCTCTCGCTGCTGCGCGACCTGCGCGCCGCCGGCCGGCCCCTGGAGCGGGTGGTCCACCTCTGGACGCTGGACGCCGCTACCGGCGACACCACCATCCGGTACGGCCTGCACACGCTCGTCGCACTGGCCAGGGCGGCGGCGGAGTCCGGCACCGACGACTGGTCCCTGGACGTCGCCGTCACCGGCACGCAGCAGGTACTGGGCGACGACGTGTCCAACCCGGACGGCGCGACGCTGATCGGTCCCTGCCTGGTGATCCCCCTGGAGTACCCGAAGGTCGCCACCCGCCTCATCGACCTGGCAACCAGCGGCAGGGGCGGTTCGGTGGTCGGTGGGTTGGCGGCCGAGTTGCGGAGGCCGCAGGCCGACCGGATCGTGGCGCTGCGCAACGGTCGACGCTGGGTGCCCGGTTACGAGACCATGGCGGCCGATCCGGACCTGGAGACGCTCCGCGAAGGCGGTGTCTACCTGATCACGGGCGGGCTCGGCGGCATCGCCCTCGGCCTGGCCGCACGGCTGGCCCGCGACTGCCACGCCAACCTCGTCCTGCTCGCCCGCCGCGGCCTGCCACCCCGAGCGGAGTGGTCCCGCATCCTGGCGAGCGCGGGGCCCAACGGTGTGGGGACGGCCGAGGAGGCGACCCGGCGGCGAATCGCCCAAGTGCTCGAGATCGAGAGACTCGGCGGCCGGGTCGAGATCGTCACCGGCGACGTCAGCAAGCCCGAGGACGTCCGCCGGGCCGTGGACACGGCGGTCGAGCGGTTCGGTGCCCTCCACGGTGTCCTCCACGCAGCGGGCGTCCCCGGCATGGGGTTGATGCAGTTCAAGCGGTCCGACGAGCTGGACCAAGTACTCGCCCCGAAGATCGGCGGCACCCTGGCCATCGCCGAGGCGCTGCGCATCGGCCGGCCCGATGAGGTCGAGCTGGACTTCCTGGTGCTGTTCGCCTCCATCACCTCGGCGACCGGCGGCGGGCCGGGGCAGGTGGACTACTGCGCCGCCAACGCCTTCCTCGACGGGTACGCCCATCAGCTCGCCGACACCGGCAGGCGGGTCCTGGCCATCGACTGGGGCGAGTGGACCTGGAACGCCTGGGAGGAGGGCCTGGCCGGGTACGACGGCGCGTTGCAGCAGTTCTTCCGCGACAACCGGGCCCGTGTCGGCATCGACTTCGAGGACGGCTGGCGGGCGCTGCTGCGCGCCCTGGCCAGCGGTGAGTCCCGGGTCGTGGTGTCCACGCAGGACTTCCCGACGGTGGTGCTCGGCAGTTCGCGCTTCAACCTGGAGGCGGTCACCTCGCCCGCCGTGGGTGGCGTGAGCGGCGAGCGGCACCCCCGTCCCGAGTTGGTCACCCCCTACCAGGAGCCGTCGGGGTCGGCCGAGGAGCAGATCGCCGGCATCTGGTGCGATTCGCTCAAGCTCGACCGGGTCGGCGTCCTGGACAACTTCTTCGAGCTCGGCGGCAACTCGCTGCTCGGCGTCAGCATCGTGGCCGCGATGCGCCGGGCGTTCGAGCTGGACGAGCTGCCGCCGCACATCCTCTACGAGGCGCCGACCGTGTCGGCACTCGGCCAGACCATCGAGGCCATGTCCTCGGGCGCGGGCCACGTGCTCGGGACCGGCGCCGACGGCGGCAGCCACGTACGTGCCCAGCTGCGCCGATCGGGACTCGAAGCCTCCGCCGCCCGCAGACGCGGCCGGTGAGACACAACCCAGTGAATGGAGCAGAGTCATGACAGTGATCGGCGTAGTGGGCGCCGGTGTGATGGGCGTAGGAGTGGCCCAGAACCTGGCCCAGACCGGCCACGACGTGGTCCTGGTCGACAAGGACGAGCAGATCCTCAAGCAGGCGCTCGCCAACATCGAGCGCAACAGCCGGATGAGCCGCCTGATGGGCGGCCCGGCCCTGGACGCGGACGCGATCCTCGCCAGGATCACCACGGCCGTCGGCGCCGACGCCCTGGCCAAGGCGGAGATCGTCATCGAGAACGTGACCGAGAACTGGGACGTCAAGCGGGAGGTCTACGAGGCGCTCGACGCGGCCTGCGGACCCGACACCGTGTTCGTCGTCAACACCTCGGCCATTCCGATCACCAAGGTCGGCGCCGTGACGGGCCGTCCGGACAAGGTCATCGGCGTACATTTCATGAACCCGGTGCCCGCCAAGCCGGCCGTCGAGCTGATCCCCGGCTTCCACACCACCCCCGACACCATCGAGCGGACCAGGAACCTGCTGGCCGCGATGGGCAAGCGGGCCGTCGACGTCAAGGACTCGTGCGGCTTCATCTCCAACCGGGTGCTCATGCTCACCGTCAACGAGGCCGCCTACCTCGTCCACGAGGGCGTGGCCACGGCCGAGTCCGTCGACGAGGTGTTCCGCAGCTGCTTCGGCCACCCCATGGGGCCGCTGGAGACCGCCGACCTGATCGGCGTCGACACCATCCTCTACAGCGTCGAGGTGCTGTACGAGCACTACGCCGACAGCAAGTACCGGCCGTGCCCGCTGCTCAAGCAGATGACCGACGCCGGCCTGCACGGACGCAAGTCCGGCCGCGGCTTCTTCACCTACGCCAACTAACCAAAACACCGAAAAGGAGCTCAGCCATGTCGAACACCGCTGAGGCGCAGATCCTCGCCTTCGTCCGCAGCCGCTACCCGCAGGCCGAGATCACCGGGGACCAGGACATCTTCTCCCTGGGCTTCGTCAACTCGCTGTTCGCGATGGAGCTGGTGATGTTCGTGGAGAAGACCTTCGAGGTCACCATCCCGAACGAGGAGCTGCGCATCGACAACTTCCGGACCGCCGGCTCGATGGCCGAGCTGGTGGGCCGCCTGTCGGAGGAGCTGGCCGCGTGACGATCGTCACCCAGGCGCCGGTCGCGCAAAAGACGCTCCCGGTCACCGACCGGGCCAGCGCCCGCGCGTTCGTGGACACCTTCATCGTTCCGTACGCCGAGGCGTACGACCAGGCCGGCTACATCCCCGAGGAACTGCTGGACCGGATGGCCGAGGCGGGTCTGTGGGCCCCCTTCCTGCCCGAGGAGGTGGGCGGCGCCGGAATGGACCTGGTCACCCTCGGGGAGGTCCACGAGGAGGTGGGCCGCGGCTGCTCGTCGGTCCGCAGCCTGCTCACGGTCCACACCATGGTGTCGTGGGCGGTGCAGCGGTGGGGCAGCGCGGCGCAGCGGCAGAAGTGGGCTCCGGCCCTGGCCAAGGGTACGGTCCTGGGCGCGTTCTGCCTGTCGGAGCCCGGCGCGGGCAGCGACACCTCGGGCATCACCACGACGGCCGTCCAGTCCGGTACGGGCTGGGTGCTCAACGGCGGCAAGAAGTGGATCACCGGTGGCCAGCGGGCGGACCTGTACCTGGTGTTCGCCCGCACCGCGTCGAGCATCGGCGCGTTCCTGGTGCCCAGGGAGAGCCCCGGGGTCGAGGTGCGCCCGATCGACGACATGCTGGGCACCCGCGCGTCGATGCTCGCGGAGGTGACGTTCGACGACGTGCGTCTCGACGCCGACGCGCTGCTCGGGCCCAGCGGGTTCACCGCGGGCATGGTGCTCACCGGCACGCTCGACCTCGGTCGCTACAGCGTGGCGGCCGGGTCGGTCGGCATCATCCAGGCGTGCCTGGAGGCGTCGGCGACGTACACCTCGGCTCGCGAGGTCGGCGGCTCGGTGCTGCGGGACCTGCCGCTGATCCAGGCCAAGCTGTCCGACATGGTCACCGACGCGCGGGCGGCCCGGCTGCTGCTGGCCGAGGCGGGGCGGCTCAAGGACGCCGGCGAGGCGTCCACGATCATGGCGACCTGGGTGGCGAAGTACTTCGCGTCCACCGCGGCCGCCAGGCACGCGTCGGAGGCGGTCCAGATCCACGGCGCCAACGGCTGCAGCCCCGACTACCCCGTGGCCCGCTTCTACCGGGACGCCAAGGTCATGGAGATCATCGAGGGCAGCAACGAGATCCAGCGGATCACGATCGCCGGCCAGGCGGACCGGGAGGTGACGTCATGAGTGTGGCCGTACTCCACGAGAAGCCCAAGCAGGGCCGCATCAAGTGCGTCGTGTGGGACCTCGACAACACGCTGTGGGACGGCGTGCTGCTGGAGGACGAGAACGTCAAGGTACGCCCGGCGGTCGTCGAGCACATCAGGCGGCTGGACCGCATGGGCGTGCTGCACTCGGTGGCCAGCAAGAACGACCACGAGGCGGCGTTCGGCAAGCTGCGCGAGCTCGGCCTCGACGACCTGTTCCTGTACCCGCGGATCAACTGGAACGCCAAGTCCGACTCCATCCGCCAGATCTCCAAGGCGCTCAACCTCGGGCTCGACGCGTTCGCGTTCGTCGACGACCAGGAGTTCGAGCGCGCCGAGGTGGCGCACGAGGTGCCGGAGGTGACCTGCGTCGACGTCGCCGACGTGGACGAGGCGCTGGTACGACCGGAGTTCACCCCTCGCTTCGTCACCGACGAGTCGGCGCAGCGGCGCGGCATGTACCAGGGGCAGATCGCCAGGGACGAGCTGGAGAGCGAGTTCGTCGGCACCAACGAGGAGTTCCTGGCCGGGCTGAAGATGGCGTTCACCATCGCGCCGGCCCGCCGGGAGGACCTTCAGCGGGCCGAGGAGCTGACGGTACGCACCAACCAGCTCAACTCGACCGGGCGCACCTACTCCTACGAGGAGCTCGACGAGCTGCGTGAGTCGCCGGACCACCTGCTGCTGGTGGCCTCGCTGACCGACCGGTTCGGCAGCTACGGCAAGATCGGGCTCGCGCTGGTGGAGAAGGAGGAGTCGGTCTGGCGGCTCTGCATGATGCTGATGTCGTGCCGGGTGATGTCGCGCGGTGTCGGAATGGTCATGCTCAACCACGTCATGCGGCTGGCGAAGGAGGCCGGCGTCTCGGTGCGGGCCGACTTCGTGGAGACGGGACGTAACCGGATGATGCAGGTCACCTACGCGTTCGCGGGTTTCAGGGAGGTGGAGCGGAACGGCGCCCACGTGGTGCTGGAGGCCGATCTGACGAACGTGCAGCCGCCTCCGCCGTACGTGAAGCTAGAGATCGTGGATTGAGGCACGATGACCGTCAATGATGTGACCAGCGAAGACGCGATCCAGCGGTGGCTGCCGTTCCGGGCCCAGACCGGCGCGGCGGCCGACGCGCTCGCGCTGTTCTGCCTGCCGCACGCCGGGGGCGGGGCCTCCGCCTACCGGGCGTGGCAGCACCGGTTGCCGGGTGTGGCGGTGCTGCCGGTCCAGCCGGCCGGCCGGGAGAACCGGCTGCGCGAACCTCCGTACGAACGGATGACGCCGTTGGTGGCCGACCTGGCCGACGTCATCCTGGCCGAGGTGAGCGGAGGTCGCCGGTACGCCGTCTATGGGCACAGCCTGGGCGCGCTGGTCTCCTTTGAACTGCTGAGGGAGATCCGCCGCCGAGGCGGCCCCGCGCCGGTGCACCTGTTCGTCTCCGGCTGCGTCGCCCCGCACCGGTCGTTCGACGACGGGCCGCCGGTGCGCGGCATGAGCAGCTCCGAGCTGGTGGAGCTGCTGCGCAAGCTCGGCGGAACCCCCGACTGGCTGCTGAACGACCCGTCCGTGCTGGAGATGATCCTGCCCGCCATGCAGGCCGACTTCAGCGTCAAGGAGACCTACACGTATTACCCCGAACCCCCGCTGGACGTCCCGATCACCGCGCTGCCGAGCACCGACGACCCGCGGGCCGGCCGGGAGCTGGTGGCCGCGTGGCGGGAACAGACGACCGGGCGGTTCGACCTGCACACGTACGTCGGCGGGCACTTCGCCGTCTTCGAGCAGGCGAAGCTGACGTACAAGCACGTCTCGGAGGCGCTGCGCGCGTGGGTATGACGCAGCCCAGAGTGTGGAAGATCCACCTCGACCGGCCGTTGGCGCCGGGCGGGTGGCGGTCGCTCTCCGACGCCGAGCGCGAGCGGGCCCGACGGCTCGGCTCGGCCCGGGAGCGGCACCGGTTCATGGTCGCGCACGCCGCGCTCCGCGCCATACTCGGCGAGGTCTGCGGCGTGCGCGCCGCGCGTCTGGCCTTCGGCGCGGAGGAGAGTGGTCGGCCGTACGTAGCTCTGCTCCGCGGCCGGGGAGCGCCCGACTTCAACCTGTCCCACTCCGAGGAGTGGGCGCTGGTGGCGGTGGCGCCGCCGGGCTCCAGGGTCGGCGTCGACGTCGAGCGGATCCGCGACGACCTCGACTGCCTGGCGATGGCCGGCAGCATGTACCAGCCGGAGGAGGTCGACCGGCTGCGCGAGGCGGGCCCTTCCGGCCTCCGTACCGGATATTTCCGCCTCTGGACGGCCAAGGAGGCGTACGTCAAAGCCGTCGGCGTGGGCCTGGCCGGACTCCGCAATGTCCTGGTACGCGAGGAGAGCACGACCCATGGGGCCGTGCTCTCCCTTCCCTCGCCGCCCGGCGCCGCCCTGCCTGTCCGCTGGCTCGGCGTCGCGCCGGGCTACGCCGCGGCGGTCGTCACCACCGCGGCCGCCTCATGACCGTTTCGACACGGGCACTACATACCGGCTGAACACCAGGTCACGCAGTACGTCGTCACCACCCTCGACGATCGACACATAGCGCACGTCCCGCAGCAGCTTGCCGATGACCGAGTCGTGCGTGTAACCGAGCCCGCCGAACATCTCCGAGGCCGTGGATGCGATCTGCCACCCCGTCTGCCCGCAGAACATCTTCGCGGTGAGCGCCGACTTGAGCGTCCCGACCCGCAGGAACTCCTCGCCGGCGTCCGGCCGGGCCGCGACCGCGTCGTACGCGCGCGCCGCCGCCAGGCACTGGTTCACCATCACGTCGATCTGCATCTCGAACTGGCCCAGCCGGCTGGCGAAGACCGCGTTGTTGGCCAGCGGCGAGCCCTTCACCGACTTGGACTTGCCGTACTCCATGCACACGTCGCGCACCCGGCGGGCGATGCCGAGCGCGGTCGTGGCGATGAGGATGCGGCTGGCGTTCAGCCCGACCTCCAGCAGCCGCAGGCCGTTGCCGCGCAGTACGTTGGCCGCGGGCACCCGGCAGTCGGTGAGCGAGACCTGGTAAGTCGCCGACGAGCGCAGCCCGATGACGTCCCACCGCTTGTCCACGCGGATGCCGGGCGTGTCGCGCGGCACCAGGACCGCGAGGTAGCCCGCCGGGTCGTCCTGGGCCCGCGCGATCACCACGATGAACTGCGCGAAGTCGGTGTTGGTGGAGAACGCCTTCTGGCCGTTGAGCACGATCTCGTCGCCGTCGCGGGTCGCCGTGGTGGAGATCCTGGCCAGCTCGCTGCCCGCCGCGTGCTCGCTGCCGAGGGTCGCGCAGAACCCGTTCTCCGCCGCCATACGGCCCAGGTGGCGCTCCCGGAGCTCGGCGGAGCCGTACCACTGGACCATGCTCGTCGTGAGCACCGGGATGAACAGCGTGAACGCCACGCCCGCGTCGGCATAGGCCAGCTCGGAGACGATGCGGACGCTCTCCTCCAGGCCCAGCCCGAGCCCGCCCGCCTCCTTGGGCAGCCACCAGTTCGCCAGGCCGGTGTCGGCGAAGCGCTTGTAGAGCGGCATCGGCGCCTCGGCCAGCGAGTCCAGGTAGGCGTCCTTGTCGAGCAGCTCGCGCCGGGCGAAACTCTGGATCTTGCGGAGATACTCGGGCTGCTTCACGCGTCCTCCCTTGAGTCCAGCAGTGCGGCGAGTTGGCGGATCGTCGGGCACTCCAGCAGCCCGGTGACCGGCACCGAGGCGTTCAGGGCCTTGCGGATCCGGGTGGTCAGCTCGATCGCGAGCAGCGAGTGGCCGCCGAGCTCGAAGAAGTTGTCCGTGGCGCCGATCGGGTCGATGCCCAGCACCCTCGACCAGATGCCGGACAGCGTGGTCTCGGTGCCCTCGTTCGGCTCGACGTACGGGGTGCTCAGGTCCGGGCGCGGGTGGCGCTCGCGGTCGTCGTCGAGATCGTCGTCGCCGGCGTCATGGATGTCACCGGTGACCCACTGCGCGATGCGCGCCTCCAGCGAGCCGGTCGAGATGACCAGGTGCCCGACGCGGTCGGCCGCCGACAGCGCCCGCTCGAACACGTCCACGCCCTCCGCGGGCGTCATCGCGTAGTCGATCACCGCGCCGCTGTGGCCTTCGAGCCGGTCGGGGTCGATGTTCCAGGTGTCCCAGTCGACGGTGACCCATCGGCCGCCGCGCAGCCGGGCCACGCGGATGTAGGCGTCCAGCGCCGCGTTCGCCGACGCGTACGGCGCCAGCGTCATCCCGCCGAGCACCGCCGCGATCGACGACAGCGTGACGCGCCGGTCGCGGGCCTGCTCTCCCAGTACGGCCTCCAGCACGTGGAAGCCCTTGACCTTGGCGGCCAGGTGGGCGTCGCACTGGTCGCGGTCCATGAGGTGGGCGAAGTTGAAGTAGCCGCCGTCCTGGACGCCCGCGCCGTGCACGGCCACGTCGATGCCGCCGAAGCGCTCGACCGCCGCCTCGACGACCGTCCGCATCCCGGCCTCGTCGGCCACGTCGGCCGACAGGGCGAGCACGGTCGCGCCGCGCTCCTCCAGGTCGCGGATGTTGCGGATGTGCCGGGCCGTACGCTCCCCGCCCTGCGGCACCGCGGCCAGGAAGGCGTCCCACTCCTCGCGGGGCGGCAGCGGGGCGCGGGCGGTGAGCACCAGGCGGCAGCCGTACCGGCCGGCCAGGTGGCGGGAGAGCATGAGGCCGACGTCGCCGAGACCGCCGGTGATCAGCACGGTGTCGCCGTCGCGGAACGGCTGCTCCTCCGGGCCGGGCTCGTCGATGGGGTACTGCTCGTACTGCCGCAGCCACGTCTCGCCCGAGCGCACCGCGACCGGCCCTTCGTGCGGAGCTACGGATGCGGCCAGGATCTGTGTGGCCAGTTGCTCAGGATCGATGTCGGAGCCGACGTCGATGTGGCGGCAGCGCAGGCGCGGGTTCTCCTGCTGCAGGCTCGGCGCCAGCGCCGCGAGCGTCGCGTGCTCGGGGTGGCGCAGGTCCGAGCCGACCACACCCACCGCTCCCGACGTCAGCAGGACCAGCTCGGCGCGCGGCGCGGAGCCGGTGTTGTCGACGAGCTCGCGGGCCAGCGCGAGGGCGGAGTAGAAGCCGCGGCTCTGCTCGGCGTCGAAGTGGGCGACCGGGTCCGGTCCCGCCTCGGCGGCGGACAGGCTGAAGGCGTGAATGATCGAGCGCGGATTGACCACGAGCGAGTAGAGCACTTCGGCCATGTCGTCCGCCTTGTCGGGGCGGATCGTGAAATGTCCGGCGTCGTCTTCGTCGAACCGGTCGCCCCGGCGCACCGCGGTCACCTCGGCGCCCGCCTCGGTCAGCCGCTCGACCAGGGCCTCGCCCCGGGCGTCGTCGGTGAAGACCAGCCAGGGACCGGCCAGGCGGAGCTGCTCGTCCAGGCCGTTGAGGGTAAGGGGCCGCTGCCGCCACGTCGGCAGATGGGTCCACTTCGAGCGGTCGAACGTCTTGCCGGTGCTCGGCGGCGCGGCCAGCATGCTCGGGTTGGCCTTGACCCAGAACCGGCGCTTCTGCCAGGGGTAGGTGGGCAGCTCGACCCGCAGGCCCGCGCCCTGGTGCAGGACCGCCCAGTCGATGGCGCTACCGGCCTGCCACAGCTTGCCCAGAGTGGCCAGGAGCCACTCGGCGGCGCTCTCGCCGCCGGCGGGGGCCACGGCGATCTCCTCGACGCCGGACGTGTCCGTCCCGTCGTGGAGCAGGCGAACGCTGAGCGCGGTGAGCGCCTCGGCGAGCGCCGCGACCGCGTCCTCGGGGGAGGCGGTGGCGCCGATGGAGGCGGCAGCGCCAGCGGTGCCGGGGCGGGTCAGCCGGTCGGCCGTCGCGCGCAGGTCCGCCCACCAGGCGGCCGGTACGTCGCCGCCCGGCGTGACCAGCCGGACCTTGGGGTTGCGGCGCTGCGTCTTGGCGTCGATCCAGCGCGCCGGGTCGCCCAGCGCCGCGACCGCGTCCTCCCGGTCCCGGACCACGACCGCCCGCCGCGTCGCGAAGCCGCCGCGCGACACCTGGAGCGTGTACGCCACGTCCGCCAGGTCGTCGGCCAGGTCACCGGAGAGGTGCTCCCGCAGCAGCCCGGTGAGGTCGGACAGCGCCTGCCCGTCGGCGGCCGAGAACGTCAACAGGTGCGGTCCTGGCCGGGCCGCCCGCGCCGGCCGTACCGGCGCCTGCTCCAGCACCACGTGCGCGTTGGTGCCGCCGAGCCCGAACGAGCTGACCCCGGCCCGCCGCGGATGCGGACCCGCGGGCCAGGCCCGGTGCTCGGTGAGCACCGTGAACCGGTCCCGCGCCGTCGCCAGCGCCGGGTTGGGCGTCTCATAGTGCGGGGTGCCCGGCAGCAGTTCATGCTTGAGGGTGAGCGCGGCGCGCATCAGCCCGGTGACACCGGAGGCGCGGTCGAGGTGACCGATGCTGGGCTTGAGCGAGCCCAGCACGCACGGCGTCTCGCGGGGCTGGGCGAACACCCGGTTCATCGCGGCCAGCTCGATCGAGTCGCCCAGCATGGTGCCGGTCGCGTGGCACTCGACGTAGCCGACGGTGTCGGGCTTGACCCCGGCCACGCCCAGCGCGGACTCGATGACCTCGGCCTGCCCGTCGACGCCGGGCGCGGTGTATCCGGCGCGGGTCCGGCCGTCGTTGTTGGCCGCGGAGCCGAGGATGACCGCGTGGATGACGTCGCCGTCCTTGAGCGCGTCGGACATGCGCTTGAGCGCGACCGTCCCGACGCCGCTGCCCATGACCGTGCCGCCCGCCTCGGCGTCGAAGCTGCGCACCCGGCCGTCGGGCGACATGATCCCGCCCTGCTCGTACAGGTAACCGGCGGGCTGGGGGAGCGGCGCGAACGCGCCGCCGGCCAGCGCGATGTCGCACTCGTACGTCAGCAGGCTCTGGCAGGCCAGGTGCACCGACACCAGCGAGGTGGAGCAGAAGGTCTGCACGGTGACGGCCGGGCCGCGCAGCCCGAGCTTGTAGGAGACGGTCGAGGCCAGCGAGTCGCGCTCGTTGCCGGTGGCCATGAGCAGTGCGCCGCCCGGCTGGCCGGCGAGGTGCTGGATGTTCTGGACGATGTAGTCGGGGAAGCCGCAGCCGGCGAAGACGGCGACCTGCCCCGGCGTGTCGGTCGGGCAGTAGCCGGCGCTCTCCAGCGCCTCCCACGAGCATTCGAGGAACAGCTTGTGCTGGGGATCCATCGTCTCGGCCTCGCGGGGGTTGATCCCGAAGACCGTGGCGTCGAACTGGTCGAGGCCGTCGATCGGGCCGCCGACGCGGACGTAGCGCGGGTCGGCCACCTTGCCCGGCTCGACGCCGGACTCGGCCAGCTCCTCGTCGGTGATCTCGCGCAGCCCCTTGATCCCGGCGAGCACGTTGCGCCACAGCTCGCCGACGCTGCTCGCCCCCGGAAAGCGACCGGACATCCCGATCAGGGCGACCGCCGAGTCGTAGTCCGTCTCAGTGTCCGTCATGATGCCGCCTTCCCGCGGAGCATGTTGCGTCGCTGTTCGATGCGGGACCGCCGCTGGTCAAGGGCCCCGAGGGTCTGCTGGTCCTGCTCGCCTCCCGAGGTCGCGGCTTCGGCGAGCGAGGCGACCGTGGGCGACTGGTAGAGGATGTGCGGCGGCAGGTAGGACAGTTCGAGGGCCTTGCGGACCTCGGCGATGATCTCCATGCCGAGCAGCGAGTTGCCGCCGAGCTCGAAGAAGTTGTCGTGGATGCCGACCTGCTCCAGGCCGAGCGCCTCGGCCCAGACCGCGGTGATGGCCTCCTCGGCCGGTGACTGCGGCTCGACGTACGCGGTCGACAGCTCGGGCCGTGGGTGGCGGCCGAAGGCGTCGCGGATCTTCTTCACCGTGGCCTGGTGGCTCTCGATCGACGAGCGGCGGCTCATCGCGACCAGCGGGGCGAAGTCCTGCGTCGAGGTGATGACGTGGGCCTCGCCGCTGGCCAGCACCCGCAGCAGCGTCTCGTAGCCCTGGTCGAAGGTGATGCCGAAGTTCTCCCGATACCAGGTGAAGTAGTGCTTGGAGCCCTCGTCGTAGTTCTCCAGGCCGTCGGTCCAGCCGTTCCAGGTCCACTCGCACCAGTCGATCGCCGTCACGGTCACGCCGGGCAGCGGGTCGCTCAGCGCGTACGCGTCGAGGAAGGCGTTGGCCGCGCAGTAGTCGACCTGGCCGGCGCCGCCGCCGGTCGCCGACGTGGTGGAGGAGAACAGCGCGACGAAATCAACCGGTATGTCCTTCAGCGCCTCACCGATGGCCAGCGTGCCCGCCACCTTCGGCGCCAGCGTCCGCTGGATGTCGGCGGCCGTCTTGAACTGCATCAGGCCGACGGCCGGCACCCCGGCGCAGTGCAGCACGCCGTTCAGCTCGCCGAACGTCTCGATCGCCGCGCCGACCGCCCGGCGCACGTCGGCGGGCTGGGAGACGTCGCCGGCGACCGTGACGACCTCGATGCCCGCGGCCTCCAGCCGCCGCAGCCCCTCGATCCGCCTGCGCACCTCGTCGGCGGTGCGCTCCGAGGCCAGGATGGGGCCCCACTGGTCCTTGGGCGGCACGGGGGTGCGGCCCATCAGGACGAGGCGGGCCTGGTAGTGCTCGGCGAGCCGTTCGGCCATGGCCAGGCCGATGCCGCCGAGGCCGCCGGTCACGAGGTACGTGCCGCCCCGGCGTACCTGGGCCTTGGGGGCGTCCTGGTCGATGCACGACGCGTCGAGCACCTCGTACTCCGGGACCCAGCGCCGGCCACTGCGCAGCCCCACGACCTGGTCGGCGGGTTCGGCGCGCAGTTCGGTGAGGAGGTCGCGCGGTGACGAGGCCGTGTCGATGTCGATCAGGCGGGTGCGCACGCGCGGGTACTCGACCGGGATCAGGCGGGTCGGGCCGAGCAGGGTGCCGCGTTCCGGGATGACCCGGTCGCCGGGGAGCACTCGCTGGCCGCCGATGGTGACGATGTCGAGCGACCACCGCGTGATGCCCATGTCGCCCGCGGCCCGCGCGAGCGCGACCAGGGTGTGCAGGCCGCGCCGCAGGCACTCGTCGGTCGAGTCGGGGTTCTCCTCGGCGGTCCACAGATGCACCACGCGCTCGGGCTCGAAGTTCCGCTCGGCCAGGGCCCGCAGCGCGCTGACGGCGTCCTCCGGCGAGCCGGGCCGGACCACCAGGCCGTCGGGCCCGGCGGCGAACCGCTCACCGGGACGGACCAGCACCACCTGGCGCCCCGCCGCCTCCAGATGCGCGCGCAGCGCGGTGGCCAGCGTGTCGGCCCGGCCCGCGTCGGTGTACACCAGCCAGCGGCCCGCCTCCTCCTCGCGCGCCGGGCGCGGCGCGGTCTGCCGCCAGGTCGGCACGTTGATCCAGCGCTCGTCGGGCAGCCGGGGGAGGGCGTTCAGGATGCTGGTGGGGTCGCTGTCGTCGATCGCGGGCGCGCCGGTGCTCGCCGCGGTCTGGTCGATCTCCAGCCAGTAGTCCTGGTGCTCGAAGGGGTAGGTCGGCAGCGGGATCCGGCCGGGCGCCCAGCCGGCGTGCAGCGCCGCCCAGTCGACGGAGACGCCGGCCAGCCAGAGCTTGCCGACGGCCGTGGCGGTGGCGGCGTGGGTGTCGACGCGGTCGTTCGCGGCGGGCAGTGTGGTGACGATCAGCGGCCACTGGGCGCGGTCGCACTCCGGGTGGCCGCGGGTGAGCGCGCCGAGCGACTGGCCGGGGCCGATCTCCACCAGGGCGAGGTCGCCGGAGCCGAGCACGTGCGCGAGCCCGGCGCCGAACTCCACGGTCTCGCACATGTGCCGTGACCAGTAGCCGGGGTCGGTGACGACGTCCGCGGTGGCCAGGCGGCCGGTGACGTTGCTGACGTACGGGATGACCGGGGGGTGCAGGGTGACGTTGTCGCTGATCCAGGCGGTCAGCTCGGCGGCCACCGGCTCCAGCATCCGGGAGTGGAAGGCGTGCGTGGTGTCCAGGCGGCGGCAGCCGATCTTCGCCTCCAGCAGCAACGCGCCGGCCGCCTCGACCGCCGCGACGGGCCCGGCCAGGACCAGCTGCGAGCCGGTGCGGACCGCCACGTCCAGGTCGCGGGTCAGCAGGTCGCCGAGCACCGCGCGCAGCCGCCGCTCGTCGGTGGCCACCGCGAGCATGGCGCCCTCGGGCTGCGAGGTGATCAGCTTGGCCCGGTAGGCGACCAGCCGCAGCGCGTCGGGGAGCGAGAGCACGCCGGACAGGCAGGCGGCCACGTACTCGCCGAGGCTGTAGCCGACCATGACCTCGGGGGCGATGCCCCAGCGGATGAGCTGGCGGGCCAGCGCGTACTCCGCCACGAAGACGGCGGGCTGGATCAGGTGCGCCTCGACCGTGGAGGGAGTCGCCGCCTCGCCGGTCCGGCCCAGGAGCCGGGCCAGGTCGCCGCCCGTGTCCTGGCGCTCGGCGGCCACGAAGACGTCGGACAGCTGCGCGGCCTCGGTGAGGCCGAGGACGGTCAGGCACTCGTCGACGTCGTCGCGGAAGGCGGGCTCGTCGGCGTAGAGCGCGGCCACCATGCCGGGGTACTGCTCGCCGACCCCGGCGATCAGGAAGCCGACCCGGCGGCCCACGGTCGCGTCGTTACGGCCCAGCCGCCCGGCCGGGTCGGCCAGCAGGGTAGCGGCCTTGCCGGTCGAGTCGGCCACGACGACCCTGCGGTGGTTGAAGACCTTGCGGCCGACCTGCAGCGTGTAGGCGACGTCGCCCAGTTCGAGGTCGGAGTCGATCTCCAGCCGGTCGGAGAGTCTGACGCAGGCGTTCTCGGCAGCCGACTCGGAGCGGGCCGACAGCGGCAGCACCTGCCAGCGGCGGGACCGCTCGGGGCGCCGCTCGGGCCGCGGGGCCTCGGTGACGATGGCGTGCGCGTTCGTGCCGCCCATGCCGAGCGAGCTGATGCCCGCGATCCGGGGCCGGTCGTCGTCACGCGGCCACGGCGTGACCTCGGAGGTGACGCGGAAGGGGCTGCTGTCGAAGTCGATCTCCCGGTTCGGGGAGGTGTAGTGCAGGGTGCCCGGAATGAGCTCGTTGCGCAGTGACTGGACGACCTTGATGAGCCCGGTGACGCCCGAGGCCCGGTCGAGGTGGCCGATGTTCGGCTTGATCGAGCCGAGCAGGCAGTACCGCTTGTCCTTGGTGGGGCCGAAGGCGCTGGTCAGGGCGGCCACTTCCATCGGGTCGCCCACCTCGGTCGCGGTGCCGTGCGCCTCGACGTACGAGATCTCGGACGGGTCGACCCCGGCCCGCTCGATCGCCTTGCTGACGCACCTGCGCTGCCCGTCGATGCTGGGCGCGAGGTAGCTGAACTTGAGCGCGCCGTCGTTGTTGATCGCGGAGGCGCGGATGACGGCGAGCACGGTGTCGCGGTCGGCGATCGCGCGGTCGAGGCGCTTGAGCGCGACCACGGCGGCCCCGTCGCCGAACATGCTGCCCTTGCCCTCGGCGTCGAACGTGCGCACGTGGCCGTCGGGCGACTCCTGGCCGCCCTCCTCCCACAGGTATCCGACCCGGTCGGGGATGCGTACGGACACGCCGCCGGCCAGCGCGATCTCGCAGTCGCCCCGGCGCAGCGCGTCGCTCGCCAGGTGCACGGCGACGAGGGAGGTCGAACAGAACGTCTGCACGGCCACGCTCGGGCCCGAGAGGTTCAGGCGGAAGGAGACGTTCGTGGTGAGCGCGTCCTTGTCGTTGCCGATCATCAGGGCGGACGGGTCGATGCCCATCTCGAACGCCCTCAGCCGGGTGAGCAGGTAACCGCTGATGTTGGTGCCCGCGAACACGCCCACGCTGCCCCGCGCGTCGGGCGAGCCGTAACCGGCGGCTTCGAGGACCTCCCAAGCGACCTCCAGGAAGATCCGCTGCTGCGGATCGGCCAAGGTCGCCTCACGCGGGTTGTAACCAAAGAATCCGGCGTCGAATCCCCGGATGTCCTCGAGGATCGGCCGGCTCCTGACATAGTTCGGCTGCTGGAAGGTCGCCGGACTGACCCCCGCGTCGATCAGCTCCTCGTCGGAGAATCGGGTGAACGATTCCACGCCGGTGCTGATGTTGCGCCAGAACGTCTCGACGTTGTCCGCCCCGGGGAATCGGCCGGCCATGCCGATGATCGCGATATTCGACTCGTCCGCCGAGTGTTTCGAGTCGCCGGGTGAATGCTGCTGATCCATCAACATGCCTCAATTCCGTACATGTCACTGAATTACCGATAGAAAGGCGAGCGACCCGCGGCCCCCTGGCCGCGGGTCGGCACTTCAGAGCAGGTGTCCGCGCCCCCATCCGCGCGTGAGCCTGCGGACGGCGAACGTGCCGGCGACGAGGCCGATCGCCAGCAGCACCCCGGCCGGTGCCAGAGTGCCCGCCGCGTCTCCGCGGACCGCGGCCTGCATCATCGTCAGGGCCCAGTAGCCGGGCGAGATGTGCGCGGCTACCTGGGCCCACTCGGGCATGATGCTCAAGGGCACCAGGGCGCCGCCCAGCGAGCTGAGCGTCAGGGCGCCGACGTCGGAGATCACGCTGAGCTCCCCGTGGCTGCGGACGATCGTGGCGAGTGCCGCGCCGATCGACAGCAGCGCGAAGGCCCAGATCGCGATCGCGAAGACCACGTACTGCGGGGCCCTCGGGATCGGCAGCCCGATGACGAGGCAGCCGTACACCAGCAGGATCGACTGCTGCACGACCATCACCACGAAGATCGGGATGGTCTTGCCGAGCAGCAGCTCGGTCGCCGGGGCGCGGCTGGCGCGCAGGCGGTCCCAGGTACGCCAGGTGCGCTCGACGAGGATCGCGTTGCCCGCGATGGAGATCGCGAACACCGAGAACATCACCATCAGCCCGGTCGCCACCTGCGTGGCGCCGCCTTCGACGGCCCGGACGTACAGCGGCTTGAGCACCAGCATGAGCACCATCGGCATGGCGACGTAGCTGATCATCTGGCCCGGGTCGCGCAGCCGGATGAGCGTGTTGTGCTTGGCCAGCGCGCCGATGCGGTACGCGGCGCCGCGCAGGTTCTCGACCAGGCCCGCGGGCGGCGGGGGTTCGATCCGCTGTTGGGTGTGGGGGGTGTCAAGGAGCATTGCTGACCGCCAGGGATCGGTAGAGGTCGTCGAGGGAGGGGTTGCGCACGTCGACGGTGCTGATCGGGCGGTCGGCACGGCTGAGCAGGTCGATCAGGGTGTTGGCCGGGTGGGTCGTCGAGACCGTGATCTCCTCTTCGTTGTCGAAGGTGAGCTGTACCTCGCCGGGCAGGCCGTCGACCAGCTCCTCGTGGGTGCCCCTGGCGATGACCCGGCCGTCCCTGACGACCGCGATCGTGGCCTGGAGCTCGGTGAGCTCGGGCAGGTAGTGGGTGGTGTAGACGACGGCGGCGCCCTCGCCCGCGCGCTGCTTGACCACGTCGAGCATCGCCTGCCTGGTCTCCAGGTCGGCGCCGGCCGTGGGCTCGTCGAGCAGCAGCAGCGCCGGCCGGTGGATGAGCGCGGTGGCCGCCTGGGTCCTGCGCTGCTGGCCGCCGGACAGGACCGCCGCGTGCCGGTCGATGAAGTCGGTCAGCCGCAGGGCGACCACGATGTCGTCGATGGCGGTGGTGAGCGCCTGGCCACGCAGCCCGGCCAGCTTGCCGAACAGCTCCAGGTGCTCCCTGACGCTGACGGACGGGTAGAGCGCGATGTGCTGCGGTGCGACTCCGACCTGGCCTTTGACGGCGGACGGTGGCTTACCGTCGATGGTGACGTGGCCGCCGTCCGGTCGGGTCAGGTACGACACGATCTCCACGAAGGTCGTCTTGCCCGCGCCGTTGTGCCCCACGAGCCCGACGATCTCGCCCGCGGCCACGCTCAGGCTGAACTCGTCGAGGGCTCTGACCGGGCCATAACACTTGACAAGATCGATTGCCTCCAGCAATGTGTCACCTCCTCCAGGTATTCACACCGAATGCGACGTCTGCTCTTTGTCGGAAATTAATCGGTTGAATACGATTAACTGGTGTTGGTGGCTACGATAGCGGTAGCTGACCTAGGTGACCGATGGCAGGAAGTTCCGGAAACAGTAGGCCACTGACCTTCTGCGGGATTTTGTCGCCACAACTGGTAAATCCGCACTACAGGTCCACTGTCATCAAATGACGGTAATTTGCTGCCAGTGCGCCAGTTATCGCACAACTAGAATGACTCACCTTTACCGCATAATCTGACCACCATGCGTGTGGGAACGTTGCTCGCGGCAGGGCAGGACTGCGACGTGTACGAGGCCGGGACCGGCAAGGTGATCCGGCGGGCCCGCGACGGCCGCAGCCTCGAACGCGAGGCGTCGGTCATGCGGCACGCCCGCAGGCAGGGCTTTCCGGCGCCCGAGGTCTTCGACGCCGACGGGGCCGACATCCTCATGGAGCGGGTCGTGGGCGTCAGCGTGTCGCGCGACGCCACCCGGCGGCCGTGGCGGGCGCCCGCGTACGGGCGCCTCCTGGTGGAACTGCTCCAGCGACTGGCCACCGTACGCGCGCCCGGCTGGCTGCCAGCCGCCGAGGGGGCGCCCGGCAACAACCTGCTCCACCTGGACCTGCACCCCGGCAACGTGCTCGTCACCGGCGACGGCCCCCGGGTCATCGACTGGGCGAACGCCGGCCGTGGCGCGCCGGCCGCCGACGTGGCGTGCACCTGGCTCATCATCGCCGCCGCCCCCGTGTCCGGGCCGGTCCGGCGGGCCGGGCGCCTTCTCATGGCGAAGGCGTTCGCGGACGCCGTCGACCGGCCGGCCGTGCTGCCGTACCTGACCGCGATGGCCGAGCGCCGCCGCGACGACGACAACACCCACGACGCCGAGCGGGCCGCCATCGACCGCCTGCTCGCCCGCGAGACCGCGACATCCTCCCCACGGCTCACGCCGAAAGACTCCACGCTCAAGGAGAACCGATGAACGAGCGGCGAAAGATCCGGGCGTCGGACGGCGATCGCGAGGTGGTCGCCGAGCGGCTCAGCTCCGCGCTGGCCGAGGGCCGCCTGAGCATGCAGGAGTACGACGACCGGCTGGGCCGGGCCTTCCAGGCGGTGACGTACGGCGAACTGGCGGATCTCCTGGGCGACCTGCCCCGCGCGAAGGCGAAACCGCAGCCCGCGCCGCGGGGGGCGGCGGTCCCGGCCGGACTGCTGGCGACGCTGCCGAGATGGCTCAGGATCCTCTGGGCGATCTGGGCCGTGAAGGTGTCGATCAACGTCGTGGTCTGGGTCATGCTCAGCGTGTCCGACGCGTCCCTGGTGTACTTCTGGCCCATGTGGATCATCGGGCCGCCGGGCGCCGCGCTGTTCGGGCTGTCGGCCGCGACCACCATGATGCGCCGTGGCCGTGCCCCTATGGAAGCCGCCGCGACGCCCTCACCCCTCGACGGCGGCTGACTGCCCGGAAAGCGGTGTCGGCAACCCTTAATTTCCTACCAAATGTGTGGGATAATGGGCGGCATGAGCTTGGATCGGACGCGCTCATCGAGCGAGCGTGCTGAGACACCGCTGAACGCCGCCATCATGGCCGGCCGCTGGATCCGCTCGGCGGCCGTCGACGACGAGCGCGGCCGGCACTGGCGGGCCAACCCCGACCCCCGGGGCAGGTCGGCCCTCGCCGCCGAACCGGCCTCGCTCTACGCGGGGGCGGCGGGCATCATGCTGTTCTTCTTGGAGCTGGCCGCCGCGACGGGCCACGAGGCGTACCTCGAAGAGGCCCGTGCGGGCGCCCGCTACCTCTCCGCGACCTGGGCGAACCAGACCAGCCTGTCGCTCTATCACGGTCTGTCCGGCACGGTGGTCGCGCTCGCCGAGGCCGGTTGGGTGCTCGGGGACGGGGAGTTCGAGGCGGCCGCCGTGGCCGCCGCCGACCGGATCGTCCGCTCCGCCCGCCCGCTCGACGGCGGCCCCGGCTGGTCGCGCGATCCCGCGCAGAGCGGTGACGGCGGCGTGGTGCTCGGTCTGCTGCACGCGTCCTCGATGCTCGGCATGCCCGCCTATCAGGACCTGGCCGTCGAGGCGGGCGCCCGCATCGCCCGCCTGGCCGTCCCCGGCCACCGATTCGGTGACTCCACCGGCCTGCCTGACGCGCAGGCCTGGCCCGGCGACTGCTCCGACCTGCCGGGAAAGCCCGGTGACGCGGCCGGTGGCCGGGCCGATCTGCCGGTGGACGCCGTCACCCCGGGCTTCCTGTCCGGTACGGCGGGCACGGCGTTCCTGCTCGCCCGCCTGTACGGCGTCACCGGCGACCCGCTCTTCCTCAACGCGGCCCGCAGAGGCGCCGGCTTCGTCCAGATGGTCAGCGTCGTGGCCGGGAGGTGCGCCGCCGTGCCGCACCATGTGCCGCAGGGCCGGGGGCTGCACTATCTGGGCTTCTGCTCGGGTTCGGCCGGGGTGGCGCGGCTGTTCTACGAGCTGTACCGGGTCACGGGCGAGGCCGACGACCTGGCCTGGTGCGAGCGGCTGGCGCACGGCATCGTGGAGAGCGGCGTCCCGCACCGCCGTACCCCGGGCTTCTGGAACGTCTCCTGCCAGTGCTGCGGCACGGCCGGACTGTTGGAGCTGTTCGTGGGGCTGTGGGCGGCGACGGGGCGCAAGTCGTACCTGGACTTCGCGAGCGTGCTCGCCGAGCACCTGATCGGCCGCGCGGTCGACCACGACGGGCGGGGACTGCGCTGGTACCAGGCGTATCGGCGGCTGCGCCCCGGCGAGGTGTCGGCGGACACGGGCTACATGGTCGGCGCGGCGGGCATCGGCGCCGCGCTCCTGCACCTGGACGCCGCCCTCCAGGGCGACCAGGCCCGCCGGGTGATCCTGCTGCCGGACAACCCGTTCCCCTCGATCCCCGTGCCCGCGCACCGTCTGGGCAAGAATCAAGGCAGCTGACGGCGCCAGGGTCATCTGACGGCGGATGGGACGATGTCGATGGCCTCGATCGACACGGCGGGGCGGAAGGTCAGGAAGGGACGCTCGTCGCTGTCGTTCAGGTCGGTCGTGACGAACCGCTCGGGCGAAGATCCCGGACGCACGACCCGGCCACCGGTGATGGCGAGGTAGCCGCTGAAGTTCCGCCTGGTGAAGCGGCGCTCGGTTCCGGTCGGGACGTCGATCGCGATGAGGGGGCTCTCGTCGTCGGGCTCCGGGTAGACGATGAGTTCGCGGTCGGATGTCCAGACGGAGTGCGCCCCGGGTAGGGCGACCCGGTCCTCGTGGACGCCGATCACCTTGCCGGAAAGGTCGAGGACGACGGTGGTGATGACGTCGTCCAGTGTCAGATAGGTGGCGGCGAGGAGTCGCCCGTCCGGGGACCAGCTGATGGCGTCTTCCTGCCAGTAGCCCTCGGCCGACCAGAGCGGTTGCCGGGCGCCGGTGGCGGTCTCGATCAGCACGATGCCGACGATCTCGTCGCCCACGCCGGGGATTCCGGGTCCGTTCGACAGGTCGGCCAGGACGGCGATCCGGCTGCCGTCCGGTGAGAGCGCCGCCCGCACGAAACCGTCCGAGACGAACTCCTGCCGCGCTCCGGTGGCGAGCGCGTGCAGCACCACCCGCGTGGGTTCGGCGCCGTCGTCCTGCCGCGACAGGAACACCAGCCGGGTCCCGTCGGACGACAGCGACACCGTATTGCGGGAGAGGTGGCCCGGGAGCCCCGGGACGGTCACGAACTCGTCGCTGTCGGCGTCCAGCACGAGCACGGCGTCCCGATCGAGGCCATGAGCCGCGACGACCATCCGAGCCGCCCGCACCGGCCGTGAAGCCGGCGCGTCGAATGCGATCTCCCACGACCGGTGGACGACCACGGTACCTCCCAAGAGCGGATCCGAACCGCAGCCTAGTCAATGATCACGGAACGTGGTGATTCCAGATCTGCCGCAAGCCGATCTTCATGGTGTACGTTCCCCGCTGCGATATTTATGCCCCATTTATCCGAGGTGAGTGCATGCGGCGTCTCTGCGTAATCATGGTGGGCGTGCTCGTGGCGTCCTTATTAGGACCCGTCCACGAGACATTAACCGCCAGAATGGCGGCAGCGGCAGCGGCGGTGAACGCAGCCGCCGCCCCCTGCCCCCCGAACAGCGACGACTGGTCGAACGCCGGCAGAGGTGACAAACGCTGCGTGTTCAACGCCATGTACGCCACCCGCCGCCGCATCAACAGCAGCTGCTTGACCGCCCGTCCCGCGCTCGGCACCTACATCTACCAGCAGCCCAACGAGTGCAGCAGCGGCGGCGGCATCGAGGCCATCGGGCAGGCGCGCGCCATCAAGTACGTGAACGACCACCTCGGCGTCCGGCCGCCCGCACAGCCCGGCGCGGTCATCAACCCGAACGTCCAGTGGGAGACGTACCTCAACAACGGCCGCGATCGGCCCGACATCGTCTACTACGACCGGATCGGCACCAGTTTCGCCGAGGTGGTCGAGGCCAAGGTCAAGGGCAACCCGGACTATGAGGGCTGGGGACGCCAGGTCGGCCGGTACGTCGCGGCGATCGCCGCCAACGGCGTCAACGGCGTCCGCGCCGGGTCGGTCCTCGACCGCTGGGGCGGGTACGAGGACTGGTTCCAGGTCTACGGCAAGGGAAAGACGTGCCCGCTCAGTGGCGGCGACAAGGGATACCAGCTGTCCACCTACCGGGCCACCTCGCCGGCCTCCGGCCTCCTGGACATCCGGGAGGTGAAGAAGGAGCGCAAGTGCGAGAGGCAGAAGGACCCGGCGGATCCCAACAGCCCGCCCGCCAAGATCCCCAACGTGGACGAGGACGACGACGACTTCAAGTGGGACCCCCCGGACTACCTTCTGCCGCTGATCAGGGGCATCCGGACCGTCGGTCCGACCACGCTCGCCCAGGACATCGGCGCCTATGGCAGCGTCGAACTCGCCGCGGCCGAGCTGACCGCTGAGATCGAGCTGTTCCTCGCAAGCCAGGCGGGCAGGGCGTTCCTGATCGACGCCGGCTTCATCACGGCCGAGGCGGCGCTGGCGTTCGGCATTGTGGGGCTGGTCGGCCTCATCCTGTGGTGGTATTTCAGCCACCACGGCAGTCTGGTGAAGGGCGAACCGCACTTCACCACCCCGGACAGACTGGGCTACGACCTGCAGTCCGTCGGCGAGTTCATCCTCGCCCAGTCGGACAAGTGGAACCTGGAGATCCAGGGCCGGCTCAGCCCCGCCAGCGGTGGCAGGGACGTTTCGGTGATGTTCGACGCCGCGATGGAGGCCGGCGACCACCTGGTCGAGTTCCACGAGGACGACCTGTACATCGACAACCAGAAGCGCACGCTCGACACCGGCAAGCTCCTCCACCTGGGCAAGAACGCGTTCATCCTGCGCAAGGACGACAAGTGGGCCGTCATGTTCGACGGCGTGGCCGGTCCTGCTCTGTCCTGGAGGAGAGGCGCCGCCAGCCTCTACGTGCCGCCGACCCCCGACAGCGACCTCGTGGGCCTGCTCGGCAACGCCGACGGCGACCCGAAGAACGACCTGCGTCTGCGGGACGGCACCCAGCTGCCCGCCAACGCCTCGCCGACCGTGCTGCACAGCAGCTTCGCCGACTCTTGGCGGATCGACGACAACGAGTCGCTGTTCACCTACGGTCCGGGCCAGAGCACCGCGACCTTCACGAACAAGCAGTTCCCATCCAAGATCGTCTCGGTCGCCGACCTGACGCCCGAGCAGGTCCAGTTGGCGACCACTCAGTGCGAGGCGAACGGCGTCCCGGCGGGCCTCCAGTTCAACGACTGCATCCTGGACATCGCGCTCACGGCGGACACTTCGTTCGCGAAGGCCGCCGCCGAGCAGACGAAGGCCATCCTCGACCCGACGGCGCAGGTAGCCAACGAGAACGGGGACCTGGCGATCGACTTCCAGGGGGCGCTCAGCTCGAACGTGCGGCCGTCGCGGGTGTCGACCGATCCGACGGTGAGCACGTTCGCCGGGCCGTTCAGCGGGACGGACTCGTACCGGTTCTACGCGCAGTCGCTACCGTCTCACAAGAGCGGGACGCTGAGCTTCGACCTGCTGGCCGTCGGCGACTGGGCGTCCGACACCGACACCGAGACGGTCCAGGTCGAGACCGACCGCGGCACCCCGTACACGATCACGCCGAGTACGCTGACGCCCGTCGCGACCGGGAAACTGGCGACCGGCCTGCCGTGGGCCAAGTACCGGATCACGATGCCGGTCACCCACAACAAGAGCCAGATCGAGTTCAAGACCACGGCCACCGGGGTGGCGGGCATCTCGAACCAGGCGTTCGGCATCGACAACGTCAACCTCGATCTGGACGTCACGCCGCCACAGACGTTCACGGTGTCGCTGCCGTTCGCGGCCTCGGACGGCGTCCCGGCCGCGGGAGCGGGCAACCTGGAGAGCGAGGTCGCGCGCGACGAGTACCAGTTCACGCTGGGCCAGCAGGGTTCGATCTTCGTTGACGCGCAGGAGTGCCCGGGGCTCTGGCTCAACTGGGAGCTGTTCAACGCCGCGGGCGCGAGCGTTGCCGCCAACTCTCTGTGCGGTGACAAGCGCCTCGACAGCCTCGCGGCGGGCGCGTACCGGCTACGCGTTTCACCGCACGAGGACGAGTTCGGCGCCTACAAGCTCAGCGTGAGCACGATCGCGCCCGATGTCGTCAAGACCGCGGCGATCGGCGGGCCGAAGGTGTCGCTGGCGACCACCCAGCCGGGCCAGTACGGCACCTGGACGTTCGCCGGAACAGCCGGCCAGAAGGTCTCCTTCGAGTTCACCGACGGCACCCTGAGTTCGAGCAGTGACGCCACCCTGCGGGTGAAGCGACCCGACGGGGCCGTCCTGGCGTCGCAGAGCTGCGGCAAGACCTGCTTCATCGACACCGAGACCCTGCCTGCCACCGGCACCTACTCGGTGGTGTGGGATCCGAAGGACGCCAAGACCGGCTCGCTCGCGCTGCAACTGTTCGAGGTGACCGACCTCACCGGGACGGTCGCGCTCGGAGCGCCCTCCACACTGACGAGCACGGTTCCCGGACAGGACGCGTACTGGTCGTTCGCCGGTAAGGCCGGGCAGCAGATCGCGTTCGGGGTCAGCGGGCTGACCAGCTCCGCCTACGCCTCGGTCCGCAAACCGGACGGAACCCCGCTGTACGGCTCCACCTACTGCTCGACGGCCTGCGCCTTCAACACCATCACGCTTCCCGCGGACGGCACCTACACGATCATCGTCGATCCGACCGTCGCGCGGCCGGGGCCGATGACGGCAGGGGTGATCGCGGGCGATGTCACCGGCTCCCTGACCGTCGGCGGGGCACCGGTCAAGCTGACCACCACCGGGCCGGGGCAGAACGCCATCTGGTCGTTCGCCGGGACGGCCGGTCAGCGTATCGCGTTCGCCTTTACGGGCGGGACGTGGGACAACAACGGGTACGCGCGCGCCTCGGTGCGTAACCCGGATGGAACGGACCTGTTCAAGCCGACCTACTGCAAGTCGTCGTGCACGTTCGACACGGTCACGCTGCCAGTGACCGGGACCTACACGGTGGTCGCCGACCCGTACGGGGCGGCCGTGGGCTCGATCTCCGCGCAGGTCGTCGCGGGCGACGTCACCGGCTCCCTGACCGCCGGCGGGGCACCGGTCAAGCTGACCACCACCGGGCCGGGGCAGAAAGCCACCTGGTCGTTCGCCGGGACGGCCGGTCAGCGCATCGCGTTCGTTCTGACGGGCGGGACGTTCGACAACAACGGGTACGCACGCGCGTCGGTGCGCAATCCCGACGGATCGGACCTGTTCAAGCCGGTCTACTGCCAGCCGTCGTGCGCGTTCGACACCTCCACGCTGCCGGAGACCGGAACGTACACAGTGGTCGCCGACCCGTATGGAACGGCCGTGGGCTCGATCTCCGCGCAGGTCGTCGCGGGCGACGTCACCGGGACGCTCACGCCGGGCGGCGCCGCGGTCAAGCTGACCACCACCGAGCCGGGGCAGAACCCGACCTGGTCGTTGGCAGGAAAGTCCGGGCAGCGGATCTCGATCGCGATCTCGGGCGGAACGTTCACCAGCGCGCAGGCGTTGGTGCTCGGACCGGACGGCTCGGTCTTCCTGCCGAAGAAGTCCTGCTCCACCTCCTGTTTCTTCGATGCGACCGTACTGCCGGCGGACGGCACCTACCAGGTGGTGGTCGACCCGGCCGGTATCTACACCGGCTCGGCCTCCGCCCAGGTGAACCTCGTGGCGCAGGACGTGGCGGCGCAGGTCACCGTCGGCGGGCCGGCGTCCACGCTGACGACCACGATCGCCGGACAGCACGGTGTGTGGACGTTCGCCGGGACCGAGGGCCAGCAGGTGTCGTTCAACTTCACCGGTTCGACGTTCACCTCCAGCTCGGACATCAAGGTCAAGGTCAAGAAGCCGGATGGAACCGACCTGGTCGCCGACACCCGCTGCGGCGTCAACTGCCTGCTCGAGCCGACCGTGCTGCCGGTGACCGGCACCTACACGGTCGAGCTCAACCCGCAGAACGCCAAGACGGGTTCGCTGACCCTGCAGCTCTACACGGTGACTCACCTGACCGGCAGCGTCATCGTCGGAGGCGCCGCGTCCAGTCTCACGACGACGACGCCGGGCCAGAACGGAACCTGGTCCTTCTCCGGCACCTCGGGCCAGCTCGTCTCGTTCAACTTCACCGAAGCGAGTTTCGCCAGTGCGACCGGTGCTCGGGTGTCGGTGAAGAAGCCTGACGGCTCCGTGCTGGTGGCGGCCACTTACTGCGGTCGTAACTGCTTCCTGGAACCGGTTGCTCTTCCGGTGGCGGGTACCTACACGGTGGAATTCGACCCGCAGGATGGGAATGTCGGAAAGCTGACCGCTCAGCTCTACACGGTGACTCACCTGACCGGCAGCGTCACGGTCGGAGGCGCCGCGTCCAGTCTCACGACGACGACGCCGGGCCAGAACGGAACCTGGTCCCTCTCCGGCACCTCGGGCCAGCTCGTCTCGTTCAACTTCACCGATGCCGACTTCGCCAACAGCACCGGCGCCCAGGTGACGGTGAAGAAGCCTGACGGCTCCGTGCTGGTGGCGGCCACCTACTGCGGCCGCAACTGTTTCCTCGACCCAGTGGCCCTGCCAGCCACAGGCACCTACACCGTCGAATACAACCCGCGAGAGGAACAGGTCGGCAAGCTGACGCTGAGGACCTACTCGGTCGCCGACCTCTCTCCGGTGAGGATCACCATCGGTGGTGCCACCTCGACCCTGACCACCATGACCCCGGGCCAGAACGGAACCTGGACCTTCAACGGCACCACCAACCAGAAGGTGACCTTCACCTTCACCAACTCCAGTTTCGGCAGCTCCATCGACGCCCAGGTATCGGTGAAGAAGCCCGACGGCACCGCATTGGGCTCCACCACCTATTGCGGCCGCAACTGCACCATCTCCGCGACGACTCTGCCCGCCACGGGCACCTACACCATCCTCTTCGACCCCAAGGCCGATAAGACCGGCGCCCTGACCGTCAAACTCGCGCTGGCGAGCTAGATCGGCACGACGAACCGGCGGCGTGGGCTCGGTGGTGAAAGCCACCGAACCCACGCCGCCGTGGCGTTTACGGGTGTTGGGACCTGGGCCGCCGGCAGCGTGTCCGGAAACGGCAGCCTGACGGCGGGTTCAACGGTGAAGGAACATCGCCGTTCAACACGATTTCCTGCCGCAGGTAGACGCTCTCCTTCGCACCGATCGTGGGGCTGTAAGTGACTTGTAAGTCAGATGTGAGCGTTGAGGCTTACGTTCCTTATGCACCAAGCACAGGCGGAACATCCTGAACGGAGCGCATCCAATGCGACTGAGGGCCAAGAGCGTCCGCATCACCTGAGCATGAGGGTGACCACATAGCCGGTGGGGGCCGGAAGGTGCAGGTCCGGCCCCCACCTCATGCGACCTGTGCCAACGGATCTTTCCAGCTTATTTGAAGCATCCATCCAGAGATGTCAGCTTTGCCTACAGTACGACCCGTGGGGGCTCCGGTAATCAGAACGAACGTGTGGAGCGAGCTACGAGTGACCTCCGCTCCTCAGCTGTCCGTGTCGATCTCTCCGAACCTGACCGCTCTCGCCATGATCGCCGACGCGCTGGCCGGCCGCCGGCGTGGCCTGCCCGAGCTGTGGCGGCGCGCGGTCCAGTCGAGGGTGAGCCCGCTGGGACGCGAGGCGGTCCTTCCGCTCGCCGCTCCCGGCTACTCCGTCGTGCCCGACAGCGTCGCGCCGATCACCCCCATGGACGACATGTCCGTGTCGGCCCAGGTGAGCGCGCTGAGCGACATACCGCCCGAATCCCTGATCAAGGACCTGGAGCAGGCGTTCGGCGACGGATCGCTGCCGACGCACTGGAGGGCCGCCGCCGAGCGGCCCGGCCGCTGGCTGCGCGGGTACGCCACCGCGCTCAACGACGTCTGGCACACCACCGAGCCGCTCTGGCAGCGGGCGCGGCCCCTGCTCGACCGGGAGATCGAGCGCGTCGGCATCACCTCCGTCCGCGGCGGCCCCGAGCTGCTGCTGGGCTCACTGAACGACCGCATCCGATACGGCGAGCGCGGCCTGCTGATCGCCGACATCGAGGCCAGCACGTACGAGCTGGGCAACCGGCGGATCATCCTGGTGCCGATGCTGGCGGGCAAGGACGCCGTGATCGTCAGCCTGGACCATCCCGACGCGGTGTGGATCGCCTACCCCGTCCCCGGTGCCGAGTCGCTGTGGCGCCGGCCCGTCGCGCCCGCCGTGGACGAGCTGTCCGCCCTGGTCGGCCCGGTGCGCGCCGAACTGCTCTGCCAGCTGGACCAGCCCATGACGATGAGCATGCTGGCCGCCAACGTCAAGATCGCGCCCAGCGGGATCACCTATCACTGCGACCGGCTGCACGCCGCGCGGCTGATCAGCAGGGAGCGGCGGGGACGCGAGGTCTGGATCGCCCGCACCGACCGGGCGGAGGAACTGCTGTCGCTCTTCCGCCGCTGAGTGCTGACCGAGGAGATCTACTGTGGTCCTGAAATATCACCGTGAAGCGCTCGACGGGTGCGGAACGGCGGCGAAGAACGCCTCCGGTGCCTACGCCGAGGTCGCCGCGTCCGTGTCCGGCGCGGCGATCGACCAGGCCGCCTTCGGCCGGCTCGACAACTCCGGGGCGCTGGCCGCGGCGGTGAGCGAACTGAACGCGGCCGCCGGGACCACCGCGCGGACGCTCGGCGGGCATCTCCAAGCGGTGGAACAGGCGCTGGACGCCGTGGAGCGGACGTTCACGGACGCCGACGGGGCCGCGGTGCGCCGGTGAGCGCCATCGACGACGTGCGGGGCGTCCCCGGCGGCGCCGAACTGGCCACGCTGGCCGCGACGTTGGTGGGCGACCCCGGCGCTGTGGGCCGCGTCGTCGGTGTGTGGCGGGCGACGGCCGACACCGGCCGGGGCCAGACCGCCGCGGTCAGGTCGGCCGTCGGCGATCTGGACGCCGCCTGGCAGGGGGCGAGCGCCGACGCGTTCGTCACGTACATGGACCGGGCCGGAAAGATCGGCGACACGCTGCACAGCGTGCTGTCGCAATGCGCCACGCACCTGGCCACGGCCGCCGAGGCCCTGCGGACGGCCGAGTCCCAGGCGAACGGGATCTGCCAGAACTACGCCGCCGCCGTACGCGACTTCCAGGCCAGGAACCCGCAGGCCACGCAGGACCAGATCCTGGAGGGCGTGCAGGGGCTGGCCGGTGACGCCCGCAAGCAGCTGGAGGAGCAGCGGACGACCGCGAACAACGCGCTGGGCACGGCCGCGGCCGGTATCCGGGGCCTGCTGGGCGGGCTGGGCAAATCCACCGAGAACTGGCCGGAGCCGGACACAGAGCCCTTCGCCCCAGGCGCGGGGAAGCCCTTGGACTGGACCCCGTCGCGACAGCAAACCGGGAGCGGCACTTCCCTCGCCCAGGCCAGTGGAAAGGGAGGCAGCCTGCCCGGTTTCGGGGGATACGGGCCGAGCGGTCCGCCCCCGGCGGGCGGCGGACCAGCCCCGCAGGGACAGGTGGCCGACTGGATCACACAGGCCGTCAACGTCCTCAAGGCGCAGGGCTACCCGGTCGAGAAGATGAACGCCAACGACATCTGGACCATCATCCGGCACGAGTCGGGCGGCAACCCCAACGCGATCAACAACTGGGACTCCAACGCCGCCAAGGGCACGCCGTCCAAGGGGCTCATGCAGACGATCGACCCCACGTTCAACCGGTGGAAGCTGCCGGGGCACGAGAACATCTACAACCCGGTCGACAACATCATCGCCGGCGTCCGCTACGCCATCGAACGCTACGGCTCGGTCTCCAACGTGCCCGGCGTCGTCGGCACGAAGACCGGCGGCGGCTACCGGGGTTACTGACTCGTTGCCGCTGAGCCGATTTGTTGTCACTGAGCCGATTCGTGGTCACTGAGCCGGCGAGGCGGTGGCCACCGGCTTGGCGGCGCGTGCGGGATCCAGCACCGGCCCTTCGGGAATGAGCTGCAGCACGTTGGCGGGCACCGGGGTGGCGCGCTTGGCGTCGTACCCCAGCTTGCCCAGCACATCCGCGTTCGGCACGGCGTAGCGCCGCCCCTCGTCCGTCACCAGGTAGTACGACTGCACCGCGTCGAGCTGGCCGTCACCGGGCAGGACCCCGGCGACGATCGCCCGGCCGGGCGGCAGACGTACCAGATCCGTGGCGTCACCGCGTGGCGCGGGCAGCGTGCCGCCCGACATGAGCCGGGCGCGGGCCGAGCCCTTGTCGGCGTCGGCGTAGACCGCGCAGAGCGGGCTCGCCGGGTCATAGGCCGTCATCTTCGGCATCGACGCGGGCAAGCCGTCGGCGGGGAGCTTGGTGCGGGAGCGCGGGGCGGCGTTGGCCGTCGCCGCGTCGATCTTGACTTCGGCGGTGGTGCCGCCGCTGTACGCCGCCGGGTCGCTCAGCAGGAGCGTCGCCTGCGTGCGCGTGACGGGCGCCAAGCCGTCGGCCAGCTGCACATACCAGCGCGGCTCGCCTCCGGCGACGGCCGTGGCCCGGAAGACCTGCCCCACGGCGGCCTTCTCACCACCGGGCCCGCTCACCGGCCGGCCCCGCCCCTCGATCGCGGGCGCGGCCAGATCGGGCCCTTCGGGCAGCGCGTTCAGCCAGGCCACGGGCACGGCCGCCGGGTCGGTGCCGCTCAGACCGCGCGCGATCCCGGCGGGTACGCGCATCCGCGCGCCGCGCCAGATCGCCCAGGTCTGCCCGCCGACGTCCACGAGCATCGCGCTGTCCTCGGCGAGCGGCCGATCGCCCGCCTGCCGCCCGGCGATCAACGTCACGTACGGCTTGCGCCCCGTGTCGCTCTCGCGCTCCTGTACGCAGACCGACCAGGGACCACTCGCGAGCCGATCGGCGGCCGGCAGCGAGTCGGGCGCCCCGGGGATGCCGACCGGCGTGCCGCGCTCGTACGAGCTCAGCGCGTCCCTGGCGACCACCCGCTCGGTGATCTGCGGCGAGTCGAGCACGAGCCGGGCTGAGGCGTAGTTGGCGACCGGGATCAGCCTGCGCTGGGGCTGGCTGTAGACGTAGCGGGCCCCGGTCTCGCGCTCGATGATCAGCGTCCCCGGGTCTCGCAGCGCCTTCGTACCGCTGGGCCGGAGCAGGCCGACGACCGCGAACCCGACACCCAGCAGCACGGCGACCATGGCGCCGGCCAGGAAGCCGATGTTCTGGCGGCGCAGCGGCCACTCGGGCTGGTTCGGCTGGGCCCGCATCAGCGCCAGGCCGATCCGCTGGACCGTGAGCCGGTACGCCTGGTAGAGGTCGCGCTGGCTGTGCACGCCCACCTCCCCGGAATTCGCCCGGCCTAATTTATCCAGATAAGAACGGCAAAGGCGTGACACTTCAACAGTTCTGTAATGGACACACTCGCCGCGCACCCTCGGCTGCCGGCGTCCGCCACCAGGCGTTTGCACCCGCGACTCCGGCTCGGCGCCAATCCTGCCGGTCTTGAGCCGGGGACGTCGTGTGTCGGCGCGCGCCTGGGCTGCGTATGGTCGTGCGCCCCTGGCCGAGCATCCGCACCGGCGGGCACCCCTGACAGCAGCACCCGCACTGGCGAGCACCCCTGACAGCAGCACCCGCACCGGCCAGTGGAATCGGCACCTCCGACATGATTGTCGGAGCGCCACCCGCCCGATACCAAACCGAAGATCGACGGCGGAGGCGGTTCTTACGCGATCGATGGGCGATCACGCGGTATTGTCTGTCGATCGTCGGCCAATGGCCGCTTTATCGGACGCATGGTATTTGATGGCAAGACATCGAAATGAGGCGGGTTGGAGTGTCTTCAGAGGCTGAGGAGCGGATCGCCGCAGCGCTGGATAGCGGCGCTACTGAATTGGACCTTGCTGACTTCGGTCTTGATACTCTTCCTGAGGCGCTGGGCGACCTCACCGGTCTTACCAAGCTCAACCTGAAGGGTAATCGGCTCACTGAATTACCCAGGTGGTTGGGCAGCAAACGTTGGCGACCGGCCGACAGCCCGGCCCGACTGCGCGCCACCTACAACCGCTGCTTCGCCGCCAGCTCACCCATCCGAAGCTGGACCAGTTACCCGGCCAAGGCTGCGTGACGGGCCGCTAGCCCGCGAGGATTCTGTCCCAGTCCACCGTCTTGGCCCACTCGGCGTAGCTGTGCCAGCGCACGGCGGGGTACCTGGCATGCAGGGTCTCGATGTCAAGGAAATCGGTGTTGTTCTCGAAGTTCTCGAACATCGTGGCCACCTCCTCGCCGGCCCACTGCCGCACCATGTCCAGCGGCATCTGCTGGTAGGGGATCTCCCGGCCGAGCACCTCGCTCAGAATCCGGGCCGCCTCCTGCCCGGTGACGCGATCGGAGGCGATGTCGATCCGCTGGCCGATGAGCTCGTCGGGGTTCTCGACGGCATGTACGGCCATGCCGGCGATGTCCAGGACGCTCACCTGGTCGAGCGGCTTGCCCGGAGTCAGCGGGTTGGCGAGCAAGCCGTCCCCGAGCTGACTGAAGCCGAGGTTGAGCACGTTCTCCATGAAATACACCGGGCCGAGCACCGTCGCGCGCACCGGCCGCTCGCGCAAATACGCCTCGATGAGCTGCTTGCTGTCGGCGTGGTCGACGTTGGTGGCCACCAGCCGGTCGCCGCCCCGCACAGAGGAGTACACCAGGTGGATGTCGAGGCGAGCGGCGGTGTCGACGAGCTGGCGTCCCTGCGCGACCTCCTCGTCCTTGCCACCCTCCCCGAACGGCACCGACAGGCCAAAAACCGCGTCGGCGCCTGTGCAGGCCCGCTGGAGCGCGTCGGGATCGGCGAGGTCGCCGGTGGCAAGCCGTGCTCCCTGGGTTAACAGCGTCTTGGCGGCCGGCGACTCGGGCGAGCGCACGTACGCCACCACCTCGTGGCCGCGCTCCAAGAGCAGGTCGGCGACTGCGCCGCCCTGCTTGCCGGTGGCGCCGGTAACGACGACTTTGGTCATGAAACATCTCCATGGTTGGGCTGAGATTCGATCCAGGACATGCGGGCGCGTTTTGACCGGCCCATCCGGCCGCGCCGCCCGCATCAGCGATTCTGGGACCTCAACCACAATTGAGGTCAAGCGCCGGACAGTCTGACGCTGCCTTGAGCATCACCCGTCGGGCTGGCCACCCGCTGGTTCTTGGCGATGAAGTGCGGGTCGTTGGACGCCTTCCAGATCGTGGTGGGCTGTCAGCTCATTACGCTCGCGTGCAGGATGCTTCGCAGGCCCTCTCGACTGATCGCCGCCACCACACCCCGGGGAGATGAGGTGTTCGGCCAGGGTGCGCAGGCTCCAGGTGGAATGACCGGCTATATCCCACTCGGCGGGAACCGTCCGGGCGATCAGGCAGATGTGCCCACGCACCCGTCAATTACCGGGTCAACGTTCCGGGACGGGCCACTAGTACCGCCGCACTCAGTCGCGGCCGGGCGGTGCTGGACCCGGGGTGCCTGGGGAGGCGTGCTCCCCACGGCAGGCAGAGGCACCGTCCTGCCGACCGTGGGGATGTCTAGTGGCGGGACACCAGAGCCCAAACGACCCGCTCGTTGCGGGTGTTGTAGTAATGACCCCACGAGCCGTCGGTGATCTCGTGCACTACGTGCAGCCCACGGCCGGACTCGATCGCCGTGTACTCATCGTCGGGGCCGGGGTCGTTCACGGGCTGTCGAAGCTGAGGGAAGGTACTGGCGTGTCCAGGATCAACCACGACCAGCCGGATGAAGCCTTTCTCCGCCTCTAGCCTCATGCGCACCCACCGCGCCGCCGGCATGGTCCCGAGGCCGTACCTGATGGCGTTGGTGACCAACTCCGTGGCGAGCGTCTGAAGGTCATAGGCCCGGGGGTGGTCCGCTCCCACCCACAACGCGATGGTGTCGCGCGCTCTGGCGGGGATCACGCGGGGATCCAGATCCTTCATCTCGAAGGTGTGGCATTGGGCGGGGGAGTGGAGCGCCGCATTCATGATTATTCACCGACTTTGTCCGTGTCGTGCTCGCCTCTGGATTTATTCAGGCTGTGTCACCACGGGTGGAGGGTGTGGTGAACCGCTAGCCAGAATGGCATTGGGGCGATATTTTTCTCAGTGGTCGGCAAAGTCTGTAGCGACACAGTTTCCGGGCTGCGGAGTTTCGCCGCAGTGGCACGTAAGGAGGGGTGTGGCTTGGGAATCGAGGTAAAACTAGACCCCGAAACAAGCCCAGACGCGCGATATGGTTATGAATTGCGTAAACGGCGTAAAGAGGCGGGATTGACGTTGGCTCAGCTGGGGGCCCGGGTCGCCCTCACGGGTCAGCAGATCGGCAACATCGAGCGGGCCGACCGCCGGATGGATGAGAACAGGGCGCGCCGGTGCGAGGAGGCCATGGGACTCCCGCCAGGTGATCTCGTGCAGCACCTTCCCCGTAGGTCTCGCAGCAACGTGACCTTTCGCAACTTCCTGCCGTGGCTGGACAGGGAGAAGCGGGCCACGGAGCTGTGCGCCTATGAAGGGTTGATCATTCCGGGACTGCTCCAAACTCGGGAGTACGCGGAAGCTGTCTGTCAAGGCAGACCCGGTACAACCCCTGAGCAGGTGAAAGAAGCCGTGGAGGCGCGGATGCAGCGACAAGCCATTTTGCGCCGGGAGAACCCTCCGTTCCTATATGCCGTTCTCGACCAGTGCGCACTGCTACGCCCCGTAGGAAGCGAGGAAATCACCCGGGATCAGCTTCAACATCTCCTCATGATGGGTAGAAGTCCGAACATAGTGATTCAGATCGTCCCCCTACGCGCTATGTCTACGCGTGGCCTGGTGGCAGGGTTCGTGATCGCTCGGACCGCTGGAGATGGCGACGAAGCCGTCTTCATCGACACCCCTGACGGGGGCCGCATGGTGGACCGGCTCGAGTCTGTGGAGATGCTGAAGGCTTGGTTTCAGACGATCAGGGCGGATGCGCTGTCCCGGGCAGACTCGATGGCGCTGATCGAAGAGAGGCTGACACAAGAATGGATCTGGCACTGAGCGAAGAACTCAGGAACGCGGCGTGGCGAAAGAGCCCCCTCTCGGACGCTCAGGGGAACTGCGTACAGGTAGCTCCCCTGTCGGCCGGACGCGTCGCGGTGAGAGACAGCAAGGACCCCGATGGGCCTGCTCTGGTGTTCACCGATCCAGAGTGGAAGGCGTTCGCCGGTGGGGTGAAAGAGGGAGTATTCGACTTCTAGACACCGGTGGAGGGGGTCTGGCCTTTGGTCAGGCTCCCTGCTACGCATGGCCGGTTCCTGCTCTTCCAGGTCGTTGACCCGCTGGCTCCGGCCATCGCGGCGGTGCCGGAAAGCATGCGGCCGTTGCCGACAGCCCGCTGCCGAGGTCGAGAAGAAGCCAACAGACAATGGTGCACATGACACGTGCGGTGTACGTCGCGGCGGGCGAGGCGGGAAGCAACAAGGGCGTGGTCGCCCTGGGCATGGTGGCGCTGCTGTCCCGGCAGGTGGGGACCGTGGGTGTGTTCCGTCCGGTGGTGCGGGCAGGCCGTGAGGACAACCTGATCAACACCATCCGGAGCAGGTTCCAGCTCAGCCTGCCCTACGAGACGTACGCCGGCGTCACCTACGACGAGGTGCACGCCGACGCCGAGCGTGCGGCCGGTGACATCGTGGCTCGTTACCGTGCGCTCGCGGGGCGATGCGACGCGGTGGTCGTGGTCGGGACCGATTACACCGATGTGGGCGCGCCGACCGAGTTCGAGTTCAACGCCAGGCTCGCCGCAGACCTGGGAACGCCCGTGCTGAACGTGGTGAGCGGGAGAACCAGGACGGTCTCGGAGATCAGCGCCGCGATCGAGCTGTCGTCCCGGCAACTGGCGCAGCACCACGCCCAGGAACTGGCGGTCGTGGTCACCCGGGCGGCTGCCGAGCGCATCGCGATCGATCACCCTACGCCGGTGTTCGTACTGCCCGAGACCCCCTCCCTGCGCGCGCCCACGGTCGCCGACCTGCTGGATGCCTGCGACGGCAGGTTTTTCCTCGGCGAGCGCGACGGGCTGGGCCGGGAGACGAGCGCGCTGATGGTGGGCGCGATGTCACTGCCCGGCATCCTGGACCGCTACACCGAGGGCGCCGCGGTGATCATCCCGTCCGATCGGGCCGCCGCGCTACTCCCAGGGCTGATCGCGGCGCACGCGGCGCCGGGCTTCCCCGCCCTGTCGGCGGTGATCATGACGGGTGGTACGGACCTGCCCGCCCCGGTGGACCGGCTGCTACGGAGCATGACCATTCCCCTGCCGGTCATCGCCACCGACCATGACACCTTCGACACCGCGACCCGCCTGTCGGCCGTGGAGGGCCAGTTCACACCAGAAGCCGGCGGGAAGATCGACACAGCGCTGCGCCTGTTCGCCGAACACGTCGACGGCCGACTGCTGCTCGATCGGCTGGCCATCGCCAAGACCGACGTCGTCACGCCGCTGATGTTCGAGTACGAGCTGCTGGATCGAGCACGTACCCGGCGTCGGCACATCGTGCTGCCAGAGGGCGAGGAGCCGCGCATCCTGCGCGCGGCCGACGTCCTGCTGCGCCGTGGCGTGGCCGAGCTCACTCTGCTCGGCGACGAGGAGCGGATCAGGGTACAGGCCGCCCAGCTCGGCCTGGATCTGGACGAGGCCAGGGTGCTCAGCCCGTTCGACGCGCGGCTGCGCGAGCGGTTCGCCCGCGAGTACGCGAGAGTCCGGGCGCACCGGGGAATGACCACCGAGCTGGCCCGCGACACGGTCACCGACGTGTCCTACTTCGGCACGCTGATGGTCCACACCGGCATGGCCGACGGCATGGTCTCGGGCGCGGCGCACACCACCGCGCACACCATCAGGCCGGCGTTCGAGATCCTGCGCCTGGGGCTGGTCTCCAGCGTGTTCTTCATGTGCCTGGCCGATCGGGTGCTGGTCTACGGCGACTGCGCGGTCAACCCCGATCCGAGTGCCGAGCAGCTTGCCGACATCGCGATCTCCTCGGCTCGCACCGCCGCCCTGTTCGGCGTCGACCCTAAGATCGCCATGCTGTCGTACTCGACGGGTGCCTCGGGTGCCGGCGCCGACGTCGACAAGGTCCGCGCCGCCACCGAGCTGGTCCGCGAGCGCCGTCCCGACGTGATGGTGGAGGGGCCGATCCAGTACGACGCCGCGGTCGACCCCTCGGTGGCGCGGACCAAGATGCCCGACAGCCAGGTGGCCGGCCACGCCACCGTCTTCGTGGTGCCCGACCTCAACACCGGCAACAACCTTTACAAGGCCGTCCAGCGCAGCGCCGGCGCCGTCGCGGTGGGACCGGTGCTGCAAGGACTGCGCAAGCCCGTCAACGACCTGTCTCGCGGTGCCACCGTCGCCGACATCGTCACCACCGTGGCCATCACCGCCGCCCAGGTACGCGACGACGCGTCAACCGCCGACCGCGAGGACGCGGACGCCCCTTCATCGGTGGAGCGCGTCCGGAGTGTCGTCCTCCATTAGGAAGCCGCCGGACTGGTGACGCCAGAGCCGGGCGTAGGAGCCGTCGGACTCAAGCAGCTCGCCGTGGGTGCCCTGCTCCACGATCTCGCCCTGGTTCAGCACGACGAGCCGGTCCATGCGGACGACGGTGCTCAGGCGGTGCGCGACCACGAGCGCGGTGCGCTCCTGCATCAGTTCCCACAGCGCTTCCTGGACGAGGATCTCGCTTTCGGAGTCGAGGGCGCTGGTCGCCTCGTCCAACAGCAGGATGGGAGCGTCGCGCAGAATGGCTCGGGCGAGGGCGACCCGTTGTCGCTGGCCGCCGGACAGCTTGACGCCACGCTCGCCGACCAGGGTGTCGAATCCCTTCGGCAGCGACTCGACGAACTCCGTGACGTGCGCCGCCCGCGCCGCCCGCATGATCTCCGCGTCGGTGGCGCCCGGCCGGGCGAAGGCGATGTTGTCGCGCACCGACCGGTGGAACATGGCCGGCTCCTGGGGTACGTACGCGATGAGGCTGCGCAGATCGGCCTGCCGCAGGCGGGCGATGTCCTGGCCCCCGATCAGGATCCGGCCACCGTCGACGTCCATGAGGCGCAGCAACAGCCGGGTGAGCGTGGTCTTGCCGCCGCCGGACTGGCCGACCAGTCCGATCTTGGTGCCACTGGGGATGTCCAGGTCCAGACGCTCGAACAGGGACGAGCCGCCGGCGTGCGCGAACGTCACCCGGTCGAAGCGGATGCTCGCGTCCGCCCGGCGCAGCGGCTGCGGGTCGGCCGGATCGACCACACTCGGTGGTACGAGCAGCAGCTCGGTGAACTGGGCGGCTTCGGTGAGCACGCTCTCGATGCGCCGGTATACCTGGTTGAACTCGAACATGACGCTGATCGTGTTGGAGTAATAGGTGAACGTCACCACGACGGCCTCCACGCCCAGACCGCCCCGGAGCGCGACGGCGAGCAACAGGCCGAGGGCGCTGGTGAGGATCGAGATGGGGGCGACCACGGTGTCCACGCGCAGGTTGCCGTAGTCCCAGGAGCGCAGCGACAGTTTCCGCAGCTCGGCGACCCTGACGCGATGCTCGGCAGCCTCGCGGTCCTCGGCGGCGAACGCGCGTACGGTGTCCATGTTCGACAGGACGTCGGCGACGTGGCCCGAGACCCGCACCTTGGCGGCCTCACGCTGGTCGACCAGCGCCTGGCGGCGGCGGATGAGCGGCGCGACGAGGCAGCCCGTGACGACGATGAGGCCCACCAGAACGAAGACCAGCAGCGGGTGATACGTCCACAGCACCACCGAGGCGAAGGCGATCGGCACCACCTTGGCCATGATGGAGAAGGTCAGCGTGTCGACGAAGTCCTCGAACCGGGAGGAGAACCCCAGCACCCGTTTGGTCAGCGACCCGGCGAAGTTGTTGTGGAAGAACGCGGTGTCCTTGGTCAGCAACTCGTCCATGCCCATCACGCCGAGGCGCTCGATGCCGCGGGCGTCCGTACGGTTCAGGAAATGCAGCCCGATCCGCCACAGCACCTCACCGGCCAGCAGCAACCCGGCGAAGCCGAGCACGTACGGCAGGAGCGCGCCGACGGAGCCGTCGCCGCCCGCGGACAGTCGCCCCACAATGCCGGCCACCGCCAGCGGCGCCAGGTAGAACAGGCAGATGTTCCCGAGCGCGGGCGTCATCAGCGCGGGCACCGCGACGCGCCACTGGCGCACCAGCTCACCGGAGTAGTGACGCAGCGCGAGCAGGACCGCCGACTTTCGTACGGATGAAACGCCTTCGGAGCCCTGAAGCGATCCGAGCACAGCCATCCGCCCCTCCCGAACCCCGACAACCGGCCGTGACCATGCTGCCGCAGGGCGTACGCGGAGGCGACTGATTTTCCGGCCGTTAGGCCCTGGGCCTCAGCTGACCAGCCCGCGGATCGTCTCGTACACATCCAGTACGGCCAGCGCCAGCGGCAGCAGGGCGATCATCAGCACGATGTCGAGGATGTCGGCCAGCCGCCCCCAGAACGGAGTGGGCCGCGAGGCCGAAAGCCAGAGCGCCACCCCGGCCACCAGCAGCGCCAGCAAAACCAGCCCGGGCACCACCCCGAACAGCACCACCTCGCGAGCCGACCCCACCGCCACGGCCAGGATCGGCAGGCCGGAGCCGAGCAGGGCCGAGGTCAGCAGCCACAGCCGCTGGGCCCGGCCTTCGAAGACGCGGGCGCGTAGCAGCAGGGCGGCCGAGAGCGACAGGCTCATCGCGACCGCCGGCCAGGTGCCCGCCACCGCCAGGAGGATCTGGGCGCCGAGCGTGAGGAGCGACACCCCGCCGAGCAGGCCCGTGCAGAAGGCGTCCGCGACGACCGTCCGGTCGATCACCATCCGGCCGTCCAGGTCGCCGCCCTCGCGGCGCAGTTCGTCGGCGGTCGTCGGCAGGGCGGGCAGCGGCAGCCCGGCCAGCCGGAACGACACCGACGGCACCACCGTCGTCATGCCCACGGCCAGGGTGGCCAGCAGCGCGGCCACCCCGGCCGCCGGCACGGCGAGGACCATGACCGCCAGCGCGCCGAGCAGGCCGCAGAACGCGGCGAACGCCACCCCGAGGAACGTCGGCAACCCTTGGGCGACGGCGAACCCGATGGCCGTGGCCAGCATCAACGTGACCCCGAACGCCGCCAGCAGGTGCGGCGCGCCCAGCCCGGTCAGGCCGGTCGGGGAATCGGGTCCGAACAGCCCCGCGACGAACCCGTACGGCAGGGCCGCGTACCCGATCGCCGCTCCCGCGCCCGCGTCACCCAGGGCCCGCGACAGCGCCGCCGCGGCCAGCAGCAGCACCAGCGCGATCCCCGCCGCGACCATGGCGGCGGGCGTCCACGGCGGGCCGGTCAGCAGCAGGGCGGCGGCGCCCGCGCCCAGCGCCACCGCGGCAGTCCGCAGCCCGTACGACCTGGTGACGGCGGGCTGCCACCGGCTGGTGCGTTCGAGCACGCCGGTCGCGACGGCGTCGGCCACGTCGTCGAAGACGGTCTCGGGCAGTTCGTGCCCCCGGGGCCGCAGGTGCAGCAGCTCCCCGTCGTGCACGGCCAGGTCCGACAGCGTGACGTTCACGTCGAACGGCTGCCCGCCCACGCGCTGGAGCACCCAGCCGCCGTGGGCCAGCCCGGCCTCCGCCAGCCCTTCGCCGGCGATGCGCAGCAGCGTCGGCAGCATGCTCGCCAGCGGCATGTCCGAGGGCAGGCCGAGATCGAGGGACCCCCGAGGGGTGACGATCGTGACCCGGCACAGGTCGGTTCCGGTGGCGCTCACTTGGAGGAGTGTATGGACTGGCTCCCCGCCGCGCCGCCGTAAATATGTCGAGAAAATTTGAAATGTCGCTGAATACGTGGTCTGACGGGCTTTTATGAGGGTTGTTTGGTGGCCGGTTCGGTGAGGTGCGGTGAGCGGCAACACATGGGTGGTGCGTCGGCCCGACCGGCGCAGGCCGCCGGAGCAGCCGAGCGGTGAGGTGCTGCTGGAGCCGCCACCCGAGATCCCCGAGACGGTCACGGGCGGTGGCCTGACCCAGATCCTGACGTACCTGCCGATGATCGCCGGGGCGGGCGCGATGGCGCTCATGTTCACCGGCGGCGGCACGGGAAACCCGATCATGATGGTCTCCAGCGGCCTGTTCGCCGTCTCGATGGTGGGCATGACGATGGGCCAGATGCTCAGGAACACCGGCGAGCGCAAGAACCGCATCAACGGCCAGCGCCGCGACTACTACCGCTACCTGGAGCAGGTGCGCAAGCGCGTACGCAAGGCCGCCGAGCAGCAGCGCAAGGCCATGACCTGGAACCATCCCGACCCCGTCACGCTGTGGTCGCTGGTCATGACCTCGCGGCTGTGGGAGCGGCGCCCCCGCGACGACGACTTCGGCCAGCTGCGGATCGCCACCTCCGCGCAGCGCCTCGCGCTGCCGCTCATCCCGCCCGAGAGCCGGCCGATCGAGGACCTCGACCCGATGTCCGCCGGGGCGCTGCGCCGCTTCGTCCGTACCCACGCCACGGTCCCCGGCCTGCCGGTCGCGCTGGCGCTGCACTCCTTCGCCCGCATCACGCTCGCGGGCGAGCCCGAGGCCGTCCGCGGCCTGGTCCGCGCCGCGCTGGCCCAGGCCGTGGCCCTGCACTCGCCCGAGGACCTGCGGGTCTCGGTGTGCACCGGGCCCGAGCACGCGGCCGAGTGGGAGTGGGTCAAGTGGCTGCCGCACGCCTTCCACCCCGAGGAGGAGGACGGGGCGGGCCCGGTCCGGCTGGTCACCAGGGACCTCGGGAAGCTCGACGACCTGCTCGGGTTCGAGCTGAAGGATCGGCCGAGGTTCAGCAGGGGCCTGTCGCAGGACGTACTGCCGTACCACGTGGTGATCCTGGACGGCGGCCGGGTGCCCGCTGGCAGCCAGCTCGGCACCGACGCCATCGAGGGCGTGACCGTGATCGACCTCAGCGGGTCGGCGGGACAGGCGCCCGCGCAGCTCTCGCTGAACCTGGACGTCACGGCCGACGAGGTGGTCCGGGTCGTCGAGGACGACATGGGCAAGCAGGTCAGAACCGCGCTCGGCCGGCCCGACGTGCTGGGCCTGCCCGCGTTCGCCGCGCTGGCCAGGCAGCTCGCGCCCATGCGGGCCGGCGCGGCCGGCGGGGCCGAGGAGGAGGGCGACGCGTTCGCCACCAACACCACGCTCACCGACCTGCTCCGCATCGGCGACGCCCGCCGGATCTCGGCCGCCGTGACCTGGCAGGCCCGGCCGGTCAGGAACCGGCTGCGGGTGCCGCTCGGCCTGGGTGCCGACGGCCGGCCCGTCGAGCTGGACATCAAGGAGGCCGCGCAGGGCGGCATGGGTCCGCACGGGCTCGTGGTCGGCGCGACCGGCTCCGGCAAGAGCGAGCTGCTGCGTACGCTGGTGCTCGCGCTGGCGATCACCCACTCCTCCGAGGTGCTGAACTTCGTCCTGGTCGACTTCAAGGGCGGCGCGACGTTCCTGGGCCTGGACACGCTGCCGCACGTCTCGGCCGTCATCACCAACCTGGAGGACGAGCTCCCGCTGGTCGACCGCATGCACGACGCGCTCCACGGCGAGCTGGTACGCCGCCAGGAACTGCTGCGCTCGGCCGGCAACTACGCCTCGGTACGCGACTACGAGCAGGCTCGCGAGCAGGGCGCCCGGCTGAGCCCGCTGCCGACGCTGTTCATCGTGCTGGACGAGTTCAGCGAACTGCTGTCGGCCAAGCCGGAGTTCATCGAGCTGTTCGTGATGATCGGGCGGCTCGGCCGCTCGCTCGGCGTGCACCTGCTGCTCGCGTCCCAGCGGCTGGAGTCGGGGCGGCTGCGCGGGCTGGACACGCACCTGTCGTACCGGATCGGGCTGCGGACGTTCTCGGCGGCCGAGAGCCGGGCGGTGCTGGGCGTCGCGGACGCGTACTCGCTGCCGCCCGAGCCGGGCAACGCGTACCTGATGTTCGAGACGACCGGGATGACCAGGTTCAAGGCCGCCTACGTGTCCGGCCCCTACCAGGTGGCGCAGCGGGAGAACCGCGCGGTCGCCGCCCGTCCCGGCCACCAGGGCAAGATCGTCTGGTACGGCACCGAGCGGGTGCCGCTGCCGCCGCCGCCCGCGGTCGAGCCCGAGCCCGTCGCCGAGGACCGGGAGCAGCAGGACAGCCTGCTCAATATCGTGGTCGACCGACTGACCGGGCAGGGACCTGCCGCCCACCGGATCTGGCTGCCCCCACTTAAGGAACCGGCCCCGCTCGACCGGCTGCTGCCGCCGCTCCAGGCGACCGCGTCGCACGGGCTCACCGCCGCCGGCACCGGCCAGAACCGCCCCGGCCGGCTGCACGCCGTGGTGGGCATCGTGGACAGCCCGTTCGACCAGCGGCGCGACCCGTACTGGCTGGACCTGTCGGGCGCGGCGGGCAACGCCGCGATCATCGGATCGCCGCAGACGGGCAAGAGCACCCTGCTCCGTACGCTGATCGCCGCGCTCTCGGTCACCCACACGCCCAAGGAGGTGCAGTTCTACTGCCTCGACTTCGGCGGCGGCACGCTGTCGGCGCTGGCCGGGCTGCCGCACGTCGGCGGCGTGGCGACCAGGCTGGACACCAACCGGGTCAGGCGGACGGTGGCGGAGATGACGGCCCTGCTGGCACGCAGGGAACGGCTGTTCGTGGAACGGGGCATCGACTCGATCGCCACCTACCGCCGGCTCGTGGCCGCAGGGGAGTACGAGGGCGACGGCTGGGGTGACGTCTTCCTCGTCGTGGACGGCTGGGCCACGATGCGTCAGGAGTTCGAGTCGCTGGAGGCGCCGCTGAGCGAGCTGGTCTCCCGGGGGCTCGGCTTCGGCATCCACGTCGTCGGCACGGCCAACAAGTGGTCGGAGTTCCGGTCCAACGTACGCGACATGTTCTCCACTAGGCTGGAGCTCAGGCTGGGCGACTCCTTCGAGTCGGAGATCGACCGGAAGGCCGCCGCCAACGTACCCGAGGGCGCGCCGGGCCGCGGCCTGACCCGCGAGGCGCTGCACTTCCTCGCCGCGCTGCCCCGCGTGGACGGCAAGGCCACCGTGGACGACCTGGCCGAAGGGGTCGCCGCGCTGGTGGCGGACGCGGCGAACGCCTGGCACGAGCCACCGGCGCCGCCCGTACGGCTGCTGCCCGACCTGTTCCCCGTGCACACGCTGCCCGGACCGGACGAGAGCGGCCCGCGCATCCCGATCGGCATCGACGAGGCCGCCCTGGCGCCCGTCTCGCTCGACTTCGACGCCGACGCCCACTTCGTCGTCTTCGGCGACACCGAGAGCGGCAAGACCAACCTGCTGCGCGTCGTCGCCGAGGGCATCGTCGACAGGTTCACGCCGCTGGAGGCGCGGATCGTCATCATCGACTACCGCCGCTCACTGCTCGACACGGCCGACAACGAGCACCGGATCGGGTACGCCGCCTCCAGCACCGCCGCGGCCACCGTGCTCAAGGGCATCCACGAGGTCATGCAGACCCGGCTGCCGCCGCCCGACCTCACCTCCGAGCAGCTGCGGACCAGGAGCTGGTGGACCGGCCAGGACCTGTACGTGATCGTGGACGACTACGACCTGGTGGCCACGTCCGCCAATCCGCTGGCCGTACTCGGGGACCTGCTGCCACAGGCCCGGGACATCGGGCTGCACCTCATTCTGGGGCGGGCCATGGGTGGGGCGGGGCGCAGCCTGCTCGACCCGGTCGTGCGGCGGTTGAAGGAGATGAACACCCCGGCCGTGCTGCTGTCGGGGCCTCGGGACGAGGGGGCGCTGTTCGGCAACGTGCGGCCACAGCAGCTTCCGCCGGGGCGGGGGTTCTATGTGGACCGGCGCTCGGGGGCGCGGCTCATCCAGACGGCGTATCTGACGCCCCCGGAAGCGGGCTAGAAGATCGTGGCTGCTCAGTGGCTGATGACGACCTTGCCGAAGTGGGCACCGCCGGCCAGGTAGGAGGCTGCGTCGAGGGCCTGATCGAAGGGGAAGACGCGGTCGATCACCGGCCGCAGCTTGTGCGCCGCGATGACCCTGTTCATGTCCTCCAGGTCGCTCCTGTGCCCTGGCCGCGGCCATGAGTGGCTCCGGCAGCCCGCTGAAGGCGATCCAGAAAGTGACGCTGCGCTGCAGGCGGCATCCGGTCAAATTGGGGCGGCGCACCCGACATGCCGGCGCCGAGACGAAGCCTGAGGAGAGCGCCGTCCCGGCATGGCGGAGCGCGACTCACCCAGGATCGGGGGCCACGGTGCGGAGTGGTCCCGGTGTGTCGCCTCATGGAACACGCTGGAAACCGATCGGTTTTCATTTCGTCGGAATCGAGTTAACCTCGCAGTATGACCACCGAAGTGAGGCTAAGTCCCCGAGAGCGGCTGCTGGAGGCGGCGGCCACGCTCACCTACCGAAACGGTGTCGGCATCGGCATCGAGGCGCTGTGCAAGGCGGCGGGGGTGTCGAAGCGCTCCATGTACCAGTTGTTCGAGAGTAAGGACGAACTGCTGGCAGCGAGCCTGGAGGAGCGCTCATCTGCCTTCGTGGCGACGCTGCTGCCCGCGGCGGGTGATGGCCGTTCGCCCCGTGAGCGGATCCTGCACGTCTTCGAGCAGGTGGAGTTGCAGGCGGGTGCGCCCGAGTTCCGGGGGTGTCAGTACCTGGCGGTGCAGATTGAGCTCAAGGATCAGAGCCACCCGGCGAGCCGGGTGGCGCACCGGGTCAAGGGGAACCTGATGGCCTTTTTCCGTGCCGAGGCCGAGCAGGGTGGGGCGCGCGATCCGGATCTGCTGGCCCGGCAGCTCAGTGTGGTCTTCGACGGCGCCAGTGCTCGTGCGGGGATCGGCGCCGACAACCTGACGGGGCTCATCGCGCCCACCGTGGTCACCCTGCTCGATGCGGCAGGCGTGCGCTGACACGTCGCCTGTTTCCTACCTGAGCTTGCGCGCGGAAACCGATCGGTTTACAGTGAGGGAAACCGATCGGTTTTCTTGCTGAGCTAGGGAGTCCAGAATGGCGACAAATCAGCCGGTCGCACTCGTGACGGGTGCGTCATCCGGCATCGGAAAAGCGGCTGCCCGCGCGCTGGTCGAAGCGGGTTTCCGCGTGGTCGGCACAAGCCGCGACACCTCACGCGTCGCCTCGCTCGACGGTGTGACCTTCCTCGACCTCGACGTGGCCAGTGACACATCGGCCACCGTCGCGGTCCAGCAGGTGATCGAGCGGTTCGGGCGGATTGACGTGCTGGTCAACAACGCTGGCATGGGCGCCATCGGTGCCGTTGAGGAAAGCTCCGTCGCGCAGGTCCAGGACCTGTTCAACGTCAACGTCTTCGGTGTGATGCGCATGACCAAGGCTGTCCTGCCCCATATGCGCGCTCAAGGACGCGGGCGCATCATCAACCTCTCCTCCGTGGTCGGCTTCCTCCCCTCGCCTTACATGGCCGCCTACGCCGCCTCCAAGCACGCGATCGAGGGCTACTCCGAGTCCCTGGACCACGAGGTCCGCGAGTACGGCGTCCGGGCGCTTCTGGTCGAACCCGCCTACACCAGCACCGGATTCGAGGCCAACAGTCCGCGGCCCGACACGCCCCTGCAGGTCTACGCGGACCAGCGGCGCGCCTTCGGCCGCATGATGGAGACAGCGATCAAGGACGGCGACGACCCCGCCATCGTCGCCAAGGTGATCGTCGAGGCAGCGACCGACCCGAAGCCGAAGCTGCGCTACACCGCCGGCTCCCTGGCAGGACGCGCCAGCACACTGCGCCGCATCGCTCCTGCCCGAGTCTTCGACAAGCAGATCCGCAAGCTCAACCAGCTGGCCGGCTGACGCCTGCCCGCCATAAGCTCCTGCAGGCAGGCAGGCAGGCAGGCAGGCAGGCAGTCGGCCCGGCTAGCCGAGCGTTGCCTGGGCCGTGCACCAGAACCTGCCCAGCCTCATCGCGGCCCGCGCGCTACCCCGAGGTCAAGGCCCCCATTCACCTCCTCTACGGGGACAAGGACTGGTCCCGGCGGTCGGACCGGGAAGCCAACAAGGAACTGCTGCATGCGGCCGATTTCACGCAGGTGCCGGGAGCCAGCCACTTCATCGCACTCGAGAAGCCGGAGGTCGTAGCCGACCTGCTGGCCTCGGTGGCTTGAGCTATCGGCCAGAGCAGCGCTGGGAAGGCGCTGGTGGAGGCCCCTGCGAGGGTGGAGTCGCCAAGGTCTGCGCGACCGCCCGCGACCCACGGGTCATCGGCGCAGCGTCGCCGGTGCCGTTGATCGCCAAGCTGATGCAGAGATCCGTCTCGAACACGCCGCGCTCATCGCGTACTGATCGTGTGCGTACTTAACCTCTGGAGTCAAAAGCCATGTCTTCTCACACCACCTCTACCATCTTCATCATCGGCGGCACAGGGGCTCAAGGGATGCCCATCGTCCGCGCTCTTGTCGCCGACAAGAAGTACTCCGTTCGAGTCCTCACCCGCGATTCCACCTCCCCCCGAGCCCAGGCCCTCCTCGCGCTCGGCAACGTCTCCTTCCTCGAAGGGTCATTCGCCGACGAAGACGTGCTGCGAGAAGGATTTCGCGGCTGTGACGGGGCATTCATCAACATCGACGGGTTCAACACCGGTGAGAAAACCGAGACCTACTGGGCCATCCGCAGTTACGAGATAGCGATTGAAGAAGGAATCAAGTTCTTCGTCTACGGAAACCTCGACTACGTCCTTAAGAAGTCCGGCTACGACTCCAGGTTCCGCACCGGCCACTATGATGGCAAAGGCCGCATGGCTGAATGGGTGCTGTTTCAAAACGAAAAGAACAGGGACAGGATGGGAGCGGCGGTCTTCACTTCAGGTCCCTACATGGACATGGTGATCTCACCGCTCACGCCCATGACACCCTCCGTCGAGAACGGTGTCGTCACATGGCGAGTCCCTCTCGGCAAGGGAGCCGTTCCCCATGTGGATCTCGAAGATTGCGGATTCTACGTTCGCTGGCTCTTCGACCATCCAGAGCGGGCGAATGGCATGGACCTCGAAGTCGCCGTCGAACATATGACCTATGCCGATATGGCGGCGGCATTCGAGAAGGTCACCGGGCATCCAGCACAGTACATCGACACTGATCTGGACACATATTGGAGCGGACCGCTGAAGGCGGTTGCCGATCTCCCTGCCGGATACAACGCCGATCCCAACGACAAGGCCACCATGAGCTTCAGGGACAATTTCACGGGCTTCTGGAATGTATGGAAGCACGGAATCGTCTCCAGGGATTATGCTCTGCTCGACGAAATTCATCCCAACAGGATCCGAAGTGCTGAGGAGTGGTTCAGGCGAGAAGACCAGGTGGGACAAGCCCTCGGCAAGGGAAGTCTCTGGGAGAGGGTCCAACCGGAGAACTGGCGCAGCGACTCTCCTGTCCTTAAGAGCAGTGCGGATTTGAGGACGGGCAAGTTGTAAACGGTAAGCGGCAATACGAACCCGATCTCGCCCGAACTCGTCGCACGGGCCGCCTTCGGCTTCCGCGATGTGGGCAGCCAACGCGTTCAGCTCGGCCTTCGCCACCCCCGCGACCCGCAGCCTTGCGGGACCGGCACCTGCTCCACGTCCTGAGCCTCCGGTTGCACCTGCACGACGCCTCGTCGGGCAAATGCGTTAACCCACTGGACGAGCGCCACGACGCCGCGCCCGCTCAGTCGCCCCGGCCGCCAGGTCGGCGCGGATGCGGATGAGCGCGGCCGTGATATCGCGAGGACACCACAGGTAGACCACGACCCATCGTGCATCCGGCGCCGAGTTGACCACGGCTTTGACCGCCTCCGGCCGGCCGACATGCAGCACCGGCACGAACCTCGCGCGCAGCTGGCCTCGTTGCCAGAGCTGTTGCTCGCGCGTGCTGTGGTAGCTGCGACGCCCTCGACTTCACCCGAATGGAGTCCCACCGGGTCCGCCGGAATTATGAATGATCGGTTGCCGCGGTGCGCGTCCTCGCTCATGCACTTGGTGAGCGCCTCCTCGCTCGGCTGACCTCCATGGTTCAGTTTTGAAACGCGCGTGGTGATGGTTTGGCGCAGCCGGTTTGCCATGGAGAAACCGATCGGTTTACGGTGGAGGAAACCGATCGGTTTCTCGCGTGGAGGCAGTCGTGACAGCACTCAAGGGCACCAACGTCCTCGTCACCGGAGGCGGCCGCGGTATCGGCAAGGCGCTGGTCGAGGAGCTCTACGCGCGCGGTGCCAGAAAGGTCTACGCCACGGCACGTGACCCGCGCACGGTGCCCCACCCCCGTCGACGCGCCCAAGGCCGACCCTCGCGACGTCCCTGTGGCCGCGCTCGACGGCATCGAGGCGGGAGCGCATGAGGTGCTGGCCGACGACATCACCCGCTGGGTCAAGTCGCAGCTGTCGGCTGACTTGGCAGCCCTGTACGCGCAGCTGAAGAAGTAGCACGCGCTCACCGATTTCAAGGAGGTCCTTGTGGAAAGTTCGCTCACCCACCGCTTCGTCGACGTGAACGGTGTCAGGCTGCACGTCGCCGAGCAGGGGCAGGGGCCGCTGGTCCTGCTGCTGCACGGCTGGCCGGAGAGCTGGTACTCCTGGCGTCACCAGTTCGGGGCGCTGGCAGCGGCCGGATACCGGGTCGTCGCCCCCGACCAGCGCGGCTATGCCCGCAGTGAGCAGCCGCCGGACGTCTCCTCCTACACCCTGCTCCACCTCGTCGGCGACGTGATCGCCCTGATCGAGGAACTCGGCGAGGAGCAGGCGGTCGCCGTGGGCCACGACTGGGGCGCACCCGTCGCCTGGACCACCGCGATGCTGCGCCCCGACAAGGTCCGCGCGGTGGCCGGGCTCAGTATTCCGCCGATTCTGCCCGGCGGGATGGTCCCGCCCTCGATCACCCGCACCCAGTACGGCGAGGGCTTCTACCAGGTCTACTTCCAGCAGCCGGGAGTCGCCGATGCGGAGTTCGCCAAAGACATCCCGGACTCTTTCCGCCGCCTCCTGGTCGGCGCCTCAGGCGACAACCCGCTCGGCAGGGAGCCCCGCCCGCTGGTCGTACCCGAGGGTCGGGGCCTGCTGGACACCATGCCGGAGTCGCCCACTCTGCCGGCCTGGCTGACGGAAGAGGACATCCAGGCGTACGCCGAGGACTTCGCCCTGCACGGCGAGCAGGCCTTCACCGGAGCCTTCAACTGGTACCGGAACATCGAACGCAACAACGAACTGCTCGCGCCTTTCCACGGGCGTGGGATCGACGTCCCCGCGCTGTACGTGGTGGGAGACCGCGACATGGTCACCTCACTGCGCGGCCCGGACGGGAGCAGCTCGCTGAGCGATCTTCTGCGTGGCCAGGGCGGGCCGGGCAACCCGCTCAGCGCCCTCGCGCCCCAACTGCACGGCCCGGTGGTGCTGCCGGGATGTGGCCACTGGACGCAGCAGGAGCGTCCCGCGGAGGTCAACGCCGCACTCCTTGACTTCCTCGCCCGCATCGACGGCTCGCCGCCCCGATGACACCGCTGAACTGCTGACCCAACCCAACCCAACAAAGGACACACCGATGCCAGAACGCAATCCCATCCTGATCACCGGTGCCGCCGGTCATATCGGTGGTGTGAGCCGAACGATGGTCGAGATGCTGCTTGACCAAGGGCACCCGGTGCGCGCGTTCGTGCGACAGGACGACGAACGCGCGCACGCGCTGCGCCAGGCCGGGGCCGAGATCTTCGTCGGAGACCTGCTCAACATCGCCGACGTGACCGCCGCGCTGAAAGGCTGCCGACGCATCTACTTCAGCATGAGCCTGTCGCCGTACTACACCGACGCCGTCACCTTGATGGCCGCGGCGGCGCGGGCCCAGGGCGACATCGAGGCCTTCGTCAACATTTCCGAGTTCGAGCAGTCGTTCATGACGTTCGACAAAATGACCGCACCGGAGGAAGAGCGGCTGGCCTGGCTCGGCGGACTCGTCGCGGACTGGTCGCCGCAGCAACGGGCCCACTGGATCGCCGAGCGGGTGCTGCAGTGGTCCGGCCTGCCGACTGTCAACATCCGGGGGGCCATGTTCGTCGAGAACCCCCTGATGACCTGGCTGGCGCTGGAGCCGCTGAGCAAGGGCGAACTGCGCCTGCCCTTCGGCCACCACCGGCTCGCGCCCGTCGCGGGTTACGACGTGGCGGAGGTATGCGCGAAGATCCTGGCCGACCCGGCACCGCACATCTCCAAGTCCTACGAGCTCAACGGTCCGGAACTGAAGGACATGCATGGGTTCGCAGAGGACTTCGCGGCCGTGCTGGGACGCCCGGTCACCTACATTCCCGAAGATATCGAAGCCTGGAACGAGACCTACGTGGACACCGCCCTGGCCGAGTATCCGCACACCGCGGAGCACATGAAGACCCTGACCCGGCTGATCGGCGGTGGAGGATACCGCGGCGTCACCGACCAGCTGGAGACCCTGCTCGGGCGCCCGCCGAAGACTGTGCGGTGGGCACTGGAGATCCATCCGCGCATCCGGGAAATGGCGACTGCCTGAGCCGCTGAGCGCCCCGGAGAAGATTGGCAGGGACGGACGGTCCGGTCAGGACGTGAGCCGGCCGCTCGGCACGATCATGTACTGCCGTAGGTACAGGTCGCGGAAGCTCACCGGGCCGCGTGGGCCGGGCACCCGGTCGATGTTGATTCCGGTCTCTGGCAGCCGCAGCAGTTTGAAGCCGTCGAGGAGCCGCGTGGTGGAGTTCCAGAAGACGCCGGAGCCGGTGTAGGCGTCGATGAACTGCGCGGCGGCGGCCGGGTCCTCGGTCGCGATGGCGGCGGCCAGCCCGGATGTCTCTTCGTTAGCGATTCGAGCCGCGTGCAGTGGGCCGTCGACGGCGTCGACGGTCACGGTGGCCGCACGGTTGGAGTCGAGCGACCACTCATACCCACGTGGGTGGGTGTGCGGGGGCAGCGAGGCGGTCACGCCCAGGCGGTCCAGGGCCTCAAGAATGCCGGGTAGCCGCTCGTCGTACACGCATTGGTCGATGAGCAGCAGATTGAGCCGGTTGCACACGCCCAGCCGGTCCAGGCTGTCGGTGATCAGCTGGTGCACGACCTTGTCGTCGGCGGCCGGATGCACGTACAGGACCCCGCCGCCGTCGGCGTGGGCGAGGGTACGGACGCCGTGGCGGGCCGCGTGGCGGCCGAGGTCGCGGGTGCTGTCGCCGCTGCCGCGCAGGATGACCAGTGGGATGAGCTGGGGCAGGGACACCAGCGCGTACGCCGCCGAGTGGTCTTCGCTGGGTATCAGCTGGATGGCGTCCGGATCGAGGCCGGCCTCGCCGAGGGCCGGTGCGATCACCTGGTCCACGAGGGCCCGGGACGAGCGCAGCGCGGCCGAACCAGTGCGCAACACGCCTGCGTTGCGTGACTTGAGGAACTGGGAGGCGATGTCGAGGGTGACGTTCGGACGTGCCTCGAAGTTCGCGCCGATGACGCCGACCGGCCGGCGACGTTCCAGCAGGGTAAGGCCATCCGCGCGCTCTTCGAGGACCTGGTCGCGAGGCTCGTGCGCCACATCCGCCAGCGTGCGCAGTTCGGCGGCCATGCTCTCCAACCGTGGGCCGGTCAACCGCAGCCGGTCCTGCAGGGCCGGCGACATCCCAGCGGACACGGCTGCCGCGAGGTCTTCTTCGTTGGCGGTCGTGAGGATGTCCCGCGCCGCCCGCAACCGTTCCGCCATGGCACGCAGCGCGGTGTCGATGGCCGCATCCGTCGCCTTGTGGAGGGACGCGCAGCTCTGCTCGGCCCGGATCGCGCAGGCACGCACCTCATCTTCGACAGAGCTGATCTGACGGTGCTCGTTGCTGGTCAAGGGCGTCCTTCCGTCGACCGGGCGCATGGCAAGATAAGGGGATTGTAGCATCGTTCAACAATCCCCATGAAAATGGTCTCATTCGCTGTGCAGCCAGCCGCTCCACCACCTCACGGGCCACGGTCTTTAGTGATCTTCTAGGAACCGTCCACGCGTCGGTGGATGCGGGCCAGCTCGGCCATCGCGTTCTCCATGACCCTGTCGTACGTGTCCTGCGCGTTCTGCAGGCGCAGCTCGGCCGGGTTGCCCTCCTCGGTGAGGTCCGGCGGGGCCGCGCCCCACCGTTCGGCCATGAGCGCGTTCGACTTCTCCTGCAGGTCGGCCAGCGATGCGCCGATCAGCTCCAGGATCGTGGTGGCGAGCCTGTCCGAGCCCCAGCGGAGCGCGCGCGGGTTGATGTCCAGCGCGGTGACGCCCTGGGTGGAGCACTCCACGGTCACCAGCTTCTCCGCGTCCTGGGCGAACCCCTGCACGGCCAGGACCTGCTCGTACAGCTCCGCGAACCCGTCCAGGGGGCGCTGGGTGTCGGCGATCATGCGGTCGATGGCCGCTTCGTCGAAAGCCGGCATCACACTTCCTTCGTCGGGTTCGGCTGGTTGCCTTGCATTGGATTCGGCTGGTCGCGCTGGGTCGGATGCGGCTGGTTGCCCTGCGGGAGGGCCGTTTCGCTGAGGTCGTCGGCCACGGCCGAATTGGCGAGCATCCCGCCGCCTATCGCAGTCGCGCCGCCGAAGAGCAGCTTCTTGACGGGCGACACCTTGGTGAACCGGCCGGCGATCTTCCCGGCCAGTCCCTCCGACCCCCTGAGGAACGTCTGCAGCTTCAAGGCGCCCTGACCGGCCTGCTGGTCGGCCCGGCGGCCGAACATCGTCGCCGCCACCTCCGCGGCGGGCCGTACATAAGGGTTGATCCGCCCGAGCTGGTAGATCGTCCCCGCCAGGAGGATGGCGGCGCCCACGTCGAACATCAGGTTCCCGGCGAAGTCGAGCGCGTCGGCCGAGGTGCGCATGGAGTCCGCCGTGGCCTGCGGCAGGTCGGCCTTGTCGGCGACCTCGTCGCTGTGCGTGTCGACCGTCTGCTGGAACAGCTCGGCGCTCGTCGCCATCCAGTGCACGTCCTTGACGGACTCCTGGATCAGCTGGGGGTGCTCGCGTAGCCCCGCCGACAGCTCCTCCCACTGTTGCGCGGCCCGCCGCAGCTCGGGGGTGTCGGCGGCGGTGAGGGCGATGATCAGTCCGGCGTACTTCGCGCGGCCGCCGCCCAGCAGCGCCGAGCCCAGCTGGGCCATGCCCGCGCCGGCGATGACGGACTGCGGTTGTGTCGGCATGTGTCCTCGTTCTCAGACTTGCTCTCAGACGGTGGTTCTCGGACAGTAGCTCTCGGACGGTGGCTCTCAGACGGCCGTGACGCGGGTGGCCGCGCCGTCGCCCTGGACGGCGGCGTTGGCCGTGTCGAACGCCTTCGACTCCATCTGAGCCAGCTCGTGCCTGGTCGCCGACACGTACTGGTGGGCAGCCAGCTTGACCTGGTCGAGCGCGTCCGCCAGCGACGAGCCGAAGAAGCCGAACAGGCCGAAAGCGCCGGAGTGCACGTTGAGCCCCGCCACGACGCGGGTCATGTCGTTGAGGCGCTGCATGGGCTTGCCGGCGATGTTGCGGCCGACCTCACGGACGGAGTCGGCGTTCATCTCCATGCGCTTGAGGTCGCTGTCGGATGTCATGGGTCAGTCCACCACCGGTTGGCCGGGATCGTACGCGGGACGGAACAGGCCCGGCTCATCAGGGGGCGGCGGGGCCGTCCGGTGCGCGACCGGCGCACCCTCGTACCCGGCCGGGCCGCCGCCCATCGGCATGAACGGCATGCCACCGGTACCGGCGGCCGCCCCTGTGGGGCCGCCGGACGATGTGGGGTTCGTGGCGGGCCACGTCCCGTCCACGACCGGCACGACGCCGGGGCGTACGGACGGGCCGGTCTCGCGCGGGAGGCCGCCGAGTGGGCTGCGGGCCTGGTCGGCGATGGGGCTGCTCTGGTCGAGGACGGAGCGCATGGGGCCGGACCGGTACGGGTCACCGGTCCGCGCGCCGTCGGTCCGCTCGGAGTAGGTCCGCAGGTTGTCGGTTCGCGGGTCACCGGTCCGCGTCGGGTCGGTCCGCGTGGGGTCGGTCCGCGCGGTGTCGGGCCGGGCGCCGGTCAAGGAGCGTGTCGGCTCGGACGTGGTCGGGTTGGTCCCGATCGGCGCGGGGCCGGTCGTCGGCGGGTACCCGGTGAGCTGGGCCACGGAGGGCGTTCCGCTCGTTGACGTGATCAGCCCGGGGACCTGGCCCGGCGTGGTCCCGAGGGTCGGGGGAGTGGCGGTTCCAGGGACCGCCGCAGCGAGCGGCGCGGTCTGCGGCGCCGCCGAGATAGGTGACGCCGTCGGATCCACACTGGCCAGCCGGGCGACCGGGCGCGTGGACTCCAAGTCGATCCCGCCACCGGTCGGAGTGCTGTCGCGCACAACTGGAGGCAGGTACGGCGCGCTGGAGGCCAGGTCGGCGTCCCACGGTAGCCGCTCGGGCAGGATCCCGTGCGCGTCCCTCAAGCGGCCGTTCAGATCCGCGAGGAAGCGCCGGGCGTCGGCGTCGGGGTCGTTGCTCAATTCCCGGGAGATGTACGACCCGGTGTCCACCGTGGCGTACTGCTCCCGGGTGGCCGGCTCGAACTGCTCCTTCGCCGTGGCCAGCTCACGGCTGGCCTGCTGGACGGATGACGGGATGTCGCCGATCTGGCTCCGCAGCGTGCCGAGATACGACTGCACCCGCGCCATCCGCCCGAGCATGGCCCGCGCCGACTCGCCGCCCCAGTTTCCATCGGCGACGAGACGTGAGGCGTATTGGGACAACTCCTTGATCGTCTGGTCAAGGAGCGTGCCGGCCGATTGGTAGGCGTCCGCGACACCGCCGAACTCCTCCGGCCGGGTGTTCATGATCAACCGCCGGATCGAGTCACGCCCGCCGTAGCTCTCGGGCGCGCCGGCCGGCAGCGCGCCCTCCTTGATCGGCTTCGGTTCTCCCACGCGGCCCTCTATCCGGCAGATCCGGTAGATCCGGCAGATCCGGTACGGCGAGCGGTGTCGCCGGCCCGCTGATCGGCGTCCCTGACGGTGTTCGCGGTGGCGACCAGATCCTCGACGACCCTGTTGACCAGCTCGGTCACGAACCCCATCGTGTCCACCGTGGCCATGCGCGCCCGTTGCATCGTCTCGGCGTACCCTCGTGCCACATCCCAGTCGCCGACGGCCGTGAACGACAGGTCGGGCACCCGGTGCCCGGCCGACTCGAGCCGGGGCAGCAGATCCCTCGCCATCGCCCCGGCGACGTCCAGCAGCGCGTCCGGCCGGCACATCGCCTGGTCACCGGCCGCCGCCGGGTCGATGACCAGCTCGGCGGGTATCCCGTTGTCGCCTTCAGCCATCGTTCGGCTCAGGTGCCCCAGCGCCGGACGTTGGCCTGCTCGGCGTCGCGCATGATCTCGGTCGCGTCGTGCAGGGCCGGGCCGAAGCGCTGCATGGTGTCACCCATCGTCACCACGGCCTCGTTCCACTCGCGCTTGGCCTCCAGGTAGACGCCCTTCGCGGAGCCGTCCCAGGTCTCCAGGATCTTCAGGTCGTTCTCGAGGTCGGTCAGCTCGCCGACGAGATTGGCGTACGCCCGGCCGAGCTCGGCCGCGATCTCTTCCATCTCGTCGAAATTGGCGAGGATGATGTCTCCGCCACCGGTCATTGAGATCCTTCCCTGACGTCGATCCCGCTCATCGGACGGCACCGCCGTTGAGCGCGGCCATGAGGTTCTTCGTGACGGCCTGGGTGGAGGTGCTGGCCTCCTCGTACTCGATCCCCGAGCCCTTGAGGTTCTCGGCGATCTGGTGGAGGGCGTCGATGACCTTCTTGAACTGCGGGTTCCACTCGTTGAGAACCTGCGTGTAGACGGTCGCCGACTCGCCCTTCCACGAGCCGCCGAGCTGCTCGGGGATCTGGAGCAGTCTGTTGTGGATCTGCGTGATGTGCTCGTGCGCGGTCAGCGCGCGAGCGGCCGCGTCGTGCTGACTGCCCTGCTGATAAGTGGTCGGCTGCGCCACGGTTCACCTCCCGGTATCGAACATGGGACAACGCGAGCACCATAAGCCGGTGCGCGGGAGGGCCGATCTGACTTCAACATTCCTGGAAATGTTGGATCACCCGGCGCGCCAGCCCCGCCGCCTGGCCTTGGGGAGCATGATCGCCACGAAGATCACCAGCCCCGTCACCGCGACCGTGCCTCCCGCGATGCCCACGGCCAGCCCGCGCGTACGCGGGTCGGGGGCGGCGGCCTTGGCCACGACGACCGGCACCCCGCCGCCCGCCTTCTCCACCGAGTCGGGCAGTACGGCGGTGACGGCGAGCAGCGGGTTGACCAGGCCCGCGCCGGTCCCGGTGGCGCCGCCGCCCTCGGCCGTCAGCTCCACCCGGCGCTTGACCTGCCACAGGTCGAGCTCCGGATGCCGGGCCCTGACCAGCGCCACGACCCCCGACACGTACGGCGCGGCGAAGCTGGTGCCGTCGAGGTCCGTACGGTAGCCGCCGCCCGTCCACGTACTGGTGATCCCGGAGCCGGGGGCGGTGACGGAGACCCTGGTGGTGCCGTTGGAGAACGCCGACTTCGTGCCGTCGGGGGAGGCCGCGCCCACCGCGATCACGCCGGGGTAGTCGGCCGGGTAGGACGGCGTCACCTCGCCGTCCTCACGCTTCACGTTGCCGGCCGCCGCGACGATCACCACGTCCCTGCTCTGCGCGTACGCGACGGCCGACTTGAGCTCCGGCTGGTCGTGCGCCTCCACGGACACGTTGATGACCTTCGCGCCGAGCTCGGCGGCCCGCCTGATGCCCCGGGCCAGCAGTGACACCTCACCGTCCGGCGTCTCGGTCTGCTTGATCGACAGGATCCGCGCGCCCGGCGCGACCCCGAGGAACGGTACGCCGCGCGAGGTGAGGTCCCGGCCCGCGATGATGCCCGCCACGGCCGTACCGTGGCCCACGCAGTCGCGCTGATCCGTACCCGTCAGGTCCTCGGAGGTCGTGACCGCCCCGGCGAGCTGCGGGTGCCGCGCGTCCACGCCGCTGTCGACGACCGCGACGGTGACGCCCTCGCCTCGGGTCAGCCGCCACACCCGCTGGAAGCGCAGCCGCTCCTGCGGCCAGGGCTTGCCACTGACGTCCTGGACCCCGGCCTCGGGGTTGCAGGAGGGAGCCATCCCGTCCGCCTGCGCGGAGGTAATGGGCGTGATGGCGAGCAGCAGGGCGAGGGCGGTGGTGCCGGCCCAGGAAATGGCCATGTAAGGGGATTTTGCCGGTCTTGAGCGGCAAGCCGGATTCCGTTCCAAATTCTTTGAAGTGAAACGCCGGTGCGCCCGGTACGGGATACAGAGGGGAGGGGCGCAGACCGATATCCGGGAGAGATTCATGCCGACACCTGACGACGGCGGCGAGCGGGACGACACCAGGGACGGCCTCGGCCTCCCGAGAGACCAGCGCAACGGCGTCGAGTCGGGCGAGGACGGGCGCGTCTACGAGGTACAGCTGGACCCGCGCAACACCGAGGAAGAGTACACCGACTACCTGCAGACTTACGGGCACGGAGGGTACCCGCCGACCGCCCGGCCACGGGTCTCCGAGGCGACGCGCGATGAGTTGGTGACCAAATACCACGTCGATCCGGGCGGGGCGAAGAAGGAGATGTTCATCAAGATCGCCGACTTCGTGGACCCGGAGACCGGCAAGCCGCGTCCCGACTCGCCCGTCGAGAAGCTCCGCGCCGACCTCGACCGGCTCAGGGGGCTGGGCGGCACGCCGAGCCTGGAGGTTCTCGTCAGCCGCTCCACGCTGACCGAGCGCGACCTGGGCACCTGGCAGGCGGCCACCGACCTGAGACTCACCACCGACAAGGCGCAGACCAGTCTGAAGAGCGCCGTCACCCAGCTCTGCTCGGTCTACGAGGCCATCCTGGAGACGCTCGACCAGACCGTGAAGGCGGCCATGGACGCCGACCAGGCCGTGGCCCAAGGCCTGCGCGGGACGGCGACATGACCGCTTACACCCTGTACCAGCTCAAGGACGGCACCCGTCCGCTGCCCGATGACATCGCCACGAGCAAAGGCGACAGCGAGAACAGCCAGGGCATCGTCGACCTCATCCGCAACCACACCGACCCGCGGAAGATCGAGGACGCCGGCCACAACTACGCGACCCTGGCCGCGAGCTGCGAGGAGTCGATGCGGAACCTGCAGACGGAGGCGCAGCGCATCGCCGCCTCCCTCGGCGGGGAGCCACTGGAGGGCGTCTTCAAGAAGATCGGCGAGCTCCAGAAGGATCTCGCCGCGGTGAACTACAGCGCTCAGACTGTCGCCAACCCGCTCATCTGGTACGGCCGTGATGTGCTGCCCTTCTTCCGGGACAACGTCCCCCAGGTCGGCAGCGCGGGCTGGGACGACGATCTGCGTGACAGCGTGTTCGGCACCGACGGCAACGCTCACGCCCTGGCCCGGCACCACCTGCGACAACTCAACAGGTTCATGGGAGTGGTCTACGACCGGATCGCCCCCGAACTGGAGCAGCGCGCGGCTCCGCCCCCCGGCGCGGGTGTCACTCCCGTGGAACTGCCGAAGATGGACGGCCTGGGCGGCAACGGCCGACTCGGTGGTGGCGGCGTCTCCGATCCGTACACGGGCCTCGGCAGCCCGTACTCCAGCCTGTCCGGCCTGCCCGACCCCACGTCGTCCGGTGTCGGGGACCCGTCCGGCCTGACCGACCCGAACCAGCGCCCGACCGATCCCGGCACGAACCTGCCGGACCCCAACGGCGCCCAGAACCCGAACCTCCCCGGCCTCGACCAGGCTGGAGTGAAGACCCCCGACTTGCAGAGTCCCCAGACCCCGGACCTGAAGAATCCCGGCGACCTCAAGACCCCCGGCCTGCCCGACACCAAGGCGAACCTGGCCGGCTTCCCGGACACCATGTCGCCCGACCTGGCCCACCGGGTGAACACGGGCGTACCCTCCACCGGCCCGCTCACCCCCTCGGGGACCGGCACCGCCACGACGGCCGCGCAGGGCGCGGGTGGCCTGACGGCCGGCGGGGCCGCGCGGGGCGGGACCGGCGGTATGCCGATGGGCATGTACCCGCCGGGCATGGGAGGTGGCGGCCAAGGCCAGGAGCAGGACCGCGAGCGGACCCGGTTCCCGATGATCGAGGACGAGGCGTTCGAGACCGACGACCTGGGCGGTCCCGCAGTGATCGCATGACGGCGACGGATAGGGCCGGTGGCTGCTGCCTCCGGGAAGCGGTGACGCCGGATCGGGGAAGTGAACCCGTGACGGCGAGGAAGAGGGCCGGTGGCTGTCGGGTCCGGGAAGTGAACGCGTGACGGTGACGGAGAAGGTCCGTGGTTACCGGCTCCAGGAGCGGGCCGGGCAGGACGGGCCGTGGAGCGCGTACCTCGCGACGGCCGACCGCGACGGCGCCTCGGTGCTGCTGCGGTCGCTGGCCTGCCGCCGGGTGGACAAGCGCCGGCTCAAGCCGCTGCTGCGCGGCTTCCGCTTCCCGGACGCACTCGCGACCCATCCGAACGTGATCCCGGTACTCGACATCGGCACCACCGCCGACGGCCGCCCGTACCTGGTGACCGAGCTGCACGGAGGCTGCACGCTGGCCGAACGGCCCGGCCGGACCCTGCCCGCGCCGCCGGGCGAGGCGCTGCGCGTCGCGCGCGCGGTGGCCGCCGCGCTCGCGGCCACGCACGGGGCGGGCGGGGTGCACGGCGACGTACGGCCGGAGAACGTGGTCCTGCCCGAGTACGGCGAGCCCAGATTGACCGGGTTCGGCATGAGCGGGCTGATGTCACTGGCCGAGCTGCCCGACGGGACGTCCGTGTCCGTCCACAGCCCGCCCGAGCTGCTTGAGGGCCGCTCGGCCAGTCCGGCGTCGGACGTGTACTCGCTCGGGTCGATGCTGTACGAGCTGCTTGCCGGGCGGCCCGCGTTCGCCCTGGACGGGCCGGACACCTCGGCCCGGTTCGTCTTCGGCGTGCTGAGCGAGGAGCCGCCGCCCCTGGCGTCCCCCGGCCTGCCACCCGACGTCGTGGACGCCGTCAATCAGGCGATGGCCAAGTCCCCCGACTCCCGCCCTACGGCCGCCGACCTCGCCACCCGCTTCGCCCACGCCGCCCCACCCGCCCTCGACCATTCGGCCCCATCCACGTTCAATCCAGCGGTCCCACCCACCTACAAACTGGTCGCTCCGAGTTCCCGCCTGAAGCCCTCGCAGACCGGACCCGGCTCGCCGCCCACCTCAGCCGGACCCGCGTTGGCACCGGGACCCTCGCGGACCGGACCCGGCTCGCCGCCTACCCCAGTCGGACCCGCGTTGTCACCGGGACTGTCGCAGACGGGGCCGGGGGACTTGCCGCCCGGCTCGCCGTCGATGCCGTCGTTCCCCTCGGTTCCACCAGCGTCAGCGACGCCGTCGTCAGCGGTGCCGTCGTCAGCGGTGGCCGCTGAGACGTCGGTGCCGCGGGCTCTCGTCTGGACCGTCGACCCCGACCGCTCGGCGTCACTTCCCCGACCGCCCCGCCCGCTCTATCCGTCCTCCCACCAGCCGGGTACGGCGCAGCCACAGGCCCAGGCGGAGCCGAGGCGCAGGAGCAAGAAAGTCCCCCTGTTCATCGCCGGCACCTCCGGCCTGGCCGTGCTGATCGGCGCGGCCAGCGTCGCCGCCGCCATGAACGGCCGCCCGTCGACCCCACCGCGGATCACCCTGGAGCCCCAGTCCGCCACGACCAGAGGCACCGACCCGGGGACCGGAGGCACCGACCCCACGACGACCGCCAAGCCACCCGACTCGGCCGCCCGGACCCCACCACCCAGTGCCCTGCCCTCTACCGAGCCTTCTACCGGGCCGTCCATCGCCCGTCCCGCCAAGACCCTGGACGCGGCGGCGATGAGCGCGCAGCGGCCCAAGGACCTGAGGCTGGTGACCGACAACGGCACGACCGTGACGCTGTCCTGGAAGCAGCAGCGCAAGAGCGACTTCCCCATGGTGCTCCAGCAGTCTCCCGGTGACCGCGTGCTGTCGATGGGCAGCGGCAGCATCACGTACACGGTCGGCGGCCTGGACGCGGCCACGGGCTACTGCTTCAAGGTCGGCACGGTGGTCAGGCTCGGCCAGCCGTCGTCCGTCGCGTGGTCACCGTCCCTGTGCATCCGAGGCGCGGTGGAAACCGACCCAGGCGGCCGGGACGAGCAGGTCCAGCCGCCCATCGTCCTCCCACTGGCCACCCCACCCACCTGAAAGCCGCTGATCACGGAGTGGCGGTCGGCTCGCCGCCGGCTTGCTCACGCGCGAGGAGTCCGCCGAGGGCGGCGGCGATGACGGGCAGCCCGACCACCACGGCCGCGATCGCCGGCCACGGAGTTTCGAAGGGCACCCGTACCGGATCATCCCATGAGCCCGACGCGGTGAAAGGCCATAGCAGCAACATCCCGATGGGGCACCCGGCGACCGCGCCCAGCACCGTTCCGCACAGCATGCTCAGCCCCGCACGGGAAGCGGCGAACCACCGGAAAGTCGCGGCCGATCCGTCACCGGCCCGCCTCAGCACCCGACCCGCTCGCGAACTCGTGTCCTTACCGTCCCCGGCGGCCCAAGCACCGCAGAGGGCGATGAGGAGCGTCGCCGCGGCGACGACCAGCCAGGTGGTCGAAGCCTGGAATCCCCGCTCGACATAAGTCTCCGTGACGTCGCCCAGCCGGCTGTCGAGCCGGTCCTGTTCGCCCGCCGAGACTCGATGGAGGAAGGGATCGATGATCAGCTCGTCCGGCTTCAGCTGATAGCCGAGGTCCCGGACGACCTTCGCCGGGACGAAGATCGTCTCCATGTGAGGGTCGAGGGTTCTGGCGACGGTCGCCGGAGTGGTCTTGCTCGTCGGCGGGCCGTCGCTCCCGGTCACGTTGTAGTCGATCTCGACCGAGTCGACCTTCACGTCGGCGGTCGTGACCACCACGGCCTTGCCCTCGTCGTACGGCGTCGACTGGTCGCCCGTGAGATACCGCAGCAGTGCCTCGTCGCCGATGACTCCGTTCGGGTAGACGGACTCTTCCGGCAGGTCGACGTTCTCGGCATTCGCCGCGAAGTGTCGGTATTCACGCGGACTCTCGCTCTGGGCGATGGGAACTCCGGGTAACTCCCGCTGGATCGCCGTACGTACGGGACCGGCCTGCTCCGCCGAGAAGAGCCGCACCAGGAGGGTGCCGGGCCGGGCGCTGGGGGAGTAGGCGGCCCTGTCCTGCGCCGTCATGCCGACCGCGACGATCGTGAGCGCGATGCCGAAGCTGGTCGCCATCATCGTCACCGTGATCGCGGGAGCCGTAGTCGGGCGACGACCGGCCAGGTCGCGGGCCGCCAGGCGGACGAGCAGCGGCAGCCGTTTCGTGTACCGACCGAGGATTTCCAGCAGCCACGAGGCTAGCGGGCCGAAACCTAAGAGGAGCAGACCTCCGCCTATGAGGGTCAGCAGACTGAGCCCGATCAAGACGGCGCCGCCGTAGCGCGTGTCCGCACGCGCCGACCACGCGCCGAATGCCATCATCCAGACGCCGACGAACGACAGGAACAATCCCCCGACCACATAGCGGCGGCGTACGCGTACGTGGCGATTCCGTGGGGCGGACTGCGCCGCGATCGTCACAGATGCGCAGGCGAACACCGCGGGAATGGCCATGGCCACGCCGATTCTCAGGAGTATCGAAAGGTCGAAGATCATGGCCGGATAGTAGTGAGCTTCAGCTGGCGCCGTACGGGGTCGAAATACAGTGCGCGGTCACGTTCCAGCGGTCAGCACCGGATCGGTGACCCCGCCGGGGCAGGCGAGCTGGGCGATGTCCCAACCGGCGCGCCGGGCTCCCGCCTGGTAAGCGCTGTCGTAGAAGGCGAGGACGGCGGCGCGCGGATCGGCCTCGGCCAGGGCGTCGGCGTGGCGCAGCACGGCCAGATGGCCGCCTCGCTGCTCGATCCACTGCGCGGGCGCGGGCTCCAAGGGCTCGTTGTCCAGGGCTTTGGGCTCGGGAGCGGTGTAGGAGTAGAAGGCCGGGTCCGGGAAGGCGTCGTCACCGAACCAGAAGCCGGAGCTGATCACCTCCCGCGAGTACGCTTCCCGCGTCACCGGGTCGGCTCCGGGCGGCTGGTCGATCACGCGGTCGGAGAAGCGGCTGCAGGCGATGTCGAAGGTGTGCCAGAAGTGGTGCACCGGGCTGATCTTGCCGGAGTAGCCCGCGGCGAACTCCTCCAGCAGGAGGTTCACCTGGCTGAGGACCTGCCAGTAGCGGGTGACCTCGGCCGGATCGTAGTGCGCGTGCTCGGTGTCGTCGGCGAACGGCCGGTCGGAGTCGGGCAGGTCGAACGGCCGTGGTAGGGGTATGTCCACTCGCACGTCCAGGGCCGTCAGTGCCCGCATGGTTTGGTGGTAGAAGGACGACACCGACTGGCCGGGGAGCGAGAACGACACCTCCCGGCCGTCCACCGTGCTGAGGAGCAGCTGGTGGCCGACGAAGTCGAAGTCGATCGTGAAGATCGGGTTACCGTCGGCCTGTCCCATCGGACGAGTGGTGATCCCTCGCCCGGTGACGTGGAACGGCGCGTTCCACCAGTGGTTGCGCCGGGCCGCCGAGGCGAGCCGGATCTTGCCCACTACCTGGCAGAACCGGTGCAGCGTCGCCTTGGTGTCCCGCCACTCGGCCGACGGCACGGCGGTGTACAACTCCATGACCCCATCGTTCCCACACGTTCGCAGCGCTATCCATGCGCCGGCCGCAACCTCAACCATGGCGGACTCGGCATCTTCGCCTTCTTCCAGCTCGACCAGGATTGGCCAGCCGAGAAACTCGTCCCCGGGTACTGTGTGGATATATGCGTCTGGATTCCTGCGAACCTCAACTACGAAGCTCGTCAAGTCCATGGTGTGACGGTCGAATTCACTGCCGAGCAGCTCGACCAGCAATGCCTTCACCGCCACCTCAGGCGCTGTTGTGAAGACCTTGCAGTAGCGATAATTATTCTCTTCCGGCATCATGGGATTTTGACGAACGGCGGGTTGTCGAACGAGCCGCCTATGCGGATAATCGACACGTCCACCTCCATTCCGAGCATCGCTTCCAGTTTTCGGCGCAGGGAACTCAGCCCCGCTTCCAGCGAGATCGCTACCTGAAGGGCATTGGCCTGCCGAGTTCCGCCTGGATTAGCCTGCGCGGAGATCAGGCACTCACCGGACCGGATGTGTCGCGTCGGTTCGCGGGACCCAGCCGGCGAAGACGCCCTCGGGGCTGTGCGTCGAAAGCGCCTCCGCGATCGAGCGGTGCAAGGCGGCGGCGTCAGGCAGCCTGAGGTGGTGCTCGTCCGACTGGTCGTAGAAGGACAGGTCGAGCCGCGCCGACGGGTATCTGGTGATTCCGCCCACGACCGCCGCTTCGCCCTTGTACGACAGGGTGACCGAGCGGAGCCTTGGCCAGGGATGCTCGTTGATGTGCCGCTCGGTGATGGTCAGCACGCCCATAGCCCTAGCCTGGATGTTTAGCCGGATATATCCGGTTATGCCGATGATCACCACCAGCACCACGCCGACCATGAAGGCGATGTAGTCCGGGGCATTCGTCCCCCGGCCCTCGGGCAGCGTCGCGCCGATGACGCCGACCACGAGCAGCATGAGCACGGTGACGACCATCATCAGGCAGCCGAACATACCCCTGCTTCGGCGAAGCGCGGCGGAACGCAGGTCGAAGGCGATTCCGTCAGGCGGCTGGCGGACCGTCCGCACCGCGACCGTGGACAGGCTCCACTTCTTGACGTCCCCGCGGCTGAGCAGCACCCCGCTGGCGATCCCGCACAATGCGGCCGCGAGCCCGACCAGCTGCGACGGGTACACCTCGCCGTCGGCGATCCCGACGGCCACGGCGGCGGCGATCATGATCGGGCAGATCGCGAAGAGCGCCTTGCGCATCAGCCCGATCGCCATCGGGCCGCCCAGCCAGATCCGGGCAAGCCAGAAATACCAGACCGCGCTCCAGAACACTCCCACGAAGATCTCGAAGGGGGCGGCGTCGTTCCGCCAGACGAGCACGATGCCACCGATGAGGCCGGGCCAGAGGACGGCGAGCAGGCCGACGGCCGACTTGTGGGCGAGAGGGCGCTGCATGCGCGGAATCCTAGCCTTCCGGCACCTGGAACCTCGACGACACCGCCTGCGCCCACCTGCCGCCCCGCCACCGTCACGCCGCCACCAGGCAGCCCAGGAGACCTCCGGCGGCGTCGGGGCGCACGCCTTGAGCGCGATTACAGCGGAGAGGCGCTGTGGTGCATGCGGTACTTGAAGTAGCCGTCCCAAGGTGGCGCGGTGTTCGCCGGTCCGGGTTCGGTGGCGAAGTACACGTCGACCCCCGAGTAGTCCAGCGGGCGCTGATAGGCCAGACCGCCATAAACGTCCCGCACCAGGCCAGAATTGTGGTTCCACCGGTAGCCCGTCTGGGCGCTGGTGATCTGACCGACGACCGTCCAGGCGCCACCGCCCGTCCAGACGCTCGATCCGGCGATTCGGTCGACTTCGACGTTCGCCTGTACTTCGTTGCCGTCGAGCTGCCCGGTGTCGCGGGAGACGACGAACGAGTCCCGCTCGGGGTCGTAGGCCCAGGACGCGTTGTGCAGGAATCGTCCGGAGCCGGGCAGGAACGGTTCCGGCGTCAGACCGGCCGTGGTGATGAACGACCTCGTGCCGAGTACCGGCGCGTTGGCGTTGCCCAGGTTGAGTGTGCGTACGGCGGTGCCCCGGGCGGTCCCGTCGCAGGACGGCTCCGGCACGTCCAGCGCGGCGCAGTCCAGCCCGCTGTAGAACAGCAGGAGATTCCCCCGCTGATCGACACTGGTCACGCTCGGCTGGCCGACACCGTACCCGGCCGCGTTGTAGTCGGGTTCGGTGATGTCGATGAGCGGGGAGGCGATGATGGTCCACGGCCCCAGCGGAGAGGTGGCGAGGGCAACGCCGACCACGTTGAACCGGCCGTCCGCGCCATGGTCGTCATTGTCGGCGGCGGTGAAGAACATCGCCCACGTGTAGGTCTTCTCGCCGCTCTGGGGCGTCGTGTAGGTGAAGCTGCCCTTGACGACGTCCGGGTCGCAGATGTGGTACGCCGCCCAGCTCGGCGTGGCAGGCTGGTAGTGCGGGTCGGCCGGTTGAAGGCGGGGCCGCAGCGCTACCTGGGTGGCACCCCACGTGTACGACCCGTTCGGCTGCCGGGTGCCGACGTTGAACAGGACGTGATCGTGAGTGGCCTGGAGCGCGTTGCCGCTGCTCGATGAGTACTCGACCGTGTTGGCGCAGTAATAGATGATCCTCTGGGCGTCGGAGGTCTGCACGATGGACGGCGCGTACTGGTAGTAACCAGCGCCGTCATAGCGGGACGAACCTGGATATATCCCCCCAGGTAAGGGCACGCCCGAGGACTCGGCGGAAGGCGTCCAGGCGTAGGCCGGCAGCAGGGTGATCAAGGATGCGACAAGGGTGAGGAGGGCGGCTGTCGAAACGCGACGGACGAGCATCAGGTGGTCCTTCCTCGCGGCGAGGTGGGCAAAATGAGCAGGCGGCGACACTGGCGCACTGGTCAGTACCGCCACGCGTACACGCCGTCGTAGTCCGGGCTCTCCGAGGTCCACACCAGCAGGCCGCCGTCGTCGTCGAGCTGCGGCCGGATGTACGGGTAGGAGCTGACGCCGGGGATCGTGACGGTCGGCCCGCCCGCGCCCCGGTCGTAGATCTTGTACCGGGTACGGCTGCTGCCGTCCACGTCGTAGTGCTCGGTGTAGACGACGACGCGGCCGTTCCTGTTGATCGCCTGCGGATCGACGTTCGACGTGCTGGAGATCAGGATGTCGCCCGCCACGATGCGGCCGGCGTTGACGGGCTTGATGACCAGTCCCTGGCCGCTGGTGGTCTCGGTGCCCCAGGCGTAGAAGGCGGCGATGGTGCTGCCGTCGCCGGACAGCATCGCCTGCAGGAAGTGGTCGTCCTCGGTGGCGTTGGGGTGCAGGTCCACGGTGGTGCCGCTGTTGGCGTTGTAGACCTGAAGGGTGCCGACGAAGGCGGTCAGGCTCACTCCGTACCAGACCAGGACGCCGTCCCGCGTCATGCCGAAGTAGTTGTTGGTGTGGCAGCCCGGTTTCGCGACGCAGACCGTGTCCACCCTGGTCAGCGGCTGGCCGACGACGCCGCGGTAAATGGTGGCCTCACGCGGCGGCGGAGCGTCGGTGGTCAGGCCGACGCGGACGGCGATGACCGTGCCGTCCTCGCTGAGGCGCAGCGACATCGTGTCGAAGTCCTCGTAGGCCACGCCCGGGTCCTCCACCCAGACCTGCCCGGTCCTGAGGTTCCTGATGATGATCGCCGGAGAGGTGAAGGGGGCGTTCCTGTCACCGATGTAGGCGACGATCGAGCCGTCTCGGTTGGTGGCCATGCCCGTGCCCGGCACGGTGATGGGGATGTAGCTGGGGGTACGGCCGTCGCCGCCGCGCGAGACGAGGATGATCTCGCCGGTCTGGAGGTCCTTGCGTACCAGGTAGATGGCGTTGCCGTTGGGCTCGTACACCTCGTTCGGCGCGAGGTTGCTGCCGGAGCGTACCGCGAAGAACACGTAGCGGCCGTCGGCCGACAGCTTGGAACCCCAGCTCCCGGCGAAGTTCATGGTGTCGGGATTGCCGTCGGCGTCCACGGCCACGTTGACGGGCGCGCCGAAGCCGATCATCGCGCGGGTGGGCATGACCGCGGTGGGCTGGGAGGCTTCGCCGTATCCGCGGAAGTTGTGGGCGTAGACCCAGATGGTGTACATGACTCCAGGCTTGAGCTGGTCCACCACCACCTGCGTTTCCTTGGTGTAGCGGGTGCCGCTCGGCGGGTCGGTGACGACGGCGTAGCCGTCAACGGGCGGGGAGCCCGGCACGGGCGCGGGGGCCGTCCACGAGACCGTGGCCTGCAGCGGGCCGGGCCGGGCCACCGCGTTCTGCGGCGGTCCTGGCAGGCAGTCGCAAATGGTGATCTCCGCCTCGGCGTACTGGGGCGGGCGGGTGCCGTTGGCGGGACTGTACGCCTGGATCGTGGCATGACCGTACGAGGGAGAGGTGTACGTGCCGTTCTGGTCGATGGTGCCAGGACCGGTGATGACGCTCCACTCGACGGCGGTGATCTCGGGAATGCCGGTGACCTTGAAATCGAAGTCGTACGCGGTGTTTGGCCCGCCCTCGACGTGCGCAGGGTCGATCTCGATGCCGGTGAACGGGCCCGAGTGCCAGGCCGAGTACCACCAGTTGACCAGGTCGTCCTTCCTGATCGACAGGGCCTTGCCGAACAGGCTCCTGGTCTTCATGAAGCCGCCGAGCGTCAGCCCGACGCGTAACTCCAGCCACGGGTTCTGGGTGGTGTCGGCGATGACCTGGACGTAGGGGGCGAAGCTGGCGCCGGGACCCGCGGCGCCGTAGATGTACATGACCTCCTCGAACGGGAAGCTGATCTTTGCGCCCGCGTCGCCGTACGCGATCAGCTCGGCGTGGTTCTGCCGCCCCGGAATGTCGATCTTGTCCATGCTGAGATCGCCGCCCTGGAGGGTGACCGTGGCGCCGACCTCCCGGCTGTAACCGGCCTGGAAGGCGATGCCGAGCGAGCCGTCCACCTCGAACTGCACGTAGACATCGAACTCCGGGCAGATCAGCACCGGCAGCGGGCCGAGCTGGAGGTCGATGCAGGGCGTGCGCATGCGTCCGATCAGCCACTTCTTCTGCCACCCGGCCATCGCGCCGATCTTGCCGACCGTGTTCAGCGCGACGTTGACGCTGGCGCCGAAGTGATCGAGCTCCAATGCCCCGCCCTTGAGGTGGATCTTGCCGTGGCCGTGCGGGGCCAGCGTCATCCACATCTCCAGCTTCCTGCCGACGTCGTCGTGCCCGGCCGGGCCGGCCTTCGTGGCGACCTCCACCACGAGCGCGCCGTCGCGCAGGCCGATGCTGCCGGGGCCGCCCGCCGTGCCCACCGGCTTGCCGTCCTGGGTGGGCCGCGCGACCCGTACGCCTGGAGCGAGCGGCGTGAACTGGACGGCGGACGCGTCCGTCACCGTGTCGAAGGCCACGTCGCCGTCTCCCACGACGTCGGGGATGGCGGCCTCCTCGGTCATCACGCTGAGCATGGCTCCGCGGGTGGTCACGGCGGTGACCTTGCGGAACAGGCCGCGTGGCGTGTTCGCCGAGACCGGGGCGACGACGTACGCGCCGGCGGTCAGGTCGCTCACCTGCGCGGGCGGGGAGTCGAAGTCGAGCGTGCCGTCGGTGCCGACCGAGATCAGGCGGGCCAGCGAGGCGGCCGACAGCACGACAGGGGTGGCCTTGGCGCTCACCTCCGGCACGACCGCTTGGCTGGCCGCGCTTTCGGGGCCGGCGCCGTGCTGGTTGGCGGCCCGTACGGTGAAGGTGTACGCCGTCGCCACGTCGAGACCGGACAGGACCGCGCTCGTCGTCGTTACCGTGGCCGTCGCGCCGCCGGGGCTCGCTGTCACCGTGTATGAGGTGATGGGCGCGGTTCCGGTGTCCCTGGGCGCGTTCCACGTGACCTTGACCGAGCCGTCGGCGGTGGTCGAGGCGGTCACCCCGACGGGTGCGATCGGAGCCCGCCGCGCCGCCGGGGTGGCCGGGCCGGCGGTCTCGGCCTCACCCGTGCCCGCGGCGTTGCGGGCCGCGACGGTGAACGTGTACTCCGTCCCGTTCGTCAGCCCCGCGAACGTGGCGACCGTGGTCGCGGCAGGTGTGTCCAGCGTGAGCCCGCCGGGCTCGGCCGTCAGGTGGTACCCGCTGATCGCCGCGCCGCCGTCGGGCGGCTCCACCCACTGGAGCTCGACCTTCTGGTCCAGCGGGACCACCGAGAGGACGGGCGGCCGCAGCGGCGTCGTGGCGGGCGCGGGGGTGACGGGCTGTGAGGGCGCCGAGGGCCGGCCGCTGCCCGTGCCGTTCACCGCGGTGACCACGAACGTGTAGGCCGTCCCGTTCGTCAGCCCGCCGACCGTCGCCTGGGTCGCCTCGGCGGCGGCGTCCACGACGACGTTGCCCGGCGAGGCGGTGACGAGGTACTTCACGATGCCCGCCGTGCCGGTGTCCGGCGGGCTCCAGTCCACTTTCGCCGCCGCGTCACGCATGGTCACGGCGGTGATGAACGGCGTGCCGGGTGCGCGGGGGGCGGCTGGGGTGACCGGCTCGGAGGGCGCGGAGGCGGGCGAGGTGCCGGCCGCGTTCGCAGCCGTCACGGTGAACACGTACGCGCTGCCGTTGGTCAGCCCGCCCACGTGCGCGGAGGTCGTGGCGGAGGTGACGCGGGCGCCGCCGGGCGAGACGGTCACCGTGTACGTGGAGATCGACGCGCCGCCGTCTGCCGGAGCCTGCCACGCGACGTCGGCGCCGCCGTCGGTGGCCGAGGCGGTCACGCCGGACGGCGCGGACGGCGCGGACGGCGACCGGTAGTAGTCGAAGGTGTCGACGGTCACGCTGACGCTCGCGGTGCCGGTGTTGAGGATCACGAACGTGCCGCCGGTGCCCACCTTGACCGGCACCAGGCTCGACCAGAAGTCGTTCGGCTGGTACGCGATCGAACCGCCGCCCGGGATGCTCGCCTGGCCCGCGGGGTACACGCGCAGCAGGCCGTTCACGGTGCCCTTGACGGTGATGTTCACCCCGACTGCGCTCACCCCAGTGGGCGGCACGCCGCCCTTGCCGAGCGGTGCCACCGTGTACGAGGCGCCCGCCGCCACTGTCACCGAGGCGAGAGTCCGCGACGGGGCGACGGGCACCAGGGCCGAGGCGGCGACCGCGGCGGCGGGCGTCGCGAAGTAGCCCGCCACGTCGGCGTACACCGTCAGCGCGGCCGGCCCGTTGTTGTTGACGGCGATCTTGCCGTCCGTCCCGAGCGCGGCGATGACCAGGTTGGACTGGAAGTAGGAGGGCCGGTAGTCGATGTTCGACCCGGCGGGTGGCGTGCCGCCCGACGGGTAGGCGATCATCTTGCCCGACCCGGTGCTCTTCACCGCGAACGTCAGCGCCACGTACGCCACCCCGGACGCCGGCACTCCGCCCACCCCCGCCACCGCGAACGTGGCGGTCGAGTTGGCGGCGACGCTCTGGTTGCCGATGATCCGCGCGGTGTTCAACGGTACGTACCGCGCGCCGGGCGCCGCGGCGGCCACGGCGGTGACGTACCCGTGCACGTCGGCGTAGACGTTGACGGCGGCCGTCCCGGTGTTCTTGACCTTGAGCGCGCCGTCCGCGCCGAGCTTGACCGTCACGAGCTGGTCGTCCCACACGCCCGACCGGTAGCGGGTGCCGGTCACCGCGGGCGCGGCGGCCAGGTCCGACGGGAAGACGACGAGGCCGCCGGCGGCGCTCGCGCCCTTGGCCGCGAAGTTCACCGCGACGCTCGCGACGCCGCTGGCGGGCACCGCGCCGACGCCCGCCACGCTGACCGTCGTGGTGGCGCCGGCGGGGATCGACACGTTGCTCAGCACCCGCACCCGCACGCCGTAGAACTGGCCCGGCCCCGGCTGCGCCGACTCGGCCGAGGCCGGTGCCGCCCCCGTCGCCACGAGGACTCCGGAGAAGATCAGAGCGAGCGCCGTCAACCATCGCATGACCACACCGGCCTCCTGGGCTCGGGATCATTCCGCGTTGCGCGCCTGACGCTACCAACCGCCCTGAACTCGTTAAATACGACGAAAAGTAGAGATTTTTCGTCAACCAGCGGCGTACGACGGGGCGTCCGCCTACAACTTCGGCGGTAGCCGCCTCAGCCCTCGGGAGGGGCCCGGCCCGCGTGTACGAGGCGAGCGCGGCCGGCATTTCTTTCAACGACCGCAGTTGAGCAGGCCGAAAACGCAGCCGGTCGGCCTCGTCCTGATTACTCCCCGCTCGATCGCCAGCACGCCGTGGCGGGAGGTCAGAGAAGAAAGGTGAACAGCGGCGAGCCAGGCGGGACGCGCTCCACCGTGAGTGGGCTGGCCTTCATGCGGAAGAGGAGGCTGTCGAGATCACTGGCCCGCTCAAGCTCGATGCCGACGAGCGCCGGGCCGGTTTCGCGGTTGTTCTTCTTGACGTACTCGAAGGCGATGATGTCCTCGCCCTCGCCCAGCACCTCGTCCAGGAAGTGCCGCAGGGCGCCGGGGCGCTGCGGGAAGGTCACCAGGAAGTAGTGCCGCAGCCCGATGTGGACGAGAGAGCGCTCCAGCACCTCGCCGTACCGGCTGACGTCGTTGTTGCCGCCCGACACCACGCACACCAGCGGCCCTCCGGAGGAGGAGTACGGCAGCAGCTCACGGGCGGCCGCTCCCGCGAGGGCTCCGGCGGGCTCGGCGATGATGCCATCGGTCTGGTACAGATCCAGCATCTCGGTGCACACCGCACCCTCATCGACCGCGACCACCTCATCCACCAAGTCCTTGACCAGGGGGAACGTGGCCTCTCCCACCCTTCCGACGGCGGCGCCGTCCACAAAGGTGTCCAGCTCGGGCAGGGCGAGGGGCCCGCCGTGGTCGAGGGCGGCGCGCATGCTGGCCGCGCCGGCGGGTTCGGCGCCGACGATGCGGGTGCGGGGTGAGTGCTCGCGCAGCCAGATGGCGATGCCGCTGATCAGACCGCCTCCACCGACCGGGACGACCACGGTGTGCGGCGCCTCCCCTGACTGCGCCAGGATCTCCAGGCCGACCGTGCCCTGCCCGGCCATCGTCCTGACGTCGTCGAACGGATGTACGTAGATCGCACCGGTGTGCTCGCTGTCGGCGTGCGCGGCGGTGCTCGCCTCGTCGTAGGTACCGCCGCCGACCACGACCTCCACCCAGTCGCCGCCGAGCGCCGCGATGCGCTCACGCTTCTGCCGCGGTGTGGTGGACGGTACGTACACACGCCCCCCAATCCCGAGACGCGCGCAGGCGAACGCCACTCCCTGCCCGTGGTTGCCCGCGCTCGCGCAGACCACACCGCGCCGCCGCTCCTCGTCCGTGAGCGAGGCGATCAGGTTGAACGCGCCGCGCACCTTGTACGAGCGACAGACCTGCGCGTCCTCGCGCTTGAGCAGCACCTGACCGCCGAGCAGGTCGGACAGCCGCTGGTTCGGCTCCAGCGCGGTGCGACGTACCACCGGCCGCAACCGTTCGGCCGCCTGGCTGATCATCGCGGTGGTGAGACGGTCGGTCATGCACACTCCAGGCACAGCGGTTGATCAAGGGATCGTAGCAAGGCGTCGCGTGGTGGTGACGACGGCAGCCGTACAGAGGATCACTGGGAACGGTGCCCGTCGCCAAGCGAGCACACTGGTCACAACGATCCCAACAGGTCATGCGATTCCCGCAGCGCCCGTCTCCCTCAGCCGGACGGCTACCGACCAGCGACATTCTTGCGACGCTTGCTCAGTTCGCCAGCTGGCGGACTGCCGCGCCGGAGCGAACAATCAACCTCACCTCAGCGCCATTCCCGGGACACGAGCGCGGATCGCATCCATGGCCGCCTCGTCCGAGACGCCCTGCCAGTCATACCGCGGTGTGTAGGGGGCGGTGAGGGCGCGTACGTCCTCATCGGTGAGCTCGACGTCCAACGACGCGATCGCGTCGTCGATCTGCTTGATCGACCCGGCGCCGACCAGCGGAGCGGTGACGACCGGCTGGCGATGCAGCCAGGCCAGGGCGATGGACGCGCGGCTCACGCGGTGGGCGGCAGCGACCTGGCCGACCGCATCAATGATGGCGTGGTTCGAGGCTTCCTGCTCGGGCGAGTAGAGCGTGTCGGCGTAGGCACCGTCGGTTTCGGAGCGGGCAGTGGAGTTCGCCTCATCCCAGCCACGGGCCAGACGGCCCCGCGCGAGTGGGCTCCAGATGATGGTGCCGACGCCCTCGTCCAGGCACAGCGGGATCATTTCGCGTTCCTCCTCGCGGGCGAGCAGGTTGTAGTGATCCTGCATGGACACGAACCGGGCCCAGCCGTTCTGCTTCTGCAGGTGCAGGGCCTTCGCGAACTCCCACGCGAACATCGACGACGCGCCCAGGTAGCGCACCTTGCCGACCTTGACCAGATCGCTGAGCGTTTCGAGGGTCTCCTCCAGCGGCGTCGCGTGGTCGTTGCGGTGCACCTGGTAAAGGTCGATGTAGTCGGTGCCCAACCGTCGCAGGCTGTGGTCGACCTCGGTCATGATCGCCTTGCGGGACAGGCCCTTCCCGTTCGGGCCGGGGCGCATGGGATGACGCAGTTTGGTCGCGATCACTACATCGTCGCGGTTCGCGAAGTCGCGCAGTGCGCGGCCGAGGATCTCCTCGCTGGACCCGTTGGAGTACATGTTGGCGGTGTCGAAGAAGTTGATGCCCGCGTCGAGAGCGTGCTTGATCAGCGGGCGCGCATCCTCCTCGCCGAGGGACCAGACGGGGTGGCCGCGGTCGGGCTCGCCGTAGGTCATCGCACCGATCGCGATGGGCGAAACGTCCAGGCCGGTGGTGCCGAGCTTCACATAACGCATGGGCGTCTCCTGTGGGATTTGAACTTGCGGACGATTCTCCGCAAGTTCTCACCCAAACTAGCGGAGGATTGTCCGCAAGTCCATCGGAGGCACCATAGGGTGATGACCGACCAGACGCCGAGCACCTACGGCACGCAGCGCAAGGCCGCCGCGCGTAACCGTGTGGCGATCATCGAGGCCGCCCACGAACTGTTCGGGGACAACCCGCTCGTGCCGCTGAGCGAGGTCGCCAAGCGTGCCGGCGTCGGCGCCGGCACGCTCTACCGGCACTTCCCCACCCGGGAGGATCTGATCCTGGCGGCCTACCAGCACGACATCGAACGCCTGACCACCACCGCCGACGAGGCGCTGGCGCGCCATCCATCGGCGAAGGACGCGTTCGTCGAGTGGTTCGAGACTCTGTCGGCCTACATCCGCATCAAGCACGGCCTCGGTGACGCGTTGCACAGCGCCGCGGCCCAGGACGTGATCAGCGCTTCGTGGGCGCCGACCACCGCGGCGGTGGCCAAGCTCGTCGAGGCCTGCGTGGCCGAGGGCACCATCGCTCCCGGGCACGACCCCGCCGACATCATCATGCTTATGAGCTTTCTGTGGCGCGTCGCGAACAACGACGACGGTGTGGCCCAAGGACGGCGTCTGATCGCCGCCGTCTTTTCGGGGCTGAAAGAGGCACCCCAGCCGATCTGAGCACAGCCGAGTTGAGCGCACCGCTCGCCGCAGCGACTACAGCGGCGAAACCTGCGCACGCGACTCCAGCGAGGCGAGGACTCCGCCTGTGACGAGAAGGGGACATGTGCGAGGTGTTCATGAGTTGTCGTTGCTACCGGACGAGTGTTGAGCAGGCGGAAGCAAGAGGCCGCGTTCGCTGTAGGCGGGGTCGTTCGCTGCGGTGACGAACGTGTCGAAGCGCATGGTGCAGCGGCGAAGCTCGGTGTATGCCTCCCACGCCGGGACGCCCGGGGCGTTCGGATTTCCGGTGCGGATAAAGGCTGCCACGGCCCGCCGGAAGGCGTGACCGGTCGGTTCGACGCCGGCGGAGTCGACATCGCGGAACATGGGAGAGGCCGACCAGGCTGGAAGATTGTCAAACAGCAGCGGGATGTCCACGGTGTGGCAGGCACCGAGGGCCGATCTCCAGTCCACCTGGTAGACGAAGCCAGGATGACCGTGACGAGCGCGCGCCTCGGCGACCTGGAGCGCCGGTAGCCTGACCAGGCGATCGGTGGTGATGTCGGCCAGGACTTGAGAGGCGGACGCGCCCGGCCGCCGGGCCGCGTAGTGGTCGTAGACCACCTGTGGGGCCGCGTCGGGCGCCAGGCGTTCCACAAGCTGCAGGACGGCATCGCGGGTAATGGCCGCGGAGGCGGGGTCGATGGCCAGGAACGGGTTCATCTCCTCGGCGGTGGCGCCGATCAGGACGTCGATGCCGGGAGCGACGCCGGCGGCGACGGCGGGCAGAACAGGCCCGGGCAGCCCTGGGGCGCCGGCAATCGGATGCATCGGCGGGGCCGGGGCGCCGATGCGTCGCCGGCCGCTGTCGGCGACGAGTCGCTGGCAACCGATGATCAGCTCTTCGGCCGGAAGGTCTCGCAAACGATGGGCTGTCGTGACGCTCAGGCCCAGGAGGCGCAGGTATTCCTCCGCGACCTGTTCGGCTTCGTGCGGGGATGGCATGGCGATGCCGAGGGGGCCGCTTTGGGCGAAGACCCGATGGAAGAGGCCTGTGGCTGAGGGGGAGCTCAGGAGCGCCACGGCGGTCACCGCGCCTCCGGACTGACCGGCCACGGTGACGCGGTTGGGGTCGCCGCCGAAGTCGGCGATGTTCTCCCGCACCCAGCGCAGCGCCGAGATCGCATCCAGAAACCCCATGTTGCCTTCGGCGATGCCTGGGACTCGCAGGAAGCCCAGCGGACCGAGCCGGTAGTTCGGCGTGACGACGACGATGTCCTCGGCGGCGGCCAGGTTGCGGCCGTGGTAGCCGGGCCAGGCGCTGGCGCCGCTGAGCCAGCCGGAGCCGTGGATCCATACCAGCACGGCCCGGGGCTTGCCGGTGACGCCGGGGGTCCAGATGTTCAAGGTGAGGCAGTTGTCCTCGGCCTGGGCCAGCGTTGGCGAGCCGGTGAGCAGTTGCATCGCATCGGCGGGTCTGGCGGGGTTGGCGGGTGGCTGCGGAGCGGCAGGGCCGAAGGCGGTCGCCGGACGGATGCCTTGCCACCGGGCATGCGGCTGCGGAGCAGCGAAACGAAGGTCGCCGATGGGGGCGGCCGCGAAGGGCACGCCGAGGAAGGACGCGACGCGCCCGTCCCAGCTTCCCTGAACAGCGCCCGGCTTGGTGGTGACCACGGGGTGGGGATTGTTCATGACCATCCTTGCGAAGGAACGTTCGTTCTCATCACTTCAGCACATCTCTGGCGTGGTTGACAAGAATGAACGTTCATTCCATCCTCGGGGGGTGCCCGTCTCACACAGTCCAGCCGCCGACACGCGCCGTCAGCATGTCCTGGCAGCCGCGCGCCGCTGTTTCCTCGCCAACGGCTTCCACGCGACCTCTATGCAGGACATCTTGCGCGAAGCGCAGATGTCGCCCGGCAACCTCTATCGGTACTTCCCCGGCAAGGACGCCATCGTGCTCGCGATCGTGGAGGCCACCTTGGCTGAGGTCACCGCCGCGTTCGAAAAAACGCTCCTTGACGAGCCGCCCCCGTTGCTGGAGGCGCTCACCGAGATCCTGCGTGCGATCGAACGGCTGGACGACCACGAGGGCACGCCACGGCTCGCGATCCAGATCTGGAGCGAGGCCCTACGAAATCCGGCGATGGCCTCGCTCTTCGCCGAGGCCATCGCGCCTGTCAGGCAATGGTTCGTCCAGCTCGTCGAAGCCCACCGGCATCGTGGCCTCACCTCCGGCCCGGTGGCACCGGAGCACCTGGCCAATGTCCTGCTTGGCGCCATCCACGGGTTCATCGTCCAAAGAGCGCTGCTCAAGCTCGATGCAGCCAGCTACGCCGAGGGGCTGCGAGGCCTGCTCGCGGTCCCGGCCAGCCCGCAAAACCGCGGTCACTGACCACGAAAAGCACGGATGCACCCCAGGGCGCTCGCCCGGAGGCCCTTGAGCGGAAGACGACTTCCAAGGCCGGACACCTGTGCAAGGCCGTCGCCGGCCTTCAAAACCACCGCGTCGCACTGGCTGCCTGAGGATGAAAGGAACCGATGATCGTGCAGGTGAAGATACGTCGTTGCGTTCAAGTGCGTTCTTGCGACGCTTGATCTGGCTGACCCCGCTCAGTGGAGCAGCGAGCCGGGTGCCAGGCGGTGGGCGAGGCGGCGCGGTAGCGCGATCTTCCGTCTGACCAGCAGGTCGATGTTCGCGTAGTGCCGCCAGGCCATGTCCGCAGCTTCCTGGTCCGCGGGGGCGTCGCTGAATCGGGTGAGGTTCGCCAGGTCTGCCAGCCCCGTCAGTGGCTCGTACGCGTGGGTGCCCAAAGCCGTCACTCCCAGCGTGGCCACCTCCCGAGCCGTCAGTACGCGCGACGAGGCCGGGACCCCGGCGGCGCGCAGTCGTACCACCGTTTGCCGCCACGCGCCCGCCACCCGCGCCCGCGGATCGCCCGTCCGGCGGCGTCGGCGGCGCAGGGGCGGCAGTACGGTCACCGCCAGCAGGTACCCGCCCAGCAGCCCCCCGGCCACCGCGCCCGCGATCGGCAGCCAGGTGGTTCCGGCTCCGTGGCCGGCTTGGCGGGGTGATGGCTGTGGTGTGGGCCGGTGGGTCGACGGTGTGGCGGCGGGGTCGGCGTGGTCGCCGCTGATCTCCTGTTCGATCTCCTGGCGCTGCTTGGACACGCCTTCGGCGACGTCGCCGCTCTCGCCCGCGTGGCTGCGCGCCGGGGTCGGGTAGAAGGGCACCCAGCCGATCCCCTTGAACTCCACCTCCGCCCAGGCGAGCACGTCACCCGCCAGCACCTGCCGTACGCCGCCTGCCTCCGCCTTGCCCGGACCGAAGCCGACGACCACCCGGCTGGGCAGGCCGAGCGAGCGGGCGAGCAGCGCGTACGACGCCGCGAACTGCTCGGTCGTGCCCTTCTTCGCCTCGGTGAGGAAGAACTGGATGCTGCGATAGCTGTGCCCCGGCGGGGAGTTGACGTCGTAGTCGGCGTGTTTGCGCAGGTAGGCGGCCAGCCGTACGGCCTGCTGCATGGGGCTGGTGGCGCCGGCCGTGGCCTTGCGCGCGATGGCCGCGAGGCGGGCCCGTTGTGGGGGAGTACGGCCGTCGGGGCCGTTGGGCAGTGCCAGGGCGGCCTGGTCGGCGGCGGGGACCGCCTCGCGCAGGTCTGCGGCGGAGTAGCGGCGGATGCCGGAGATCACCTGGTACGTGATGCCCTCGCGAGCGGTGGTGGTGGCGCTCGCCAGCATCCCGGTCGCCGGATCTGCCATCAGGCCGGCCGCGGAGTCGGGCGCCGGTCCGGTGAAGGTCACCTGCTGCGGGCGGTCCGCCGCGGGCAGCCAGGGACCGGACAGCTTCTGCAGCGTGAACTGCTGCTCGACGACGTCGCGGGCGCCCCCGAGGTCGTCGCCGTCGGCGGGGACCCGGCCGCCCGTCGGCAGGTATCCGGCGCTGGAGGTCCACGTGACGCCGTCGAAGCGGTCCAGTACGGCCAGCCGCCAGTTCGCCTCGGTCGTGGATTTGACGGTGAAGAGCTGGCGGTAGGGGTTCTGGAGCCAGGCCGACACCTGGTCGAGCGGGCTCACGCCGGCGAGCGGGCGCGGGGGCGGCTGGGCCACCAACTGGCGCACGTCGTACGGGTTGCTCGCGAATGGCAGCACCGGTCCGGCCGCGACGGCGATCAGCACGAGGACGGCCAGCAGCGGGACGCCCGCCACGAACGTCCTGGCCGCTCGGGCCGCCCGGACCAGGGCCAGGAGCAGGGCCAGCCCGACGAGGACGGCCGGTGTCGGCAGCTGCGAGCCGGGACCGGACACGCCCAGCACGACGGCGGCGGCCAGCACCGGTACGGCCGGGGCCGCCGGGAGCACCACCGCCCTGGTCCGCAGGGCCAGTTCGGTCCCGGCCACCGCCGCCGCCCAGACCAGGAAGTGCGCCAGCACGATCGTCCTGCCGTCCCCCTCGGCCGGCAGGATGGTCGTGAGCAGTGCCTTCCCCGAGTCGCGCACGCCGAGCAGCGCGGCTCGCACGCTGGCCGGACTCGGCAGGAACCCGGCCAGGGCCTGCGTCCTGAACAGGGTCGCCGACACCGCGATCAGCCAGGCCAGGAGATTCACGGCCAGAGACACCCAGAGCGGCAAGATCCTGGCCAGCGCGTACGACACCACGCCCGGCACGATCGCCGCCACGGCCACCACGGGGATCAGTGCGCCCAGCGTGAACACCCCGTCGAACGCCAGCCCGGCCGTACCCGCCAGCAGGATCACGATGACGATCGACGCCACCCGCCGCCACTCGGGCACAGACGGCAGCGGCGCAGCCTCGGACGTCCCCGGTCGCACGCCCGGCGTGGGCGGGGCGACCGGTGTGGGCGGGGCGACCGGCATGGCCCGCACGTCCGGCGTAGGCGGCACGTCCGGCGGGGGTGGGGCGACCGGCCTGCCCGGCGGGGTGGTCAGCGCGGCCATGCCGCCGCCAGTTCGGCCAGTTCGCCGATCTCGATGACCGTCACACCGGGCACCATCGGCGGCCGGTCGCCGGAGGAGGCCCCGACCCAGACACAGACCACCTGGTCGAAGCGCCGCCGCACCGACGCGACGCTTGACAGGGCGGTCCGCGCCCCGGTGACCAGGATCAGTGCCCCACCCGAGCCGGCGCGGCGTACCGCGTCCACCGGCGTCTCCGCGTCGGCCGTCCGCTCGACCAGGGCCAGCCGGTCCAGCACCTCCTCGGCCTCCTCGGCGCCGCCCTTGACGGACAGCAGCTCTCCCGCGCCGGTCAGCAGCCGCACCGGGAAGCGGCGGCGGCTCGCCGACCAGGCGACCGACGCCGCCGCGTCCACCGCCAGCTCGAACTCGTCGTCACCCCCGTAGGAGTCGGCGCGCGTGTCGAGGATCGTGGTCGTGTACGGCAGGCTGACGTCCTCGAGCTCCTTGACCATGAGGGTCCCGGTACGCGCCGTGGACCGCCAGTGGATGTGCCGCAGGTCGTCGCCGATCACGTAGTCGCGGACGCCGTTGAAGGTGATCGTGCCGCTCGGCGAGCGGGAGGCGGAGCCGTCGAGGTGGCGCTGCCGGCCGGAGTTCAGCGGCTCCAGCGCAACCGTGCGCGGCCGGACCAGCAGCAGATCCGCTTGGCCGTACGAGGTCGTGCGCCGGGCCAGGCCGAACGGGTCGGCCCGGTCGAGCCGCAGCGGGCCCACCGGGGTCTCGCCGCGCCTGCGGGTGGGCAGCCGGTACGACACGGTTCCGGTGGAGTTCCTGGCCAGCGGCGGTACGCCGACCACGATCGCGGTGTCCCGGCAGGTGTCATGGGCCTCCAGGGCGTCGCGCCGCCAGCGGCCCCTGTTCGTGACGCGCAGCATCGCGATGGCCGCCTCGCCTCTGGCGACCTTGACGGGCGTGACCTCGCGGCGTACCTCCAGGCGTGGCCGGCGCAGCGTCCACAGCAGACCGGCGCCGACGGCGGCGATCCCGCCGGCCGACAGCGCGCCCGCCTGCTGGTAGCCGAGCGGTGCCGCCACCGCGTACAGCAGTACGGAGGCGGCCAGGGTGCCCCAGCCGGCTCTGGTGATCATTCGCACTCCCAGAGGGGGGCGGCGGGGAATCCCCCCTTCGGGGTGTCCATCAGCACGTCGTTCAGCCAGCCGCTGCCCCGGCTGGACTCCACCTTGTTCCAGACGTCGCTGCTCATGCCGGTGTCGGTGTCGGTGAAGCCCGCGCCCTTGGTCTGGCAGATCACGGTCATGGTGATGTACTCGCCCTTGGGGATGCGGCCCGCCTCCGCCCCTGCTGAGGGGCCGGACCGGATCAGGGTGTCCCTGTTGTCGTTGTGCGCGTTGCGGAACTGCGCCGACGGCGGCTGCAGCCCCGCCTTGGCCTCGGCGCGCTCCTGGCCCTCGCCGGCGCCGTTCTTGGCACGCAATGTCCAGGTGTAGTCCTGGCCGTTCTTCAGGCCGGTCACCTCCGCGCTGGTCCCGTCGAGCGTGCCCGGGTGCTGGCCGGGGCCTTCGAGTACGTAGCTGACGCCGCCGTCCTTGGCGTTGTCGGGGGCCGACCAGGTGAGGTCGGCGCCGTGGTTCTTGCCCTTGGCCTCGAAGCTCGCCGGTCTGCCCGGGGCGACGCAGGGGCGTACCGGGATGGTGGGGTCGGAGACGGACTCGCCGCCGTCGTACTGGGCCGCGACGCGGAAGGTGTACTCCTGGTCGCAGCGGCCTCCGGTGACCCGGAACTGGAAGGGGCCGTCGGAGCGTACGCGGTCCGGGGTCACGTTCGCGCTGTCCGGGGCGCCCTTGAGCGTGTAGCCGGTGGCCTTGCCCTGGCTCGACGGGGTGAACACGATCTCCATCCAGCCGGGTCCCGAGTTCGCCGTGACGGTGCCCGGCGGGCCGGGGGTCTGCGTCGGTGTGGGCGTGGGTGTCGGGGTAGGCGTCGGTGTGGGGGTGCTGGTCGGGGGCGGGCTGGGGGTCTCCGAGCGCTTCGTCGTGGTGGGTTTCGGGGTGCGCGTGACCGTCACCGTGGGCCGTGCCGTGGGCTGGGTGGTCTGCCGGGTCGGGACGGTGGTCGGGAGCGCCATGGTGGGCGTGCCGGTGGGTACGGGCAGCGGGGTAGGGGTGTCCTTCTGACCGAGCGCCTCGTCGTACTTGCCGACCCGGTGCGCCCTGCCGTCCTGCTCGACGACCAGCGCGGTCTCGCTGAACTGGTCGTTGACCCAGAGCAGCCCGTCCTTGACGAACACCTCCAGCGGTCCCGCCTTGCCGGTGATCACCTTCTCGGCGTCGAACCTCTTGGCCACCGTGTCGTACACGATGAGCCGCCCGGTGCTCTCATCGGCGATGTAGACGCGTCGGCCGAGAGCCTGCGGCGGCCCGAGCTTGCCGCCCTTCACCGACACGGTGCTGAGCGCGCCGCTCGCGGTGTCCACGAGCACCAGCGCGCCCTGCTTGGGCGCGAGCATCGGGACGATCGTGGCCTCGGCGACGGCGGGCATCAGCATGCCGCCGCGCCCGGCCTCGGTCACCGTGCTGGGCAGGCTCACCGTGAGCCGTGTACCGGTCGAGCCGATGACCATCGCCGACGCGGCGGCGGAGTTGGTGACCAGCGGTACGCCGTCCGCCATGGTCAGCGTGAGCGGGTCGCCGGGCTCGCCCACGGTGACGGCCTTGCCCTGCTGGGCGCCGTTGATCTGGGCCAGCGTGCCCTCTTCCGGTACGGGGACCCAGAGGGTTCCGTTCTTGTCGATGCCCGCCTGGCCGAGCGGGCCCTTGAGCGTGATCGCGGCGCCGATCGTGTCCACGGTCAGGGGGTTCACCTGCTGGACGGTGCCCGCCTGCGGGTCGATCGCGTACGCCTTGCCCGCACCCATGACCAGCTGCGTCCCGCCGGCGCCCAGGCTCTTGGTCTGGGCGACTTCGAGCTGGGTCGGATCGATGCGGCTGACCTGGCCGGTCGACTCGTCGACGACGAGCACGCTGTTGCCGTCCTGGACCACCTTGAGCTCGTCGCCCTTCGCGGCGGCCAGGTCCACGCGGCCGTCGACCTGGCCGGACAGGCCGTTGGCGTGGACGACCTCACCGTTGAGCGCGCTGGCGAGCCAGGCGCCGATGTCGGCGAGCTTGGGCCGGGCGCTGGACACACCCGTACCCAGGAAGAACCCGATGCCCGTGAGCGCGGCGACGATCGCGAGCGCGACGAGGCCCGCCACTCTCCGCCGTGCCGCCTTCTGCCACCGAATGGCCACCAAATTCACATCCCGCGACATTTGCGCACATGCATACCCGCCGACACCCTAGAGCGGCGGGGTCGGCTGGGGGCACTCTTCAAACAACCTCGAAGTGTCGGTCAGGTCGTGCCCCGGCGCCGCTCGTCGATGGCCCGCATGCGCTCGTCCATCGACGATTCGAAGGACTCGAGGACCTGGCCGAACCGGTCGTCGAGCTCCCGCTGGGTCGGCATCGACTCGCCGAGCGTGTCGGCCATGATCTCCCTGGCCTTCCTGTCGGCCTCGTCCTGCGCCTGCTGGGCGGCGCCCAGCAGCTCCTCGGCGAGCTTCTGGCTGTCCAGGCGCATCGCGCGCGGGGCGATGACCAGCTCGACGAGCCGCCCGTTGGCGCCGGCGGCCACTCGTACCTGCCCGTCCGCGCCGGTGCCCCGGCCGACGACCACGTCGACCTCCTTGCGTACCTCTTCGACGCGGAGCAGCATCTGCTCCGCCTGGGCGGTGATCCGTTCGAGGTCTTCGGGGCGGAATTCCGCAGCGTCCATGCCGGGATGATCGCCGACACTTCACCTGCGCCAGCCATATTTCGGGAAAAGTCGAAGCGACCGCAGGTTCCGGGGGCCCGACCGTGCGAAAGAGTTACGCGAGGACCTCGCGTAGTGAGGCCGCGTACGCCCTGGGGTGCGAGGTGTTGCCGTTGTGCCCGCCCGGGAAGTGCACCAGGTCGGTGTCGAGCAGCCGCGCCAGTTCCTCGGCGCATCGATAGTCGAAGACCGTGCGCGGCGTGGCGCGACCGGCGACGGGCACGATCGGGGCGCCCTTCAGCGTGGCGGGGTCCAGCCGGTCGGCGATGATCGCCGTCCAGTCGTGCTCCACGAAGTAGCCGAAGTTGGCGGCCCGCTGCTCGGTCATCGGCTGCGGGGTCAAGTCCGGCTCGACGTCCTTGGCGGCGAGGTCGATGCCGAGCGTCCTGCTGATCTCCTTGATCAGGGCGGGCAGGCCGTCGCGCCGATAGATCTCCTGCCCCTCGGCCAGTTCCCGCCGGTGGCCGAGGCACTGGTCAGGGGGGAGCAGCCACGGCGCGACGGGCTCGTGCGCGATCAGCCTGTTCAGCCGGCCGCTGGCCACCAGGTGCAGCCCGATGGTGGCGCCGAAGCTCATGCCCAGCATCGTCACCGGCTCGCTGGTCAGGTGGTCGAGCAGGCGCAGGACGTCGTCGGCGTGCTCCTCGACGGTCGCGCCCCGAGCCGGGTCGTCCAGGGTGCTGCGCGAGAGCCCGCGCCGGTCGTACGTGATCACCGTGTGGTCGGGGACGAGCCGGTCCACGAGGTCGACGCTGCGTCCGGCGTCACCCTCGCCGCTCTGCGAGATCAGCAGGACGGGGCCGGTGCCCCGTACCTCGAAGTAGAGGTGCGCGCCGGCCACCCGCAACATGCCAGTTTCCATGGCACTCACCCTAATACATCAAGAATGATGTATCAAGAATGATGGATTTCCTCCCAGGGCATGCCCTCGAAGTAGCCGATCAGCCGGCCCATCGCCGCCTCGTCCACCTTCAGCGTCAGATCGTCGACCTGCCCCACGGCCACGACGCCGTGCGAGTTTGTCAGGAACACCGTCTCGAAGTCCGCCAGATCTGCCACCCGCAACACCCGGCTCTCGTACGGCACACCCGCCTGAGTCAGCCCCGCCTCCATGAGCTGCATCGTGATGCCGTGCAGCATGGGCGCGTCCGGCCAGATCACCCGGGTGCCGTCGAAACAGCCCAGATTGGTGATCGAACCCTCGGAGATCACCCCGTCGTCCGCGGTGAGCAGGGCCTCGTCGAAGCCCTCCGCCTGCACCTTCCGCCCCAGGTAGCCCTGGGGGAAGCCGCCCAGGTGCTTGACGTGCGGGAGAAAGCGCTGGTAGCGGACCGATTTGAGGCTGCGCGGGGTGGTGGCGACCTCGACGGGCGGCTTGGCGGTCACCAGTACGTGCAGGCGGGCGACCTCGCACACGTAGACCCGTACGGACGCGTCGGGCGCGACCGCCGGCCGCCGGTCCAGACCCAGGGCCGACCTGATGGAGTCGACCACCAGCCCACGGTCGAGCGGGCGGCCGAACAGCTCCTCGGTGGCCCGGTCGAGCCGGTCGAGGTGGCGGTCGAGGCCGCGTACCCGGCCCTGCCTGACCTGCATCGCGGTGAAGTGCCCGTATCTCGCCGAGACGGCCAGCGTCACCTCCGGCGCCTCGGCGAGCCTGCCGTCGATCACGGTGCGTTCGATGTCGATCAACTCCCTCGTACGGCTAACGGCTGAGCGTCCTGGGGATGAGGCGGCGGGCCAGCTCCTCCAGCATCTCGACCGTCTCGGCGATATCGTGCCGGTCGTCGGTGTCGAGGGCCGCGGCCACGGCGTCATCCACCGGCGCGGCACGTACCTCCGACAGCCGCGCCGAAACCTGCGGCGACTCCCTGATCAGGGAGCGCCGCCGGTCGCGGGGGTCGGTCATGGTCTCCAGGGCGCCCACGGTCTTGAGCCGCGCGACGGCGGCGGAGACGGCGCTCTGCGGCAGGCCGGTACGGGCCGCCACCTCGCCCACGGAGGTGTCGGGGTGCTCCCGGATGTCGCTCACCACGATGAGGACGGTCCGGACGCTGGTGGAGTGCTCGCCGATGCCCTCGGTGGGCATGGCCTCCTCGCCGATCTTCATCAGCGTCCGCCCGAGCAGGAACAACTCGACCCCGTTCACCTCAGGCACGATACAGCTGAACGGGGGCGGGCTGGATCTACGGTGCTCACGAGGTCCCAGGTGACGGTCCGTTGTGGCTGGTGTTGGGCCATGATGACCCGGCTGCACGCGGCGCTGCTGTGACCCTCAGCGCCGAGAGGCGGGCTCAGGCCAGAACGTCACTTCGGGGAAGTCCTTCGACGGCTTGTCCAGCAGCGGCTCCCGCTGCTGGCGCAGGTGCCGGTCGAGGAAGGCGCCGACGTACGTCCGGGTGATCGACACGGCGCGCTCACCGTCCAGCGCCGGTGCGGGCAGACCCACCTGCGGCCTGATCACCGCGTAGTCGGTGAACGAGGCGTGGTCCGTGTCCGCGACCGACAGCCAGCGCTTCCACCCGTTCACCTTCGACCACCAGTTGACCCATGACACGTCACCGGCCGGCGTGTGGTTCTCCTTGGTGCCCATCATGAGAAGCGGCCCGCGTACCGTACCCGTGGGCTGCTTCGGGTTGTAGCTCCCGTCGAGGTTCACCCCGGCGCGCACCCGCTTGTCGGCCGCCATGAGCTGCGGGGCGGCGTTGCCGCCCGCCGAGAAGCCGACCACGCCGATCCGCGACCTGTCGACCAGCCGCCCCCAGCCGCTCTTGGCGGTGAGCCGGTCGAGCACGAACGACAGGTCGATCACCCGGCTCTTCGCGATCGCGGCCCCTCTCTCCTCGGTGTTCTCCCCAGCGCACGCGGCGCAGGTCGTGGTCCGCCCGTCGGGGAACGTGGTGGCCGCCGACTCATAGGTGTGCTCGACGGCCGCGACCAGATACCCCTTGCCGGCCAGGTCCTCCGCCAGCGAGGTCATCGTCGCGCGGGGAAAGCTGAAACCCGGAGACACGAGCACGAGCGGCAGGCTGCGGGTGAGCGGCTTCGCGTCGACCGTGGCGTAGGTCCGGGTCTTGGCGAGCGTGTCGGCGGGGACGTTCGGATAGGGCTTGACGATCAGCGCCGACTCCTGCGGCGTCACGTAGGGAGCCGCCCGCGTGCCCGCCTTCGTGGCCGGGTACCACAGGGAGACCATGAGCTGCCGCGGCCCGTCCTGCGGCACCCACGGATCGGGACGGTCTGTGTCGACCAGATGCAGGGAGGCCAGTCCGACGGGGTACTTCCCGGTGGGCACGGGCAACGAGGTGCCCGCAGTTGTCTGTAGAGGCCCGGTGCGCGCGGTCTCGGCTTGTGCTTGTGCTTGTGCCTGTACGGTCGGCGTCGCCAGCAGGGCCACGCCCAAGGCCACGATCAGGTGTCGTTTCATGCGGCCCAGCCTGGGCCCGTACCCACCGGCCCGGCTTGCCCGGGAAGTCGACCGGCACCCCCTCCTTTCGTAGCGGTCCCGATCGACGATCGGCTCGGGCGGCGGCCCCGCGTCGCCCCATAGGCTGACGAACATGCAGGTGAGCAGACGGATCGAGGGCGGCTTGCCGGTGTTGCTCGGGCCGGCCGTGTTCGTGGTGTCCGCGGTGCCGTTCGATCAGACCGACGGCCTGACCTCGCCCGTGTTCGTCACGACGGCGGCCGCCGCGGGCGTGGCGGCGTGGTGGGCGCGGCGGTCGTGGTGGCCACTCGCCGTACTCGGCGCCGTCTTCTACGTGTGGCTGGTGATGTGGCCGCCGCTGATGGTCGCCTCCTACTACGCCGGTACGACCCTGCGCGGCACCCGCGGCATCACGAGCTACCTGGGTGGCACCGCCGTGGCGCTCGGCACGGCCGTCGTCGTCGGCGACCTGATCGGCGGACGCCGGGAGATGGTGACGGCTACCCCCGCCAACGTGGCGCTGATGGCCATGGCCCTGGTGGGGCTGCCGTTCGTGTTCGGGCTCTGGACCCGGGCCCGGCGCGACGTGCTGGCCGCCGCCAGAGAGCGGGCCGACCGGCTCGAACGCGAGCAGGTGATGCGGGCCGAGCAGGCCAGGGCCCAGGAACGGGCGCGTATCGCCAGGGAGATGCACGACGTGGTCGCGCACCGGGTCTCGCTGATGGTGCTGCACGCGGGGGCCCTGGAGGTACGGGCCGCCGACGAGCCCACGGCCCGTACGGCGTCCATGATCGGCGACATCGGCCGGGAGGCGCTCGCCAACCTGCGTGAGCTGCTCGGCGTACTGCGCTCGAACCAGCAGCCCGCCGAGCTCAGCCCGCAGCCCACGCTGGCCGACCTCGACCGGCTCCTCGACCAGTCGCGCGCGCTGGGCATCTCGGTACGCAGGCACGACCACGGTCAGCCGCGCGCACTCGGCTCTACGGTGGAGCGGACCGCCTACCGGGTGGTTCAGGAGGCACTCACCAATGTGCACAAACACGCCCGCGACGCCCACACCGACGTACACGTGCGCTTCCTGAACGACACACTCCAGGTGGAGATCCTGAACCGAGGCACCGCCGACGGGCCGGGCGCGGAGCGGCCGCTGCCAGACGGGCAGGACACGACGCTGTCGAACGGGCGGGACACGACACGGTCGGACGGGCCGGGTGCGGAGCAGGCGCTGTCCGGGGCGGAACGGGCGCTGCCCGGGGCGGGGTGGGGGCTGGCGGGGTTGCGTGAGCGTGTCGAGCTGCTCGGGGGGTCGCTGGCGGCGGGCCCCAGACGGGAGGGCGGCTACCGCGTCACCGCCGACATTCCCGTGAGGGCCGCGGCATGATCCGGGTGCTGGTCGTGGACGACGAGGCCCTGGTCAGATCCGGGTTGCGGATGATCCTGGAGACGGCCGACGACATCGTGGTGGTGGGCGAGGCCAGGGACGGCGAGGAGGCCGTCGGGGCGGCGGCCCGGCTCAGGCCGCACGTGGTGCTCATGGACGTACGGATGCCCGGCACCGACGGCTTGACCGCCGCCGCCCGCGTACTGGCCGCCCCGGACCCGCCCAAGATCGTCATGCTGACCACGTTCGACCTGGACGAGTACGTCCACGAGGCGCTGCGGCTCGGCGCGGTCGGCTTCCTGCTCAAAGACACGCCGCCGAGAGACCTGACCGCCGCCGTCCGTACGGTGGCCGCCGGCCAGGCCATGCTCTCCCCGTCGGTCACCAGGCGCCTGATCGACGCGTTCGTGGACCGTGCGCCTTCGCGGTCGGACTCGGCCCGCAGGCAGCTCGCCGCGCTCACCGGCCGCGAGGAGGACGTGATCAGAGCCCTCGCCCGCGGTCTGTCGAACGCCGAGATCGGCCGCGACCTGAGCCTCTCGGAGGCGACGGTCAAGGCGCACGTGAGCCGGGTACTGGCCAAACTCGGCCTGACCAACCGCGTCCAGGCCGCCATCCTCGTCCACGACGCCGACCTCTGAGCTTGTCTTTCAGTTCTTGCCCGTCCACGCAAAATATCCACGCAAAATACACGGGGCGCTAAGTGACATCTGTATCTGTTTGTCCTGGCCGACGCGGGTGCAGGGTTGGGTTCATCACCCACTTGCTAGGGAGCAGACCATGACATTGGCCAACGAGAGCGTGCGTATCACACGTACCTACCCGACCACCCCCGAGCACGTCTGGCGGCTGTGGACCACCCCCGAGGGCATCGCCTCCTGGTGGTCGCCGGACGGCTTCACCGTCGAGGTCGGCAAGCTCGACCTGCGGCCCGGCGGCGACCTCATCTACACGATGAGCGCCACGGCGCCGGAGCAGATCGCGTTCATGGAGAGCCACGGGATGCCGCTGAGCACCGAATCCCGTAAGAAGTTCGTCGAGGTGTCGGAGCCGGGCAGGCTCTCCTACACCTCGCTCGCCGACTTCATCCCCGGCGTGGACCCGTACGACTTCCTCACCGTGGTCGAGCTCGAGACTGTCGAGGGCGGTGTCCGCGTCACGATGACGGCGGACGCGATGCACGACGAGGAGTGGACCCAGCGGCTGGCCGCCGGCCGCGCCAACGAGCTCGACAACCTCGGCCGTGTGATCGACGCCGACGAGGCAGGCGCGTAGGCATGGCCAAGCCATGACCCTGCTCCTCTCCCCGACCAGGCCACCGCTGGTGGCCGCCACTCGGCCGGGCCACCTACCCTGGTCAGCCGGGACACGTGGACAGGGGGTGGTTCGGCTGGTGGCATTCTGGCGATCCGACCGCGTCGTCCGGCTGGCTCCGGTCGGCGCGGTCGCCGCGCACCTACGCGAGCCTCGCCGTGTCGGCCGTCCTGGTCCTCCCCGGCCCGTGGTCATTCGTCGCGTACCTGTCGCTGGCGATCGCGGCGGCACCCGTCGCCCTGCTGCTGGGCCTGCCATGGAACGCCGCGCCGTGGCTCACTCTCTCGGAGCTCTGCGGCAGCGGGGCCGTACTCCTGCTCGTCTGGCTCTCCGCCGCCCTCGTCCGCCTGCGGTCGGCCAGGGAGGTGCTCGCCCAGCGGGCGGTCGCACAGGAGCGGCGCCGCATCGACGACGACCTCCGCCGTACGCTCGGCACCGCCCTGGAGTCCCTCGCGGCCCGCGGCGCACGCGCCGCCGACCTGCTGACGACCCCGCTCGACAAGCGGGCTGATCTGGAGGCGGAGCTGTCCGGGCTCGCCGACGATTCCCGGCGTACGCTCGCCGAGGCCAGGCAGCGGGTACGCGGCTACCGCCAGCCGTCCCTCCGAGCCGAACTCGACACGGCCGCCACCCTGCTCTCCGCAGCCGGCATCGAGACCCGCCTGCAACTGCCCCGCACGGGCATCCCCGACACGATCGCACCGCGGCCCCGGGCGGCTCTGCGCGCGACGGTCACCGGCCTGCTGCGCGCCGACGGCGTGAGCACCTGCACGATCACGGCAACCCTCCTGGCCGGCGGAGTGCGCCTGGAGGTGCGCGCCGACGACACCATCGAAACCATCGACGTGCGGCCCCACATCCACACGTCCGAGGCCCGCCCATGACCCCGCCGATCGCGCCGCGGTGGGTCGTGCGCCACCCCCTCTGGCCGCTGATCGCCCTGCACGTCCTGCTGGCCGTACAGGTCCCGGTCTACACGACCCTCGGCATGGACGGTCCATCCGGCAACCCGGTCGTCGCCACCGTCGCCTGCGCCCTGGCCCTCTTCCTGAGCCTGCGACACAGCCTGGCCGCCTCCAGAGGCGAACGCCCGGCGGGCTGGCCCTGGACGCTGGCGGCGCTCGTCATCCTCGCCAACGTCCCCCTCTGGTGGTTCGGCTCGAACTGGCAGGCCTTCACCAGCTTCGCCCTCGCCTCGATCGTGATGCTGCTGCGCGGCCGTCTGATGCTGTTCGCGGTGATCGCGCAGCTCCTGCACAACCCGGCGAAGGAGGTGATCGCCATGCTGCGCGACGACGCCCACACCATCCCCCAGGCCCTCCTTCTGGGCGCGTACGCCCTGTTCGCCCTCATCCTGTATGCCGGCACGCTGGTCGGTGGCGCCCGGCTGGTCCGGCTGCTGAACGAGCTGGAGGCCACCCGCACCGAGCTGGCCGCCACCGCCGTCGGCGAGGAACGCATCCGCGTCTCCCGCGACCTGCACGACCTGCTCGGCCAGAGCCTGTCGGCCATCTCCCTCAAAGGCGACCTGGCCCTCCGCCTGCTCGCGAAAGATGTGGCCGCCGCCCGCGACGAGGTCGAGAGCCTGACCGGCGTCGCCAGGGACGCGCTGCGGGATGTACGCGCGATCACCCGCGACGAGCACTCCGTATCGCTGCGCACCGAGATCGACGGCGCCGCGGCCCTGCTCGGCGCCGCCGGCGTCGACACCCGCCTGGACGTGGCCGACCTGCCGCCCCTGTCGGCCCCCGCCCAGAACGCCCTGGCCTGGGCGATCCGCGAAGGCACCACCAACCTGCTACGTCACAGCGACGCCCGCACCTGCGCCATCACCCTCACCCACCACCAGGGCACGATACGCCTGGAAATCGTCAACGACGGCGTCCAGCCCTCCTCTGGGGCAGCCGACCTGACCCGCACCCCACCCCACCTCACCCCGCCCGGCACAGGGCTCTCCGGGTTGGCCGAGCGGACCCGCGCCGCCTCCGGCACGTGGCTCACCACCGTCCACGACGGCCTGTTCCTGCTGTCGGTAGAAGTCCCCGAGGAGGTCGCGTGATCCGCGTGCTGATCGCCGAGGACATGCACATGATCCGCTCAGCCCTGGTCGCCCTGCTGTCGCTGGAGGACGACATGGAGGTCGTCGCCGAGATCGAACGCGGCGACGAGGTCCTCGCCACCGCCCTCCGCGTCCACCCCGACGTGGCGGTCCTCGACATCGACATGCCCGGCCTGGACGGCCTGTCCGCCGCCGAACAACTGTCCGCCCAGCTCCCCGCCTGCCGCACCCTCGTCCTCACCGGCCTCAGCCAGCCCGGCAACCTCCTCCGCGCCCTGAAGGTCCACGTCAGAGGCTTCATCGTCAAGGACGCCCCCGCCCACGCCCTCACCGACGGCATCCGCCGCATAGCCCGCGGCGAACGCGTCATCGACCCCGAACTCGTCGCCGCCGCCCTCGAAACCGGCAGCAGCCCGCTCACCCCTCGCGAGACCGAGGTCCTGCGCGCCGCCGCCACCGGCATCCGCGTCGCCCAGATCGCCACCGATCTCTCGCTGTCACAGGCCACCGTACGCAACTACCTGTCGAACGCGATCAACAAGGTCGGCGCCCGCAACCGCATCGACGCCATCCGCATCTCCCGCGACGCCGGCTGGCTCTGAACCCCGTCCTACTCACCTTGAGGTCGGTGACTTTCCGGCTGTGGATCCTCGGTCGGAAAGAAGATCGTGCTCAGCAGGTGGTGGCCGCGGTCCGGTGCGGGTTCGTTCCGCAGCCGGGGCATGATGACGCCGACCATGTCGCTGATCATCTCGGTGCGTTCGTCCTCGTTGAGCCAGAGCGGGAACTGCCGGTACGACACCGAGTCCGTGGTCGGGTCGGCGTTCTCGCGGTCGAGATAGGCGTTGAACTCCGCGAGCAGGGCCGCCATGGCCGCGGCGAAGCCGTGCCGGTGGTCTTCCAAGGACATCGACGCGGCCGCGTCCTGATCGATCACCGCCCGCGTCCGTCGTAGCCGGTAGTGGCGTTCGACGGCGCCGTGCACCCGCTGCTCGCCCTCCACCTCCAGGACTCCCGCCTCGGCCAGCAGGCCCACGTGCCGGTACACCGTGGTCTTGGGGACGTCGGGCAGGCGAGCGCACAGGTCGGACGTGGTGCGGGTCAGTCCGCCGGACATGGCGTGCACGATGCGCAGCCGAACCGGGTGCAGGAGCAGGTCAAGCGTGTCCATCTGGCTACGATCCCATATCTGGTACTGTTCCCAAACTTGGGAAAGCAACGTACAGGAGGGGTTCCGCGATGAAGGACCAACCGACGCTTCCATTGGGGCGGTTCTACGAGGTGGGAGGGCGGCGGCTGCCGCTGCACCGATCGGGCGACGGGAGCCCGGCGGTGGTGTTTCTGCCTGGAGCCGGATCGTCCGGCATGGACTTCCTGAACGTCCAGGAGCGGGCCGCCGAGCTCACCACGAGCGTGCTCTACGACCGTGCCGGAACGGGATGGAGCGACCGGGCCGAGCTGCCGCGCACCTCCACCGAGGTCACCGACGAGCTGCGCGAGCTGCTGCGGGTCGCCGGCGTGCCCGCGCCGTACCTGCTGGTCGGCCATTCCCTCGGCGGCCTGTACGCCCGCCACTACGCGCAGCGCTTCCCCGGCGAGGTGTCGGGCCTGGTCCTGGTCGAACCCGAACACGAGGACTACGACGCGTACATGCCCCCGAAGCTGGTCGAGACCTGGGCCGAATGGGACCCCGACCAGGCGGTTCCCGACGAGCTGCCCGACGAGGTCATCCAGTTCTACCGCGGCCTGTTCACGCAGGTGCTGGCCGACTGGCCGGCGGCCACCCGCGAGCTGCTCGTCGAACGCCATGTCAGCCCGGAATGGATAGGGATCGGCGCCCAGGAGGCGGCGAACCGCTACCAACTCCACGACGAGGTACGCGGGGCGGGGCGGCTGCCCGACGTGCCGCTGATCGTGCTCACCGCCACGGGTATCGACGCCTTCAAGGAAGCGGTGTCCCAGGGCACCCCCGAGTCGCTGCTGCGCGAGGAGATCGACGGCAAGCGGCGACTGTATGACGCGCTGGCCGCCTCGGTTTCGCGCGGCGAGAACCGCCTGGTCGACGACGTCGGCCACGCCTCCATCAGCTTCCGCCGGCCCGACGCCGTCTTCCAGGCGATCCACGATCTCCTCAGCGGGTGACCACGACCTCCATGGCCTCCTCGGCAGTTGACGGCGGGCGCCGCGCGGCCCGCTAAGGTCGTCAGGCGTGACGAACGAGTTGGAGCCACTCGCCGAACGGCAGCGGGAGTTCGCGCGTGCGCGAGACTGGGAGCAGTTCCACACGCCGAAGAACCTCGCCATGGCACTGGCGGGGGAGGCAGGGGAGTTGCTGGCGGAGTTCCAATGGCTCACCCCCGACGAGTCGGCCGACCTCGACCCCGAGGCGCTCGCCCGGGTCCGCTCGGAGCTCGCCGACGTGACGCTCTATCTGGTACGGCTGGCGGACGTGCTCGGCGTCGACCTGGTGGCGGCCGCCAACGCCAAGCTCGACGAGGGCGAACAACGCTATGACGCCGACCTCTACCGCGGCTCCGCCAGAAAGGCCCCACCCCTCAACGAGTCTCCTCGCGAGAGCCGGCCTCCTCGCGAGTGAGCGCCGCTGCCGTGGCGTCGGCGACGGTGGTGGCGAAGGCGGGCAGGTTGGATCGGTCTTCGAGCAGCAGGAACAGCCAGGCGAACACCGGCCCGAGCAGCAGCGCGTGCACCACCGCCGGTTCGGGCCGCCGCGCCAGCTCGCCCCGCCCGATCGCCCGGTCGAGGATCTCGACCAGGCAGCGCCGTTCGGCGGCGACGAACGTGGCGGTGAACTTGGCCGCCAGAGCCGGATCCGCGTGGACGTCGGCCAGCAGGCCGGGCACCACGCCGGGTGGCGGCGCGGCCAGCTGGTCCACCATGAGGTGGGTCAGGGTGGCGAGGTCGGCGCGGAGTGAGCCCGCGTCGGGAGGCGTGTCGAGCTCCAGGTCGTGCAGCGCCACCGCGAAGATCATCTCCTGCTTGGTGGCGTACCGTCGGTAGATGGCGGCCTTGCCCACGCCTGCCCTGGTCGCGACCGTGTCGACCGTCAGCTGCGCGTAACCGTGCTCGGCGATCAGCTCGCGCGCGGCGGTGGCGATGGCCTTGTCCACCCGGTCGTCCCGGGGGCGGCCCAGGGGCTGCTTTCGTTCCCGCATGGCGGCGAGTATACGGAACTCATAGTTCCGGAAAAGACTTGCGCAGAGGTCAAAGCAGATCCATGATACGGAACTATGAGTTCCGAAACTGATGTTTCCGTAAGAGGGGTGGTGTGGGCGGGCGGGATCATCATGTTCCTGGCCGCCGGGCACCTGCTGATCACCGGAGTGATCAGTGCCCAGCACCTGCCGGACTGGTTCAGCGGTGCGCTGTGGCTGGGCGCGGACGGGCTCGACGGCCTGCGCGATCCGGCACCGGCGGCGGGCGCCTTCTGGATGGTGTGGGGCAGCTTCGCCGTGCCGCTCGGGCTGGTCGGGGCGCTGGTGGTCCGGTTCGGGCGGCTCGGACAGGTGCCGCCGCCGTACATCGCGATCGGGGTGGCCGTGTGGGGCCTGGTCGCGGCCGTGGTGCTGGAGCCCACGCCGTTCGTACTCGTCGTGATCCCGGCGGGCATGCTGCTCGCCGCCCAGCGCGGGCGCCGGGCGGCGACCGCGTGAGCTCAGTGCCTGTCGGCCGCGGCCAGCTCGGACAGGTTCATCGCCATCGTGTGGTGGACCGCCGGGATCCAGTCCAGGGCGCGCAGGGCCGTGTTGCGCAGGACTCGCAGCGGTGAGTTGCCCACGGTCGCGATCTTCGTCATCTTGTGGGTGAAGGCGACCACTTCCTCGGCGACCGGGCGGCGCTCCGCTTCGTACTCGTCCAGGACCGTCTCCGGAGCGCCGTCGCGCAGCACCGCGGTGAGCTTCCCGGCCAGGTTGAGCGCGTCCTGGATACCGGTGTTCATGCCCTGGCCGCCGGCCGGGCTGTGGACGTGGGCGGCGTCGCCGGCCAGGAACAGCCGGCCCGCCCGGTAGTGGTCGGCCAGCCGGTGGTGGACCCGGAAACGGGAGCTCCAGACCAGGCCGGTGACCATGGACCGGTGAGCGTGGGGACCACGGGCGTCGAGCAGCGCCTGGATGTCGGCGGCAGTCGGGTGCTCGGCAGCCTCGTCGACCGTCGCGACGATCCGGTGGCGGCCGCCCGGCAGCGGGGCGACCACGGTCACCCCCTCCGGGGCGAAGTACAGCGCGACCTCGTCGGCGGGTCCCGTCCAGTCGAGATGGACGTCGGCCAGGATGAACGACTGGGCGTAGGTGTCGCCCGTGAAGGAGATCCCGCTCTGCTCGCGGATCGTGCTGTGCATGCCGTCGGCGCCGACGACGTACGAGGCGTGGATCAGCCCGCCGTCGGAGGTCTTGGCGGTGACGCCGGTGGGCTGCTGCTCGACGATCGAGATCTCGTACGGGCGGTGGACCGTGCCGCCCTGGCTGAGCAGCCGGTTCAGCAGGACCTGCTCGGTGATGTTCTGAGGGACCAGCAGCGTGTACGGGAAATCGGTCGGCAGCTTGTCGAAGCCCACCGTGAGCAGGACCCGGTCACGGTCGCGGACGGTGAAGCGGGGCACGGTGACACCGGCGGCCACCAGTTCGTCGCTCACGTCTATCGCGCGCAGCACCTCCAGGGTGCGGGCGTGCACGACCGCCGCTCGCGACGTGTTCGCGCCTTCCGGCGCCTTGTCCACGAGTACGGCGTCCACCCCCTGCCCGGCCAGCGCCGTGGCCAAGGAGAGCCCGGCCGGGCCCGCGCCGACGATCAGGACGTCCGTACTGGCGGGAAGCTTGGCATTCATGTTGTGGAGTCCCCTCAGTAGTAGTGACGCATCAGTTCGGTCGCCCAGGCCGGCTGTACGACCTCGCCCTGCGGGCCGAACTCCGCCATATAGGGCTTGAGATCGAGGACCGGGCTGCCGTCGATGGCGTCCAGGCCGCGGACGCGTACGTCGAGGCCGTCGACGCCGAGCAGGCGGCAGCGGGAGACGCCCAGCCGGTTCGGGCGGTTCTTGCCGCGCTGGGCGAAGATGCCCACCAGCGGCCAGTCCGGGTTGCCCCTGGGACGGCGGGCCGAGGTGTTCACCGAAGCGGGGTCCACGAGGTGGAACTGGAACACCACCTCCAGGTGCGAGAACGCCTCCAAACCGGCCAGGGAGTCCGGCGCGAAGCGGCTCCCGTCGAGCCGGATCACGGCCTCCTCGGTGTTCCAGTCGTCGTCGAACGCCTCGGTACGCCCGCCGACGACGGTCCCCACCGGCTGCAGGCTCACATGTTCCATAACTCAGGACCGTAAGGGCCGCGCCGCCCCGGCCGAATCCGTCACGGTGACCGGTACCTGGGAGGGCGGCTCACGGGATTCGGTCACCGGTTAGGTAGGGTCGGGCAGCATGATCGGCCGACACGCGGAGATCGCCCTCCTGCGGGGGATGATCGCCGAGTCCGGGGCCGGCCAGGGCAACGCCATCGTGGTGTACGGCCAGGCCGGGATCGGCAAATCGGCGCTGCTCGCGGAGGTCGCCCGGACAGCCGGCGGGGACCCGCTGGTGCTCCGCGTCACCGGCGTCGAGGCCGAGGCCGAGCTGCCCTTCGCCGCCCTGCACATGCTGCTGGGGCCGGCCCGGCAGCTCATCGCGGAGCTTCCGGCGGCGCAGCGGGACGCCTTGCGCGGCGCTTTCGGCCAGAGCGAGGGCGGGGCCCAGGACCGGTTCCTGGTCGGCCTCGCGGTGCTGACCCTGCTCGCCGACCTCGCCGGCGAACGCCCCCTGCTGTGCCTCGTGGACGACGTGCAGTGGCTGGACCGTGCCTCGGTGGACGCGCTGGTGTTCGCGGCCCGCCGGCTGGGCGCCGAGCGGATCACCATGATCCTGGCCGCTCGCGACGACGGTACGGAGCGGCCCGTCGACGGCGTACCCGAGCTGCGGCTCTCCGGTCTCGCCCGGCCCGACTGCGAGGCGCTGCTGGCCGAGGTGGCGGCCGATCTGGTGCCCGAGGCGCGGGATCGGGTGATCGAGGAGGCCGAGGGGAATCCCTTGGCGCTGCTGGAGTTCGCCGGGACCCTCACTCCCGAGCAGCGGGCCGGCCGGCTGAGCCCGCTGCCCCTGCAACCACCCCGGCTTTCCCTGGCCGGCCGCCTCGAACAGTCGCTGCGCGCCGCGATCCGGCTGCTCCCCGAACGCACCCAGCGGCTACTCCTGATCGCCGCGGCCGAGGACTCCGGCGACCTGGACCTCGTCCTGCGAGCGGCACAGAGCTTCGAGGCGGCGGGCTTTGGGGCCGGGTTGGCCGATCTGGAACCGGCCGAGCGCCGCCAGCTGGTGCGGGTCTCGGAGGATCGGCTGTGGTTCCGCCACCCGCTGGTCAAGACCGCCGCGTATCGCGAGGCGCCGCTCGCCCATCGGGTGGCCGCCCATCACGCGCTGGCGCGGGTCCTCGACGGTGACGAGCAGGCCGACCGCCGCGCCTGGCATCTGTCCGCCGCCGCGGTCGGGCCGGACGAGGAGACGTCGGCCGTACTGGCCGCGACGGGGGACCGCGCCCGGCAACGCGGCAGCCACGCCTCGGCCGCCACCGCGTACGAGCGGGCCGCGCAGCTGACCGTCGACCGGCGGCTGCGGGCTCAGTGGCTGGCCGCGGCCGCCGAGGCGGCGATCGGCACCGGGCAGCTGGCCCGCGCGGGCGCCGCCGCCGACCGGGGACGACGCCTGACCGGGGATCCCGCGGTGCTGGCCCGGCTGGCCGCCGTACGGGCCGCGGTCGACGCCGAACACGGCGGCCCGACGCCGGCCGCGCACACCCTGATCGAAGCCGCGGCGGGCATCGCCGGGAACGCGCCGGACGACGCGGCCACCCTCCTCGCCACCGCCGCCGGTGAGGCCTGGTTCGCGGGCGACCGTGCCGCGCTCGGGCAGATCACGGACCTCCTGGCCGCTCTCGGCCCGGGGATCGACGACTCCCTCGCGACGGTTGTCGGAGCGGTACGCGGCATGGAGCGGGTGGCCGCGGGAGACCCGGCCGCCGGACTCCCACTCCTGCGCGCCGCCATCGTCCCGCTACGCGCGGCCCTCCCCACAAGCACCGCGACCCTCCCTACGAGCGCCGCAATCCCGGCACCGCACGCGAATCTCCCCACAAGCACCGCCGTCCCGTCGCCGCACGCGAACCTCCCCACGCCCGCCGCCGGCCGGGTCATCGGGACGTACGCCGTGTTCAGCGCCCTGATGACCGGCGATGACGCCGCCGCCTGCGAGATGGCGGCCGCGCAGGTGGACACCTGCCGCGAACAGGGCCTGATCGGCGCTCTGCCGCACGCTCTCCAACTGCTCACCCAGGCCCAGATCCTCCACGGCCGGCACGCGGAGGCAGCGGCCTCAGGTGCCGAGGCGTGGCAGATCGCGCATGACACCGGGCAGGCCGGGCGGCTGCGCCACCTGCACGGCATCCTGGCCCGCCTCGCCGCCATAGAAGGCGATGACGAGAGGTGCGTACGGCTCGCTCAGCAAGCCGAGGGCGCCGCCCAGGAGCGCAACGGATCCGGCTGGGGCGGCTGCGCGCTGACCCTGCTCGACCTCGTACGCGCTCGGCACGAAGCGGTGGCCGAGCGGATGGCGCGGGTCCTCGGCGGACCGCTCGGCCACACCGTGATCGTCACCTTCGCCATAGCCGACTACGTCGAGGCCTGCGCCCGCCTGGGTGAGCCGTCACTGGCCACCGAGGCGTTCGCCCGGTTCGACGCCTGGGCGGCGGCCAGTGCCCAGCCGTGGGCCGCCGCCGTCGCGTACCGCTGCCGGGCCCTGCTCGCCCCACCCGGCGAGGCCGAGGCGCACTACGCCGAGGCGCTCCAGCGGCACACCCAGGGTGGGCGGCCGTTCGAGCGGGCCAGGACCGAGTTGCTGTACGGCGAGTGGCTGCGGCGGGGCCGCCGGCGGTCCGATGCCGGCGTGCGGCTGCGTGCCGCGATGGACCGGTTCGCCGCGCTGGGCGCGAACCCTTGGGCCGAACGCGCCCGTACGGAGCTGGCCGCCACCGGCGCCCGCGCAGACCTGCCGGAGCCCGGCGGCCAGGCCAGACCACTCGACACGCTGACCCCGCAGGAACTGCAGGTCGTCCGGCTCGCCGCGACGGGCGCCACGAACCGGCAGATCGCCGCCCAGCTCTTCCTGAGCCCGCGGACGGTGGGGTTCCACCTGTACAAGGCGTACCCGAAGCTGGGCGTCTCCTCGCGCACGGACCTGGCGGGTATCGACCTGGGCTGGCCCGCCTGACGGAAACACCACGTGCCGCCTTTCGGCGGTGTGGAGGGGGCGGGATTTGTCGCCTTCCAGAGCTGCGACGTTAAGCTTTCTGATCAGCATGGCAAGCTTTCTGATCAGCATGGCGTCCGCGCGTCAGCCACCGCTCAGGGGCCGATCTGACGGGCGAAACGCGGGTTGGCGGGATCGGCCGCGTCGCGGCGAGAGATTTCTCCGGGGCCGTGTCGATCCGCGGGCAGCTCGTTCGACATGTGGGTGTGAGGGCCGAGAGGCGGCCCCGCCGGATGAGGAGAACGCGATGTCGAAGTACATGCTGATCATGCGGGGCACCGATGAGTCGAACGCGGCCATGATGGCCGACATCGACGAGATGATGGCCACGACCCGCCAGTTCATCGAGGAGATGGTCAAGGCCGGCGTTCTCCTCGCGGCGGAAGGGCTGGATGATCCGGCCCGGGGCGTCGTGGTCGACTTCAGCGGCCAGGCCCCGGTGGTCACGGACGGGCCTTACGGAGAGACCAAGGAACTGTTCGGGGGCTACTTCCTGCTCGATGTCGCCTCGAAAGAGGAGGCGATCGAGTGGGCCAAGCGGGTCCCGGCGGCCCCCGGGTCCAAGATCGAGGTCCGGCGGGTGGCCGGGAGCGACGAGGTCCCGCAGGTCGACCGGTGATCGTCAAGGACTGGGCCGGGCGCGAGAGCAACGGCCAGATCTGATGGGTGCGGCTGATGTCGAGGCCGTCTGGCGGATCGAGTCGGCGCGGATCGTCGCCGCGCTGACCCGGTTCACCGGCGATTTCGGGCTGGCAGAGGACGCGGCCCAGGAGGCGGTGGCCGAGGCGCTGGTGTCGTGGCCGCTCGCCTCTCCGGCGAATCCGGCCGGCTGGCTGATGGCCACGGCCCGGCGGCGGGCGATCGACGCGATCCGCCGCCGGACCGCCCTGCAGGACCGATACGCCCTGCTGGCGGCCGACCTGGCGGCCGACTCGGCGGTTGACGAAGACATCGATCCCGACAAGATCGATGACGACGTGCTGGCGTTGATGTTCGTCAGCTGTCACCCGGTGCTCTCCCCGGAGGCTCGGGTGGCGCTGACCCTGCGTGTGGTCGGCGGCCTGTCCAGCGAGGAGATCGCCCGCGCGTTCCTCGTACCCGTGCCGACCGTGCAGGCCCGCATCACCCGGGGCAAGAAGACGATCGCGGCGGCCGGGGTGCCGTTCGAGCTGCCGCCGGCCGCCGAGCGCCGGGAACGGCTGGGCGGCGTGCTCAGCGTCCTCTACGTGATCTTCACCGAGGGGTCGACGGCCACGTCGGGGGACCGGCTGCTGCGCCCCGAGGTCGCCTACGAGGCGATTCGGCTGGCCCGCACGCTGGCCGCGCTGCAGCCGGACGAACCGGAGGTGCATGGCCTGCTGGCGTTGTGCGAGCTGACGGCCGCGCGTTTCCCGGCCCGGACCGGGCCGGACGGTTCACCGATCCTGCTGGAGGATCAGGATCGGCGGCTGTGGGACTTCTCGGCGATCCGCCGTGGGCTGGCCGCGCTGGCCAAGGCATCGACGCGCGGCCTCGGCCCCTACGGCCTGCAGGCCGCGATCGCCGCCACCCACGCGTCGGCGCCCTCGGTCGAGGCGACCGACTGGGACCGGATCGTGGTGCTCTACGAGGCACTCGGCCGGGTCGCGCCCTCGCCGGTGGTCGAACTCAACCGGGCCGTCGCCGTGGCCATGGCCTCGGGCCCGGCGCAAGCCCTGGCCATCGTGGACGAGCTGATCGCCTCGGACCGGCTTCCCGGTTCGCATCTGGTCCCGACCGTACGCGGCGAGCTGCTGGCCCGGCTCGGACGGCGACCGGAAGCGCGCGCCGAGCTGGAGCTGGCCGCCCGGCTGTGCGCCAACCAGCGCGAACGCTCAGTGCTGCTGCGCAAGGCGGCCGAGCTGGGCTGAGGGCGTCATGCGGCGGCGAGTGCCTCCGAGTTGTCCGCCTGCGCGGCGCGGTCGTGGTGGCGGAGCACGGCGATCGTGACGGCGGCGAGGACGAGGAAGACCACCACGCCGACCGCCGCCACCGCGTTGAGCCCGGTGGTGAAGGCGTCCCTGGCGACCTCCAGTACGCCGGGCAGATCCTTGGCGACCGTCACCGCCGCGGTGATGCTCTCGCGGGCACCCTCCACCGGCAGCGTGTCCGGCAGCTGGTTGCGATAGACGGCGGTACCGAGGCTGCCCAGCACGGCCACGCCCACGGCCACCCCGAACTCGCCGGAGGTCTCGCCGAGCGCCGCCGCCGATCCGGCCTTCTCCACCGGGGCGGCCGTCATGATCAGGCCGTTGCCCGCGCCCATCGGCACCGCGATCCCGGCGGAGGCGAGGATCAGGCCGACCACGACCAGCCACGTACCGCCGACGCTGGGCACCTGGGTGTGCACGAACAGCCCCACAGCGCCGACCACCAGCCCACCCGCCATCGCGTACGCCGTCCCGAACCGGCGGGCGAGGACCGGGGCGAGCGTCAGCGCGGCGATCATCACGATGTTCTGCGGCACCAGCCACAGCCCGGCGCTCAGGGGCGACAGCCCGGCGACCGTCTGCAGGTACGTCGTGGACATCAGCGTGGTGCCCGCCATGACCACGCCGCCGAGCAGCATGATCCCGAGGGTGGCGGCGAACGCGCGGTTGCCGAACAGGCGCAGGTCGAGCAGCGGGCTGGCCAGACGGCGCTGGCGGCGGACGAACACCACGCCGACACCCACACCGATCACGACCGCGGCGACGGCCACGGGGTTGACGCCGTTCCTGGCGGCGTCCTTGAGCCCGTAGATGAACGGCAGGATGGCGGTCAGCGACAGCGCGACGCTGGCCGGGTCGAGCCGCCCGGCGGCCGGGTCGCGATACTCGGGCAGCAGCGCCCGCCCGGTGGCCAGCAGCAGCACCATGAACGGCACGCCGAGCAGGAACGCCGAGCCCCACCAGAAGTGCTCCAGCAGCAGACCGCCCACCAGGGGACCGAGCGCCATGCCGACCATGAAGCAGCTGAACCAGATCCCGATCGCGGCACCCATCTGCTTCGGATCCCGGAACATGTTGCGCAGCAACGCCATCGACGACGGCATCAAGGTGGCCCCCGCGACGCCCAGCAGAGCCCGGGTGGCGATGAGCATCTCGGCGCTGACCGAGAAGGCGGCCAGCACGGACGCGGCGCCGAAGCAGGCGGCGCCGATCATCAGGAGCCGGCGGCGGCCGATCCTGTCGCCCAGTGTTCCCATCGTGACCAGGAACCCGGCCAGCATGAACGAATAGATGTCCAGGATCCACAGCTGCTGCGGCGCGCTCGCGCCCAGACCGGCGCTCAGCCGCGGCAGCGCCAGGTAGAGGACGCTCCCGTCAAGGGAGAGAAGCAGGGCCACCGAGGCCAGGACGCCCAGCCCGAGCCATTCCCGTCGTCCGGCGAGGTCGTTCATCGTGTTTCCCATGCCTTCACGGTGCTGGAGCGGCCTTCAGATCCACTTCTCGTCCGCTTAAGGTGGCCCTTATGCGCTTTGGGGTGCTCGGGCCGCTGGCCGTATGGACCGACCAGGGGGAGCCCGTCACGATCCCCGGGCTGAAGGTCCGCGCGCTACTCGCCGACCTGCTGGTGGACGAGGGCCGGCCGGTGTCGACCGACCGGCTCGTGGACGACCTGTGGGCGGGCGAACCGCCGGCCAAGTCCGCGGGCGCGCTCCAGGTGCGGGTCTCGCAGCTGCGGCGCGCGCTGGAGGAGGCCGAGCCCGGCGGGAAGAACCTGATCATCTCGCGCGCGCCCGGCTACCTGCTCAAGGCCGCCGAGGGTACGGTCGACGCCGCGCGGTTCGCCGACCTGCTGGCCCGCGCCGAGACGGCCGAGAGCCCGCGGACCAGGGCGGAGCTGCTGTCCGACGCGCTGGCGCTGTGGCGCGGCCCGGCGTTCGCCGACTTCGCCGACGAGGAGTACACCAGGTCCGCGATCCTCCGGCTGGAGGAGCAGCGGCTGTCCGCCCTGGAACAGCAGGCCGAGGCGCGGCTGGAGCTGGGCGAGCACGGCCTGCTCGTGGGTGAGCTCGGTGACCTGGTGGCCCGCAATCCGCTGAGGGAGCGGCTGCGGGCCGTACACATGCGGGCCCTGTACCGCGCGGGACGGCAGAGCGAGGCGCTGGCCAGCTACGCCGACCTGCGCGAACGGCTGGCCGAGGAGCTCGGCCTCGATCCCGGGCCCGAGCTGGCCGCGCTGCACCAGGCCATACTCGGCCAGGACCCGGCGCTGAGCAGCCCGGCCGACCGGCCCGTCACGAACCTGCCCGCCTCGCTCAGCGACCTGATCGGCCGGGACGGCGCGCTGGCCGAGGTCCGTACCCTGCTGGAGAGCAACCGGCTCGTCACCCTGACCGGCAGCGGCGGCGTCGGCAAGACCCGGCTGGCCCTGGAGACCGCCACCCGGCTCGCCGACGCGTATGCGGACGGCGCGTGGCTGGTCGAGCTGGCCCCCCTCGACCGGGGGACGCGCTCACCGGACCCCGACGGGCGGGCGGAGGCGGCGGAGCTCGACATCCGGGCGGTGGCGGAGACCGTCGCGGCGGCGCTCGACATCCGGGAAGAGTCCGACGGGACGCCCCTGGTCGACCGGCTGGCCGACGCGCTGCGCTCCCGGCGGCTCCTGCTCGTCCTCGACAACTGCGAGCACGTGATCGAGCGGGTCGCCGAGCTGACCGGCCGGTTGCTGCGGGCCGCCCCCGGGCTGCGCGTGCTGGCCACCAGCCGGGAACCGCTTGCGGTGGCCGGTGAGGTGCTGTGGAGCGTGCCGCCGCTGGACGTACCGGCCGGCGCCGACCCCGATGAGGTGGCGCGGTCCGAGGCGGCCCAGCTGTTCGTGGCGCGGGCCGCCGCCTCCGCACGCGGCTTCACCCTCGACGAGGGGAACGCCGGGGCGGTCGCGCAGCTCTGCCGGCGGCTCGACGGCATCCCGCTGGCTCTGGAGCTGGCCGCGACGCGGGTACGCGCGCTCGGCGTGCACGGGGTGGTGGCCAGGCTCGACGACCGGTTCCGGCTGCTCGCCTCCGGGCAGCGCGGCGCGCCGCCGCGTCAGCAGACGCTGATGGCGGTGATCGACTGGAGCTGGCAGCTGCTCACCGAGCCAGAACGCGCCGTCCTGCGCCGCCTGGCCGTCCACGCCGACGGCTGCACGTTGGAGGCCGCGGAGGAGACCTGCGCGGAGGACGGGCTCGACGTGCTCGACCTGCTCGCGCGGCTGGTCGACCGCTCGCTGGTGGTCGTGGCCGACGGTACGGGGGGCATGCGGTATCGGCTGCTGGAGTCGGTGGCCGAGTACTGCCTGGAGCGGTTGTCGGAGGCGGGTGAGCTGGATCGGGTACGACAGGCGCACTCGGCCTATTACACGGCGCTGGCCGTACAGGCTGAGCCGTTTCTCTACGGGCACGCCCAGCGGGAGTGGCTGCTGCGGCTGGACGCGGAGGCCACGAACATGCGGGCGGCGCTCGACGCGGCCGCGGCGGCGGGGGACGCGGCCGGTGCGCTGACGCTGGTGAACGCGCTGGCCTGGTACTGGGTGCTGCGCGGCCGGTTGGCCGAGGGGCGCCGGTCCCTGGAGTCGGCCCAGGCCATCGCGGACGACGGTGCTGTTTCGGAGGCTCGGGCCAGGGCGGGGGCGTGGCGGGCCGGGTTCGCCGTCATGCTGGGGGAGGACGTCGACTGGCGGTCCGCCGTGGATCAGGTGGCGGATCCGGGCGTACGGGCCAGGGCCGAGTGGTTCATCGGCTCGTCGGCGCTCGACATGGTGACCGGGCAGGAATTGGTGACGAGCGCGCTGGCGACGTTCCGGACCATGGGCGATGAGTGGGGGATCGCCGCGGCCCTGAGCTGCCGGGCGCGGGACGCCTTCACGCGACGGGACTTCGTGGCCCTCGAACGCGACGGTGAGGAGAGCGCGCGGCTGTTCCGGCAGCTCGGCGACCGGTGGGGAGTGCTCCAGGCCACGGAGTGGCTCGGCGGGCTGGCCGAGATGGGGGGCGACGCGGAGCGGGCCAGGCGGCTGTTCGCCGACGGGCTGCGGATGGCGGAGGACCTCGGGCTCTGGCCGGAGGTGGCCGGGCGCACCGCGTGGCTGGGCTGGATGGAGCTGGGGGCGGGCGACTTCGAGCGGGCCATGGAGCTGTGCGGGCGGGCCCTGCACATCGCCTCCGGACAGGGCCATCGAGAGACCACGATCATGGCCGAGATGGGGCTCGCCTATGCCGAGCGCCGGGCCGGCCACCTCGACCTGGCGGAGCAGCGCCTGAACCATCTGCTCGAAGGGATCGCCAGGGGTCCCGGCGTCGAGCCCGCCCTGCACCTGCCGGACACTCTCGTCGAGCTCGGCTTCCTCATCGAGCGGCGGGGCGACGTCGCGACCGCCAGGGACCTGCACCTGGAGGCGCTCACGGCGGCGCAGCGCATCGGCGACCCGCGCTCGGCGACGTGGGCCGTGGAGGGCCTGGCCTCCGCCGTGGCCGCCGGAGGCGCCCATGAACGGGCCGCCCGGTTGCTGGGGCTGGCGGCGGGCGTCCGCGAGCACAACCAGACGCCTGCCGCGCCGTCGGAGGCGGCTGAGGTCACGCGGGTCACCGAGGTGGTCGTGGAAGCGTTGGGGGAGGCGGCGTTCGGCATCGCGTACGAGCAGGGCGGCAGGCTGAAACTCGAGGACGCGGCCGACCTGAGCCCGTAAGGCCTGTGCGGCTGTCAAGCCCAGCGCCCGGATCGCGCTCAGCGCAGGCCCATCGGGATCCGGGCCCGAACCGTGAATCCGCCGCCGGACCGTACCCCGGCGCTCAGCTCACCACCGACCACACTGACGCGCTCCCGTAACCCGACCAGCCCCCGCCCGCCACCACGGCCCAGTCCGGGGCGGCTGGGTCCGTCCGTGGTGATCTCCACGTCCATCCACTTCTCGCCATGGCGTACATGGACAAGCGTGCGCTCGCCCGCGGCGTGCTTCACCGCGTTGGTGAGCGCCTCCTGGACGACCCGGTAGGCGGCCACCTCCGCGGCCTTCTCCATGGCGCCCGGCTTTCCGTCCTCGACCAGTTCCACCGGCTGCCCGGCGCCCCGGGTCCGCGCCACCAGATCGGGCAGCCGGCTCACCGACGGCTCGCGGCCTTCTCCGTCCGCGTCCGGCGTACCGTCCAGGGCGCCGAGCAGGTAGCGCAGGTCGGTCAGCGCATGGCGGCCGGTCTCGCTGATCGCCTCCAGGCCGGTCGTGACCCGCTCGGGCTGCCCGGCCAGGAACCGCGCCGCGTCGGCCTGGACCACCATCGCCGTCACGTGGTGGGTGACCACGTCGTGCAGCTCCCGCGCGATCCGGGCGCGCTCCGCCGCGACGACCGCCGCCTCGGCCAGCCGTACCCGCTCCGCCTCGGCGGCGCTCCGCTCCCGTACGACGACACCCGTGGCCCAGCACGCCACCAGGAACAGCAGGAAGGTCGTGTAGTCCAGCGGACGTTCCGGCGACCCCAGCTCGTGCAGGGCGACAGCGAGCCCCACGTACGCCACCACCGCGACCACGGCCACCGCGAGCGACCGACGCCGCAGGTGGGCGCCCACGCTGTACAACGCGACGATCAGCCCGAGCGCCGCGAACGCCGTGGGATAGCGCAGCAGCTGAAACGCTATGAACGCCCCGCCGACCACCGCCAGACACCAGACGGGCCACCGCCGCCGCATGGCCAACGGCAGGCTCTGCGCCAGGATCAGCAGCACTCCCACCGCGTCCAGCGGCAGGTCCGGCAGGTCCGCCAGATCGACGCCCTGATGAGCGATCCCGGGCACGAACGACAACCCGGCCAGCGTCCCCGCCAGCACGACATCGGTCCGCCGACTCCACGGCGTCGTCATCGCCATCAGCCGGAAAGAGGCCGTCAGTCGAGACACGCCCGCCAGCCTAACGGGACCCCGTCCGCCCTCTGACGCTGTCGCCGACCTCAGGGCGAGAAGTGGGGCCTCAGGGCGAGAGGCGGCGGCTCAGCCAGGCCAGGGCGAGCGGGTAGCGATACTCGATGGCGCCGTGCCCGGCGTCGAAGAGCTCGAAGTAGATCCGCTCATCGGGCACCCCCGCCACCTCCAGCGCCCGCCGGAACGCCGTGGCCCCGAAGTCCAGGAAGTACTCGTCCCTGTTGCCGGCATCCACCCAGATCGCCCGCATCGACCGCAGCGCCTCGGCGTACTCGGGCCGCGCCGCCATGAGCACCGGGTCGCGGGCCAGCCAACGCTCCCACACCTCGGGTATGACGGCGCCCGTGTCGTCGAACGGCAGGCGGACCGTGCCGTCCTCATCGGCCGAGTACGCCGCCGCGTAGGCGTACATCTCCAGCAGTTCGAGGTCGCCTTCCCTGGTCCCGGCGATCCTGCTCCGGAAGTCGGACAGGAACTTGTCGTACGAACCGCCGTACATGTCGCGTAGCCGCCGCGCGACGACCGGCAGCGCGGACCGGAAACTGACCTCGAACAGCGAGTCGCCCGCATGGGTGGCGAGCGCCCCGAACACGTCCGGCCGCAGCATGGCGGTGACCATCGCCCCGCCGCCCCCGCTGGACTTGCCGGTGACCGCGCGGTGGTCGCGGCCGGCCAGCGTACGGTAGTGGGCGTCCACCCACGGCACGACCTCGTCGCACAGGTAGGAGTGGTAGCGGCCGGTCGCGGGCGAGTCGAGATACTGGCTGCCGCCCAGCGAGGTCCACGCGTCGACGTAGACGACGATCGCGGGCGGCACGTCACCGGCCGAGAACACGCCGTCGGCCAGTTCCGGGTACGTACGGCGGAACGGCGTCCGGTTGAACCACATGGCGACGTGTCCGGTGTAGCCCTGCAGCACGTAGATGGCCGGGTAACGCCGGTCGGGCTGGTCGTCGTACCCCGGGGGGACGTACACGTACAGAGGCCGCTCATGCGGATCCCCAAGGGGGTTGCCGCGCAGCAGCACGCTGTCGATGACGTTGTGGTCAAGGCGGCCGGCCAGCTCGTCGGACCAGGGCAGCATGGGCTTCCTCTCCTTGGCCGGCGTCAGCCGACCGAGATGTCGATCCCCGATGGCACTTGGAGATCAGCCTGCCACCTCCGCTTTGCCGTTGCGCGGACGTCCGGGGCACCGGAGGTCGCTAGGCTTCCTCCGTGGACAGCGCAGAACTGAAGGACCGGGTACGCGAGCTGCGAGCCGAAGGCCGGTCTCCCAAGGAGATCGCCCGCACGCTGGGGGTGTCGCCGTCGGTGGTGGCCCCGCTCGTCCGGGCCGTGGCGGCCGAGGGCAGCGCGGCGGCGACGGGGGAGCCCGAGGTGGCCGGCTGCTGGATCAACGTCGGCTGGAGCAACGGCCTCACCGTCGACCCCGCCCGAGGCTGGATCGACGAGAAGCCGGATGCCGACGGGCTGGACGGCAAGGTGTGCGTGCTGGTGGCCAGGCGGCACAAGTGGGACCGGATGACGGTCTGCGGCTACCTCGCCGACGTCTACTGCACGGGCGTCAAGGACCTGATCGGGCCGGACGTCATCGACGACCGGCAGCTCAGCAGGTTCCGCGAGTACTTCTTCAGCGATTACGCGGGCTGGCAGGAGGCGCCGATCGAGCTGGCTCAGCATCTCGTCTTCGGCTCGGTCGACTATGCCCGCACGCTGGGCCTGGAGCCGTTCGTGACCTTCGACTCGGCCTCCCACGTCCTGGGCACCTGGGAGGGCGGTCCGTCGGCGATCACTTTCGGCCGCGACGGAAAGCCGTTCTACGTCCCGGGCGAGAACGACGAGTCCGGCAAGATCGTCAGAATCCTGGAGCGCAAAGTAGGCCCGGCGGGCTTCGACACTTCCGTTGAGTGATCCGGTGGTCTGGAGAGCCGACCCGGCGTGCTGACTCTGGCCTCGCCCAGCCGCCGCTGAACAGCCGCGGTTGGAAAGCCCCCTCCCTCGTGGAGGGGGCTTTCTTCTATCTAGTTGTTCTCGGTGTCCGCTCGTAACAAGGGCCTGCCCCAGGAACTTCGCAGATGCTCATGTTCTCCATATACCCTCCATAGGTATATTCGAGAGAGAAGTCGGACAGGGGTGAGCGAAGCGGTGCAGGTCGCAGGATTCGTTGCGGACGGGTACGACAGGGTGCGCGAGGTCTTCCAGGACTTGGTGCGCGACGGCCGGGAGACAGGAGCCGGAGTGTCGGTCTGGCGGGACGGTCGCGAGGTCGTCCGGCTGAGCGGGGGCTGGGCCGACGCTGTTCAGGGCCGTCCATGGCGCGCCGACACCCTGGTGCAGCCGTACTCCCTGTCGAAGTCGTTCGTGACGCTCGCCGCTCTGGTGGCGGTGCGTGATGGCGCGCTGGTCCTGGACGAGCCGGTATCCCGGTATTGGCCGGAGTACGGGGTCAGCGGTAAGGAGCGCACCACGTTGCGTCAGGTGCTCACGCACCGGTCGGGGCAGCCTCGGTTCCCGGCCGAAGCCGCAGGCCTGGACCTGCTGGACGACGCGGGGCTGCGGGAAAGCCTGGCGAGGGCGGCGCCGGAGTACGTCCCCGGGACGTCGCTCGGAGAGCATGCGCTGACCTACGGACATCTCGTGGACGGCATCCTGCGCGCCGGCGCCGGGACCACGCTAGGGGAGGTGTTCAACGAGAGGGTGCGGCCCGCGTTGGGGCTGGACGCCTGGTTCGGGGTGCCGGATGACGCGCTGGAGCGCGTCGCCGACCTGGAGTACGCCGACCCGGAATGGCCCAGCCAGTTGCACGCGGCGCCGTGGCTGCAGATCCCCGACGGGACCCTGGACGTCGAGCGGGCGAACTCACGATCGTGGCGGCAGGCGGTGTTCGGCGCTGTCAACCTGCACACCACCGCGACCGCCATGGCCAAGTTCTTCGCCGAGCTGACCAGCGCGGACGGCCCCGTATGCGCGCTGCTCGGGCCGCGGTTGCACGCCGACCTCCTGGCTTCCCAGGTCACCGACTTCGATGAGGTCTTCGGCACCAGGATCACCTGGACGTTGGGGTTCGTACGAGACCGCGGCAAGATCGCCAAGGGCGGGATCGGCGGTTCGGCCGCTTGGTGGTCGCTCAAGCACGGGCACGGCTGTGCCTACCTGACGCGACGACTGGATGATCATTCCCGCGCCGCCGCGATCGCCGCGGCGCTGGACGACGACCTGACCGTGGTAGGCGAGGACTGACCAGGCCCTCGCTTCCCTAGTGCGGGACGACGCCCTCGACCAGAACCCGCCGATAGTTGGCGATGCGCTGGTCCACGCTGTCCAGGCAGCAGCTGGAGCACTTCGTCTCCTCCATGGAGGTGTAGTACAGGCAGCACGTGTCGCGCAGATAGAACAGTCCCTTCCGGTCGTCTGCCGTCAGCCGGACGACCTTGCCCAGGCGGTCGAGGTCGATGGTGGACGCGGCCGAGAAGGTCTTGTAGGCGCTCTCCAGCTGATCGACGTTCCCGCCGCGTCTGCTGGCGATGCAGAAGGCCGCCGCGCAGCCATGCGCCACGCCGCCATGAAGCTGCCGGAGTCCGGCTCGGGTACGAACCCGCATGGCCTGCGCGAGCGGCAGAAGATGGTCGTCCAGGACCCATTCCACCAGGGTGGTCACGGGGGCTTCCGCGACCCGGGGCTCGCGCAGCCCGACTGCCTCGAAGCCGTGGTGGGGAGACAGCCGGATGGCGACGTTCCCGGGACGCATGTCGATCACCACGCCCTCGACGGCCCAGGCCAGCACCGCGGCCGCCGTCACGGTGCCGGCGTACACCGCCATGACCGTGAGCGCGGTCGCGTGATCGGAAACCTGGCCGCTCGCCCGGCGCTCGGCTTCGAGAATCCGGCCCAGCTCCGCCGACCGCGGATCCAGCAGCCGGTCACAGGCGATCCAGTCCTCTCCTGGCGCGAGCCCCTGTTCGAGCCGGAAACGTTCGCCGAAGGACTCCAGTCGCGTGAAGACGTCTGTCACTTGCCGTCCTTGTCTTTCATGTCTGAGCCGCTTCGAGCAACTGCACGGTGTACGGGTGGGAAGGGGTGCGGGAGACGTCCTCCGAGGCGCCGTCCTCGACGACGGTGCCGTTGCGCAGCACGACGATCCGGTCACAGGACTGCACCGCCTCACCGAGGTCATGGGTGACGAACAGGACCGCCAAGCCGCGGTCCGTGGCCAGAGCGCGCAGCGTGGTGGCGATGCCTGCTCGGGTGGAGACGTCCAGCATCGAGGTGGCTTCGTCGGCGATGAGGAGGATGGGGTCGGCGGCGAGTGCTCGCGCGATGGAAACGCGTTGCCGCTGTCCGCCCGACAGCTGACCTGGGAAGCGTTGGAGGAACTCGGAGGTTTCCGGCAGTCCAGCAGCGGTGATGGCGTCCCGCACCCGTTGTTCCCCTTTTACACCGGCCAGTACGAGCGGTTCGGCTACGAGGCTCGCGACCCGCATGCCGGGATGGAGCGCGTCGTACGGGTCCTGGTGCACGAAGCCGATCCGCCGCTGGAGACGGCGCAGCGCCCGGCCGCGCCGTGCTGTCAGGTCTTCGCCGGAGATCTCGACCTGGCCCTCGGAGGGGTGGAGCAGGCCGAGGATGATCCTGGCCAGGGTGCTCTTGCCGGATCCGCTCTCGCCGACCAAGCCGACGATCTCCCCGGCGTGGATGTCGAGGTCCACGCCGCGCAGCGCTTCCACGGTTCTTGAACGGGTCCTGTACGCGTGCCGGACCTGGTTGACGCGCACCACCGGCGGTCCCTGGGCATGCTCGGCCCGCGGTACCACCGGATAGGCCGCTTCGTCCGGGTGATGGCAGGCGACCTGGGCCTCGCCGTGCGGACGAAGGTGCGGTTGTTCCGAGGTGCAGCGGTCGGTGGCGAGCGGGCAGCGCGGGGCGAACCTGCAGCCGTCCGGCAGCAGGTCGAGCGCGGGTGCCGAGCCGGGGATGCTGCCCCACGGCACCTGCCGGTCGGCGACCGGTGTGGCGGTGAGCAGGCCGGTGGTGTACGGGTGGGCATGCTCGCGGGACAGCGTGCCGGCGGAGCGGACCTCGGCCAGCCGTCCCGCGTACATCACCGCGGCCCGGTCCGCGTACGGCATGAGCCCGGCCAGGTCGTGCGACACGATCAGCGTGCTGATGCCGAGCCCGGACAACAGCGCGAGGACCTGCCGCTGGGTGATCGCGTCCAGCCCGGTGGTGGGCTCGTCGGCGATCAGCAGGCGGGGCTCGCCGGCCAGGGCCAGCGCGATCGCGACCCGCTGCCGCTGCCCGCCGGACAGTTCGTGTGGGTAGCGGCGCAGCATGCCGTGCTTGAGACCGACGCGTTCGAGCAGGTCACCGGGCTGCGCCTGGCCGCCGTGCAAGGTGAGCATCTCGGTGAGCTGTGCTTCGATCCGGTGGACGGGGCTCAGGCCGGTCATCGCGCCCTGTGGCACGATCGCCACTTGGCTGCCGCGTATGCCTCGCCAGTCGACGCGGCCGGTCAGCTCGTGCTCGCCGTCGAGCAGGGCGGAGCCGGTCACCGTGGCGGTGCGGGGGAGCAGCCCGAGGAGCGCGCGGACGAGCGAGGTCTTGCCGCAGCCGCTCTCGCCCACCAGCGCCACGATCTCGCTGTCCGCGACGTCGAGGTTGATCCCGTCCACCGCGGTCAGGCCGCCGTAGCCGACTGTGAGCTCCTTCAGCGCCAGGGTCATCGGGCGGCCTCTCTCAGCGCGGGGTTGAGACGTTCCTCGACGGCGGTGCCGATGAGGGCGAGGGCGAGAACGGTGAGCGAGATCGCGGCGCCGGGCGGGAGCGCCCACCACAGCCACGCGTCCGACAGGAACACGCCGTTGGTCTGTACCCAGTACAGCGTGGTGCCCCAGCTCGGCGCCGTCGGGTCGCCGAGCCCGAGGAAGGACAGGGTGGCGTCGTAGATGACGGCCCGCATCGCCGTACGCACGAAAACGGGGATGAGCAGCGGGCCGATCAGGTAGGAGCCGTGCCGCAGGAGGAGCCACCAGCGCGGCGCTCCCATGGCGCGGGCCACCTCCAGATGTCCTCGTGACCACGCCGTCAGTACGGCGGCGCGCAGCACCCTGGCGGGGACCGGCCAGAGAATCAGCGCCAAGATCGCCACCCGCATGCCGAACGACTGGCCGAGGAAGGCCGCCGCGAGGATGTAGAGGATCAGCTCGGGCAGCACCAGCATGATGTCGGTGCCGCGCATCAGCGTGGCCGACAGCCAACGTGGCCCGATCCCGGCGGCGCCGCCGACCAGCGCGGCGAGCAGTGTGGTGGCCGCGGCGACGATGAACGCCAGGCTCAACGAGGTGCCCGCGCCCACGATGAGCTGGTCGAGCAGGTTCCTGCCCAGGTCGTCCGTGCCCAAGAGCAGCCCGCCCCCGGGAGGGGCGTACGGCTCCGCGACTCGGGCCCGGCCCGCGTCGTCGGGAAGGGTCGTCCCGAACAGGGCGACCCCGAGGACGACCGTGAGGATCCCTGCTCCGATCAGGCCCTGGACTCCGAGTAGCCGGCGGCGTGGTGCGCGTAGGAACATCATCGGCGGGCCCGGGGGTCGAGGAACGGGTACGTGGCGTCGGCCAGCGCGTTCATGAGCACGACCAGCAGCGTCAGTACCAGGAACGCGCCCTGCATCAGCGGGTAGTCACGGGCCGAGATCGCGCCGAACGTCAGCCGCCCGAGCCCGGGATAGGCGAAGACCGTCTCCACCACGATCGAGCCCGCGGCCAGGAAGCCGATCTCCATCATGAGAATCGTGTGCACGGGAAGCAGCGCCGGACGCAGCGCGTGCCGCCGGACGAGCCGCCCGTACGGTACGCCCCGGGCCTGCGCGTGCTGGATGGGCTCGCTGGTCAGCACGGTCAGCAGAGAAGAGCGGGTGTACAGGAACAGGTAACCGAGGCCGGTCAGCGTCAGCGTACTGACCGGCAGGATCAGGTGCAGCAGCACACCCTGGACGGTCACACCCTCGATTCCCGACACGCCGAAGGTCGGCAGCCACTGGAGCCGCACCCCGAACAGGACGATGAGCAACATGCCCAGCCAGAACTGGGGGAGCGAGTCCAGCACGATCGCGGTGCTCAGCAGGCCGGAGCCCTTGCCTTCGCGCCTGCGCAGCCCGCCCACCACACCGAGGGTGACCCCGAGCAGCGCGGTCACCACGGTGCTGGTGCCGACCAGCAGCAGCGTCCAGGGGAGCGCCTCACCGAGCGCTTCGGTGACCGGGCGGCCGTCGGACAGCGAGGTGCCCAGGTTGAGGGTGAAGACGCCGGTGAGGTAGTCGAGGAACTGTTCGGGCAGGGGCTTGCCGAAGCCGTACTGGGTGGCGAGCTGGGCGCGTTCGTCGGCGGTGAGCCGGGCCAGCGCCTCAGGGCTGCCGAACAGCTTCAGCGGCCCGCCGGGCAGGGCCCGAGGCAGCGCGAAGTTGAGCGTGAGCGCCACCCCGAGCACCGCCGCGTACTCGCCGAACCGGCCTGCCGTGTATCTCCAGCTCATGAGAGCTGGAAATCGACGAGCGAGAACTTGTTGAGCGCCGCGGAGCCGTTCTGCCACGTCCAGCCGCTGTAGACGTCCTTGCGGAAGGCGTAGGCGCCATTGCGGTAGTACAGCGTGAGGAACGGCAGCTGCTCCGCGATCTGGGCCTGAAGCTGCTTGGCCGCCGCCGTCCTGCCCTCCATGGTGGGGGCCGAGGTCAGCGTCCGGATGATCTCGTCCACCTTGTCGTTCTTGAACCCGACCACGTTGAGCGAGCCGTCCTCCGGATCGGAGGCGAGGAGCTGGGCGATCGATCCGCTGCTCAGCATGACCGGCGCGGACCAGCCCCACATCGACATGTCATAGTTGCGGCCCTTGCTCACGTCGTAGTCGGGCCACACCTTGGCGTCCAGGGAGTCGGGGTCGAGCGCGGTCACCTTCACCGCGACGCCCACCGCCTTGAGCATGTCCCGGATCAGCTCCGCGCTGCGCAGCCGGTCGGTGGAGGTGCTCTGGACCAGCAGCTCGTACGACATCGGCTTGCCGCCGAGCACCCGGATCCCGTCGGCGCCCGGCCTGGCGCCCAGGGCGTCGAGCTCCCGTTTGGCCGCCTCGACGTCGTAGAGGGGAGCGAGCTGATCGGGCTTGACGGGCGAATCCGCGTGGATGAAGCCGGGGTTGCCGGGCGTGCCCTGACCCAGCAGCGCGGTTTTGACCAGGTCGGTCACGTCGATCGCCTTGGCCAGCGCGCGGCGTACCTCGGGCTTGTCGAACGGAGCCCGGCCGGTGTTGAAGGCCAGCAGTGTAGAGGCGAACTCGGTGCCCTTCACCACGCCGATGTTCGGCTGCTTCTCCAGTGCGGAGAGCTGCTGCGGCGGGACGATCCTGGTGGACATGTGCACTTCACCGGTCCGCAGGGCGGCGAACTGCGTTGACTCCTCCGGAATGACCACGATCTTCACGGTGTCGGCCTTCGCCTTGCCCATGGGGTACGAGGTGTTGGCCGTCAGGGTGTAGCCGCGGGCGTTGTCATACTTGGTCAGCTTGTACGGACCCGTGCCGATCGCCTTGTCGGTCCCGGCCTCGCTGACCTTCGCCACCGATGACCACACGTGTTCGGGCAGGATCGCCATGTCGGCCAGGATCCGCCGCGGGAACTCGGGGTCGGGCGCTTTGAGCGTCATCGTGACCGTGTCGCCGGACACGGTCACGTTGTCGATCGGGCGTAGGTCGATCGAGGAGTCGCCCTCCATGTGCTTCTTGTAGAAGTCGACGCTGAACGCGACGTCTTCGGCGGTCAGCGGTTTGCCGTCGTGCCAGGTGACGCCCTGGCGGAGTGGCATCGTGAACACCTTGTTGTCGGTGGTCCGCAGCTCCTTGGCCAGCAGCGGCGTCACCCCGTCACCTTGGACGACGACCAGCGTGTCGAAGAGCAGCTTCACCAGGTTGTTGCCCGGGTAGCCGGTCTGGTTGGTGAACGGGGTCAAGGTGCCTTCGTCGGACGAGATGGCGATGGTGAGGCTCTTCGCCGCTGCCGGGGCCTTTCCGCCGGCGGGTGGCGCGGTGCCGGCGCCGCAGCCGGCCAGCGCCGTCAGCGCTGCTGCCGTAGCGATCAGACTCAGAAAGCGGCGATGCACAGAAACCTCCGGGGGGTATGAGAGGTCGAGACGTCCTCGGTGTCAGGGGCGGGGTTTCAGGTGACTCTATAGGCATTTTCCGTAGATACAAGTGCCAGTTCGGTTAACACCACAATTCCCCGCAGGGGAGCTGTTCAGTCGGCTGAGCTGCGTATATGGTGGACTGATCGCCCATGTGGCCGCCCTGCCGGGCGGCTTTCCTGGGTGGCGACTATCCCGCATGGGCAGGCATCTACGAAGTTTCGTCGTAGATTGCCGTGTGAGACTGTGGCGGGAAGGAGGGTCAGGCGGTCGAGGGGGGCGACGGGACGGCAACCAAGCCGTGCACGTGGTCCGAGAGCCTGGCTCACTTGCATGTCAAACGCGGCTCGGCGGCGTAGACGGTGTGGAACTTCTGCCTGCGCACTTCCTTGCCGTCTTTCTTGAAGATGCGCCAGACATCGATCGCGAAGCCCTCCGCGCCGCCCATGGGAATGCAGTCCTTGCCGGAGTCGGTGAGGGAGGGGGCGGTCTTGACGTCGTAGCGGGCCGAACTCTGGGCGGTGACGTCGTAGCGTTTGGTGCTCCAGAAGTCCACGGTGATCGACGTGCTCGTGTAGGAGGTCTTGATCAGCACGCCGTACGGGGAGTCGTTGCGCCAGCGGAAGTCCGGCTGCGGATAGGAGACGGTGGACTCGCGGCCGGCCGGATAGCGGGAGATGTAGTACTGGTGCGCCATATGCTGCACGTCCTGGAATCCGCCGAAGAACACGGCGTTGAACATCGTGGTGGCGAACTGCGACACCCCGCCGCCGACGTCGTTGACGAACCGGTTGTTCAGGATCATCGGCGCCTCGACGAAGCCGCGCGCCTTGTCGCGCTTGCCGACCAGGCCGTTGAGCGAGAACGTCTCGCCGGGCATGACGACATGGCCGTCCACAATGTCGGCGATGCGGTGGATATTGGTCACTCGTGGCGCGCAACACGGGTGGCGGGTGGTGAAGGTGCTGACCTTCTTCTCGACCCCCAGCTTCCTGGCCTGCTCGGTGGTCAACCGGGGCTGCGCCTCGGCCACCGGTACCTTCACCTCACGCTGGCCGGCCGCCAGGGCGGCGGAGACGGCCCCGCCGAAAGCCTTCGCGTCGATGCCTCGGCCGGGACGGGCGGGGAGGACGCGCGGCTTGCCCTTCACGATCTTGAAGGAGGCGTCTTGGGGCTGATGGCTGGCCGGGACGAGTTGTTTCTGCAAGTCAGGGAGGAGCTCTCCGCTGCGGAAAGAGGGGCGCAAGCCGCCTTGGCCGTCGGAGACGAAGCGAAGCCCGGCGGCCAACTGGGCGCGGGTCAGGCTCGCTTTCCTGTCGCCGTTGACCAAGGTCAGCGGACTGGCGACCGCCGTGGTGGCCATGGAGCCCGCGACGCGACGCACCTCGGCCGACGAGATCCGGGGCGGTAGCGTGCGGAGGGGCAGCGCGACCGTAGCGCGGTTTCCCAGGAAGGCCTCGCGGAGCAGCCGTGCGGCGGCGTCGCGGTCGAGGGCGCGGCCCGACTTGGCGGGGATCACCTGCGGTTCGAGGCCCTGGTAGCGCACGCCGCCCTCGCGAGGCTTGCGGTCGATTGTCTTGGCCAGAACGGCGAGTCGGGTGGTGAGGCGGGATTCGTCGGCCGTGATCCGTGGCTGGAGCTCTCTGTCTTCGCCGAACAACGACCGGACGACTCCGGCCGGGCTGCCCGCGCCGGCCAGCGCCGCCTCGAGTGTCGCCGGGATGTCGAACCCCAGCCCGAGCTCGGCGGGGGTGAGCCGTGTCGTCTTGCCTGCCACGGACAGCGCCATCGGCCGGGTGGCCCGCTTGCCGAGCTCACGCTCCAGCCGGGCGCGAGCGTCCGCCTCCGGCAGGCCGCCGACGTCCACGCCGCCGATGCTGCTGCCGGACGGCACCTGGCCCCCCAAGGCGATCGCGGGAACGGCATACGCCGCAGCCAGGACGGCGACCGCTGCGACCACGACGAGTATCCAGCGACGTCGGCGCCTTCCCGCGCGGCCGCTCCTGGGCGCCACCTGCTGCGCCAGAGCGGCACGCGGGCTCATCGCAAGGCCCCGCGAGATCGTGGATCGACATGGCACATGGCGCGAAGTCTAACTGCCCTACTAGCGCAAGCCGTAGATAGTTAGGAAGCCTGCCACTCGACGACCCGTTTGTTCCGTCGTGGCGCTTGCTCCGAAAACCATGCTGCCTCCCGACCCGCTGATGGACCCTCCGGGAAGGTTGGTGGGGCCACCGGCTGGACGATCGTAGGCGAGGTGGAGAGCGGGCCGGCCGCTACGCGGTGTTGGTCGGCGAACTCAGACGGTGCGAACGCAGGCGCACTGGCATGCCGCGAGAGTACCCTCCGCAGCCTCTGCGACTTCCCGCGTGGCGCCTTCGGTCCTGGCGGAAGCAACCACCGCTGCGACGCGGCCTCCGGCCTCGGCCTTCCTGATGCGCGGCTGGACCGCCGCTGCCGTACGCTCTCCGACCTCGACCTTCTCGTCGCGCGGCCAGATCGCCAGTGCCGTTACAGCTCCGACTGCCGCCAGGCCCGCCAGCACGGTCCAGGTGATCGTGAAGCCCGCGTTCGTGGCGACCCATCCGGCGATGGGATAGGTGACCAGCCAGGCCAGGTGGGACAGCGAGAACTGGGCGGCGAAGACCTCGGGAATTCCGGTGGGATCGACCGCCCGGCGAAGTACCCGCCCGGTCGGCGTGACGATCAGCGCCATCCCGCCGCCGATCGCTACCCAGATCACCCCGGTCGGCAGTGGTGCGGCGACGCTCGCCGCGGACATCGTGACCGCCGCGCCGACCGCGACTATCAGTACGGCGGCACCGATCAGCATCACGAACCGGTCCGCCACCCGGTCCAGGACGCGCGGGAGGACGAGGGCCACCAGCAGCGTCCCCGTTCCGGACGCGGCGAGCACCCAGGCCACGTCGGACTGGGCTCCGCCGAGAACGTCGCGGACGTAGTTCACGGTGTTGACGACCACGATGGAGCCGACGGCGGCGACTACGAGGTTCAGTGCCATGACGCCGCGCAGACTCGGGGTGGCCGCGAAGGTGCGGATCCCCGCCACGGCCCGGTCCCAGGCGTTCGTGTGTGAACTGGGGCGCGCGTTGGGGATGCGCGTGGACAGGACCAGCAGCGCGGACACGGCGAACCCGACGGAGGTGCCGATGAACAGCAGGTTGAACGACATGAAGGTGAGCGCCACAGCCGCGAGCACGGGGCTCAACAGGCTCTCCATGGTGTAGGCCACCTGCGATGCGGACAGGGCGCGGGTGTAGTCGGCCTCCTTGGTCACGATGTCGGGGATGACCGCCTGAAACGTCGGGGTGAATGCCGCTGACGCGGTCTGGAGAACCCCGATCAGGACGTAGATGTGCCACACCTCGGTGACGAACGGCAGCGCGATCACCACCAGAGCGCGCACCGCGTCGAGGATCGTGAGAAACCAACGTCTGGGCAGCCGATCGACGTACGCGGCCGCGAGCGGTGCGACGATCACGTACGCGACCATCTTGATCGTCAGTGCGGTGGCGAGAACCGCACCGGCGCGCGGACCTGCGAGCTCGTACGCGAGCAGCCCCAGCGCGACGGTAGCCAGACCGGTACCGAACAACGCGATGACTTGAGCGCTGAACAGCCGCCGGTAGTCGCGAATCGCGAACAATCCCATGTCCGTCTCCTCCCGGGCAACCGCAGTCACCATCAAGCTATATACCCCCTGGGGGTATTAACATCGAGAGTTTTCTATACTAGGCGGGGGTATATGTCAAGCTACGAACTCGAGCTCGGCAACCGTCGGCGCCGGCAGGACCGCGCCGGCTCGGTGAGATCCCCGACCTGCCCGACTTCTCCCACACCGACGACCGGGAGGAGGAAGGGGTGCAAGACCGCTCGGGTCAGACAGCGCGCTCTGGCCCGTAGAGAGGGGCCGGGCGGTGGGTCAGTTCGCGGGGGCGAAGGCTGTGGTGAAGGTCTTGCCGCCATCCTTGGACTCCAGGATGGCGCCGTCTTCCAGGGCGGCCAGCAGTCGCCGGCGGTCCACGGCCGTGAACGCGGTGGCCTGGCCGGGTAGCTTGCCGACGGTGGTCCAGGTCTTGCCGTCGTCCTGGCTGGTGTGGATGCGGCCGTCGGCCCCCGCGCCCACCAGCAGGCCATTGGCCAGAACGTCCACATGACTGAGCAGTGGTGCCTTCGGCATCTCGACGAAGTTCACGCCGCCGTCCTCGCTCACCTTCAGTCCTTCCGGGGTGGTGGCGTACAGGCGGGTGGGCTTCTCGGCGCTCACGCCCAGGTCGAGGACCTTCTCTTCGGTGCCCTGGGTCCAGGTGGCGCCGCCGTCTCCGCTGCGCCAGACCTTCGAGGTCTGGCTGTCGAAGGCGTACAGGTTCTCGCCGGCGAGTTGGAGGGAGTGGAAGTCGGCGGAGCCGTCCTGCGAGATCGTCTTCCAGGTGAGCCCCGCGTCGGTGGAGCGGACCAGTCCGAGGTGCGGCGGACGATCCGGGGAGACGTCCTCGGCGGCGGGATGGCCGCTGGCCAGGAAGGTCTTGGGGCCGGTGATCGTGAAGCCCATGTGGTCCTGGTCCCGGTCGGCGACGCGGGCGACGGTGGTCGAGGAGGTGACCGTGAACAGCCCGTAATGCCCGGCGACGTAGAGGACGCCATCGGCCGGATCGACGCCGACGCCGTGGACGTGGCCGACCCCGAGGTCCGGCGACCCGCTCGTTCCGCCGTGCTCCGGGGCCGCCTGTCCGCACGCGACCAAGGCGAAGCTCAGTGCGGCTGCCGACAGCAGCCGCCGACCCACATGTTGCATGGCCAAATACTACTATTGACTATCGTAGATAGCGCCCTTGGGTCACCCGACAGCGTCCAGGTGGTCACCCGCGGCGGTGGCGCGCTTGAGGCGGATCAGGTCCTTGGGGGCATTGACGGCGACGGCGCCGACGAGCACGCCGCTCCTGGCGAAGGCGATCGCGAATCGGTTCTCGTCCGGCTCCCCGGTTACCAGGCGGCTCTCGCCGGCCAGGTGCGGCAGCCCGGCGGTCTGGATGCGGGCGCCGTGCATGTGGGTCGCGAAGGAGGGGAGGTCGGCGTACGGCTTGGCGTTCTCCGGCCCGGCCAGGAGGTTGAGGGCGGCGAGGGCGCCCTGGTCGTTGGCGTTCGCCCAGTGCTCGACGCGTACGAGTTCGCCGCCGAACAGGCCGTGCGGCCAGCGCGCGACGTCACCCGCCGCCACCACGTTGTCGGCGGCGTACAGGGTCTCGTCGCACACCACGCCGTCACTGAGCGTCAGGCCGCTGCCCTCCAGCCAGGCGGTGTTCGGGGTGACGCCCATCCCCGCGATGACCAGGTCGGCGGGCAGCGTCCGGCCGTTGCCCAACCGCACGCCCGTCACCCGGCCGTTGCTCTCGAAACCGGTCACGCGCGTGTCGCTGACCAGCTCGACGCCGTTGTCGCGGTGGTGGCGCGCGAGCCAGCGCGCCGCCGCGGCACCCAGGACATTCGTCATGGGGTACGGGGAGGCGTCGACGAGGGTGACGCCCAGGCCGAGGGCACGGGCGGTCGAGGCCACCTCGCCGCCGATGAAACCGCCGCCGATGACCACGACGCGCTCGTGCCCGGCCTGTAGCTCGGCGCGCAGGGCCAAGGCGTCGTCGATGGTGCGGAGGGTGCGGACGCCGTCGGGGTGGTCGGGCAGGCGGCGCGGGCGGGCGCCCGTGGCGATGACAAGCCCGTCGTAGCCGAGCTCGGTGCCGTCGTCCAAGGTAAGACGCCGGTCGGAGGTGTCCAGGCGGACCGCTTGGCGGCCCTTCAGCCACTGGTCGCCGAGCTCCTCGGCGCCGGGGAGGGTGATCTCGTCGTCGCCCCTCAGCATGCTCTTGGACAGGGGCGGGCGGTTGTAGGGCAGGTGGCGCTCGGCGCCGATCAGGGTGATGTCGCCCGCGAAGCCCTCCCGCCTGAGCGTCTGCACGGCACGCAGGCCGGCCAGGGAGGCACCGACGACGGCAACGGTGTTCAGCGTTCTCATGGTCGCGGACTATACCCATAGGGGGTATATGATGCAAAATACCCCTCGGGGGTTAGTTATCTGAACCAGGAGGAAATGTCATGAGCAGCACGTACAAGGTGAGCGGAATGACCTGCGGCGGATGCGCGGGCAAGGTGAAGTCGGAGATCTCCAAGGTGGACGGGGTCACCGACGTTGAGGTGGACCTGACCAGTGGCACGGTCACCGTGGCCGGAACCGCAGAAGAGGCCCTCGTTCGCGATGCCGTCGAAGAGGCGGGCTACGAACTGACCGCCGTTTGATCGGACCGTCCTCGGCTCGTTGGTGACCGGCCCGGGCGCGCCAAAGCGCCAGGGCCGGTCTCAACTGGTCACCGCCAGCGGACGAACGCCACCATGATGCCCATGGCGCTGTCATAGGCGGCCGGCTCGTTGTACTGGGTGTGCACCCGGATCCGGTCGCCGAGAGAGAAGGACAGGTCCGGTTCGCAGGGGCTGAAGTCCGATACCGATCCCATGTATGCCATCAGCGGTGCGTTGGGATGCCCGTCCGTGGTCACGGTGTTCGCGCTCGCCGGATGCCCGTCCGTACCGGCTCCCGGTCCTGCCGGCACGTCCATGGAGTCCGGCGCGTACCCCGCGACTGACGTGCAGAAGTAGCGGTTCTTGGTCGCGTTCTCCAGGGACACGCTGATGCTGTGGTCGTGGGCGTGGCCGCCGACCGCCACCAGGGTCCCGGCGCGCGCCGCGATCGTGGTCCAGTGTGAGTCGGAGTAGCCGGCCGGGATGGAGCGCTCGGAGTCGCCGCACTGGTCGATGTCCAGCCAGACCGGGTCGACCCGGGTGGCGTTCGGGACCCAGCTGAAGGTGTACTTGAACTCGACGGTGATCGGCCGCTCGGTCATGTTCATCAGGTCGTAGATGAGACCCCACTTGTCACCGGCCTTGACGTAGTAGCCGTTGTTGCCGGTGGTGTAGAGGGTGTTGAGCGTGCGTTCGTTGCCGGCCGCGAAGAAGCGTTCGTTGCCGCCTTGGAGCAGGCCGAGTCGGTTGATCGAGTCTCCCAGGCCGGGTGGGCAGGTGGCGTCCCAGCGGCTGAAGTTGACGTTGACGGCGTGGTGGAGCATGCCGCCGGTGTCCATGTTGACGCCGGTGTTCGTCCCGGCGAAGACGAGGTCGGGCATGATGCCGGTGATGTAGCAGTTCTCGCACGGCTTGGCGATCTTCATGCTGCGGCAACTGGTGATGATGCCGATGAGCGGGTTGCAGTTGCCGTCGAGCGCGATCTCGTTCTTGATCTCGCCCACCTTGCCGCCGGACATGGCGGGAATGGTGATGGGGCCCCAGCGGACGGTCGTGACGTTCTGACCGGCGGGCGGATTCCAGGCGGGGGGCTCGTACGACGCCGCGCCGGCCCTGACAGGCGCGGACATCACCACCAGGAGGAGCGCGCTGACCAGCACGACGAGGGTGCGATTTCGCATGTGCGTCTCCCTTGTTTCAGCCAGGAAGTATGAGCCTGCTCAGCGGTTGCCGTTCAGGCCGAAGGCGACGAAATCGGAGAGGAACTGCTTGATCTGCCGGCGGGAGTACCGGTCGGGGTGCTCCAGCCAGAAGGCGGCGATGTGCTGGTTCAGGGCGAGCATGGCCTGCGCGAGAAGGTCCGGGTCGTCGCGGCGGACCGCCCCTTCACCCATCGCCGTCTCCAGGATGGGCCGCAGGTCGCTCGCATGTTGCTCGAAGGCCCACGTGGACAGCGGGCCGATGGTGGTCTCGATGTTGCCGGCGTTGCGGAAGTGCAGGAAGCCCGGTCCGGTGTCGGTGACGAAGTCGAGGTAGGCGTCCAGGGCCCGGTCGAGGCGGTCCTGCGCGGTGCCTTCTGCGTCGTATGCCTCGCGCAGCCGTGCCTGCAGCCGTTCGGTGTGCTGGATGACGAGCTGGACGAACAGGTCGGCCTTGTTGTCGAAGTACAGGTAGAACGTGCCGACCGACAGCCCGGCACGCCGGACGAGGTCCTCGATGCGTAGGGCCGGCCAGCCATCTGAGGCGATGATCTCCCCTGCGGCAGCGAGCAACCGCCGCTGGACCTCGGGGTTCTCAGTGGCCAGCCGCCGTCGTCCGCGCCGCTCGCGGCGCACAGGTTTGATGTCCATAGCGTGAGAATGAGTCGGTGAATTGGTTTTAATTCACCGACTCATGGTGGTCAATCCCCTTTGGTGGGATTGCTGCGCCTGGACCGTTCCTACTATCTATCATCGTAGTCATGTCAGACATGGCGTCATGGACGGGAGCGGTGTGGCTGAGGCCGGGCGCTTTGGTGTACATCGGCAGGCTCGGCGACGCGCGCGCTCACGCGCATGCCGCCGTGCAACTGCTTGTCGTCAGCTCCGGCCGCGTCATCCTCACCGACGAGCGGGCAGCCGAGAGGAGCGTGTCGGCAGTGGCGATACCCGCCGGGGTCCCGCACGCCATGCGCGCCGAGGACGCGTTCGGAGCGTCCGTCTATCTCGATCCGGCTCTTCTGGAGGACGACGGGGAGAGCCTGGTGGCCGGCCTGCTGGCGCTTCAGGTTGATGAGAAGTTCGCCGATGCGGCGCTGGCGTTGCTGAGCGAGTCGCGCGCCGCCTGTCCGGATCGGGTGGTCCGGCAGGTGATGGAGCTGGTCGGGCGGGGCATCGCCGGTCCTTTGCGGCTGCGCGACCTGGCGGCGCGGGTGGGCCTGTCGCCGAGCAGGCTGGGGCATCTGTTCAGTGAGCAATGGGGGTTGCCGTTCACGGCGTACGTACGGTGGGCGCGGCTGCGCGCGGCGATGGACACCGTACGCGCAGGTGGCTCGCTGACGGATGCCGCGCATGCCGCCGGATTCACCGACAGCGCCCATCTGACCCGGGTGACGCATGCCATGTTCGGACTGGCACCCTCGGTGCTGGCTCGCGGGATGAGCTGGAAGTGAAGGTCAGCCGCTCCGTACAAGCGATCGAGGAGGCGGCAGGGCCAGGCTGACGGCATGACTGATGACATGCCGGACGACGGAGCGCCACAGCGCCTTTCTCCCGCTGCGGTCGTCCTCGTGGTGGCGGCCGGCTTTATCTCGCTGTTCGCCACGTATTGGGACGATGCCTGGCACACCGATATCGGCAGGGACGACGCGCTAATACCGCCGCACCTGCTGCTGTATGGAGCGGTGGCCGTCGTGGGGCTGACAGTGGCAGGCTGGGGTCTGCTCACGCTGTGGCGTACGCGATCGCTGATCGCCGTGCTGAGACAACCTCCGCTGCTCATCGCCGCTGTCGGCGGCGTGGCCACGCTGGCTTCCGCGCCCGTCGACGCACTCTGGCACGACGCCTTCGGCCGGGATTCGGTGCTGTGGAGCCCGAGCCACATGCTGACCGTGTTCAGCACACTGGCCCTGATCGGCGGGGTGCTCGCGGGCATGCGGCCGGACAGCCCTCGACCGCTGTGGTGGGCCGGCGGGGCATTGCTGCTGGGCAGCGCTGTCACGTCGGTGATGGAGTTCGAGACGGACGTGCCGCAGTTCTCCGAGGTGCTGTACTTCCCCGTGCTGCTGGTCTGCTCGATGTACGCGGCCGTGCTGCTGCGGTCGCTGGCACCGCGCCGGCATCTCGTGGCGGGAGCGGTCGGCGTCTACGTGCTCGCGCGGCTGGTGATCACCGCGCTGCTGCCGGCCCTCGGGCGTACCAGCCCCGACCTTCCGCTGGCCGTCGTCGGGCTGGCGGTGATCGACCTGCCGTGGCGGCGGCCCGTGACCGCTTACGCGGCAGGAGCGGCGGGGGCCGCCGTCACTTCCTACCTGTCCTCCGTGCTGGGCATCGGCAGTGTCAGTCCCGACGCCGTGCTCGTGCCCGCGTTGGTGGTGGCCGCCCTCGGCGCGGTCGTGATCTTGGGCGAGCGCCGGATGCGTGGCGCGGTCGCGGTCGTCGCACTGCTGCTGCCGCTCGGTCTGACCGTCCTGGATCCAGAGCCTGCTTCGGCGCACGATCCCGGACAGGGGCAGGTTGTCGCTACGGCCGTGCTGACCGGCACCTCGGACGGCTCTGGGGGGATGACGCTCACGGTCGAGGGGTGTGGGGGTATGACGCCGCTCAGAGTGGTCGCTCGCCGGGCCGGAGAGGAGATAGCCGGTCCGCTTGGTTCGACACCTGGTGGATGCCGTGGCCAGGTACGGGCCGACCAGGAGGGCCGGTGGTTCCTGTACGCGGAGATGCGTTATCGGGGCGGCGTGGTCGAGGCCTGGCTCCCGATTGACCGCAAGGTCGTGCGGCAGAGACGTGACATCTACCTTCCAGCAGGTCAGGCGGTAGTGACCGGCGGGCAGATCGCAGCGGGCGCCGGCTTGTATCTGGCCGGACTGGTCATGCTGTCACTGACCGTGTACCTGGCCAGACGAAGCCGCGCGTGATGTTCATCGGAGGTCGGTTTCGGCGGTCACCGGCTGGGCGTACCGCTGTTCGAGCTTGGCGAGCTTCCAGTACGCGACACTGCCCAGCCAGGTCAGGAGGAAGACGCCGACGATCCCGTACCCGATCGTGTTGAGGTCGATGGCGGCAAGAGCGGCCCACGGCTGACGGTCGGCCAGGCCGAGTTGGTCGGCGAGGATACCGAGCAGTTCGACGGTGCCGACGGCGAAGGCGACGAAGATGGACAGGCCGGTGGTGGAGAGGTTGTAGTAGATCTTGCGGAGCGGGTTGCTGAAGGCCCAGTTGTAGGCGTGGGCCATGAACGCGCCGTCGAGGGTGTCCCACAGCGACATGCCCGCGGCGAAGATCAACGGCAGCGAGATGATGGCCAGCGGAGGGAGCTGACCGCCTGCGGCCGCTCCGGCGGAGACGCCGATCAGGCCGACCTGGGTGGCGGTGTCGAAGCCGAGCCCGAACAGCAGGCCGACCGGGTAGATGTGCCAGCCGGCGCTGATCAGCCGGGTGTAGCGGCCTTTGAGCAGGCGGTTCAGCAGGCCGCGTTCGGCCAGCAGGCGTTCGAGCCGCTCCGGTTCGTAGGCACCTTGGCGTACCTGTCGCCACATCTTCCAGATGCCGGCGAAGATGACCAGGTTCAGCCCGGCCACCAGGTAGAGGAAGGTGCCTGAGACGGTCGTGCCGATGATGCCACCGATGTCGGCGAACGAGCTCTGGAACCGCACGGCCGCCTGCGTGGCGAACGCGACCGCCACCGACAGTGCCAGCACGACGGTGGAGTGGCCGAGCGAGAAGAACAGCCCCACGCCCTGCGAGGGCCGGCCCTTCTGCAGCAGGAGCCGGGTGGTGTCGTCGATGGCGGCGATGTGGTCGGCGTCGAAGGCGTGGCGCATGCCGAGCAGGTAGACGATCCCGGCGGCGGAGGCGAAGACGAGCTGGCCGCGGCCGTCGGTCAGGTTGTGGTAGGCGGGCTGGGCGTTGTAGTAGGCGAACAGCCCGAACCCCGCGACGTGGAGAGCGGCGACCACGCCGAGCAGGGGGATCAGGCGTAGGACGTCGGTCCGGGTGAATCGTCGGCTGCTGGTCTGCATGGGAGCCCTTCATCGCTTTTGCATAAATCTAGCAACTGCTGAATATTCGCTACTAGATGGCATAGCAGATGAAGGGATCTTCATGCGTGCCCGGGCGGTCTCACGTCATGCACTGAGCCGGGTCAGTTCCTCGCATAAGAGGTCCAGTTCCTCCTCGGAGTTGTAGTAGTGGACCGACGCTCGGACGAGTTCGGAGATGTCGCGGTCGGTCATGTCGAGGAGCGTTGACGGAGCTCGCGACACGCTGACATTGATTTGGCGCTCCGCCATGAAGGCCTTGATCGTGTCGGCCGTGACACCGTCAAGAGTGAAGGTCACGATGCCGCAGCGTTCGGCGCCGACGTCCCGCACGGTACAGCCGGGAACGGCCGCCAGCCGTTCGCGCAGGGTCTCGCCGAGCAGGTAGACGCTGTCGCGGATGTCGTCCAGGCCCCAGGCGAGGGCTTCCTCGACGGCGGTCGCCAGGCCGACCCGGCCCGCCACGCCGTACTCCCAGTTCTCGAATCTGCGGGCGCCCGGCTGGATCTCGAACCGGCCGGGCGCCGTCCACTTGGCGGACCGCAGATCGAGGAAGGGGGGATCGAGCTGGTCGAGTACGGCCCGCCGGACGTACAGCAGGCCAGTCCCACGGGGCGCACGCAGGTACTTGCGCCCCGTCGTGGACAGCATGTCGCAGCGGATCTGCTCGACGTCGACGGGGATATGGCCCACCGACTGGCACGCGTCGAGCAGGTACAGCACGCCCGCCTCGGCCGCGATCTTGCCGATCTCCGCGGCCGGGTTGACCAGGCCGCCGTTGGTGGGGATGTGGGTGACGGAGATGAGGCGTACGCGCTCGTCCATCATCGCCCGCAGCGCGTCGACGGAGAGCTGGCCGAGTCCGTCGTTGGGCACCACCTCGACGCTCACGCCATGGCGGCGAGCGACCTGCAGGTAGGCGATGAAGTTGCTGGCGTACTCGGCCTTGCTGGTGAGGATCCGGTCGCCGGGGCGAAACCGGATGGCGTAGAAGGCCAGGTCCCAGGCGCGGGTCGCGCTGTCGACGATCGCGATCTCGTCGCGGGAGCAGTTCAGCAGCCGGGCGGCCGAGTCGTAGGCCGCCTCGACGCGGTCGGCGGCGCGGTCGGCCGCCTCGTACCCGCCGATCTCCGCCTCCAGGCGCAGATGCCCGACAGTCGCTTCCAGTACGGCTGTGGAGGGCAGCGAGGCTCCGGCGTTGTTGAGATGGACGGTGTTCGCGGTGCCCGGGGTCAGCTCCCGGGCCCGTGCGAGGTCGATCATGTTCGCTCCACGTTCTCGAGTGAGGGGCGGCCGTTGTGCGAAGGGCCGATGAGGCGCAGGAACGCCTGCACGCGGGGATGCGCGGGCGCGGTGAAGAAGCGCTGCGGGGGAGCCTCTTCGATGACGTTCCCGCCGTCCATGAACACCACCCGGTCGGCCACATCGCGGGCGAAGGCGGTCTCGTGCGTCACGATGACCATGGTCATCCCGTTTCCGGCCAGGTCACGGATGACCTGCAGGACCTCGGCGTGCAATTCGGGGTCCAGCGCGGAGGTGGGCTCGTCGAACAGGATGACCTGCGGCTCCATCGCCAGTGCCCGGGCGATGGCGACGCGCTGCTTCTGACCGCCGGACAGCGTGGCGGGGTAGCAGTCGCACTTGTCGCCGAGGCCCACCAGCGCGAGCAGCCGCCGGGCGAGCTCGGTCGCCTCGGCGCGGGGCACGTTCCGTACGGAGATCGGGCCTTCCATGACGTTCTGCAGCGCCGTCAGGTGCGGGAAGAGATTGAACTGCTGGAACACCATCGCCGAATGCCGACGGATCTCGCGGATCCGGGTGGCCCTGGCGCGACGCCCGCCCTGGCGCGTGCCGCAGTCGACGTGGTTGCCGCACAGGCGGACGGTGCCGGAGTCGGGCTCTTCCAGCAGGTTGAGGCAGCGGATCAGGGTGGTCTTGCCGGAGCCGGACGGGCCCATGACCACCACGACCTCGCCCGGCCGCACGTCGAGGTCGATGCCCTTGAGCACCTCGTTGTCACCGAAGCGCTTGGTCAGCCCGCGCACGCTCACGATGGGTTCTGAGTTGCTCATGCGTAGGCCTTTCTCATCCGGCGTTCGAGAGCCTGCTGGCCGACCTGCAGGAGGGTGTTGATCATCCAGTACATGAGTCCGACGATCAGCAGCGCGTCCATGTAGCGGAAGGTGGAGGTGCCGATGCCCTCGGCCACCCTGGTCAGCTCCACCACGGTGACCGCGGAGGCCAGGGAGGTGTCCTTCATCAGGGCGATGAACCGGCTGCCCACGGGCGGCAGGGCGATCCTGATGGCCTGGGGGAAGATGACGCGGCGCAGCGTCTTCCCGTACGGCATGGCCATCGAGGCCGCCGCCTCCCACTGTCCCTTGTCGACGCCGAGGATGCCCGCGCGGAAGTTCTCACTGAGGTAGGCGGCGGTGAACAGGGTGAAGGCGATGATCGCCGACGGGATGGGCGGAATCTCCAGGCCGATCTGCGGCAGCCCGAAGTAGATGATCATGATCTGGATCAGCAGCGGCGTGCCGCGGAAGACCGAGACGTACGCGGTCGCCACGGCGGAGAGGACGCGGTTGCCGGAGATTTTCGCCAGCACGATCGCGGCCCCGAGGACGCTGCCCAGGATGAAGGAGACCACACCGAGGAGAAGGGTGATCACCAGGCCGGTGAGGAGATCGGGAAAGGAGTCGACCAGCAGATCCATGAGTACCTTCCCTGCTCAGCTCGCCGGAACCTTGGCGAGTTCCTGCGTCATGTCGAGACCGCCCAGCCACTTGCGGGAGATGGCGGTCAGGGTGCCGTCAGCGATCATGTCGTTGAGCGCCTTGTCGACGGCCTGCTTGAAGCTCGCCGAGCCCTTCGCGAAGGAGATCCCGTTGACCTCCGATTCGAGCAGCGGCCCTGCGGCCTTGACCTTCAGGTTGTTCTTCGCCGCCAGGAACGCCCCTTGGAACCGTGACGCCAGCACGGCGTCGGCCCGCCCCCGCGCCACCTCGGTCAGCCCGAGTGTGGCGTTGTCGTAGGTCTTGATGTCGGCGTCGGCGATGCTCTTTTTGGCGAAGGCCGCCTGCGTGGTCCCGGCCGTCACCGCGATCTTCTTGCCCTGAAGATCGGTCAGCCCAGTGATGTCGGAATTGGCGTCGGCCACGAAGATCGAGATCCCGTTGACCTCGTACGGGCGGGAGAAGTCCACCTGCTTGGCACGTTCCGGGGTGATGGTCTGACCGGCGACGACAGCGTCGAACCGGCCGGCCTGAACGCCCGCGATGAAACTCTGGTAGTTGGAGGCGACGAACTCGACCTTGGCGATGCCGAGCCGCTTGGCGAGCTCGTTGGCCACGTCGACGTCGTAGCCCGCGGGCTTGCCGCCGTCCAGGAAGTTCCACGGCGGATTGGCCTGCGTCTGGGCCACCCGGAGGGTGCCGGACTCCTTGACCCGCTGCAGGAGGTCGGCGGCGTCCGCGGAGCTGTGGCCGCACGCCGACAGGGTGATCGTTAGGGCGGTGGACAGGCCTGCCGCCAGCAGGGGTTGAATACGTATCTTCTTCGCCACCATGGGCTCCTTGTCATGCAGCAGTCGCCCGGCTCTAAACCCCCGTGAACCGTGGACATCCCCAGGTTGGGGCTTACATGTCCATGGCGTATACGGTGGGCCATTATGTCCGAAGCGTCAAGTACCCCCCTGGGGTAATTTTGCATCCCTCCTGATCGGAGGGGGTAATTGACAGCTTCTGGTGGTGGTTGTCCTGCGAAGGCACCAAATTTACGGACATCCCGGTGTCCGCCGTCTCATAGCCGTACGTTGGTCACCCGGGAGGTTTCCGGGCGGCCAACCGTTCGACGATGCCGAGCTTGAACCGGTCGTGACGTTCAACGGTCAGGCCGTGATCAGGTAGCCGCTCGATGGGGCGGCGCAGGAAGTGCTCGCCTCCCAGGGGCACGGTCACCAGTTCGATCAGGCGTTGAGCCGCCCGGACCGGCCACGCTGACGCGGCCACATGGTCACCGAGCAGCAGAACGCCGCCAGGCCGGAGTACGCGCACCATCTCGGCGATCGCTCGCCGATCATCAGGGATCGCACAAAGGGAAAAGGTGCCGACAACCGTGTCGAAGCTCTCGTCCGGAAAGTCGAGCGCCTGAGCATCCCCCTCACGCAGGTCCACCTCCCGGCCCAGGGAGGCGGCCTGGCGCCGGGCGATGTCCAGCATGGCCGGGCTCCAATCGATGCCGGTCAGCCGTACGTCCTCCGGGTAGAGGGGGAGGTTCAGGCCCGTCCCGATGGCGACCTCAAGGGTGTCGCCGCCGGCCTGCCCGCAGATCCACGAACGGGTGTCTCCGAACACCTTCCGGTCGAGGAAGGTCATCTGCTTGTCGTAGGAGCCGGACTGCTTGTCCCAGTAGCGGCGCAACCGTTCGTCGCGCGGCCTCGATTCCATCCGTCTCACCTCTCGCTGATCTCAGTACCGGGAGCTCATCTGGGACGTCGAGCGGTGACCAGCCAGGCCGCGCTCCTGAGGAAGACTCCGGCCGCCGTCTCGTGCGAGGCGAGGCGCTCATGGAGGGCGTCGAGCATCTTGACTCTCGTCTCTTCGTCGGCCTTGTCGAGCAGGCCGCTGACCAGGCCCATCTGGGAGACGAAGTCCAGCACGTCGTTCACGTCGTCCCCGAGTCTCATGGGCTCGTCCACAGGGTCCACGCTGATCTGGGTGTAGCCGACTGTGCGCAGGAGATCGGTGATCCGACTGGATGCCGCCAGGGAGAAGGGCCCCGGGCCGTCGTTGTCGAGGGAACCGGACAGGGGGACGTACGAGGCCAGGACCGCGCCCAGTTCGGTGATCCATTCGTTGTCGAGCGGTTTCCGCCAGCACAGGAACGCCAGACGCCCATCGGGGCGAGTCGCCCGTGCGATGTTGGTGAAGGCCGCCACAGGATCGTTGAAGAACATCACCCCGAAACGGCTGATCGCCACATCGACGCTCGCCGCGGCGAAGGGGTGAACCTGTGCGTCGGCCTGTTCGAAGCGCGTGTTGCCGAGGTTCTCGCCCTTGGCTCGGCGCCGGGCCTCCTCCAGCAGGGGAGCGGACAGGTCGATGCCGAGTGCCTGGCCGTCCTGCGCGCCCCGAGCGGCCGTGCAGGTGGTCTGGCCGCTTCCGCACCCGATGTCGAGCACGTGGTCCTCGGGGGCGATGGCGGCCGCCTCGAACAGGTGGGGACTGATCCTTTTCATCATCTCGTCGTAGCGATCCCGGTGGGCGACCCAGTGCCGGCCGTCGCCCTCGTTCCACGCCTTGGCCTGCTCGGGGTTGGCGACAGACGCATGTTCGGTGTGCGACATAGAAGCTCCTCGAATCGGACGATCTACTATCTAAAGATAGTACTCACAGTGGATAGTAGTATGACGTCGTGCAGGATGAACTGGATCGGGCGGTCGCCGTTCTCGGCCCGCTGGAGGGGCGGCTCATGCGGGCCGTGTGGACGGGAGCGGTCACTGAGCCGTTCGTGGTCCGGGACGTGCAGGGGTTGGTGCCGGAGCTGGCCTACACCACCGTGATGACCACGTTGCGACGGCTGGCCGACAAGGGAATGCTGGCGGCTCACGCCGAGCCGGGTCGCCGCGCCCATGAATACCGGGCCGCGGTCACGCCCGCTCAGTTCCTCTCCCAGTCGAGCCGTCAGGCCGCCGCGGGCTTCGTGGACAAGTACGGCGACGCCGCACTGGCCGCCTTCGCCGCACACCTCGACGGCCTGTCGCCCGAGCAGCGGCGCCGCCTGCGGGAGCTGACCGAGTGATCGTCTACCTGTGGCGGCACAACCGCATCGGCCTGGCAGTGCTGGCCGGACTGATAGGCGTCCGCCTGGTATGGCACCCCAGCGTTTCCGCCGGGATGACGATGGCCCAGTGCTGGCTCGTCTCCATCGCCGTCGTGGCCGGGGCGAGCCTGCTGGCTGTCGCCGCCCGCGCCACCTGGCTCGGCGTCGCCGCCGCCCGCAGTCTGGCCGCACTCCCGCGGGCGGCCGAGCCGGCCGGTCTTGAGGGCGCGATACGGCGAAGCGGCGTTCCAGGTGTCGTCTGTCTGGCCGGTGCGAATCCGGCGGCCTTCTGCGCCGGAGTGCTGCGGCCACGCCTCTACCTCACCGCCGAGGCCGCCGAGGCGATCCCCGCCGAAGAGCTCGACGCGATCCTCGTCCACGAGGCCGCACACGCGCGGCGCCGTGACCCGCTGCGCCGTCTCATGCTCCGCGCCGCCGCTGACGTCCTGTTCTTCCTGCCCTTGGCGGGATGGTGGTTCGGGCGGCAGAGCGAACGGGCCGAGCTGTCAGCCGACCGGGCCGCGATCGACCGGCTGGGCGCCAAGGCGGTGGCACGGGCGCTGACCCGGATGGACGGCGCCGGCCCCGCACCGGCGACAGCCGCGGCTTTCGACGGCGCAGCCGAGGCCAGGATCGCTCAACTGCTGGGCGACGACCTGCCGATCCGCAAACCGTCCAGGGCCGGAGTGATCTTCTCTCTGATCGGTCTGGTCGTGGTCGTCAGCCTGGTCATGTGCATCGGGCAGGCAGCGTGGGGCGCCTTGACGGCGTGACGGCACCGGTGCGGGCGCTGGCCAATCGCTTGACATTAATCACAAGGGGAAATGTCCAGTTTTGCGTGACAAGTCCGGTAATGGGGCGACAGAATGCGGGACCACCAGCCGCTCCGCCACTGGAGGAACCCATGCTGAGACCCCTGGGGGTACTCGCCGCCGTCGCCAGCCTCGCCGCCTGCACCCCGTCCGCCGACCTGCCGCCGGGCGGAGCGGCCGGAGCGGTGCCCGAGGCGACCGCGCCTGCGGACGGCGCGGCACCGGCGTCGACGCCGGCACAGCCGGCTCCCCGGCCGACCCCTGGATCGGACGAGTGCCACGTGAACGCGGTCAGGCCGGACGTCTCCGCGCTCAGGATCCGGACCTCGGCCACCCGCCAAGGCTGTGTGCACCCGGCGCTGTTGCGCATCCGAGTCATGCGCGCCGTCCCCGGCGCCGATCCGGTGGTCAAGAGCGGCGCCACCAGGAAGGGCCGCATCGCCCTGCAACTGCCCTGCGCGCCGGGCACGTACTACGCGGTCGCCACGGACTACCGGGGCGGCACCGCCAGGTCCAAGGCCGTACGGCTGACGTGCGTCACCCCCAGCCGCGCAACGCGGGAGACGAAGGCGCCGACGGTTCCTGAGAGGAAGGCGTCCATCACGTCCGTCGGCACGGCACTGGAGAACGACGTCGTCCGGCTGGCCAACGCCGAGCGGGCCAAGGGCGGCTGCCACCCCCTCAAGCATGACGCGCGGCTGCGCAAGGCCGCGTTCGGGCACTCAGCCGACATGGCGAAGAACGACTACTTCGACCACGACTCTCAGGACGGCCGCGACATGGTCGACCGCATGCGCGCGACCGGCTTCACCGGCTCGGCCTGGGCCGAGAACATCGCCATGGGTCAGCGATCGGCAGCCGAGGTGGTCAAAACCTGGATGAACAGCGCCGGCCACCGGCAGAACATCATGAACTGCTCGTACACCCTCATCGGGGTGGGCGCGGCCAAGGACGCGCAGGGACAGCTCTACTGGACGCAGGACTTCGCCGCCCGCTGACGCACGGGCGTTTCCAGGGTCAGACGGCGGGGGTCGAACCGCGTACGACAAGCCTTTGCGTCAGCCAGTATGGCTGGGCTTCAGTTGAGGATCTCGGTGCTTGCCCCGAAAACCATGCTGCCTCCCGACCCGCTGATGGTCCCTCCGGCAAGGTTGGTGGGGCCGCCGGTGGGCTGGACGATCGTAGGCGAGGTGGAGAGCGGGCTGGCCACCAGGCTGCCGTTCTGGAGCAGCCGCGCGGAAACGAGCTGATGGCGGACGACGCCTGCCGCGTCGATCTGGGCCTTGAGCTCGATCTTTCCGGTGAACGCGCCGGACGTTACTTGGAGCACATTGACCGCAGTGGGTCGGCCGGAGTCCAGCACATTGACCGGCGGCGGGCTGAGAGGGGCGCACGTGGTCCCGATGACGGGAGCGCTGACGCAGATGTTCGCCAACGTTTTAATGGTGTGCGAGGGTGCGGCATTGGCGGCGGTGGCAGATCCGGCGAGAATCGTACCGGCGGCGGCAGCGCCTGCGGCCAGGATTAACATCCGGCGCTTAATCGACATGACGTTTTCCTTTTCGATGGTCATGACTGCTCTGATGGACCAACGATAGGAACCGTGCCGATAACGCTCCTGGCCGAAGTGCACACTCATTCCATGACCTGAATCACATTCGGGGCTTTACCCGATTGTCTGGTAGGCGGTGGTCCAGAAGTCGCGGTGGAGGCGGGGGGTATGGACGGAGTCCATCGCGCTCTGCGTCAGCAGGATGCCGACGAGGTCCTCGGCAGGGTCGGCGTACGCGGTGGTGCCGAGGCCTCCGTCCCAGCCGAACTGGCCCGGCGAGGCCAGGTCGCGGCGGTGGGTGCGGACCGCCATGCCGAAGCCGAAGCCGCCGTGCCGGCCGAAGTGGTCGCCGAAGGCGTCCTTCTCAGCCTTCTGTTCCGGCGTCAGGTGGTCCATCGTCATGAGCGCGACCGAGGCCGGGGAAAGGATCCGCTCGCCGTTCAAGGTCCCCTTGTTGAGCAGCATCCGGTAAAGCGCGTGGTAATCCTCGACGGTCGACACCAGCCCGTCGCCGCCGGCCTGGAAAACCGGCGGGCGGCTGTACTTCCCGCCTGCGGCCTCGTCCCAGACCACCGGTTCGCCGGTCTCGGGGTCGTGCGCGTAGCTGGTGGGCAGCCGGTGGATCTGGTCGGCGGGCACATGGAAGCCGGTGTCCTTCATACCGAGCGGCCCGAACAGCCGCTCGCGCGCGAACTCCTCCAATGACTGCCCGGTCACCCTGCCGACGAGCACGCCGAGCACGTCGGACCCGACGTGGTACTGCCACAGCTCGCCCGGCTGACGCATCAGCGGCAGTGTCCCGAGCCGCCGGATCCACTCCTCCGGCCCGAAGTCCGGCGAGGTGGTGTCCAGGCCGAGCTCGCGGATCGCGGTCTGGATCGGGTACGTGTCCGGCGGCGCCAGCACGACCCCGAAGCCGAAGGTGAAGGTCAGCAGATCGCGTACGGTGATCGGCCGGGCCACGGGCACCGTCTCGTCCAGCGGGGCGTCGATCCGGGCCAGCACCTGGCGGTTCGCGAGCTCGGGCAGCCATTCGTCGACCGGGTCGTCCAGGCGCAGCCGGCATTCCTCGACGAGGATCATCACCGCCGTGGCCGTGACCGGCTTGGTCAGCGACGCCATCCGGAAGAGCGTGTCCCGCCGCATCGGCTCGGCGCCGCCCACGTGCATCGTGCCCATCGCCTCGATGTGCGTGTCGTCTCCGAGGCTGACCAGCGCGACCAGGCCGGGAACCGCGCCGGACGCGACGTGGCCGCTCAGCACCTCACGCATCCGTTGCAGCCCCGCCTTGGACAGCTGGGCGCGCTGGTGCTCTTCCCAGCGTCCCTGGGTCTCCCAAGCGCCTGTGCTTTGCCAGTTGCCTTTCATGTCCCAGCTGGCGATCTTTGACATGTCTCAACGTCCTTTCGGGTATGTGTTCTTGCTCTGCGCACACGGCACTCAGTCCGGTGTGGATTGCTCTACTGGTCTTGCCGGGCTCTGCCGCATGCCTGGCCACGGCCATGGCGCTCAGGCGCCGGCCGGCGCCGCCCATTCGACGAGCCGGACCACGATGCCGTTGGGGTCGGTCAACTCGAACAGCCGCTCCGCCCAGGGCTCCTTGCGCAGCGGCACGCTGACGGCGGCCCCCTCACGCACGAGCCGGTCGTGCTCGGCGGCGACGTCGGTGACGGTGAAGGTCACCACGACCCCGGTCGCGGGCCGCTCTCCGGCTTCTCGCAGTTGCAGCACGATGTCGGCGGTGGTGTCCGGCCGGACAAGACAGGCATATGCCCCATTCGCCACCGACTCGTGAAAGCCCAGGTGGGTGGTGAAGAAAGCACTGGACGCTGCCACGTCGTCAACGTTCAGCGTCACCGCGGAAGCGATGATGTTCACGCGACCAGCGTGCCGCCAGGCCATCCGCGACGACAACGCCGGATTCGGTACCGTGCCTTAACCTCTCACTAAACAACGAACGGGGCCGTGTGGAACTTCGCGATATCGAGATCTTCCTGACCCTCTGCGAAGAGCTGCACTTCGGCCGTACGGCGGAACGGTTGCACGTGACGCCGGCCCGCGTGAGCCAGGCGATCAAGAAGCAGGAACGCCGCGTCGGCGCCGCCCTGTTCGAACGCGACAACCGCCGCGTGGCGCTCACCCCCATCGGACAGCAGCTCTTCGACGACATCAAGCCGATGTACCGCGGGCTGCTAGACGGCATCGAACGCGCCGCCCTGACCGCCCGCGGCAAGTCGAACGTGCTGTGCCTGGGCATGGTCAACGAAAACCCCCAGGACCTGCGCCCGCTGTTCGACGCCTTCAAGAGCCGCAACCCCGAATGCGACCTCCAACTCCGCTACGCCGGCTTCGCCGATCCCTTCAGACTGCTGCGCTCCGGAGACATCGACCTGCTGATCGCCTGGTTACCCGTCCGGGAGAGCGACCTCACCGTAGGCCCCGTCGTCTGCACCGAACCGGTCGTGCTCGTGGTCGGCCCCGGCCACCGGCTGGCCGAGCGGGAATCGGTGTCGTACGAAGACCTCGGCGACGAGATCGTCTTCGGCGGAGCCCGGCCGGACTACTGGCGCGACTGGCTTGTCCCCACCCACACGCCCAGTGGGCGTCCGATTCGGGTCGGCCCCACCGTCACCACCTCTGCCGAGATGATCCCCCTCCTCTCGAACGGCGAGGCCGTCTCACCGTGTTTCGCACACTCCATTCGCTACTACGCCCGGCCCGACCACATCTACGTGCCCATCCGCGACGCCCCCCTGGCCCGCTGGGCACTCATCTGGCGCACCGCCACCGAGACCACCCTGATCAGGGACTTCGCCGAGACCGCCCGTGACCTCGGCCCCATCGCCCTTTGAACCCGTACGCGCCCGTGCCGCCCCGGTACGCACGCGCTTAGGTCGGCCTGGCTGACCAGCAGGTTCAGCCCTTCCGAAAGCCCAGCTCAGGCTCGGTTCAGCGGCTCATCGCGCGCTTCTCGGCGACATCTCCACTACGCCGCCGGGCTGTCCGGCACCCCGGCCAGGCGATAGCCGGGTTGGGGTCGCTGGCCGCAGGGCTCCTCGGTCTCGATCGGCTCGCCGTCGCCGTTGAACTCATTGACAGTGGTCGGCAGGCGCCCCGGCTCAGCCGTGTCCTTGCGGCATCCGCGCAACCACCGGTGCGGGTTGTTGAATGGTGATCACCCGACGAGCGTTCTGGAGGATGGCATGGTGCTGATCGAGGCCGCCCCAGAGGCGTTACCGAAACAGCGAAGCAGATGGCCGTTCTTCGTGTGCCTGGCGCTCCTCGCCTCCGTCGTCGCCTACGCCCTGGTGTTCAAGGTCCCCGAATGGCGCAACGACGAGAAGCTGACCCGGCTGGAGGAGCGGGTGAGCATGCTCCCGCTCCCACCAGACACGGAGCAAGGCGATCCCAGCGTGCAGGGCACAGTGGGTATTCAGTCCGGCAACAGCAATCATTGCGACTATCTGGTCCGCATGTCTCTGCTCACCAAGCTGCCGGACGCCGAGATCGCGCGCTACTACGAGTCCGCTGTGGTCGAGGGTGTCGAGGGTCGCGAGCTCTCCGGCACCGTGTACGTCAACCCGAGCGGATCATGGCGGGACGGGTATAAGGGCGTCATCGTGGAGTTCTTCGACGGATATCACGATGTCGGGTTCGACATGCGCTGCCACTGACAGGACGCTGACGGGTTATGGCGACACTACGTCACAGACCGGTCACCCGCATGGTGATGTTGAGGCGGCCCGAGGTCAGGCCGGTGGCGGGGTCTCCGGTGCCCGGGTAGACCTTGGGGACGCCGTGGTAGGCGAAGCGGGAAGGGCTGCCGAAGACGAACAGGTCGCCGCTGCCGAGTCGCACGTCTGTGTACGGCCTGCCGCGCGTCTCCGTGTTGCCGAAGCGGAACAGGCAGTCGTCGCCGATGCTCAACGACACCACCGGGGCGGCGGATCGTTCGTCCTTGTCCTGGTGCATGCCCATTCTGGCCTGGTCGTCGTAGAAGTTGATCAACGCCGTGTCGGGTGTGTAGTCGTCGCCGGGCTCGCCGTACGCCGCTGTGAAGGCGCGGCGGCCCAGAGCGACCATCCAGTCGGGGAAGTCGGCGACCGGGAGGCCGTTCACGTCGCCCGCCACGCGCGTGTACTTGTACGGCTGCCAGTGCCAGCCGACGCACACCGTCTGCACTGACATGACGCCGCCTCGGGGCAGTACGGTGTGCCGGATCGGCACCGGGCCCGCCGCCCACTCGCGGCACGCCCGTACCAGATGACGCTGCTCGTCGAGCGTCAGCCAGCTCGGCGCGTGCACGGCGCCTGGAGCGATCTCTCGTGTCGGGAGTGGGATCATGCCGGGTCCCGGTGGATCAGGTTGCGGCTGATTCGCCAGGTGGTGCCGTCGATGTCCGCTCCGCGCATGCCCTCCAGTGTTCCAGGCGGGGCCAGGGCGACGGCTTGCGCGGTGGAGGCGAAGCCGAACGTACGGCCGGGGTCCCAGTCGGTGCTCTGCCGGAGGCGTTCGCTCATCCGGGCCCAGCCCAGTGGCGCCCCCGCCACCACCCACGCGTCCGGCGGGCCCGCCACGAACCGCCTGGCCTGCCGGAGCCACGACGCCGCCTCCTCCGGCCAGTCGACAACGCCCAGCACAATCCCTTCCCATGCCCTGTCTGCCAGCACGGTCCCTACCCGCGCGATGTCCGTTTGTGCGCCGCCTTCCCACGCGCTGTCCGCCTGCGGGCCGCTTTCCCACGCGGCGGCGAACGCCTTCGCGGAGAGGGCGGCGTCGCGGCCGTGACTGATCACGACGGCCGTCACGCGCGGCCGGGCCGCGGCCAGCAGGCCGAGCAGTCCGCCCAGCTCAGCCGCCGTATGCCCAGCCATCGCCCGTTCGGCCGCCGCCTGTTCCGTCTTCCATACCTGGTACGCCTGCGGCAAACACACCGCGCACGGCCGGTATCCAGCCGCGATGGCCGTCACCTCGTCCGCGAAGAACACCCGTTCCCGCACATACCCCCCACGCGAGATCGCCCGCAGGGCCGACGGGCAGTCCAGCCGCCCGTACAGCCGTGCCCGCCGATGCCCGCCCAGTGTCCCGGGCAGCACGCTGACGTACGGCCAGCCGTCGGCCCCGATCAGCGTGTACGTCACGAGGCGTCGTGGAAGACGAGGCCCAGCGTGTGCCGCAACCCCGAGCGGACCGTGCTGACCCCGTGCCGCACCGGCGACGCCGACCACCCGCGCGAGGACCGCACGGGCCGGTCCCGGGTGGTGAAGATCAGCCCGTGTCCCTGCGGCAGCAGGGTCACCGTCCCGCGCGACTGCGCCCGAGGGCGCTGCTCCACCAGCAGGAACTCGCCCCCGGTGTAGTCGTCGCCCGGCTTGTCGAGCCCGATGACCACCTGCAGCGGGAACACCAGGTCCCCGTACAGGTCGCGGTGCAGGGCGTTCCAGTCGCCCTCCTGGTAACGCAGCAGGATGGGCGTCGGCTTGGTCTGCCCGGCTTCGTGGCACATGTCCAGCCATTCGGCGAAGTCGTCCGGCCAGGGCGCGGGCTGTCCCAGGCGGGCGGCCCAATCGCGGGCGATGGGCAGCAGGTGCGGGTAGAACGCCGCCCGCAGCTCCGCCACCAGCGGCGGGAAGGGCTCGCGGAAGTAGCGGTACTGCCCGCGGCCGAACCGGTAGCGCTCCATGTCGATCGTGGAACGGAACCGGCCGACCTCGCCGTACAGGTTCGCGATCTCCTTGCAGTCGGCCGGAGAGAGGACCGGCGGCGTCAGCGCGCAGCCGTACGCGTTGACCTCCTCGGTCAGGGCCGTCCAGTCGGCCTTCATGATGTCCTCCATCAGATGAGCTGCGGCTGCAGCGCGCCTTCGAGCGTGAGCAGCGCGTGCTTGCGTTCGACGCCGGCCGCGTAGCCGGTCAGGGAGCCGTTCGCGCCGACGACGCGGTGGCAGGCGCGGATGACGAGCAGCGGGTTCGCGCCGATGGCCGCGCCGACCGCGCGGATCCGGTCGCGTGCCACGCCGATGCTCGCGGCGAGCTCGCCGTACGTCGTGGTGGTCCCGTACGGGACGGCGTCCACGGCGGCCCAGACCCGCTCCTGGAAGGCGGTGCCGCCCGAGACGCGGTCCAGGTCGAAGGCCGTCCGCTCGCCCGCGAAGTACTCGCGGAGCTGACGCTCGGCCTCGGCGAACGCGCCAGAGTCCCGCCGCCACTCGGGACGCACGGCACCACCGAACGCCACACGGGTCAGTACGGGGTCGCCTACGAGCAGGATCTCGCCCAGTGGGCTGTCGATCGTTGTGTAGATGCTCATACTCTCTACAACACCGCCACCAGCCAGAAAGTCAGCGGTTTTCGGACCTTTGGGCATACCGATGCCCGCACGTTCGCAGGCATGGACGGGGACGGTATGTTACGCGCGTGCTCTCCACACCGCGTCCGGACGACCGCGTCGCATCCGCCTTCCGATTCGCCACCGAGCTGGTCGCCTGGGTCGCGACTCCGTGGGCCCTGGCCGCCCATTCGGTGCCGCTGGCCGTGCTGTCGGTGGTGGTGCTGATCGGGTTGCCGACGCTGTTCTCCACTCCGGGTGACAAGCGGAATGTGATCGTCGCGGTGCCTGGGGCGGTGACGATCGCGCTGGTCGTTCTGCAGGTCGTGGCCGCCGTGGTGGCGGCGTGGGCCGCCTGGCACGTGTTCGCCGCCGTGCTGGTGTCCGTGCTGGCCGTGGTAACCGTGGTGCTGGAGTTGCCGCGCTGGCGGTGGCTCGTCTCAAACGCTCGCGTTCACGGCGCTGTTGATGATGGCGGTCGTGAACGGTGAGGGCGAGGCCGTCAAGGGCGGAGTCCGTCCAGCAGGACGGTGAGGTAGGCGTCGGTGAGTTCCTGGGACGGCGGCTGAATACGAGCGACCGCTAGGGCGGTCTGGCCGATCAGAGTCGTGATGATGGCGGGGTCGATGTCGGTGCGGACCGCGCCGTCGCGGCGTGCCCCGTCGATCATCTCCTCGACGGCGCGGACGAGGTCGGCGCGCAGGGCCGTGGTGGCGGGTAGGTCCAGGCCACCTAGCTGGTCGTTGATGGCGTAGTGCGCGGCCTGGAAGGCGATCAGCTCGCGGAGGAAGATCCGCAGGGCCTGCGTGGGCGTGGTCTCGGCGAGGAGGTCGCGGGCATGCTGCACCACCGGTTCAAGGAGCCGGGACACAGCGGCGTCCAGGAGTGCGTCCTTGCCGCCGAAGGCGCGCACGACAGTCGCCGCCCCCAGGCCCGCCTTCTTGGCGATGGCCTCGACAGTAAGGGATACGCCCGGCTCGGTCAGTAGCGCGGTGGCCGCGTCCAGGGCGAGCCGGCGATTGCGAACGGCGTCGGCCCGGCGCGGGGGTTCAGTGGATGTTGACAACTGGAATGCTCATTTCACATAATCAACTGGAACGTCCATTTCAGTTATCGTAGCGCGAAGGAGTCCCCATGAACGAGCGGATCCTGATCTCCGGTGCGAGCATCGCCGGCCTGACCCTGGCCCACTGGCTGGCCCGGCACGGCTTCAAGCCCACCGTGGTCGAGCGCGCCTCGGCGCTACGCCCCGGCGGCAACGGGGTGGACGTGCGCGACAACGCCGTCGAGGTGATCGAGCGGATGGGACTCCTGCCACGGGTCCGCGAGCTCGCCACCGACGTACGCGGCATGAAGTTCGTCGACGCCGCCGACCGGGCCGTCGCCCGGATCGACACCCGGGATCCGGCCTCCGTCGAGATCATGCGCGGCGACCTGGTCGCCCTGCTGCACGAGGTGACCGACGCCGAGTACTTGTTCGGCGACTCCATCCTCGGCCTGCGGCAGGACGACGACGGGGTGACGGTCACCTTCGAGCACGCGCCTGCCCGCCGCTTCGACCTGGTCGTCGGCGCCGACGGCATGCACTCCAACGTCCGCCGTCTCGCCTTCGGCACCGAAGAGCAGTTCGTCCAGTTCAAGGACCACTACTTCGCCTTCGCCAATGCCGACGCCTCGCTCGGTGAGGACCGCTGGGTGACGATGTTCAACACGCCGGGCAAGATGACCGGAATCTACCGATCCGGCAACCACGCTCAGGCCAAGGCGTACTTCATCTTCCGCTCCGCGCCGCTGGAGTTCGACCACCGGGACGTCGCCGAGCACAAGCGACTGATCGGCGAGGCGTTCGGGGACGACCCGTCCTGGCGGGCCGCGGAACTGCTCGACACGGCCCTGGCCGACCCCGACTTCTACTTCGACGCCCTGGGCCAGGTGCGGATGGACTCCTGGTCCAGTGGCCGCATCACGCTCGTCGGCGACGCCGCCTGGTGCGCGTCCCCCGCCTCGGGCGCGGGCGCGGAACTGGCTCTGGTCGGTGCCTACCGCCTCGCCGGAGAACTCGCCGCCGCAGGCGGCGACCACCGCATCGCCTTCACCCGCTACGACCTCGCCCACCGTCCGCTGGTCGTCAAGAAGCAGCAGATCGGTCCTAACGTCCGCCTCATGGTGCCCAAGACCGAAGGCGGCCGGTGCGTCCGCGACGTCGTCGCCCGCCTGCCGTTGATGAAGGCGATCGGCGCGGTGGAGCGCCGGGTGCAGGCCAGGAACGCCCGGCCTCTGCCGGAGTACGCCCCAGCCCGCTAGGTGGTGTGGCTGCGGTCGGGCCGGCCTGGCGGCCCAGGGCGCGCCGGCCGCCGTCATCGGGGATATGGCCGAGCTTTGACGTCTACGGCCTTTCGGTTCGCCACTGAGTAGCCGTAGACGTGATATGTCGCTGTTGTATAGCCTTTCTGGAGGTTCTCCCGGGACTCAAGGGGCCTATGAACAGGCTGGCTGACGAGGACTTGGCGCTGCTGCTGCTGATCCGGTCCTTCGAACGGAAGCTGCTCGCGCTCTTCGAGCGGGGCGAGCTCAACGGCACCACCCACACCTGCCTCGGGCAGGAGTACGTCCCCGTCTCCCTGCGCCCGTTGCTCCGTGACGGTGACTGGGTCTTCAGCAACCATCGCGGTCACGGCCACTATCTGGCCCGGTTCGAGGATCCCGAAGGGCTGCTGGCCGAGATCATGGGCCGGAAGGGCGCCGTGTGCGACGGGGTGGGCGGCAGCCAGCATCTGCGCCGCGACCGCTACCTGTCGACCGGGGTACAGGGGCAGAGCCTGCCGGTGGCCACCGGGGTCGCCCTGCACTTGAAGCGGCGCGAGCCCGGCGGGCTCGCCTGCGTCTACATCGGTGACGGTACGTGGGGCGAGGGGGCGGTGTACGAGGCGTTGAACATGGCGCAGCTCTGGCGGCTGCCACTGCTCGTGGTGGTCGAGCACAACGGCATCGCCCAGTCCACGCCGACGGAGCTCCAGATGGCGGGGACCATCGCGGGGCGGGCGGCGGCCTTCGGGATCGAGCACACCCGGGTGACTAGCTTGGATATTTCCGAAATAAGGCGAGATCTCGGGCCCTTGGTGGAGACGGTCAGGGGTGGTGTGCCGTTGGTGGTGGAGTTCGCCACGCATCGGCTCGGCCCGCACAGCAAGGGCGACGACACGCGCCCGCCGGACGTCGTACGCCCCGACTGGTACGCCGCCTACCAGACCGAACACGCCGACCAGTCGGCCCGCCTCGAAACGGCGGCCCGCGCCCGCATCGACGTGATCGCCGACGAAGTGGCTGCCAGACCCCCAGCCGTCTGGACGTCCGCGTGAGGGTCGGCGAGGACCTCAACCAGGCCCTGCACGGCCTGCTCGGCGACGACCCCGGCGTCTACGTGCTCGGCGAGGACCTTCTGGACCCCTACGGCGGCGCCTTCAAGATCACCCGCGGCCTGTCCACCCGCTTCCCCGACCGGGTCCTGACGACACCGCTGAGCGAGGGCGCGATCGTCGGCGCCGCCTCCGGCCTCGCGCTGGCGGGGGAGAAGGCCATCGTCGAGATGATGTTCGGCGACTTCGCCGCGCTCGCCTTCGACCAGATCGTGAACTTCGCCGGCAAATCGGTCTCCATGTACGGCCACCGCGTCCCGATGCCACTGATCATCCGCTGCCCCTCGGGCGGCAACCGCGGCTACGGCCCCACTCACAGCCAGAACCTCCAGAAGCACTTCATCGGCGTGCCCGGTCTCTCGCTGTTCGAGATGTCGCCGTTCCACGACAACCGCTCCGTCCTCGACCGCATGCTCGCCCTGGAAGAGCCCTGCCTGCTCTTCGAGGACAAGGTCCTCTACACCCGCCGGATGTACGAGGTGGACGAGCTGTTCTCCTGGGACCTGGTCGAGGACGTGGCCGTGGTGCGATTCGACGGCGACCTCGACTACGCGGTGATCGCCCCCGGCGGCGTGGCGCACCGGGCCATCGCCGCCATGCGTACGCTGCTGCTCTCCCACGACCTCGCCGGGGCGCTGCTCGTCCCGTCGCGCCTGTACCCGTTCGACCCCACCGCCGTGCTGCCGCTCCTCGGACAGGTGGGGCTGGTCTGTGTGGCGGAGGACGGCAGCGCGGGCGGCACCTGGGGCGGCCACCTGGCCGCCGACCTGCACACCAGGCTGTGGGGCTCGCTCCGGCGGCCGATCCGCCTGGTCAGCTCGGCCGACAGCGTGATCCCCACCGCCTCGCACCTGGAGCGTGCCGTGGTGCTGCAGGACAGCACGATCAGCAGGGCCGTACTGGAGGCGCTCGATGGATGAGATCCGGGTCCCGAAACTGAACAACAACGACTCGGAGTACACGCTGCTGGAGTGGCTGGCGGCCGACGGCGCGCGGGTGTGGCGAAATGACCCGCTGGTGACGCTGGAGACGTCCAAGGCGGTGGAGGAGCTGGTCAGCGAGCAGGACGGGGTGCTCACCCAACTCGTAGGGGCCGGCGCGTCATGCGCCCCCGGCCAGCTGATCGCCCGAATCGGCCCGAAGCCGACCCTGCCCGATGCGGAGGAGCCGGTCCCCGCCGTCGAAGGCGGACCGATCATCACGGCACCGGCCCGCGCCCTGCTGGACGAACTCGGCCTCGACCCCGCGCTGGTGGCCGGGCTGGAGGTCAAGGTGGTACGCCGAGCCGACGTGGAACGGCTCGCGGCAGCACCTCCCAAAAGCGGCCAGGCCCACACGCTCTCCAACCACCAGCGCGCGGTCGCCAGAACCGTGACCCTGTCGCACCAGACCATCCCCGCCGGATACACCGCAATAAAAGTAGACGTGACCCCGGCCCAGAAGACGGCCCGAGCCCTGACCAGACGGCTACGCAAGCTGATCGGCCTGCCCGACCTGCTCATCGCCGCCGTCGCCCGGCTGCACGCCGACTTCCCGATGTTCTTCGCCGAACTCATCGACGACAGAACCGCCCACGTCCCCGACCAACCACGCATAGGCGTGACGATCGACATGGGAACCGGCCTCTACGTGCCGGTGATCCGCGACCACCTGACCGTGCCGGACATCGCCGAACGCCTGGCCGAGTTCCGGAAACTCGCGCAGCACGGCGGCTTCAGCGAGGCGCACCTCACCGGCGGGAACATCGTCGTCACCCTCCACCACGACGCCGACATCATCATGGCCATCCCGATCATCTTCCCCGGCCAGACCTGCGCCATCGCCCTCACCTCACCGCAGCCGGACGGTGAGCGGATGACAGCGGCGATCGGCCTGGCCTACGACCACCGGCTGATCAACGGCAGGGACGTCGTCCTGTTCCTGCAGGCGTTGAAGGAGATCCTAGAGACTGCGCCCGAGAGCCTGTAGCCCGACCAGGTCGTCCGGGGTCGCGTCGGCGCTCTGGTCGAGCAGGCCCGGTAGCCGTGACCGCAGCGCCACTGCCGCGAGCACCGCCATCGACACGGCGAACAGCACGTACATCAGCCCCACCCCGCGCCCGGCGCCGGTGCCGATGAGCGCCCCCACGGTCGAGGCGAGCGGGCCGTCGGGGGCGAGCAGCGGGTCGAACACCGCCGCCCCGTACGGCGCCACGAGACCGAAGCCGAGCGGCAGTGTGGACCAGGCGATCAGCGTGTTCAGCGCGAACACCCGCCCGTGGAACCGCTGCGGCACCTTCACCTGCACGATCGTGGCGTAGACACCGTTCAGCAGCGTCAGCCACAGCGACATCCCGAACGCCCCGATCCCGATCGTCACCAGATCCGCCCGCAACCCCGTGACCAGGCAGAACGCCGCCAGCGCCAGCGTGCACCACAGCACCGCTCGCATCCGCCCCCGGCTCGGCCCGCCCCAGGCCGTCATGGTCAGACCGCCGAGGAAGACCCCCAGCCCGGACACGAACGAGATCCGGCCCACATCCTGCAGCGTGCCGAAAGAGAGCACCAGCGGTGAGATCAGCAGGAACAGGGGGGACAGGAAGACGTTCAGCACCGCGAAGTAGAGGAGCATCTGACGGAAGCCCAGGTTGCCCCAGGAGTAGCGGAACCCGGCCGCCATCTCCGCCAGCACCGGCTCCTTGCGGCGCCAGGCCATCGCGGCGGGGAAGCGCACCAGCAGTGTCACCCCGATCGCGAACACGTAACTGGCCACATCGAGCACCAGGATGCCCTCCAGCCCGATCACGGCCATCAGCCCGACGGCCGCGAGGGGGACGAGCAGCTGCGTCATGCCGCCGGCCATCTGGACGATGCCGTTGGCGTGCCCGAGGTACCGCTTGGGGACGAGCTGCGGCACCGCCGAGGTGTAGGCCAGCCGCTGGAACGTCAGCGCCACCGACAGCAGTGCGAGGAGTGGATAAACGTGGCAGATCTGCAGGTTCTCGGTCCAGAGCAGCGTTCCGAAGACGAGCTGCGTACCGACGGCGGCGGCGTCACCGCCGAGCATGACCGCCCGCCGGTTCCCGCGATCGACGATCGCCCCCGCCAGCGGCGCCACCACCATCCCCGGGACCAGCCCGACCACCGACAGCAGGGCGAACTGCGCCAGCGAGCCCGTGGTCAGATAGATCCAGATGGGGATGGCGAACCCGGTCAGCGCCGACCCCAGCAGGGACACCAGCTGCCCACTGGCGACGGCCGTGAACCGCTTCATGCTGGGCTGCGGTCCGGTCGCGACGGCCGACACCCCGCCCCGCGACACCTCCCGCACCCGCCAACTGGCCCCGCTGACTGCTTCGATATCGCCTGAGCCAACTGCCTCGACACCGTCTGAGCCAACCGCCTCCACAGCGCCTGAGCCAACTGCCTCCGCGTCCACTGAACCAACTGCCTCTGCGCCGCCTGCTGCGATGGCGACGTGGGTACGGGTGACGATCTCGGCGAGCTCGTCCGCCCGATATTTCAGGAAGAAGTGTCCGGCCTCGTCCAGCTCCACCACGGCGGCCGTGGGCGTGAGGAAGTGCCACTCGCGGTACCGCTCCTCGAAGTACTCGGTCGCCGGATCGTGCTCTCCCGCCACGCTGACGATCGGCGCCCGCAGCCGCTCCACCGAGCTCGCGAACAGCCCGGTGAAGTACTCCTCCGCGGCCTCGCTGTCGCGCCGCATGTTCCTGATGATGTGCCGAGCCTGCCCCGGCTCCAGGTCGCCCATGTCGAGCCCCATGGACATCAGCCAGTTGGCGTAGCTCCGGTCGCTACGGAGGAACTCGCGCCTGGCCAGCTTGGACAGCAGCGCCATGGGCCCCTTACCAGGGCGGGCGAAGGGGTAGATCGCCCCGATGTACACCGCTTCGAGCTCGCGGCCCGCCGCCTCCAGCCGTCGCGCGATCTCGACGACCAGGGCCGACCCCACGCCGCAGTGCCCGTACAGCGCCACCGGTCCGCGTACCTTCTCCTGGATCTCGCTCACGCACCGGGCCGCCACCTCGTCCAGGGGCAGCCGCTCCTCGTCCAGGCCGACGTCGTGGCCGGGGATGGACACCGACCACAGGGCGTAGGTCGCGGGCAGGGCGTCGGCGAGCGGCTGGTAGACCACCGCCGCGCCGCCGCCGTACGGCACGCACACGTAGGTGAGCTCGGCGGGAGAGGTACGGCGCGGCGTCAGCTCGTGCAGGAGCCCGCGCGAGGCGGTGGCGGTGCCGTCGACGAGCGTGGCCAGCTCGCGGACGGTCGGGTGCTTGAACAGGTCCACCACGGCGATCGGCGCGGCACCGGGCGGCAGCGCCCTGCGCAGCCTGGCCACCACCTTGATCGCCAGCAGCGAGTGCCCGCCCATGTCGAAGAAGTCGTCGTCCACTCCGAGATCGGCCATCTCGAGCGCTTCGGCCCAGACCGCGGCGACCAGGCGCTCCGCCTCTGTGGCCGGGGGGACGCGCCGGCCCGGTTCCGCACCGTCCGCCGATGACGTGGGGGCGGGGAGGCGGCGCCGGTCCACCTTGCCGTTGGCGGTCAGGGGCAGCTGGGGGAGGGGGACGAAACGGGTGGGGATCATGTACGCGGGCAGGGTCTCAGCGAGGTGGCCGCGCAGGCGGGTCGGATCCACCTGGCCCACCACGTACGCCACCAGCTGCGCCTGCGTGCCCGAGCCGTGGGTGGTGACCACGCACTCGGTCACGTCCGGGTGGCGGGCGAGGTGGGTCTCGATCTCGCCCAGTTCGATGCGGTAGCCGCGGATCTTCACCTGCGCGTCGGCGCGGCCGAGGAACTCGATCGTGCCGTCCGCGGTGTAGCGGCCCAGGTCGCCCGTTCGGTAGAGGCGCTCGCCGGTGCGGGGGTGGCTGATGAAGGCGGCGGCGGTGCGTTCCGGGTCACGCCAGTAGCCGGTGGCCACGCCGACGCCGCCGATGTACAGGTCACCGGGTACGCCGACGGGCACGTCACACCGGCCGCGGTCCAGGATGCGGAAGGACTGGTTGGCCAGCGGACGGCCGTACGGGATGGACGACCAGCCCGGCTCCACCTCGCCGATCGGATAGCTGATGGACCAGATCGAGCCTTCGGTGGCGCCGCCCAGGCTGATGATCTCGGCCGCCGGGGCGAGGGCGCGGATCCGGTCGGGGAGGGTCAGCGGGATCCAGTCGCCGGACAGCAGTACCAAGCGCAGCGAGCTCAGGTCGGTGCCTTCGTGCTCGGCGTGGTCGACCAGGAGCTCCATGAGGGCGGGGACCGAGTTCCAGACGGTGACGCGGTGCTCGGTGACCAGCCGGGCCCAGGCGGCGGGGTCCTTGTCGGCCGACGGCTCGCCCATGACGAGGGTGGCGCCGACGGCCAGGGCGCCGTAGACGTCGTACACGGACAGGTCGAAGCTGAGGGCCGACAGGGCGAGGATCCGGTCGTGCGGGCCGACGTGGAAGCGGTAATTGAGGTCGCGGACGGTGTTCAGGGCGGCTTGGTGCTCGATCATCACGCCCTTCGGGGTGCCGGTCGAGCCCGAGGTGAAGATCACGTACGCGAGGTCGTCAGGCGCGGCCGGGCAGTCGGGGGGCGTCAGAGGAGCGGACGAGGGGCCAGGCGGGGGAGCCACCGAAAGGCGGGTCACGTCGGCGGGCCAGGTCAGGCCCAGCCCCGGCTGGGTCAGGTCCAGCCACGGCTGGGTCACCGCGACCCGGCACTCGCCGCGTGCCATCAGCTCGAAGCGCCGCTGGTCGGGCAGATCGGCGTCGATCGGCAGGTAGGCCGCCCCGGCCATGTTGATGCCCAGCACCGCCACGACCTGCTCCCACCCCCGCTCCATCACGACCGCGACCAGCTCCCCGCGCCCGACGCCCGCCGACGTCAGCTCGGCGGCCAGCAGCCCGGCCCGGCGTTCAAGCTCCGCGTAGCTGATCTCGCCGCCGGGATGGGCCACCGCGACGGCGTCGGGCGCCTGCGGCACCCGCTCCTCGAACGGGCGGTGCAGGAGGCCGGGGTCGCCGAGGTCGAGCCCGGTGTCGTTCCACCGTTCCCGTTCCTCTCGCTCCGGCGCGGTGAGCAGCTCGATCGTGGAGACGGGGGCCGACGGGTCGGCCACGATCCCGTCGAGCAGGGCGGCGAAATGCCCGGCCATGCGCGAGATCCGCTCGGCCCCGAACAACGCGACGTTGTACACGAACAGGAACGAACCATCGCCACCGGTGTACAGCTCCAGATCGAACCGGGTGGCCCACACCCCCGGCGAGAACCCCTCCACGGTCAGCCCACCGGACGACGGCTCGCCGCCGTAGTTCTGCATCGCGAACAGGACCTGGAACAGCGGCGACCGTGGCACCTCCCGGGGCACGTTCAGCTCCGACACCAGCCGCTCGAACGGCAGCTCCTGATGCGCGTACGCGTCCATGGCCAGGTCACGCACCCGGTGCAGCAACCCCAGGAACGACGGATCCCCCGACAGATCCACCCGCATCGCGAGCATGTTGATGAAGCAGCCGATCAGCCCGTCCAGCTCCGGCAGCGACCGACCGGCCACGGGGGAGCCGATGGCCACGTCCTCCTGCCCGGCGTACCGGCCGAGAAGTGCCGCGAAGGCGGCCAGCAGCACCATGTACGGCGTGGCGCCGTGCTCCCGCCCCAGCCGCTCCAGCCGCGCGACCAGCGCGGGGTCGATGGTGAACGAGTGCGCCGCGCCGAGGTAGGTCAGCTCGGGCGGTCGGGGGAAGTCCGTGGGCAGCTCCAGCGGCGACAGCCCGGCCAGCCGTTCCCGCCAGTAGGCCACGTCGGCCGCCTCGCCGGGCCGCTCGCGCTGCCAGGCGGCGAAGTCGCCGTAGGTGACGGGCAGGTCGGGCAGGGGGTTCCGGTCGTAGCCGGTCAGGAGCTCGCGGAGCAGGATGTTCGCCGACCAGCCGTCGGCGGCGATGTGGTGGACGGCGATGGCCAGCACGTGGTCGTCGGCGCTCAGCCGTACCAGCAGAGCCCTGATCACCGGCCCGGTCACCAGGTCGAACGGCTCGGCGAGGAAGCTGTCGACCAACGCCCGTGCCTCGTCCACGTCGTCGGCGGCGGCCACAGTGAGCGGGACGTCGGAGGCCGAGACCGTCACCGTGGGCTGTCCGTCGTCGCCGACCGGGAAGCGGGTCCGCAACGCCTGGTGCCGGGCGGCGACCTGGTTCAGCGCACCGGCCAGCAGGGAGGCGACGAGCGGGCCGCGCAGCCGCCGCACGAACGGGACCGTGTGCGCGGGGTTCCCCGGCGCGTACTGCTCCATGAACCACAGCCGCTCCTGCGCGTACGACAGCGGCGGCGCCTGACCGTCCGGCAGCGCCGGAATCGTCGGCACGCTCTTGCGCCGCCGTAACCGCTGGGTCAGCAGCGCCCGCTGGGCCTCGGTCAGCTCGGTCACAACGCGTCCTCCGGGTCGAGCATGCTGCGCGCCTGTTCGTCGGACAGCCCGGCCACCTCCGCCACCAGCGCCTCCTCGACGGCGCGCGCCAGCTCGGCGACGGTACGGCGGGCGAACAGCGTACGGATCGGCAACTCCACACCCGCGATCGCCCGCAGCCGGGCCGCCACCCTGATGGCGAGCAGCGAGTGCCCGCCGAGCGCGAAGAAGTCGTCGAACGCGCCGACCTTGTCCGCGCCGAGCACCTCGGCCCAGACGTCGGCGACCAGCTCTTCAGCGTCCGAGCGCGGTGGCGTGGCGTCCGTGGCCGCTGCGCGGCCCGGATCCGGCAGCGCGCCCCGGTCGAGCTTGCCGTTCGCGGTGAGCGGCAGCGCGTCGAGCACCACCCAATGAGCGGGGACCATGTACGGCGGGAGCCGCCCGGCCACGTGGTCGGCCAGCTCGGCCGTCTCGCCCACGACATAGGCGACGAGCTCGCCGTCCCTGGCGACCACCACGGCCTGCCGTACGTCCGGATGCGTACGCAGGCAGTGCTCCACCTCGCCCGGCTCGATGCGGAAGCCCCGCACCTTGACCTGCTCGTCGACGCGCCCGAGGAACTCCAGCAGCCCGTCGGGACGCAGCCGCACCCGGTCTCCGGTACGGAAGTACCGGCCACCGTCGGGCAGCCGGACGAAGCGCTGGGCCGTCAGCTCGGGCGCGCCGAGGTAGCCGCGGGCGACGCCGGGTCCGCCGATGTACAGCTCGCCGGGGGCGCCGGGGGGAGTGGGCGTGCCGTGCGGGTCGAGGATCCGGACCGTGGTGGCCCGGATGGGGCGGCCGATCGGCGGGTGCGGGTCGTCGCCGGTCAGGTCGGTGGCGGTCGCGACGATCGTGGTCTCGGTGGGGCCGTAGGTGTTGACCAGGCGTACCCGGTCGCCGAACCGCCGCCGCCAGCGGGCCACGGCGGTGGCGTGCACCTGCTCGCCGCCGATGACGACCAGGCGGAGGGCAGTCGGCCAGGCGATCTCGTCGATCAGGTCCACGAGGTGGTGGAAGTACGCCGTCGGCAGGTCGAGCACGGTGACGTCGGGCCGTTCGGCGAGCAGGTCGGGGAGGGTGGCGCCGCCGTCGGGCACCAGCACGACTGTGGCGCCGGTGGTCAGGGCGGGGTAGAGCTCCTCGGCGTGGGTGTCGAAGCTGAGGGAGGCCAGCTGGACGACCTGGTCGCCGGGGCCCAGGCCGTACTCGTCACGCATCCACCGGACCCGGGCGGCCAACCCGGCGTGCTCGACCGCCACGCCTTTGGGGGTGCCGGTGGAGCCGGAGGTGTAGATGACGTAGGCGAGGCCCGGCGCCTGAGCGCGGGGATCGTCCACGGCGGTCAGGCCGTATGCGGCTGCCAGGTCGTCCGCGGCTCTCCGGGCGTCCGAGACGACCGGCCCGGTGCTGCTCGTGGTGGTCAGGTCGTCCGGGACGATCAGGCGGGCGCCGCTCATGGCGATCATGTGCTGCAGACGGACGGACGGATAGGCGGGGTCGAGCGGCAGGTAGGCGGCTCCCACGCGCCAGATCGCCAGCATCGCCACCACCGCGTCGACCGACCGGCCGAGACGGAGCCCGACTATGTCGCCAGGGCCCGCGCCGCGCCCGGCCAGCTCGGCCGCCAGCCGGGTCACCCGCTCGGCCAGCTCGCCGTAGGTCACGCTCTCGGACCCGCAGACGACGGCCGTCTCACCGGAGTGCGCGGCGACGGCCGCCGCGATCATCTCCGGCACGCCCGGCTCGATGGCCCCCTCGCCATCCGCTTCGATCATCCCGTTGCCAACGTCGCCCCCAGCCGAGGCGATCAGCGCCGAATCGGCCACAGTGAGCGTCGGCAGGGCCGACACGGGGGCGTGCCGGTTGTCCGGGTCGGCGATCCCGCGTAACAGCACCGCGAACCGCTCCGCCAGCCCCGCCACCGTCTCCGCGTCGAACAGCCCCGCGTCGTACCCGAACGCCACCCGCAGCCGCCCCGGCGCCTGCCACGCCTCCACCACCAGGTCGAACTTGGCCTGCCGATACCCATCGTCGAAGTACGACATTTCCAGACCGTCGGCGAGCCGATCCCGCTCCCCGTCGGCCGGCTGGCTGTTCAGCGTCAGCATGGTCTGGAACATCGGCTTCCTGGTGATGTCCCGCTCGATGTCCAGCTCCGCCAGCAGCCGCTCGAACGGCACGTCCTGATGCGCCATCGCCTCCAGCACCGTCCGCCGCGTCCTGGTCAGCAGCTCGTCCAGCGTCGGATCGCCCGACAGGTCGCCGCGCAGCACCAGCGTGGTGCTGAGGTAGCCGACGATCGGCCCCAGCTCCACCCGATCCCGCCCGGCGGTGGGCGAGCCGACCATGATGTCCGTCTGCCCGGTGTGCCGCGCCAGCAGCACCTGGTAGGCCGCCAGCAGCACCATGAACAGCGTGCTCCGCTGCCGCCGCGCCGTCGCGTCCAGCGCCTTGGCCAGGTCGTCGGGGATGTCCAGCAGGTGGAAGTCGCCGCGCGCCGGCCCCGGCGTGCGCGGGCGGTCGGTGTGCAGCGCCAGCGTGGGCGGGTCGGCGAGGCGTTCCCGCCAGTACTCCAGTGCCGCGCTCCCGTCCTGCTCCCGCTGCCAGCGCGCGACGTCCCCATGCTGTACGGCCAGCGGCGCCAGGCCCTCCGACCCGGCGTACAGTCTGGCCAGGTCGTCCAGGAGGACGGTGATCGACCAGCCGTCGGCGATGATGTGGTGCAGCACCACGCACAGCACGTGGTCGTCCCCGCCCAGGCGGATCAGCGTGATCCGGAGCGGCGGTGCCACACCGAGGTCCAGGGGAGCGTTGGTGCGGGCGGCGACCAGCGCGCGGGCCTCCGCCTCGTCACCCGCGTCGAGCAGTTCCACGTCGGCGGGCCGTCCGGCGTGCTCGACGACGGCGACCGGCCGCCCGTCCACCTCGGGAAAGCGTGTGCGCAGCGACTCGTGCCGGGTGAGCAACGCGGTCAGCGCCCGCCGCAGCGCCTCGGGATCGAGGCGGCCGCGGAGCCGGCGCACGATGTACATGTTGTACGAGGCGTCACCCGGATCCAGCCGGTGCAGGAACCACAGCCGTTCCTGGCCCGCCGACAGCGGGGGCAGCGTTCCGGACGGCCGCGGGGCGAGCGAGAGGCCAGGGGCCTCCGGCAGCCCCTCCAGCGTCGCCGCGAACCCGGCCACGGTCGGCTGCCCGAACAACGTCCGCAACGGCACCGTCGTCCCCGCCGCCGCCAGCTTGGCGATGACCTGGGTGGCCAGCAGCGAGTGCCCGCCCAGGGCGAAGAAGTCGTCGTCCGCGCCGACGTCGCCGATCCTGAGCACGTCGCCGAAGATCCTGGCCACCTGCCGCTCCCGCGCGGTACGCGGCGGGCCGCCCCGCCCGGCCACCGGCCCGGCCGGCTCGGGCAGCGACAGCCGATCGACCTTGCCGTTGGGCGTCATCGGCAACGCGTCCAGCACCACCACGACGCCGGGGACCATGTAGGCGGGCAACCACCCGGCCGCGTGTTCGAGCAGGTCGGTGGGGCGGTCCGGGGTGGTCGCCACCTCCGGCCTGGTTGCCACGTCCGGCCTGGTCGCCTGGTCCGGCGTGGTCTCCACGTAGGCGACCAGTTCGTCCCCGCGGACGACGACGGCCGCCCGCCGTACGCCCGGATGCGACTCCAGCGCGGTCTCGATCTCGCCCAGCTCGATCCGGTGCCCGCGCAGCTTCACCTGTCCGTCGCCCCGGCCCAGGAACTCCAGGGTGCCGTCCCCGAGCCACCTGACCCGGTCGCCGGTCCGGTAGAGCCCGTCCGCGAAGCGCTCGGCGGTCGCTTCCGGCCGGCCCAGGTAGCCGAGCGCGAGCCCGGCCCCGCCGATCGCGAGGTCACCGGGTACGCCGATCGGCGCCGGTCGGCCGGAGCCGTCGAGCACGTGGACGCGGGTGTTGGCGATCGGCCGCCCGATGCTCACCCGGCCGGGCTCGGCGGGGACCTCCCAGGCGGTGGACCAGATCGTGGTCTCCGTCGGCCCGTACATGTTGAACAACCGCGCCACCCGCCGCCGCAGCCGCCTGGCCAGCGCGAGCGGCAGCGCCTCGCCGCCCGCCAGCGCCACCAGCCCGGAGGCGTCGAGCCCGGCGGAGAGCAGCATGTTCCAGCCCGAGGGGGTGGCCTGGACGTGCGTGACGCCCGACGCGGAGATCAGGTCGGCGAGCGCGGCGCCGTCCCGTACGGTCTCGTCGTCGGCCAGCACCAGCCGACCGCCGGTCACCAGCGGCAGGTACAGCTCCAGGCCCGCGATGTCGAAGGACAACGAGGTGCTGCCCAGCCACACGTCCGCCGGGCCGGAGCCGAGCAGGTGCTCCATCCCGGCCAGCAGGTTCACCAGCGCCGAGTGAGGCACGACCACCCCTTTCGGGCGGCCGGTCGAGCCGGAGGTGTAGAGCACATAGGCGGCCGACCCGCCATCGGGCCCGGCGGCGACGGGGCCGGGGTCGGCAGTCGGGAGCCGGGAGTCGTCCAGCGTGAACCGGGCGCCCGAGTCCGCCAGCATGTAGGCCACCCGGTCGGCCGGCAGCGCCGGGTCGATCGGCAGGTAGGCGGCCCCCGCCAGCAACACACCGAGCAGGGTCCCGGGCAGCTCCACCGACCGCCGTCCACGGACCGCGACCACGGATCCGGGCCCCGCGCCGCGCTCCCGCAGTTCCCCCGCCACCCGTACGGCCTGGGCGACGAGCTCCGCGTAGGACAGGCGGCGGTCGCCGCACGAGACGGCGATCGCGTCCGGCCGCAGCTCCGCCTGCCGCATGACCAGGTCCACCACGGTCGCGGCCGGCACGTCCAGGGCGGTGCTGTTCCAGGTCCGGTCGAGCAGCTTTCGTTCGGCGGCGGGCAGCAGGTCCAGCTCGGACAGACGAGCCTCGGGAGCGGCGACGATCGAGGCGAGCAGGGTCTGGAAGCGGGCCACGAGCCGGGTCACCGTCTCCCGGCCGAACAGCTCGGCGCTGTAGAAGAGCGCCCCGTGCCAGCCCCTGCCCGACGGCCAGAGATCCATCCGCAGGTCCACCATGGCCGGCGGCGCCCCGTGCGGGAACGGCAGGCTCTCCATCCCGGCGAACGACTCCGCCTCCGCGTATCCGACAGCGGAGTTGTGCAGCGCCAGCATCGCCTGGAACAGCGGCGTACGCGACAGGTCCCGCTCGATGTCGAGCGCGGACAGCACCCGCTCGATCGGCACCTCGCGGTGCGCCATCGCCTCCAGGACGGTCCGGCGGGTACGGCGCAGCAGCTCGCTGAACGGCGGATCCCCCGACAGATCCCCCCGGAGCACCAGCGTGGAGGCGAACAGCCCGACCATCGGCTCCAGCTCCGGCCGGTCGCGTCCGGCGATGGGCGAGCCGACCACGATGTCGTCCTGCCCGGCATGCCGGGCCAGCAGCACCTGGTAGGCGGCCAGCAGCACCATGAACACCGTCGAACGCTCGGCCCTGGCCAGCCGGGACAGCGCGCCGGCGAGTTCGGGCGGCAGGTCGAAGTGCACTTCGCCGCCCGCGCTGCCGCGCTGCGCGGGACGCGGCCGGTCCGTGGGCAGCTCCAGCGGCGTCGCCCCGGCCAGCTTGGCCGTCCAGTAGTCGGCGTCGGTGTGGGAGACCCGCTGGGTGCCGGCGTACTCGGCGTAGCTGACGGGCAGGTCGGGCAGCGCGGCCGGTTCGCCCTCCGTGCGGGCGAGGTAGTAGGCGGCCAGGTCGCTCAACAGCACGTTCAGGGACCAGCCGTCGCCGATGATGTGGTGCAGCACCACGCACAGCACGTGGTGGTCGTCCGCCAGCCGGACCAGCGTGATCCGCAAGGGCGGAGCAGCGGCCAGGTCGAAGGGCGTGTTGACCCGCTCCTCCAGCAACCGCACGACCTCAGACTCGTCCGGCTCGACGCCTGAGGGGTTGCCGGGGACTACCGGATCGAGGACCACGAACTCCACCGGCACCTCCGCCCCCGGCGGGTCGATCACCGCGATCGGCTGCCCGTCCTGGTCGGGAAACCTCGTACGCAACGACTCATGCCGCGCCACCACATCCCCGAACGCCCCCGTCAGCGCCCCGACGTCGAGCGCCCCCCGCAACCGCCGCACCGCCGCCACCCGATAGGCCGCGTCCGACGGATCGAGCCGCTGCAGGAACCAGAGCCGCTCCTGGCCCAGGGAGATCATGGCCGCAGCCCGCCGATGGCCGCCGCCACCCCGGTGATCGTCGGATCGTCGAGGAACACGTCGAACGGCACCTCCACCCCGAGCCGTTTCCTGATCCGCGCGCTGATCTGCGTGATGGTCAGCGAGTGCCCGCCGAGGTCGTAGAGGTCCTCGTCCGGCGCGATGTGATCCATCCGCAGGACCTCCATCCAGATCAGCCGCACCTGCTCGACCAACTCCGCGTCGACCTCGTCATGCGCGGGCCCGGCATCCGGCGGCGCCTCCAGAGCGACGTGGGGAACGACCTGGGGGACGGCCGGGAGTAGATCGGCTAGCCGTACGTCCGGATCAGCGGCGACCGCGCGCAGTACAGCCCTGAGGTGGTCCCCGGCCAGCTCGACATCCCGCCGGGGAATGACGTCCGGGCTGTAGTGCAGCGTCAGGTGCAGCCCGTCGTCGCCGTCGACGGCCTGGAGGTGGAGCGCGTTCCTGATCGTATGGCTGGACATCTTCCACTCCACCGACAGCTTCAGCCCGGGGAAGACCTGTTCGGGCGCGCGCCGCCGGAAGCTGATGGACACCGGCGCCAGCGCCACTCTCGGCTTGATCCCGCCCACCGCCCTGGCCACGGGCACCTCGCGGAAGGCGTTCAGCTCGCGCAGCTCGCTCCGGACGCCCAGGGCCAGCTCACGGAAGGAGCCCTCGGCCGAGAACGACACGAACACCGGCAGTTCGGTGGCGAACAGGCCGATGTCGTCGCGGGTCTCATCGGTCCGGGTCGACATGGCCACGGCCACAGGCGTCTCGGCGTTGCCGTATCGGTGAAGGAGGGCGTGCACGGCGGCGAGGAAGACCTCGAATCTCGTCAGGCCGGATAAGTCGGGCATGTCATCGGTCAGGGTGAGCAGGACGGTCTCACCGCGCTCGGCCAGCCGCGGCGATCGCGTCACCCCGTTGATCACCACGTGCGGCACCTCGCGCCAGCGCGCCCGCCAGTACGCCTCCGCCTCCGGCGACGGCTTCTCCTCCGCCCCGTACGGCATGGGCAGCGGCGGAAGCGGCGCCCCGGAGTAGGCGGCGGCGAGATCTCGTACGAGCAGATCCTTGGACATGCCATCGAAGACCAGGTGATGCGCCACGAACAGCAGCAGATGCCGCGACGACGAGACCTCCGCCAGCGTGAACCGGGCCAGCGGCCCGGCGGACAGCTCGAAGGGCCGCGCGATCTCCCGCTCGATCAGCGCCTCCGGGTCCGGCTCCACGACGAACGCCACCGGCGGAAGCTCCCTGGCGGGCACCAGGTGCAGCACGCCGTCGCGCTCCTCGAAGGCGCGGCCCAGCACCGGGTGCCGCGCGAGCACCGCCCGGCACGCCGCCAGCATCGCCTCCCGCTCCAGCGGTCCGTCGAACCACATGGCGAACGGCATGTGGTACGCCGTGCCGGTGCCGTGCAGCACCTCGGTGATCCACATCCCGTGCTGGGCCTGTGACGCCAGGACCATGCTCACTCCTCTGCCATACTGCGCAGTTCTCGCTTGATCACTTTTCCGGCGGCGTTCCTGGGCAGCGCGTTCACGCACAGCAGCCGGGTGGGGAGCTCGTGCTGGGCGAGCCGCTCGGCCAGGAAGGCGCGTACGCCGGCCAGCGTCACCGGCTCGCGGGACACCACCGCCGCCGCCACCACCATGCCCATGACCGGATGCGTCACGCCGAACACCGACGCCTCGGAGATGGCCGGATGCTCGTGCAGCGCGGCCTCGACCTGGAGCGTCGAGACCTTGAAGGCGCCCGACTTGATGACGTCGCTCTCCCGGTCGACCAGGTACAGGTAGCCGTCGTCGTCCAGGTAACCGAGGTCGCCCATGCGTACCCAGCCGTCCTGGAAGGTGTCCTGCCGCTGCTCGCGGTAGTAGGAGCGGGAGTGCGCGGCGGCGCGCAGCCACACCTCGCCGGTCTCGCCGGGCGGGGCCGGGTCGCCGTCGGCGGTCACGATCCGCAGGCTGCCGGCGGCGTGCCCGAGCGCGCCCGGCCGGTCGGGGTCGTAGATCATGACGGTCTGGGCGGGGGCCGCCTCGGTCGAGGTGTAGTAGTTCGCGACCGTCGCGTTCGGGAACGCCTCGGTCAGCTCGGCGGCGACCTTCGGTGGCAGCGCGGCGGCGGCCGAGCCGAGCAGCAGCACGCTCGACAGGTCGTGACGGTCCTGGACGCGCGCGCCGAGCAGTTCGATGGCCATCGCGGGCACCACGAACACGGTCCCGGCCGCGTACGACTCGATGAGCGCCGCGAAGCGGGCCGGCGTGAACAGCGGCAGCGTGACCACGGTGGGGGCGGCGCTCAGCGCGTGGAGCAGCATGACCTGGCCGGCGTTCGTGCCGATGGGGAAGGCGTGCACGAGATGCCTGGAGTGAGCGAACGGGCGGCGTTTGGGGTGTACGGGCGGGGAGGTGAGGTTCGCGTGGCTGGCCGCCACGCCCTTGGGCTGCCCGGTGGTGCCCGAGGTGTAGAGGATCTGGGCGTAGCCGAGCGGATCGACCTGGACCGGGACCGGGCCGGCCGGGCCGCCGAGCTCGTCGCCGCTCCGGATCATCGTCGTCGCCCCGCAGTGCTTGATCAGGCGGGCCAGCTCCGGCTCGGCCAAGCGGTCCGACAGCGGGACCGCGACCGCGCCCGCTTTCAACACCGCCATCCAGCTCACCGCGTAGTCGAGCCAGTCACGGCCGCCGAACACCAGCGCGACTCTGTCTCCTGGCCGTACTCCCTGGTCGAGCAGGCGGTGGGCGGCGGCGTCAGAGCGCTCGTCCCACTCGCCGAGTGTCAGGCCGCCCGTTCCGGCGACGATGAGGGCCTCGTGGTCGGGGTCGGTGGCGGCTCGTGAGCTCAGCAGAGCAGGGACAGGACGGGCCGACTGAACCACCCCCAAAATTATTATCGGGATGTCGCAAGACGCTAGAAAAAATGCACAATTGCGTCAACCCCTTACCGCCAGACGCTTGCCGCCGTCAGGCCCCGCGTGACACACTCGCCCCGGATTTCCCTGGAAACGGGAGGGCTTCGCCAGGTGCAGACGGACGGGGATCTACGCGGACGCCTCGCGGACATGGTGGCCGAGGCCACCGACGGCGCGGTCGAGGCCGCCGAGGTGCTGGCCGGGGAGGCCAGGCTGGCCGATCTCGGCGTCACCTCGCTCGGCTATCTCAGGCTGATCGACGCGGTGGAGGCGGAGTTCGGCATCGAGCTCGACATGACCTCGGCCGACAGCCTGGACGAGCTGGTGGACTACTTACGGCTCCATGCTTGAGTCGCCGCTGACCTGGGGGCAGCAGGACATCTGGCGGGCCGTGGTGGCGGCGCGGCCCCAGGAGCACTATCTCAACATCGGCCGGATCTTCGCCGCGCCGAAGCGGCCCGTCACCGTCGAGCGCGCCGTCAAGGCCCTGGACGACCTCGTCGCCAGACACGAGGCGCTGCGCACCCGGCTCAGCGGGCCGCGCGACTGCCCCCGGCAGCGGATCTCACCGATCGCCCGGCCGTACGTCGAGGTGACGGACGAATCCGCTCAGGTGGTGTGCGACCGGCTGTCGGGTGAGCCGTTCGACTACTGGGAGGAGTGGCCGCTGCGGGTGGCGTTCCTCGTGACCGGCGATTATGTCCGGCATGTCGTGCTGGTGCTCTGCCATCTGGCCGCAGACGGGCACGCGGCCGATCTCCTGGTGAAGGACTTCCGGCTGCTCCTGCTGCGCGACTCGCTGCCGCCGCCGGAGAGCGCCACGCCGCGCGAACTGGCCGAGTGGCAGCGCTCGGCCGAGGGCAAGCGCACGTCCGACGAGGCTCTGGCCTTCTGGACGGCCGAATACCGGCGGATGGATCCCGTGACCCTGGCGGACGTCCCGCGCCGCCCCCGGTTCTGGGAGGCCACGATGACCTCGGCGGCCATCGCCGCGGCGGCGCAGGCCGTGGCCGCCCGCGAGCGGGTGAGCTCCTCGACGGTGCTGCTCACGGCCGCGATCCGGCTCGCCGGGCGGCTCACGGGCCAGCGCTTCTGTGGCATGCGGGTGATCGTCAACAACCGGTTCGCGGCCGAGCGCCGCGACGTGGTCTCCACGATCTCGCAGGAGGGGCTCGTCCTGCTCGACCTGGATACGCCGGACTTCGGGCAGTTGGTACGGCAGGGCTGGCAGGTGGCCTTACGGGCCTACCGGCAGGCCCAGTTCGACCCGTACGCGATGGAGGAGGCGGTGTCGGGCATGGGGCCGGGGATCAGGTCGTTCGGCTGCTTCAACGACCAGCGGCTGGTGCAGCGCGACGAGGCGACAGGTCTGGACGAACGGGCCGTACGCGCCTCGATGGAGCGGACCGACCTGGTCTGGACGGACACCATGGACCGCAACATCTGCGACTTCCGGCTGCACGTCGGCGGCGAGCCGGGGCGGATGGAGGTGTCGCTGTACGCCGACACCGGGCTGCTCGCGCCATCGGGGATCGAACGCTTCCTGTACGACATGGAGTCGACGCTGGTCGAGGCGGCGTTCGCATGAGCCTGTACGCGGCGGCCACATCGTGCGCGCAGGGCGAGTCGCTCCGGTTCCACCTGCTCGGGGGCGGCGGCCCGATCACCATCGAGGACGTGCCGTCGGGTCGGGTCGTGCTTCAGGACACGGCCGAGGGCGACACCTGGACGCTGAAGGTGGGCACGGACTGGCCCAGCTCGCTCTACCGCGCCATCTTGGGCGACACATCCGCATATTTCGTCGTACGTGCGGCTGTGCCCGCTTCGCCGGTTGTGGTGGCGATTCCCTTTCCCACCTGGGAGGCGTACAACCGGCCCGGCGTACCCGGTGAAGGGCTCTACCAGGCCGAGCAGCCCGACCGGGCGGTCAAGGTCAGCTTCGACCGGCCGGGGGCGGGGCCGCAGATCGAGGAATGGGAGCTGGGGCTGCTGCGGTGGCTCGGGCCCTCGGGCCATCCGGTCGACTACTGCTCGGGGCTGGACCTGCACGACGGTCTCGACCTGCTGAGCCGTTACCGGCTGCTGGTGATCAACGGGCACGACGAGTACTGGTCGTGGGAGATGCGGGACGCGGTGGAGGCGTTCGCGCGGGCCGGTGGAAATATCGCCATATTCTCTGGCAACACCTGCTGGTGGCAGGTCCGCTTCGAAGACGACCTCCGCACGATGGTCTGCTACCGCGACGCCGTCGCCGACCCCCTCGCCACCACCGACCCCGGCCGGGCCACCGTCGAATGGCCCAGCGAACCCGTCAACCGCCCGGAGAACACCCTGACCGGCCTCACCTTCCGGAACGGCGCGGGCTGCTGGGTCGACTCACGGGTGATGGCCCACGAGTCGTACACGGCCCGCTTCTCCGGCCACTGGGTGTTCGACGGCACCGGACTGGCCGACGGCGACACCTTCGGCAGGGGCGCGCTCGGCTACGAGACGGACGCCGCCGACCTCGAATGGGTGGACGGGGTGCCAAGGGCGACGGGCCGCGACGGCACACCACCGTCGTTCGTCGTACTCGCCACGGCCGACCTGAGCCACTGGCGCCGGTACGGGAAGGGCGGCGCGGCCACGATGGGCGTACACCGCCTCGGCGCGGGGACCGTCTTCAACGCCGGCACCATCAACTGGGGCAACTCCCTCCACGACCCCGTCCTGGACAGAATCACCCGAAACATCCTCGACCGCCTGTCCCAACCCCCAAGCCACCCACCCTCCTGGGACTCAATCGGCCCCGCCCCGACCTGCCCGCCTCCTGGTGCTCTTGTCGCCTGCGACAACCGGCTCTTCGCCGCCTGCTCGGACGGGACACTCGCCGTCCGCGACATCTCCGGACAGAACCTGCCATGGCAGATGATCGACGAGACCGACGTGATCGCTCTGGCGGCCCCTCGGGAGGCACACGGCGGCCCACCCGCCGGCCTGTATGGGGTGGCACCAGACGGCACGATCCGCTACCGCGAACCCGTCCTGACGAGGTCCACTTGGCAGGACGTGAGCCGGGCCCCAGAGGGCACCACCGGCCTGGCCGCCGTGAACGAGGGCCTGTTCGCCGTCACCTCGGCGGGCGAGCTGTGGCACCTCCCGATCCGGCGGCTGGACACCCACGACTGGGCCCGAGCGGGCTCAGCCGGGGGCGCGGTGAGCCTGACCGCGATGAACGGGCGCCTGTTCGCCATCTCCGCCGACCGGATCCTGACCAGATCGGCCGAGCGGCACGAGACCGCCTGGCAGGACCTGGGCCCGGCTGAAGGCCACACCGTCCTCGCGGCCGCCGCCGGACGACTCATCGGCACCGGACCGGGGACCGGCCTCTCCTGGCAGTGAGAGCGGGGTCAGAGGAGACCGAGTTGTCGGAGCATGCCGAGCTGGTCGCTGCTGCCCCACCGTTCCACCAGCTTGCCGTCGGCGAAGCGGCTGATCTGCATGCCGCGATAACTCACCTTCTTGCCGGTGGCCGGATGGCCCATGAGGTCGCCGAGGTGCGTGCCGCTGATGGTGTAGGCGAAGGCCAGCTCATCATCGGTGGCGATCAGATGCTCGACCTCGACGCGCAGGTCTGGGAACGCGGCGCGCATCTCGCCGAACATCGCCTTGTAACCGTCAGGACCCGGCCCTTGCCCGGGGGCGGGATCGTGGTCCACGGCATCGGGCGCGACCACTTCGTCGAAGATGGCGAAGTCGCCGCCCATCACCGCGGTGGCGAAGCGTTGCTGGGCGGCGAGGTTGGCCTCGTAGGTCATGTCTCTCCCTGCAGTCGGTCGGCGATGGCCGGTCACGTCCCACGAACAGTGGATCTTCGTACGACTCTGTTTCTGCAGGTTAGGCGGCAAGCGTCTGCAGGGGTGGGTCCTGGGCGGGTGTGTCGCCGGGATCGCACGGAGGCCGCTTCTACGGACGGTCACTTTCGTAGGCCAGCCACTGCGCGCAGGTGTGCAGCCCGTAGTCCAGTGTCACGCTCGGCCGCCAGCCCAGCTCGGCGGCGGCCCGCTCGACATCGACCAGCGGCTTCGGCGGGCCGTCGGACGTTTCGACGTTCAGCGGCCGCACCGCCCCTGACACCGCCTCGGCCAACTCCCGCATGCCTGGCCGTTCCGGGTTGGCGATGTTGAACACCCGCGACACCGGATTCCCCGCCAGCGCCGCCAGCACCGCGCGTGCGACGTCCTGGACGTGCACCAACTGCACGGGAGCGCCCGTGACGGGCGCGGGGCGGTTGAGCGAGGACCGCAGCACCAGCTCCGCGACCGCGCCCCGCTGCGGCATCCCGGGCCCATAGGGTTCGCCGAGCCTCAACACCACGGCGCCGCCTGCCGCTTCCTCCACCTGACGAATGGCCCGCACCAGCGGCGTGGCGGCGGACGCGTCCGCGAGCAGTGGGCCGGCAGGGTCCTCCGTGAATGGCGATGGGGCGGCGGGAGCGTCTGCGAGTGGCGAGGAGGCCGCGTGCTTCCCGTCCCCGTAGACGGCGCACGAGCTGAGCAGGACGCCGCCGCGTCCGTCGGCGAAGGCCGCGCGCGCCAGGCGCAGCTCCTCCTCCGGGTCGGCGTCCTCGTCCCAGCCGAGCGCGCAGACGTGCACCACCACGGCGGCGCTTGCCTCGGGACCGACTGTTCGGTAGCCATGGTCGGCGAGCGCGCCCGCCAGGTGGTCGCGGACGAACGTACCGGCGCCCGTCAGAGCCACCACGGGACGGTCGGCATTGGCCCGGGGACGGTGTCCGGGCCGGTCGGTCAAGCCCGCCTCCAGGCCCGCACGGGCCATCTCGTGCAATTCGGGCGCGAGCCGGGCGAGCTCCCGAGCCCCGAGCTCATGGCAGAGCCCACCGGGACCCATCGTGGCGAGCGCCCGGTCCAGTACGCGCGGGTCGGCGCGTAACCCGCCACGCACGTCCGCCTGGTCCAGCCCACGCGGATCGTCGTCGTCCCCAGGGTCATCCGGGACACCATCTCCACCGGTCTGGCCGTGGACGATGCCCATGGTGTAGGCCGTGAGCCAGAGCGGCCAGTGCCGGGTCGCCGCCCTGGTCCGCAGCGACTCGGCGTCGATGCCCCGCCCCGCCAGGTAGTCCTCGCAGCGGATGTCCCGCCACCGCCCGGTCCCAGGGACGCGGACGGCGCACTGGGCCACCCCACGCTTGAAGAACGGGATCACCGGCAGCTCCACGAGCACCCTCTCCTCGGAGGACCGGCCCGCCTGCGGGTCGTCGAGAGGGAAGCCGTCCGGGTCGTCCGGGAACAAGCCCTGCGGGTCGTCGGCAAAGAAGCAGGGAGAGCGCCGCAGCCCTTGGAAGTCGTTGTCCACCAGACTCGCCAGGTCCTCGTGCTCGGCCAGGCTCGGCACCGCCACGAACACGGGCACCCCCGCCTGGCGCAGGTACCGCCCCATGAGCACGTCGTCGGGCCAGGTGTCGCCCCGGTCGCGGGCCCATTCCACGTACCCGCCCGCGACCTGTCTGGGCAGCAGCAGGGCCGCCACCGGCGTGTACTCGCCGGCCCCGGGCACCCACCGCGCCCCGGCGAGCGCGCCCTGCCGGACGGCGGCGCCGTTGCGCGAATTCCAGAAGGCGAACAGGGCGAGCGCCGCGTGCGGCATGGCGCGGGCGGCACTCTCGGCGCGTTCGAAGAACGTGCTCGAAAGCACCATGTCGTCATGCAGCAGCAGATGATGCGTGGCGTCCGGAGGGATGCTGGACCAGGCGAGCAGCGAGGTACGGAACGCCGACGGACGCCCCGCCGGATCGGGATCGGTGACGACGTCGAAGACGCCACCGGCCAGCCGGACGGCCGCCTCCCTGCGCTGGGGATGCGCCATCACAGCCCCGGTCAGCTTCACGCGCCCAGGCATGCGCCTACCGCGAGCTCGCCCGACTCCAGCAGGTCGAGGGCGTCGCGCCGCTCCCCGCCGTCCCACTGCACCTCGCGGACGACCAGCAGCCCCGAGCCGCACGCCACCAGCACCCCGGCGACGCCGGTGGACCAGACGGGCGCGAGTACGGTGCCGGGCGGTTCTTGGCCGCCGTATTCGATCAGGTCGGCGCTGTGCACGAACAGCTTGCGGCCACCGACGAAGGTGAAGGCCCCCGGGTACGGCGCGGCCAGCGCGCGGATCCAGTCGTAGAGGTCGTCGGCCGGCTTGGACCAGTCGATCACCCCGTCCTCCGGACGGCGCTTGTCCCACCACGAGCCGCCCGGGGGCTGCGGTCGTGCCACCACTTGTCCCGCCAGCAGCAGCGGCACGTACTTGGCGAGCAGCTCGATGTTGATCTCGGTGACCTTGCGGTACACCTCGGTGACGTCGTCGCGGCGGCTGATCGTGAACTCCCGCTGCGCGATGAGGTCCCCGGTGTCGGCGCCCTCGTCGAGGAAGAACAGGCTCACCGCGCTCGTCGTCAGCCGCTTGATGATGGTCCACGGCAGCGCGGCGCGTCCCCGGCCCTCCGGCAGGCGAGTGGGGTGCAGGCCGATGGAGCCGAGCGGGCAGACCGACAGCAGCGGCTCGCGTACGAGCTGCGACCACCCGGCGATCACGAACAGGTCCATCTCCTTGACCCGCTCGTACGCCTCGCCGTCGTTGATGTCGGCGGTCTCCAGCAGCGGGATGCCGTGCTTCTCGGACGCCTCCCGCAGCGGCGCGTACCCCGAACGGTGCTGCAGCTTCGGCGGATAGCCGATGAGCAGCGACGGGGGAGTGCCCTGCGCGGCCAGTACGTCCACGGCGGGTGCGGCGAACTCCATGCCCGTGGCGAACGCGAACGTCTTCACAAGACCTCCCTCAGCACCCCGAACGCTTCGGCGTGCGTGACACCGATCTCCGCGCCGCGCAGTGTCGCCAGCGCCGTCACCGACTCCTCGCTCCTGATGTGCGGGGAGGGCCGGTGCTGGCTCTTATAGCCGCGCAATGCTTCCAGTTTGCGTTCCATATGGTGGCTTATGTCGCAGAAGGCCGTCGAGCGCGGCATCGGCTCGGCCGCCCACTGGATCTTCGACATCTCGTACAGCAGTACGGTCGGCACCAGCCACTTGCCGAACTGCTGGGCGATGGGCCGGGCCGCCGCGAACCCGGCGCCGAACACCGCCAGATGGTCCTGGTCGTAGTCGGCGAAGCTGGGCAGCAGGAGCAGGTCGGGCCGCCGCTCGTTCAGTGCCCGTTCGAACAGGTCGACCAGTTCCCTGCGCGGCAGCGTGTCCAGCCGCTCGGTCAGGTCCATGTCGCCGTACGCGATGTCGTACGAGAAGCCCAGCGTGGCCTGTACGGCCTCGATCTCCTCCAGCCGCTGCCGATAGCTGGTGGCGCCGTCGAGGCCGTAGTGCCGCATGCCGTCGACCGCCAGATACAGGACGTGGACCTCGGCCCCCGCCTCGACCTGCGCGGCGATCAGGCCGCCGCAGCCGAGTACCTCGTCGTCGGCGTGCGGGGAGATCACCAGCACTCGGTCAAAGCGGCGCATTCACTGCCCTCCGGTCTTCGCGGGCGCGATAGTACTCGGCGGTGCTCAGGATCAGCTCGTCGAGCGCGATCCGGGGCCGCCAGCCCAGGTCGGTCGCCGCCCGCAGCGCCGGGATCTTGTGGAACGACTCGGCCTCGGCGTAGTACGGCCCGTGCACGGTCCTGCCGTCGACGCTGACGATCGGCGAGGGGCTGCCGAGTAACTCCTTCACCCGCTGGGCCAGCTCCATGATGGTGACGGCGTTCGCCGGATTCCCGACGTTGATGATGATGTCGTCGCAGTTCAGCGCCGCGTCCATGTAGTCGATGAGGAACCCGGTCAGGTCGCTCGCCGCGATGAACGCCCTGACCTGCTCGCCGCCCGCGAACACGGTGATCGGCTTCTCGGCCAGCGCCTGCTGGACGAACGTGGGCATGACGAACCCGCCCGCCCGCGACTGCCGCGCACCCGCCACGTTGAACGGCCGGATGACCATCCCGCGCAGCCCGTGCTGGCGGCTGTTGGAGACCATCGCCTCGGCCAGTGTCTTGGCGATCGCGTACTCGATGCGGGTGTTGTACTGCGTCGGCACGACGATGTCGTCCTTCTCGTCGAGCACGCCGCTGCGGCCGTACACCTCGGCCGAGCTGAACAGGCACAACGGCGCGTCCGCCCGGATACAGGCGTCGATGACAGGGGCGGTGCTGCCGATGATGTCGTGGCCGAGCCGGCCCGCCCTGGACAGGATGCTCGCGGGGCCGACGTACGAGGCCGCATGGATGACGCGGTCGGCCCCCGCGAAGTCGCCGCCCGCCGCCAGATAGTCCTCCACCCGCTGCCGGACGACCGTGCAGCGAGGGTCGGCGTCGTAGTCCTCGCCGTCGATCACCGCACCCGCGTTGGAGTCGATGATCGTTACTCGGTGGCCCGCGGCGAGATACGCGTCCACCAGATGTGAGCCGATAAAACCGAGACCGCCCGTGACGATGACTTCGCCACTTGGAGCTCCCACGGGCCTGCCTTTCCCACGAAGCCGTGATTTCGAGGAAAAACGGTCACTCGGGGCCTGTGCCGCCCCGGTGGCACCTAGCGTGGGATTAAAACAGTTTTCGCCACGCTTGTCACGCATGGCACAAGTTTTCATGGTTTGGCGCAGGCTTCCTGGACCGATCAGCCGGATCGGGCGTACGCTCGCCGCAATTCGGGCACAGGGAGTGACATGGCCACGTCGAGGGAACGCACCTTCACCGGCACCCGCGCCGCGAACGTGGTGCGCGAATGGCCTCACGAGCAGCCGCGCTACGTCGCCATCCTGGTCCACGGGTACGGCGAGCACATCGGCCGCTACGAGTACGTGGCCGACACCCTGGTCCGGCACGGCGCCGCGGTGTACGGGCTCGACCATGTCGGCCACGGCAAGTCGGAAGGCGACCGGGTGCTCGTCATCGACTTCGAGGACGTGGTGACCGACGTACACGCCGTGGAGGAACAGGCCCGAGCCGACCACCCGCGCGTACCGGTGGTGGTGATCGGCCACTCGATGGGCGGCATGATCGCCGCCCGCTACGCCCAGCGCTACGGCGACGGGCTGGCCGCGCTCGTACTGTCGGGCCCGGTCATCGGCGAATGGGAGGTGATCCCCGCCCTGCTCGCCCTCGACGAACTGCCCGACATCCCCATCGACCCGGCCACGCTCTCCCGCGACCCGGCCGTGGGCGCCGCCTACGCCGAGGATCCGCTGGTCTGGCACGGACCGTTCAAGCGGCCCACGCTGGAGGCGTTCGCCACGACGATCGCCACGATCGCCAAGGGCGGCTCGCTCGGCAGCCTGCCGACGCTCTGGATCCACGGCGCCGACGACCAGCTCGTGCCGCTGGCCTCCAGCCGTACGGGGATCGAGACGATCCGCGGCGACGACCTGACGGAGCGGATCTATCCCGATGCCCGGCACGAGGTGTTCAACGAGACGAACCGGGACGAGGTCCTGACGGACGTCACGACGTTCATCGACCGCGTCCTCGGCCACTGACGGCACCGGGGGTCATTTCACGGGCAACCACAGGTGCCCGGATCCGCGAGTCCGCGTCAGGTCCACCCGGTAACAGCCGGCCTTGGGAAAGACGAAGCCCGTGCCCCACTCCTCACCCGGACGCTGCCAGTTCGAGCCGGTGTGTTGTTCGGGACCGAACGTGGGCTTCGCGCGGGTGCCGTCGGGCAGCGCGGCCGTGACCTTCAGCGGCCCTTCACCCGTCATCCGCCACACGATCTTGACCTCCTTGCCCCGCTTGAACGGAACCGGAGCGAACAGCAGCCCCCACACCTCAGCGTCCCGCGAGACGCCGCGCACCTCGGGAAACCCGTCCGGATGGGTGATCAGCAGCGTCCCATGGCACGCCACCCGGGTGGTTGCGGGCGTCGGCTTCTGCGACACTGCCGGTGTCTCGTCTCCGGTCGGCGTCCCGGTCCCGCCGGTGGCGGCGGGCGCCATGGTCGCCGATGGCGGTTGGGCCTGGGTCGCTGGGCCGCTCGTGGCGCACCCCGCGACCACTACGAGCACCGCTCCGATTGTCATCCGCCTCATCGAACCTCCTTCGCACTCACGACACGTACTCCGGAGAGCGGCAAGAGGTTCCTGGTTCAGGTTCGGCGCGGCGTAGGTCTGGAGAAGGCCAACAGGCCTCCCGCCCATGGAGCGAGAGGCCCGTACCCAGCTGGCGCCCGTACTCGGCTGACGCCCGCACCCAGCTGGCACCCGTAGTCGGCTGGCACCTGTACTCAGCTGGCGCCCTACGACGCGTCCTCGCAGCGAACCGTGACGATCGCGAACCACACATGCGAACGCGCGTCCTGGGACGTCACCGACTCGAACACCTCGCACGACGTGAACCCGTGGTTCAGCGCGTTCTGCCTGGCAGCGGCCTCGGCGCTGGCGAGCGCGGCGTCCTCCTCGATGCCCTTGCCGAACCCGTCGAACAGCGCGCCGATCCCGGCGTTGATGGTGGTGGAGGTGTCGGCGGAGGCGGGCAGAGCGGCGACAAGGGCACCCGCGACGATGCCGGAACCGGCCAGCGTCGTCGCAGCCAGCGCGACCAGCAGCTTTTTGGTCAGGTACTTCATAGGATCTCCCCGAGCTTCGATCGTTGGGGCTTACGTCTGAGAGGCGTTCCATCCCGTTCCACCGGATGCCTTCGCGATCAGCGGCCGGAGCCGGCGGCAGCCCCGTCTCCCGGAAGCGGTCAAGGTCCTATTCCTCTCCCGATTCAAAAATGCGCCATCTCTCCGTGGGCGGCTCTCTTTCGAGCCAGTAACCCCAGCTGAAATCATCTGGCGCTTCTCGACCGCGCTTCTTTAGCTCGAGTTTCACGGACACCTGTATTACCGTGGTGTACCTGCCCGTGCCATCCGAATCCGGATGCCCCGGCCAGATCGTCGTGGCCGTGATATCGGTCCAGTCGCAGAAAGCACTGTCGGCGAAGGACTCCTCGCGATCGGCGAATTCTGGGGTGGACAAGCGGCGGGCGACGTCGATGTCCCTTGCCACGACCGCCTGCAGGTAGGCCCCTACCGTGTCTTCGGGAGAGGCGTTCTCCGCCGGCGGCCGGATGTCGTGAAGCTTGCGGGGAACGCAGTAGAAACCAGTGAACTCGCCGATCGCCGGATAGAGCAGGCCTAATGAGGTGGCGGACAGCACTGCTAAACCAGCGGCGACATAGGTTTTCGGCTTCAAGGCCGCTCCCCGGACCAGTGCTTTTCCGGCGCAAATGCCGCATGCATGAGATGTGAGCCGCTCGCGTCGCCATCGTTGAGGCATCCCCAGCGCCTTTTCCGCCGGGCCGCCGTACTGATCATGCGGGTGCCCGCAGTCGTCGCCCTGTGTCCATGAGCATAACGGGCAGCGACGTCCGCCCACGGGGACATCTGCCCCACCGTAAGCATGAAGATCCCTCCACCCAGTCCGCCCCAAGGCCCCGGGAGAGCTTTATGATCGTAAAAAGAAATACCAGATCAGGCCCAGGGCGATCAGCCAGATAATGGCGCCGATGCCGCAGACCACCAGGCAGCCTGTGATGACTGTTCGTTTCCTGCCTCGATCGCCCCATTCGTGACGACCACGATCTGGATCCATGCTAAGAGGCTACTTCTTTCCCGCCCCGGCTAATTGACCATGGCCGTACTGAAGGGGCATTTGTGGCTTTTATCTATTTCCGAAGATGGGAAGGATCAATGCGGAGGGATATTCCTGACCATGAAAGATCTCGAACCGGGTACGCCGGGTCCGCACGGCCTCCGCCGCCGGCTCTCCGGTCCCATGGTTGCGCGCGAACCTCGGGAACGCGCCCCCCGCCACCTGTATCCGCAGGCGGTGGCCCTTGCGGAAGCGGTAGCCGGTCGGGTGGAGTTCGACCTCCGCCCGGGTCACACTCTGCGAGTCCTGGGGCAGGCGCACGATGCCATCCGTGACGTTCCGGGAGACGCCCGTAGGATCGACGTCGCAGAGCCGTACGAACAGGTCGGCATGTCCCGTGTCGGTGCGTACGTGCACGACCGCCGAGACCGGACCGATCAGGTCGAGATCGCGGGGGAGCGGTGCGGTGGTGTGGACGAGCACGTCGGACCGGCGCTCCACCTCCCGGTTGTCGCGCTGGCCGGTCTCTTGGGCGGACAGCATCGGACCGCCGGGTGACCGCGTGGGGTGCGCCGGATCGTAGACGAACGTGTCGGAAGAGCTCTTGTCCGGCACCTCCCAGCCGAGCCCCCGGCCGTGGCCCAGGTAGAGCGGAGTGGGAGTGGACTCCGCGGGCGGCCACTGGTCGAAGTCCAGCCAGCGGTTGGCCTTCTGCAGGTAGAGGCGTACCGGTGCCTGGTGCAGTTGGGCGGTGTCGCCGAGCAGGTGCGCCGACAGCCACGACACCTGGTCGATCAGCACGGCACGCAGCGCGCCCGGATCATGACCCCATGGGCCGATCGTGATCCGGCTGCGCCGCCCCGCCTCCCGCAGCGCGGCGAAGTCACGCAGCTGTGCGGGCAGGAACAGGTCCCACCAACCAGTCACCATGCTCGTCGGCGTGGTCATCTCGGCCGCCGCCGCGCGGTGGTCGGTGGCCGCCCAGAAGTCGTCGCCCGGCTCCGCGTGCGCGGCCACCTCGCGCAGGAACGGTACGGGCTTGCCGATCGCTGCCAGGTCGGACGTGCCGATGGGGACGTGCGCCATGGCCCGCCGTACGCGCCGCTGCTTGCGGGGGTCGGGCAGCAGCCCGCCCAGGGGCGCCTCCTCCTGGGTGCCGATCAGCGCCGACCAGGTCAGCGTGTTGTGCAGGCCCATCACGCCACCCGGATAGAACGTGCTGACGAACTCGCTGGTCGTGATCCCGAGCCCCATCGCCTCCAGCGGCGGATCCAGGTAGGGCCCGACCGCCCACTGCGTGTACCCGAGATAGCTGGCCCCCGCCATGGCCAGCCGCCCGTCACACCACGGCTGCGCACGCAACCAGGCCGCCGTGGCCAGGCCGTCGTCCTTCTCCTGGTGAAAGGCGTGGAAGCGGCCACCGGAGCCGAAGACACCCCGGGTGTTCTGGACGACGACCTGCATCCCGCGCCTGACCAGCACGCTCGCGAACGCCTTCGCGTCGATCCGGTGCTTTCCGTACGGGGTGCGCATCAACACCACGGGCAGCGGCCCGGCACCGCGCGGCCGGTAGCGATCGGCGAGCAGCACCACGCCGTCGGGCATCGAGACCCGCAGATCACGAGTGACCGCCACATCATCGACCACCGCCTCCGGCAGCCCGAGGAACCTGTCGAACAGCCTGCCGAGCACGCTCATGAGAAGTCCTCCCGCTCGACCTCCAGAGTAGAGCTCTGGGGCGGAAGGCACGGTCGCTGACGGTGAGAAGGATGTTGCCTTAACGGAACCAAGGCGCCTGCGGGAGGTCAGTGGGGTCATCGAGCTCGCACGCGCACGCACGGAGCCGACCAACGGCCGCAGGGACCGTCACCTCGTGAGACCGGTGATTTTCTCCTCGCTGCCTTGTCTGCACAGACGAGACAGACGAGGACCGACGAGAAGGCGGCGAAGATGCGAAAGCTCCCACCCACGACTCGCGCCGACACCGCCGGTGACGCCTGGCTTGGTGGGGTCGCCCTGCTGGGCCGGGCCGCCGACTACGCACTGGCCTGCCTGCGCCTCGTCACATCCGCCGATCTGGACCGTCCAACCCCGTGCCACGGCTGGGACCTACGGACACTGTTGGCACACACGAACGACTCGTTCGCGGCACTGACAGAAGCCGCAGCGTTAGGACACGTCGCCCTAGTCCCTCCGCTGAGCGACGACGGCGGTGACCGCCATGGCGACTGCGGCCTTGGCGACTGCGGCCTTGGCGACGGCGACGCCCTCGGCGGCGACGGTGGACACGACGGTCGCGGCGGACATGGCGGCGACGGTGGACGCGACGGTCACGGTGATGACGATGGCGGCTTGCGAAACCGCACCACCAGCCTCCTTCGCGTCTGGGCTGGGTCCAAGGACGTGATGGTCTCCGTCGGTGGTTGCCCGTTGACGGCCGCGATGGTGTCCGCCGTAGGCGCCGTCGAGGTGGCCGTGCACGCCTGGGACGTGGCCCAAACATGCGGCCACCCCCGTCCCATCCCGGAGGACGTGGCGGCCGAGCTCCTCCCGCTGGCCCGGCTCTTCGTCACGGACGCCGACCGGCCGGCCCGATTCGCCGTACCCCTGGACGTCGCCCCTCGAGCCCCGGCTCAGGATCGTCTGCTCGCCTACCTGGGCCGCGACCCCCACTGGTCTGACAACAGGAAGTAGCTTGACAGCATTAATTGTCGGTGTCAGCGTGGAGCCATGTACGAAGTCGCGGTGATCGAGGACCCGGCCGCCGCCGAGGCGTCGCTGGATCCGGTACGCGCCCGGCTGCTGGCCGAACTTGCCGAGCCGGGCTCGGCCACCATGCTGGCCGCCAAGGTCGGTCTGGCCAGGCAGAAGGTGAACTACCACCTGCGAGCCCTGGAAAGCCATGGTCTGGTCGAACTCGTCGAAGAGCGGCGCAAGGGCAACTGCACCGAACGCGTCATGCAAGCATCGGCCGCCTCCTACGTCATCTCGCCGACGGCCCTGTCGGCGGTCCAGCCCGACCCGTCCCGTTCCCCCGACCAGCTCTCGGCCCGCTGGCTGCTCGCCCTCGCCGCTCGCCTGGTACGTGATGTGGGCGCCCTCATCACCGGTGCCACGAAGGCCAAGAGGCGGGTGGCGACGTTCGGCATCGACGGCGAGGTCCGCTTCGCCTCGGCCGCCGACCGTGCCGCCTTCGCCGAGGAGCTGTCCGGGGTGGTTACTGCGCTGGTCAGCAAGTATCACGACGAACAGGCCGAGGGTGGTCGGCCCCACCGTCTGGTCATCGCTATCCACCCATCTGTGGGGAAACAGAGCACTGATGGGTGATCTGTTCGTTAATCAGGGGGTTCGCCGACGGATGATCCGGCCGAGATGCGGGTACGGATAGCGGCGCATGAGTGCGAGGGCGGCCCTGTACCCCAGGCCGTGCCAGACCGATGAGTGCATGTGCGGCCCTGTCGACGCGGCGGTGAAGCCCAGCGCCGAGACCAGGGCGAGCAGCGTGGTGGCGACGGCCGATCTTCGTGCGGCCGTCGCCCCCACTAACGGCCGCCCACGAGCAGACCGTCACCCCCGCCACAAGCCGTCACCCCCGCCACAAGCCGCCACCCGTCACGAGCGAGCGAACCCCGTCACGAGCGCACCACGTCACGACGCGAGCGTCTCCAAAACCTGTTCGCCATACTTGGCCAGTTTGTTCTCGCCTACCCCGTTGACCGTCCCCAGCTCCGCCAGCGTCGACGGCGACAGTGTCGCGATCTCCCGCAGTGTCGCGTCATGGAAGATCACGTAAGCCGGCACCCCCTGCTCCTTGGCCGTCGCCGCCCGCCACGCGCGCAGCCGTTCGAAGACCGGCGCGGCATCGGCCGGCAGCTCCACCACAGGACGGTCCTTGCCGGAGGTCTTGGCGGTCTTCGCCCGCGCGGCCCGCTCCGGGTCGCGGCGCAGCCGCACCTCGCGCTGCCCGCGCAGCACATCGGCGCTCGCGTCGGTGAGCACCAGCGCGCCGTAGTCGGACTCCACGGCCAGCAGCCCCTGCGCCAGCAACTGGCGCACCACCCCGTGCCACTCGGTGTTGCCCAGCTCGGCGCCCACCCCGAACACGCTCAGCGAGTCGTGGCCGTGCTGCAGCACCTTGGCCGTCTTCTTGCCGAGCAGGATGTCGGCGATCTGCCCGACGCCGAACTTCTGCCCCCGCTCGCGGCGCAGCCGCAGCACCGTGGACAGCACCTTCTGGGCGGGGACCGTGCCGTCCCACGACTCGGGCGGCGCCTGGCAGGTGTCGCAGTTGCCGCACGGCTTGGAGTCCTTCTGCCCGAAGTAGTCGAGCAGCATCACCCGGCGGCACTCGACCGTCTCGCACAGCGCCAGCATCGCGTCGAGGTGGAGCACCTGGCGGCGGCGGTGGGCCTCGTCGCCCTCCATGGCCAGCCGCCGGTGCTGGACCACGTCCTGCAGCCCGTAGGCCATCCAGGCGGACGCGGGCAGCCCGTCGCGCCCGGCCCGGCCGGTCTCCTGGTAGTAGCCCTCGACGGACTTGGGCAGGTCGAGATGGGCGACGAAGCGTACGTCGGGCTTGTCGATGCCCATGCCGAACGCGATCGTGGCCACCACGACCAGCCCGTCCTCGCGCAGGAAGCGCGCCTGGTGCGCGGCGCGGGTGCGGTTGTCGAGGCCCGCGTGGTAGGGCACGGCGGCGATGCCGTTGTCGACCAGGAAGGCCGCGATCTTCTCGACCGAGGAGCGCGACAGGCAGTAGACGATGCCCGCGTCGCCGTCGTGTTCGGTGCGCAGGAAGTCGAGGAGCTGGCGCTTCGGCTCGCTCTTGGTGGCGATGCGGTAGTGGATGTTGGGCCGGTCGAAGCTGGCCACGAAATGCCGGGCCTGCTCCAGCCGGAGCCGCGAGGCGATCTCGGCGTGGGTGGCCGGGGTGGCGGTCGCGGTCAGCGCGATGCGCGGCACCTCCGGCCAGCGCTCGTGCAGCTCCGACAGCGCCAGGTAGTCGGGGCGGAAGTCGTGTCCCCACTGCGACACGCAGTGCGCCTCGTCGATGGCGAACAGCGAGATCTCGCCCTTGGCCAGCAGCCGCAGCGTCGCCTCGACCCGCAGCCGCTCCGGCGCCAGATAGAGCAGGTCGAGCTCGCCGGCGAGGAAGGCCGCCTCGACCCGTTGTCGCTCGTCGAAGTCCTGGGTGGAGTTGAGGAACCCCGCGCGCACACCGAGCGCCGTCAGCGCGTCGACCTGGTCCTGCATCAGCGCGATCAGCGGTGAGATGACCACCCCGACCCCGGCGCGGACCAGCGCGGGGATCTGGTAGCACAGCGACTTGCCGCCGCCGGTCGGCATGAGCACCAGCGCGTCGCCGCCATCGACGACGTGATCGATGATCTCCTGCTGCCCGGCCCGGAACGAGTCGTAGCCGAACACGCGGTGGAGAGCCTCGGTGGGGGTATCCATGCGGCTACCTTACGTGTTCGCCGGAGGCCGTTCGCTCTTTTCGCCCACGGCGATCGTAGGCCACCAGGGAGAGGGCGCCGAGCCCACAGGCCGCCGCCAGCGCCACCATCACCGCCGGGTACCCGGCCAGCTGCGCCACGCCCGCCGCGAGCAGCGGGGCGACGGCCTTGGCCACGGTGATCGGCAGGGCCAGGGCCCCGCTCAGCGTCGCGTACGCGCTGGTGCCGTACCGCTCGGTGAGCAGCGCGGGACGGGCGATCGTCGCCACCCCGAACCCCAGCCCGAACAGCACCACCCCGCAGACCGCGCCCGCCACGCTCCGCCCGGCCACCGGCAGCAGCAGCGCGGCGGCGCCCTGCAGCCCGAACACGCTCGCGGTGATCAGCGCGACCGGCCACCGCCCCTGCAGGCCGGTGGTCACCAGGCGTCCGGTCACCGACAGCACGCCGAGCAGGCCCGCCACGGTCGCCGCGAAGAGGGGCGAGTGGCCGAGCGCGATCAGGTACGTCACCAGCAGCACGCCCATGACCGACACGGCGCCCGTCTGCGTCAGGAACGCCGCCGCCAGCAGCCAGAACGGCCGCTCCCGAAGCGCCGCCCCGACGACGCCCCGGTCCACGACCTTGGAAGAGGGACGGCTCCGCACCGCCAGGAAATGCAGGGGTACGGCCGTCAAGGCGTATCCGACGGCCAGGATGACCAGGGCCTGCCGCCAGCCGTACCGATCGACGAGGAAGCCGGTCAAGGGCAGGAAGATGCTGGAGGCGAAGCCGGCCACGACGGTCACGGCGAGCAGGGCCCGCGAGCGTCGCGCCGCGTCGAACCAGGCGACGATCACCGCGAACGCGGCCTCGTACAGCACCATTCCGGAGGCGACGCCGAGCACCACGCAGACCAGGTAGAGCTGGGGCAGAGTGTGCACCTGGGACCAGGCGAGCACGGCCAGCGCGCCGAGCGCCGAGCCCGCCGTCATCAGAGCCCGTCCGCCGTGCCGGTCGAGCCAGCGGCCGATGGGCGGCGCCACGATCGCCGACACGAGTACGGCCAGCGTTATCGCGCCGGTGAGTTCGGCGACCCCCGCGTGCATATCGCGAGCCATCGGGGTGATGAAGACCGAGAAAGCGTAGTAAAGGATGCCGTATCCGGCGGTCTGGGTGATCGCCAGCGCACCGACCAAGCGAGCAGACGAGGCGATCACGAATGGTTTCGTTCCCGTTCATCAATCTATGGACACTGTGACATGAATCGCAGCTATGTCGTCACAGGTGGCGGGCGGGGCATCGGCCGGGCCGTGGTGGAACGGCTGCTCAAGGACGAGGCCACCGTGGTCGCTGTCGAACGCGATTCCGCCGCGCTGGACTGGGCGGGCCCCCGGGTGATCCCGGTCGTCGGCGACGCGGCGGACGAGACGGTCACCGAGCGGGCCGCCGACCTCGCGCAGGGCGCGGGCCGGCTGTCCGGCTGGGTGAACAACGCCGCCGTCTTCAGGGACGCCTCCGTGCACACCGCCACGACCGCGGAGATCCGCGCCCTGATCGCCGTCAACCTGGACCTCGCCGTGGTCGGCTGCGCCACCGCCGTGCGGCGCTTCCTCCGGTCCGGTACGGGCGGCGCCATCGTCAACATCACCTCCCACCAGGCGCGCAGGGCGGTGCCCGGCAGCCTGCCGTACTCCACCGCGAAGGCCGCCATCGAGGGCCTGACCAGGGCGCTAGCCGTCGAGTACGGCAGACGCGGCATCCGGGTCAACGCGGTGGCGCCCGGTTCGGTGGCGACGGAGAGGTACGCCGAGTTCCTGGCCGCCCAGCCGCCCGAGGTGGCGGCGGGAATCGAGGCGGAGATGGCCAGGTTGCACCCCCTCGGCAGGGTCGCGGGGGCGGACGAGGTGGCCGACGCGGTGGCGTACCTCCTCTCGGACGGCGCCGCCTTCGTGACGGGCGCGACCCTCCCGGTGGACGGCGGCCGCGCGGCACTCGGACTCGATCCCGAGTCGAGGGAATGAAAACCATTGTCGTACGGTTGCAGGGGGCATGAGAAAGAACCTGCACCCCTCGTACCAGCCCGTCGTCTTCCGCGACCCGAGCGTCGGGTTCGCCTTCCTCACCCGCTCGACCCTGACGAGTGACAGGACCGTCGAGTGGGAGGACGGCCACACCTACCCGGTCGTCGACGTCGACGTCTCCTCGGCGAGCCACCCCTTCTACACCGGGCGCGGACGGGTCCTCGACACCGCCGGTCGCGTCGAGCGCTTCAAGCAGCGCTACGGCAAGGTCTGATCGCTACTTCCGCCGGTGGAAGCCCGCATGTGCCGGTTACTAGTGGGTACATGGCTTTCACCGGCGTGGAGTGATGGTGGTCAGAATGAGCCTATCTGGAAGGGAACGCCGCATCCTCGGGGAAATCGAGCAGGCACTTGAGCTGGAAGACCCCGACATGGCGCGGCGGGTAGCCGCAATCAACAAGATCGAGTCGGACGCGGGGGCGTACCGCGAGCGCATGCAGTCGTGGGCCGGGGCGCACCTCTGGCTGATCGCGCTGCTCGGGGTGATCGCCGTACTTTTGCTCGTGCTAGCTGTCATCACCGCCTGAGCGAACACACATGTGAGCTCAGGCCAGGCACCTCAGGGCCGAGGCGATCCGCGGGTCGAGATCGTGGCCGGTCGGCAGGCGCCCCACCGTGGCCTCGACGAACTCCTGCGGCGACAGCGTCGCGCTCAACCCGTCCGTACGCACCACCACCCGCTCGGCCGTCTGCTCCACCTGAACCTCCGCCTCCTGCTCCGACAGGGCGAACCGGCCGACGGCCACCCGCCAGCGCGTCCGGTTCTCGGCCTCCTCCGCCGTCACCGGCGCGCCGACGTCGTCGGCGTGCGTGGCGTACTCGGAGTCGTAGTGGAAGGCCTGCAACCCCACCGGGTACGGGCCGGCCATCGTGTCGAGCGAGGCGTCCCGGCCGAGCTCGCGCATGCGGCGCCGGGTGTCGGCGTTCTCGGTCCGCCATTCGGCCAGCACCTGTTCGACGGGCATGTCCCGGCGCTGTCGTACGCTCCACTCGTTGAAGTCGTGGAAGCCGTTGACGCCCTCCCTGGCGAGGCGGGCCAGCAGGTCCTGCACGTTGCCGTCGAGACAGGCGTGGTTGTACAGCTCCTCACCCGCCAGGTGGCCCAGGACATCGCGGACGGACCATCCCTCGCAGCGCGACGGCCGCGCCCATCCGGCGTCGTCGAGACCGGCGAAGAAGCGGTCGAGTCTGGCCGCCTCCGCGTCGAAGATGTCGAACGGATCGAACTCTTTCAACAGATCATCAGCCATACCTCGAAGCTACCCGTCGGCTGTCGTCTCTCACGAAAGGCGCGGCGCAGAACGGTCAAGCTCCGGACAAGACGGAAGCCCGGCCCCCACACGGGGACCGGGCTTCCGCTCAGATGTGACTAGCCGAGCTTCCGCTCAGCGGAGTCAGTGTGTTCAGCGGGACCAGCGTTCAGCGGAACCAGCGCGGGACGACCCGCACGTAGTCGGTGCCGCTCGTGGCGCCCTCGAGCTCGTCGTCGCCGGCGTACACGGCCTTGAACACGCCGCTCTTGTAGGCGCGCGTCTGGGCCTCGAACTTGCCGTTCCAGCCGGTACGGTCGGAGGCGACCCACTTCCAGCCGCTGGAGCCGTTGGCCTTGTAGAAGATGCTGACCCGCTCACCGCGGACGCCCTTCCAGCGGTCGTCGTCGTTGACCTGGAGACGACCGGAGAACCAGATGGTCCTGCCCTTGCGGACCTTCGAGGGGTCGGCGCTGAAGCGCGAGATGCGCGTCTCCGCCTTGCCCTTCTCGATCTCGACGGCGAAGAACGCGGTGTCGGTGTCGACGACCTTGCCGTCCTTGTTGAACGCCTGGGCGGTGGCCTTCCACTTGCCGTCCTGGTCGTTCTCGTTGAACGGGACGGAGAAGCGCCAGCTCTCGACCTTGTTGACGTCCTTGGCCCGCAGGGTGCGGGCGACCGGGTTGACCGGCTCCACACTGAGCTGGACCTTCTCGACGTCCGAGCTGGCGTCGACCTTGAAGAAGGCCTCCGTCTCGCTACCGGCCTTGACCACGACCGGGTTCGGTGAGATGTCCCTGATATCGACGGTCGGAGCCTTCGTCGTAGCCGACGCGGCCCCGGCGCCCGAAATCAGAAGTGTCCCGCCCACAAGGGCAGAGACGAGTCCTACAGCGATGTTCTTCATGAGGGTGCTGATTCCTCTCGTTCCCCGTTTCGCTGAGGCCGGCTCGGGATAGCCAACCTCCTCTACTACTTTGAGGCACAAGATGGGGAAAAAGTTCGCTAAAGTTACAGAAAATCTTTGATCACGGTCCTGACCAGTACCGTTACCAAAAAATCCGATTTGTGATCGCCTGACCGGCTACAGTCTGCCGCATGACGGACGTCTACACGCTCGGCGAGGCGCTGGGGGTCGTGTCCAGTGGCCGGGTGCGTCATGAGACCGAAGCCCGGTTGGACGTCACCGGCCCGGAGTTCAACCTCGCCATCGCCCTGTCCCGGCTCGGCCATAAGGTCGCCTACCTGGGCAAAGTCGGCAATGACGAGCTGGGCGCCAGGGTCCTCACCGTGCTGAGGGGCGAGGGCGTCGACGCGGCGGACGTCAGGGTCATCGAGGGCGCGCACACCGGGCTGCTGCTCCGGGAGGCGCGCGTGGGCCGCGAACAGCGCCTCACGCACTACCGCACCGGATCAGCCGGTACGAGCCTGAAGCCCGGCAACGTGCCCATCGACCGGATCGGCGCCGCGAAGATGCTGCACGTCACCGGCCTGACGGCAGGGCTCGGCAGGGACACCCTGGAGGCGGTCCGTACGGCCGTGAGCGCGGCCAAGACCGCCGAGGTGGCCATCTCCTTCGCCGTCGACTACGTACCCGAGCTCTGGCCGTCGGTACGCGAGGCCGAGGAGGTGCTGGGCGAGCTGGCCTGCGCCTCCCACCTGCTCTTCCTCGGCCAGGACGAGCTCGACCTGGTCAAGCCCGCACTCACGCCGGAGCGCGAGGTCGTGGTGAACCGCGGCCTGAAGGGCGCGAGCGTACGGGCGGACCGCATGCGCTACGACGCGCCCGGCCTGCAGGTGCCGATCGTGGACACCGCGGGCGCGGCCGACGCCTTCGTGGCCGGCTACATCAGCGCGGCCCTGGACGGCCTGACCCCGCCGGAGCGCCTGCACCGCGGCACGCTGCTGGGCGCCGCCGCGGTAACCAGCGCCAGCGACTGGCAGGGCCTCCCCATCAGGGCCGACATCTAGCGCGACATCCTCTCCCCGAAGAGGGCGCCCCTCTCTAGGGGCCGCTGCCACGACGGGCCGTCTTGTTCCGCTCCCCCTGGCGGGGGTGTCCGTCCTTGGGGACTTCGTCACGGCGGGCCGTTTTCTCCCGCTCCCCCGAAGGGGGTATCTCCCAAGGGACCCCAGCCACCACGCGACCGTCAACGGATCGAGACGGTCGCGTGGCGGACCCCCGGGTTGTCAGGGGTTGACCGTGATCGTGAAGGTAGACGTCGTGTTCTTGATGTTCTGCGCGTTGTTACCGAACCGCAGATTGTTGAACGTCACAGCCCCCACAGCCGGCCCCTGATCCGGCTCAGGCAGCTCATTGGCCCAGACCCCGAAGCCGGACTTGGCGTCGAAGGCATCACCACTCTTCTGAGCCCCACTGATCGACACATTCGTGAAGATCGTGTCCTTGACCGGGTTCTGCGGCTGGTTGCCCACGTAGTTCGTCTGGAACATGATCCCGTGGTAGGTCGGATCGACGATGTCCAGGTTGCTGACCCTGATCCCCTGGAACACCTTGGAAGCGGAGAACACCCACATCGCCGGGAAGGTCTGCTGCCCCCAGAAGTGGCCACCGGCCCTGACCAGCGAGATGTTCTCGAAGCTCGTGGGCGGGCTGGCCCCGAAGCCGAGCATCTGGATGCCGAAGTCCAGCGAGCTGATCGTGACGCCCGAGTAGACCAGCGTGTCGGCGACGTAGATGTTCCGGAACGTGTTGGCGTACCCGCCGTAGACCGCCACACCAGCCGCCCGCCAGGTGAGCAGCGAGGTCAGGTTCTCGAAGACGTTGTCCCGCTGCTCGCCGTTGTTGATGTCGATGGCCGAGAACAGCGCGAAGCTGTCGTCGCCCGTCGAGCGGGCCTCGATGTTCGTGACCAGGTTGCCGGTGCTGCCGTTGGTCATGTTGACGCCGTCCGCGAACGTGTCGCGGATGCGCGAGTTCTTGATCGTCATGTTGTCGGTGTTGGTGCCCCAGAGCAGGCACATCTGGTGCTCCACCCAGATGTTGTCGATCACCATGTTCGCCACATTGGCCAGGTCGAAGACCTTGCCGGGTCCGTCGTTGCGCGAGGTGTAGTTGCCGAAGGAGGCGAAGTTCGCGAACGTCGACCCGTTGGCCGTGGCGTCCGCGCGGAAGCCGGTGTCGGTGTTCTCCTGGCCCGCCGGTGAGAGGAACCTGGTGAACCACGGCCCGGCCCCGACGACCTTGACCGCCTTGCCGTACACCTGGAACTTACTGGCCGTCTGGTAGTCGCCGGCAGGCAGGTAGACGCCGACGAGCGTGCTGTCCTGGCGCGCCTTGTCGAGCGCGTTCTGCACGTCCTGGTGGGTGAAACCGGCCGGTACGGCATAGTGCGCCGGGTCCGGGTTCGGGATCTGCGTCACCTGCTCCAGGTCGACGAAGTCGATCGTGTACGCCGAGCCGTTGGCCGCGTCCTTCTGCAGCTTGATCTTGTGTCCCGCCTGGACCGTGGTGCCGAGCAGCAGGTTGGCCTCGTCGTAGATGTGCCTCGGCGCCCCGGAGCCGGGGGAGTTGCCGGGGCTCGACTCGGGGCCGTAGAGCCAGGCGTAGCGGGAGGTCAGGTCGATCGTCTTGAGGAAGGTGCCGTCGACGTAGACGTTCAGCGTCGAGCTGTTCCCGCCGCCGCCCGCCGCGTCCGGGATGGAGAACCGGGTGACCAGCGTGTTCGTGGCCGCCCTGGTGGTGAACTCGACGTAGGAGCCGTTCGTCCCCAGTGTCACCGCCCGGCGGCCGGACGCCTCGCCGGCCAGGTCGCCGACGGTCCTGTTCGGGCCGATCCGGGTGGCGCCGCCGCCGATGGCCGCGTCCTCGGCCTCATAGGTGTCGTACGGCATGTGCGCGCCGCGCCCGACGAACAGCTGTTGCGTGCTGGTGTTGTTGGCCCGCTTGACCGGCAGTTCGTTGGCGTCGTCGGCCAGCACCACCTTGACCGTGTACTTGCCGTTGGCGGCGGTCCAGGTGCCGAGCCCGGCCGGTCCGGCGGTGGCGCCCGGTGCGATCGCGCCGCTGGTGGCGCCGGTCAGCGTCTTGACGACGGTGCCGGACTCGTCGGAGACGGTCAGCGTGATGCCGTGGGAGCCGCCGCTGGAGGCGATGGTGCCCTGGTTCTTGATCCCCACCGAGAACGTCACGGTGTCGCCCTGGCCGGGATTGCCCGGCGTCCAGGCCACCGGCGCCGCGATCAGGTCGGCGGTGTCGACGGGTTTGACGGTCAGTGAGGCGGTGGCCGTGTTGTTGCCCTCGTTCAGCTCGACGACCTTGCCGTCCTCGTCGACCTTGGCGCTCACCTGGTAGGTGCCCGCGTCCCGCGCGCCGATGGCGCTCGACACGGTGGCCGAGGCCCCGGCGGCCAGGGCGCCCACGTTCGCGGTGCCCGCCTTGACGCTGCCCAGGTAGAAGTTGACGGAGGTCGCGGCGGAGGGGGCGGTGCCGGCGTTCTTCACGGTGGCCGACAACGTGACCGCGTCGGTCTCGACCGGAGAGGCCGGCGACGAGGTCAGCCCGCTGACCGTGAGGTCGGGGTTGGCCGACGGGGTGCCGAAGACCTGGAACTCGGCGATCTGTCCGCCGGGCGCCCCCGAGTTCGCGGTGATCTTGAGCTGCACGTCCGCGACCTTGGCCGTCACCGGGATGGTCACGGAGTTCCCGGTGGCCGGGTCGAAGGTGTAGACGGCCTGCGCCACCAGGCTCGACAGGCCGCCGGCGCTCTGCTCGCGGCCGAGCACCTGGATGGTCTGCGTACGCCTGGCCCAGGCGGGGTCGGGGTTGAGCTTGAGCACGATGGAGGTGAGGTCGGCGTTCGCGCCGAGCTGCACGGTCAGCGTGCCGGGGTAGGCGGCGCCTTCCCAGTACGTCTGGACGTTGCCGTCGTTGGCGTTGGCCGCGACGTAGGTGTGGGTGTGCGACGACTCGGTGATCGGCTTGCCGGTCGCCAGGTTCGTCGCGTCACCGGGATCTTGGCCGCCTGCCTGGCCGTACACCTCGAACTCGGAGAGCTGACCGGCGGGCCAGGCGCTGTTCGCGGTGATCTGGAGGCGTACGTAGCGCGTGGCCGAGGCGCTGACGGGGATCGTCGCCGTGGGGTTGAAGGTGTAGGTGGCCGCGTCCTTGATGGTGCTGAAGCTGGTCCCGTTCGCGCTGCCCAGCACGGTGAGCGTCTGCGTACGGCTGGGCCAGCCGCTCGGAAGCTTGAGCGTCAGCTGGTTCACGGTGGCGGCCGAGCCGAGGTCCACCTGCACCCACTGCGGGAAGGCGTTGTTGGCCGACTCCCAGTAGGTCGCCTGGTTGCCGTCGGTGACGTTGGGGGCGGGATAGACGTCGGTGAAGCTGCTCGCGGTGGCGGTCTTGCCGGCGGAGAGGTTGGTGTCGGCCGCCCACGCGGGGGCGGCCAGGACTCCGATGACTAACGCAAGGGCGGCTAGGACAGCTCTCATGGGGGATGGCCCTTCGAGGAAGACGATGGCCGAACCATAAGATGTCCAGCAGATAGCAGCAATATTTCGACGACATTTCGCAAAGAATTGACTGGCAAGTGCAGGCTTCTACCCACCGAGACGGCTGGTCAGAGCGTTAGAAGCGCTGAATATCGGCGGCGACCGGCCGCAAGCAGCGTACGTCGGATCCACGTAAGCGGTTGCAAGTGCTTGCGTGATCGGCCTTATAGTTTGCGCATGACACGACGACTCGCAGAGGTGGCCAAGAAGGTCGGGGTGAGCGAGGCGACCGTGAGCCGCGTGCTCAACGGTAAGCCCGGGGTGTCCGAGGCGACCCGCGAGGCCGTGCTGACCGCGCTCGACGTCCTCGGCTACGAGCGCCCCACCCAGCTGCGCGGCGACCGGGCCCGGCTGGTCGGCCTGGTGCTGCCCGAGCTGCAGAACCCCATCTTCCCCGCGTTCGCCGAGGTGGTCGGCGGGGCGCTGGCCCAGCAGGGCTTCACCTCGGTGCTCTGCACCAGGACGGTCGGCGGCGTCTCCGAGGCCGACTACGTCGATCTGCTGCTCCAGCAGCAGGTCAGCGGCGTGGTCTTCGCCGGGGGCCACTACGCGCAGGCCGACGCCTCGCACGCCCATTACGCGCTGCTGCACGAGCGCAAGCTGCCCACGGTCCTGGTCAACGCGGCCGTCGCCCATCTCGACTTCCCCCAGGTGTCGTGCGACGACATCGTGGCCGCCGAGATGGCCCTGGCCCACCTGCGGGCGCTCGGTCACGAGCGCGTCGGCATGGTGCTCGGGCCGAAGGACCACATGCCGTCGCGGCGCAAGCTGGAGACGTTCCTCGCCGGTGGGGGCGATCCCGAGCTGGTCGAGCACACGATGTTCTCGCTGGAGGGCGGGCACGCGGCGGCCGCGAGGCTGGTCAGGCGGGGCGTGAGCGGCGTGATCTGCGCCAGCGACCTGCTCGCGCTCGGCACCGTCCGGGCCGCCCGGCGCGCCGGGCTGGCCGTGCCGGCCGACGTGTCGGTCATCGGCTTCGACGACTCGGCGCTGATGAACTGCACCGACCCGCCCCTGACCACGGTCCGCCAGCCGATCGACGCGATGGGCCGGGCCGCCGTGGACCTGCTGGTCGCCCAGATCGACAAGGCCGTGGTCCCCGCCGACGAGCTGCTGTTCGAGCCGGAGCTGGTCGTACGCGCGTCCACCGCACGCAAGGCGTAGGCGCTGAACCCCGCAACCTGCAGTAGGTCGCTGAACGCGACCTACTGTGATCCAGTCGTTATCTTGCAATACACAGTCGTAATATTGCGGAGATCGGTCGGCGAACCTATGGTGTGGGCACCTCGCATTAGAAGGGTCAGCCCATGCAGAAATCCACAGGACTGTTAGTCGTCACCGTTCTCGGCCTGTCCGCCACGGCCTGTGGTTCGGGCGAGCCCGCCAAGTCGACGGCGGGCGGAGCCGCCCCGGTGTCGATCACGGTGGCCTGCCAGCCGGCGAAGTCCGCGCCCAAGGAGCGGCAGGCTTGGGACGACGACGTGGCCACGTTCATGAAGGCGCACCCCGGCGTGACGGTGAAGAGCACGGACCAGCAGCCGTGTTACGACCCCAAGACGTTCGGGCCCAAGCTGGCGGGTGGCCAGATGGAGACCGTCTTCGTGGTGCCCGTGACGAACTACAACGACGTGATCGGCCAGGGCCAGGCGCTGGACATCACCCCGTACACCAGCGAGATCAAGAACTGGAACGACCTGCGCCCCGACGTCAGGCAGCTGGTCACCAAGGACGGCAAGGTGTACGGCGTGCCGAACGTGCACTACGGCGTGGGCCTGGTCTACAACCGCGCGCTGTTCACCAAGGCCGGGCTCGACCCGAACACCCCGCCCAAGACGTGGGCCGAGGTCCGCGAGGCGGCCAAGAAGATCGCCGGACTCGGCGCCGGATATGTCGGCTACGGCGAATACTCCGGCGGCAACACCGGCGGCTGGCACTTCACCCAGGCCATCTACGGCCGGGGCGGCAGCATGGTGACCGACGACGGCAAGAAGGCCGCGTTCAACTCGCCCGAGGGCAAGGCCGTGCTGCAGAACCTGCACGACATGCGCTGGGTCGACAACAGCATGGGCAACAAGCTCCTGGTCGGCTGGGAGTCGCTGATGATGGCGATGGGCAGCGGCAAGGTCGGCATGATGCTCGGCGCGCCCGACGTGGTCACCGACGTCGTCAACAAGTTCAAGGGCAGCGTCGCCGACTACGGCATCACCGGTTTCCCCGAGGCCAAGGCATCGCTGAGCGGCGGCGAGGCGTACATGATCAACCCGAAGGCCACCCCCGCCGAGGCCAAGGCCGGACTGGAGTGGGTCGACTTCCGCTTCAACACCGCGGGCAAGGGCCGGTTCGACTTCGCCCGCGGCAAGACGCTCGGCAACCCCGTCGGCGTACCCGACAACGACGTCTACGGCGACTCGGCCACCGGCAAGGCGATCAAGCAGGACCGCACGGCGAACGCCACGCTGCCGGTCGCGAACTACCAGCCGTACGTGGACGCCGCCGCCACCATTCCGCCGAAGGCCGAGCCGGTGCACGCCCAGGAGCTGTACGCCATTCTCGACGTGGCCATGTCGGGCGTGCTGAGCCGCCAGGACGCCAACATCGACAGCCTGCTCTCCGACGCCGAGACCAAGGCCAACTCGATGCTGGCGACCAAGGGCTGACCTGAATGCGTGTCCTCAGGCGCAATCTGACGGCCTACGGGTTCCTGTGCGCGGCGCTGGCGTGCTTCGCGGTGTTCGCGTGGTACCCGATGATCAGGGAGTTCGTCCTCAGCTTCCAGAAGACCACCCTGGTCAACCCGCCCACCTGGGTGGGACTGGACAACTTCCTGACCGTCGTCCAGAACCCGGCGTTCGGCAAGGCGTGGCTGAACACCGTGGAGTTCACGGCACTCGCCCTGCTCTGCGGCTACGCCGTGCCGTTCGTCATGGCGCTGGTGCTCAACGAGTTGCGCCACGCCCGGGCCTACCTGCGGTTCGTGGTCTACCTGCCGGTCATGCTGCCGCCCATCGTCGCGGTGCTGCTGTTCAGGTGGTTCTTCGATCCCGGGCCCGGGCTGTTCAACCAGCTGCTCGACTTCTTCCACCTGCCGGCGCTGGCCTGGCTCGACTCCTCCTCGACCGCGCTGATCTCCCTGGTCATCGTCGCGACCTGGATGAACATGGGCAGCGCGACCCTGATCTACCTGGCCGCGCTGCAGAACATCCCGCCCGAGCTGTACGAGGCGGCCGAGCTCGACGGGGCCGGCATCTTCAAGCGGATCAGGCACGTCACCATCCCGCAGACCCGGCTGATCCTGCTGCTCATGCTGATGCTGCAGGTCGTGGCCACCATGCAGGTGTTCATCGAGCCGTACATGCTCACCGGCGGCGGCCCGGAGGACGCCACGATGACCGTCGCCTTCCAGATGTACCAGTTCGCGTTCACGCTCCAGGACTACGGCGCGGGCGGCGCGCTCGGCATGATGCTGATGATCGTGCTCCTCGCCTTCGCGGCCTTCCAGCTCCGGCTCACTCGGGAGGACAAAGCATGATCTCCGTCGGTGCCCGGGCGTCGGCTACCGGGACGCGGCGGGAGAAGAGAGCGCCCAAGCGCATCGAGGTGCAGTTCAGGACCATCGTCTCGCCGCACCAACTCAACAGCCGATGGGGACGGCGCATCTACTGGACCGTCCTGATCGCGGTCGTGACCGGCTCCACCCTGGTCTTCGTCTTCCCGCTCTACTGGATGATCACCGGCGCCATGAAGACGGGCGAGGAGATCGCCCAGATGCCGCCGACCCTGCTCCCCGCCCATCCCACGTTCGACGCCTTCATCGAGGCGTGGGACCTGTTCGACATCGGCGTACTGCTGAAGAACACCGCGTTCTACGCGCTGGGTGCCTGGCTGTTCTCCATGGCCGTGGACGTCGCGGCGGCGTACGCGCTGTCGAAGCTCCGGCCGATGTTCGGGAACGTGGTGCTGGGCGCGATGCTGGCCACGTTGATGATCCCGCCGATGGTGGTGATCATCCCGCTGTACGTCACGATCGTCGACCTGCACCTGCTGAACAACGCCTGGGGCCTGTGGTTCCCCGCGGCGGCCAACGGATTCAACATCTTCCTGCTCAAGCGCTTCTTCGACTCCATCCCACGGGAACTGGTCGAGGCGGCCCAGATCGACGGCGCCGGACCGCTGCGGGTCCTGTGGTCGGTGATCCTGCCGATCTCCAGGCCGATCCTCGGCGTGGTCTCCATCTTCACCATCGTCACCGCCTTCAAGGACTTCCTGCTCCCGCTGCTGGTCATGACCGACAGCGAGAACATGACGGTCAGCGTCGGCCTGTCGCAGACCGCCGGCGCGGTGAGCCAGAACCAGATCATGGGCGGCCTGGTCATCTCCAGTATCCCGATGATCATCGTTTTCTTCATCTTCCAACGGCACATCATGGCGGGCCTCACCGCCGGGAGCATTAAGGGATAGCGCATGTCGCAAACGTGGTGGCGGGGGGCCGCGATCTACCAGGTCTACCTGCGCAGCTTCGCCGACGGCAACGGTGACGGCATCGGCGACCTCGCCGGGCTGCGCTCACGCCTGCCGTACCTGAAGGATCTCGGCATCGACGCCATCTGGCTGAACCCGTGGTACCCGTCGCCGATGGCCGACGGCGGCTACGACGTGGCCGACTACCGGGGCATCGAGCCGGTGTTCGGCACGCTGGCCGAGGCGGAGACGTTCATCCAGGAGGCGCACGAGCTCGACATCAAGGTCATCATCGACGTGGTGCCGAACCACAGCTCCACGGCGAGCGCCTGGTTCCAGGAGGCGCTGACCGACCGCGAGGCCAGGGACCGGTTCTGGTTCCGCGACGAGCCGAACGACTGGCAGTCGATCTTCGGCGGACCCGCCTGGACGCAGGTCGCCGACGGACAGTGGTACCTGCACCTCTTCGCCCCAGAACAGCCGGACTTCAACTGGGACAATCCGGCGGTCCACCGCGAGTTCGAGGACGTGCTGCGCTTCTGGTTCGAGCGCGGCGTCGACGGCTTCCGGATCGACTCGGCGGCCCTGCTGTTCAAGTCGGACACCTCGTACGAGGACCTCGACGAGGTGCACGAGGTCTACCGGCGCTGGCGCGAGGTCGCCGACGAGTACGGCGACCGGGTGCTGATCGGCGAGGTGTGGCTGCCCGACCAGGAACGCTTCACCCGCTACCTGCGTCCCGACGAGCTGCACACCGCCTTCAACTTCGACTTCCTGGCCTGCCCGTGGGAGCCCGCCGAACTGCGCCGGGTCATCGACCTCACGCTGACCACGCACGCGCCGGTCGGCGCCCCGCCGACCTGGGTCCTGTCCAACCACGACGTCACCCGCCCGGTGACCAGGTACGGCCGGGCGGACACGACGTTCGCGCACGGCGGGCGCCTGCACGGCATGCCCTCCGACCCGGAGCTCGGCCACCGCCGGGCCAGGGCGGCGGCCCTGCTGGCCATGGCGCTGCCCGGCAGCGTGTACGTCTACCAGGGCGAGGAGCTCGGCCTGCCGGAGGTCGAGGATCTGCCCGACGAGCAGCGCCAGGACCCCATGTACCACCGCTCGGGCGGCACCAACCGGGGCCGGGACGGCTGCCGGGTGCCGCTCCCGTGGGCGGGCGACGAGCCGCCGTTCGGCTTCGGCTCTGGTGAGGCTCCCACCTGGCTGCCGCAGCCCGAGAGCTGGCGCAAGGTCACGGCCGAGGCCCAGTCGGCCGACCTAGGCTCGATGCTCAACCTCTACCGCACCGCGCTCGCCCACCGCCGCGACCTCCTCGGCGACGGCACGCTCACGTGGCTCACGATGGGACCGGACGTCCTGGCCTTCACCCGGGAGTCCGGCCTGACCTGCGTGTCCAACCTCGGCACGGCTCCCGTACCGCTGCCGCCGGGCCGGGTGCTGCTGACCAGCGGACCCCTGGAGGACGGCGCCCTGCCGTCCGACACGACCGTCTGGCTAACATCGCTGGCGTGAAACGCCTGCCGTCCAAGCCACCCGCCCACCTCGACGCCGACGCCCTGGCCCTCTACGAGAAGATCATCGCGGGCCCGCGCGGCACCTCGATGCTCGACGACGCGGGCGGACTGATCGGCCCGTTCAACGCGATGCTGCTCAGCCCTCCGGTGGGCGACGCGCTGCAGGAGCTCGGCGCGGCGATCCGTTACCGCTCCATGCTGAGCTCCCGGGCCAGGGAGATCGCGATCCTGGTCGTGGCCGGCCACTGCGACAGCGCCTTCGAGCAGCGCGTACACGAGGAGATCGGGCGCGGGCTCGGCCTGACCGACGACGAACTCGCGGCACTGCGCACCGGCGCGCCGCTGGACCTGCCGGATCCGGAGGAGGCCGCGGTGCTCGGCGTCACCAGGGCGCTGGTGGCACGGGCCGACCTTGACGACGCGGAGTACGCGCGGCTGGGGGAGCGCGTGGTGTTCGAGCTGACCACGCTGGTCGGCTACTACACCACCCTGGCACTCCAACTGCGCGTCTTCCGCGTCTAGGCCGTTGCGCCGTCCGAGCCGTATGTTGAGATCAACGAAAGGGACAACATGCATCGAACGGCCACAACCTGCCTGACACTCGCTTTCGCCGCCATCACCGCCGTCCCCATCTTCGCCGCTCCAGCATCGGCCGCCGCTCCGGCCGCGACCGCGGCCGCGAAGCCGCCGAACGTACGCGCGTGCTTCGACGGGAAGTGCAAGATCACGATCACCAAGGCGGTGAAATTCCGCATCTCCAGCCGGTACGGCTTCACCCGGCTGTCCATCGCGCGAGTCGGTTCCGGAATGGTGAAGGTGCAGGGTACGGGGCCCGGCGTCTCCTCGACCGTGGTGCTCGGCTCGGGCGGCCGGGGGACGATCAACAACCTGTCCGTGAGGGTGTCGGTCACCCAGAAGTCGGCGACCGTCCGCCTCGCCCCACGCTGACCCGACGGCTATTGCACCACGCTGGCACTCCAGCTGCGTGTCTTCCGCGTCTCGGCGTTCTTCGCGTCACTACCCTTGGTAGCTGATCAGTCACATCGGGTCGCTTGACCTCGCGAAGACCATCGAAAGGGACAACATGCATCGGATGGCCACAACCTGCCTGGCGCTCGCCGCCGCCACCGTCGTCGTCTCCGGCGCGCCCGTCGCCGCGGCTCCGGCTTCGGCCGCGACCGTGGTGGCGAAGACGGACGACGACGTCAGCGAGTGCTTTGACGGTAAATGCAAGATCACCATCACCAAGCCGGTGAGCTTCCCCGTCTCCAGCACCCTTGGCTTCACCACGCTGTCGATCGCGCGCATCGGCGCCACGGTAAAGGCCGAGGGGACGGGGCCCGGCGTCTCTTCGTCCACGCAGCTGAGCGCGGGCGGCAACGGCTCGGTCGGCGCGCTGACCGTACGAGTGCTGTCGATCACCGCGAACTCGGCGACCATCCGCCTCGCACCCTCCTCACCCCGCTGACCACCCGCGCCCGGCCATCGTCAGGCACGTGTGCTGGGCGCGTAGGGCGCGAGCCCCTTCGCGGCTGGCTCGCCCAGCATGCGCGTTCAGCCAGGCGCTCAAGTATGCCGCCGGATGGCTGCGGCACATGCTCGCCGCTCTAAGAGGTGCTAACAGAATGAAGTTGGCCGCATCCTCACGGCGATGATGGTCGTTGTAGTGACCTGCTGGCGTCGGCTGCGGGACTGGCATCAGGCCGGAGTGTGGGACCGATTACACCAACTCCTCCTGGTCGAACTGCATGCGGCCGGCCAGTTGGACTGGTCCAAGGCGGTGATCGACAGCTTGCACGTCAGGGCGCTCAAAGGCGGCCCAAAACCGGACCGAGCCCGGTCGACCGCGCTAAACCGGGCTCGAAACACCATGTCATCGCCGACGGCGGCGGGCTCCCGCTCGCGCCCCAACCAGCTGTACGCCGACCGCGGGTGCGACCATGACAAGTGCCGTCGCCTGGTCTGGCGGATCGGCATCAAGCCCGTCATCGGCCGCCGCAACACTCCACACGGCTCTGGGCTGGGCGTGCATCGATGGGTCATCGAACTCACCCTGGCGCTGCTGCACTGGTTCCGCAGGCTGCGGATCCGCCGGGAGGTCCGTGACGGCATCCACGAAGCCTTCATGACCTTGGCAGTCGCGATCATCTGCTGGCGCCGCCTCACCCGCTGATCATTCTGTTACCCGACTTGGTTCACGATCAAGGATTTTCCACTGGCGCGTCACTGTGACCTGCAGGTTCGTGGCTTGTGGCGGATAAATATACGCACTAACACGAGGCCATAAGGCGGCCCGATGTCGCATATGACAACCCTTGGTTGTCATGACAACCCTTGGTTGTCATTATGGACTCGTGATCAAGCACATCGAATCGGCGGCTCACGCTGCACTCCTCGCCGAGCTAAAGCAGGTCCGCGCAGCAGCGATCGAGCACGCCCACGCGGCGCGGGAGCTGTCCCGGCAGCGCCGCCGGCTGATCGACGCATTGCTAGCCGAGGGCTTCTCGCAAGCCGATCTAGCCAGAGAACTGGGGGTGACTCGCCAGGCGATCCAGAAGATGGCCGCGGCCGGTCAGGACGGGCCGCACCGATGATTCGACAGCGCGGGGTGGTCTACGACGTCGGACGTTCGATGGGCTCGCTGTCCATCAACTGGCGGCCCGACTACACACAGGCTCTGATGCGCCGGGAACTGGACATCATCCGGACCGACCTGCACGCCAACGCCGTGCGACTGGGCGGCCGTGCCCCCCGCCGCCTGCTGGCGGCCGCCGACTACGCGACATCCATCGGCCTCAACGTGTGGCTTGGCCCCGAGTTGTGGAACGCCACGCCGCAGCACACGCTGCGCTACATCACCGAGGTCGCCGCCGCGGCTGAGCCGCTGTTCCGACGCCGGCCGGACCGTCTGACCTTCAGCATCGGCAACGAGCTCACCCTGCTTATGCGCGGCATCGTGCCAGGCCGCAGCCATGCGCAGCGCAGTCGTTCACCACGCCTCCGCGAAGTTGTGCTGTCCCGGCAGGACACGCTACGCGCATTCCTGGCGGAGGCGGAAGCCTCGGTACGTCGCGTCTACAGCGGCCCGGTCAGCTACAGCGCTCTGCCGTTCGAGCGAGTCGACTGGGACCATTTCGACGTTGTCGGCGTCAATTATTACCGCCAGCAAGCCTCCACCACCGACCAGTACCTGGCCAAGATCAGCCGGCTCCATGCCACAGGGAAGCCTGTCGCCATCACTGAACTCGGGTTCGCGGCCTGCCGGAACGCCGACGACCCCGAATTCCTCAGCACCTTCAACGCGGCACCATTGTCCCTGCTGGGAATGCATGTACCAGTCCTGAGGCAGCTCATCCGGCCGCGGGTGCGGACGGTACACCACCGAGATGAACAGGCTCAGGCCAGGCTCCTCATCGACCAGCTCCAGCTGCTCGACCATGTCGGCGTCGACCGGGCGTTCGTCATGAGCTTCAGCTTCCCGCTCGCGCCCTACAGTGAGGACCCGTGCCACGACCTCGACGCCACGGCACTCAGTATCGTCCGCGCCCTCCGTCGGGGCCAGCACGGCACGACGTATCCCGACGTTGGCTGGGAACCCAAAGAGTCTTTCCATGCCGTTGCGCGCTATTACCGCCAGCAAGAGGCCGGATGACGTTCTCCGCGCCGGCCCAGGTGACCGCCTCAGCTGTCCGAGCCGCTGAGTTCGCACAGATCGAGTGTCAGGCCGGAACCACATCATTACCGCCGCCGACCTTCTCTCAGGCGACCTGCACCAAGCACTCGACTGTGTGCACAGCGATCCCGCTGCGCACTAATTGAGCCAACTCAGGGCCTGCGCATCCACTGGGAGATCCGAGACGACATCCACGAGGCCTTCATGACCCTCGCCGCCGCGACCACTGCTCGCGCCGCCTCACCCGCTGATCATTCTGTTAGGAGTTCTAAGCACCCAGCGCGGCCAAGGTTTCCCGGAGCCAGCCATCGGGGCGGCCGAGCTGGTGACCGCCGGGGTACGGCTGATCGCCGTCCCGGACGCCGGCCACAACATCATGATCGACAACGTCGAGGTGTTCACCCGGGAGGTGAGCGGCCTTCTCGCGAGATCGTGAGCAGGTTGACCGGCCCGCCGGCCCGCCGCAGTGCCGCGCCTCGAGTCACACCCGCCTTCATCTACTCATACCTACGGCAGGCACGGCCGCCACCGCCTGGAACGGTCCCGGTAGGCACCAAATTTCGGGCAGGTCTGGGGAGTTCTCCCGAGCGGATCGGGATCCTTCCATGAGGCTCGGCACCGGAGACCGCAGGGGCGTCGGGGGACGTTCACACGCCGCGGTCCTCAGGTCATTTCCGGAATGCCCGGAAGGGGATTGCACGTGCCTCAACCATGCTCACGCCAGACCGCGGGGGCCATCGCCCTGACGCTGGCCGCCTCCGGCAGCGCGGTGGTGATCCAGCCGCTGGCCCCGGCCATAGCCGCAAGGGTCAACGCCACCTGCGTCAACACGGCCACCGACGCCAGGACCATCCAGGCCGCCATCGACGCCTCCAAGGAGGGCGACGAGGTGGTGCTCAAGGGCCCGTGCCTGATCAACAGGACCATCACTCTCCGCGGCCGCCGGACGTACCGGGGCGACGCCAAGGCCGGAACGGTGATCAAGCAGGCCGACGGCGCGAACCTGCCCGCCATGCTGGCCTCGGAGTCCTGGGTCACCGACCAGGCGTACAGCTCCGACCCCGTACGCATCGAGCGCCTGACACTGGACGGCAACCGCGACCACAACACCGGCACGGTGGGCCTGATGCTGCGCTCGTGGGACAGCCGGATCTATGACGTGGACATCCTCGGCACGCCCAGCGACGGCATCCGCGTCAGCAACCCGTCCAAGAACGGCACCCGGCTCCGCAACACCATGGTCAACAGCGTGATCAGCGACGTCTACATCGAGCGGGCGGGCGGCTCCGGCCTCAAGGTGGTCGACCCCGGCAACGCGGTGACCGACTGGACGTTCCAGCGCTCGTGGATCGGCTTCAGCGGCGAGAGCGGCGTCGACGCGGAGAACTCGGCCGGATGGACGTTCAGCGACCTGCACCTGTACGCGACGCCGAAGCACGCCATCGACGCCCACCGCTGCTTCGGCACCTCCATCCGCAACAACTACATCGAGGACTTCGGCACCAAGGCCGCCGCGAGGCAGACTTATTACGGCATCCGCTGCGACCTCCAGGGCGAAGCCGGCACCACGATCTCCAACAACCGGATCCACAAGTTCGGCAACATGACCCAGTCGAGGACGACACAACAGGACGCCCGCTTCGTCTTCCTCGCCCTCGACGATGTGAACTACGGCAAAGGACACGCCGCCGTGACGGGCAACACCATCCTCGGCCACGGCACCAGACAGGAGACCGGCCTGCTGTTCAGGAGGGGCAGGGGCAACGCGCTGTCCATCGCGTCGACCGGCAACCTGGTCGACAACGTCGGCATCCCACGCTCGATCGGCCCCGGCGTACGGCTCACCAGCGGGTACTGACCGTCCCGGCCATGTAGCTGGCGGCAGACGCTCGACCCGCGCCGCCTCGGCGTCGTGTCGTTCGAGTACGTGGCGCCGCGCACCTAGGGAAGGGCAAGTCCTTCCCAGAGGAGGCGCGCGTTCTCCCTGACGTGCTCGACCCACATGACCATAGGATCTTGATCGTTCGGCTCGGAGAACGGCTGGCAAGGCGGAGAAACGAGGCGGAATGAGGCCACAAGCCGAGGCGATACGTGACATCGAGCGGCAGCGCCTGCGTTCACTGGTCACGGGAGACATGGAAGTCGCGGACGTTCTGCACGCGGATGACTATCAGCTGATCACTCCGCGCGGCATTGCGCTGTCTAAGGCGGAGTACCTGGGCGAAATCGCTTCGGGACAACTTCGCTACCAGGTGTTCGAGGCCGTCTCGGACATCGTCGTACGCAGCAGCGACGAGATGGCCATCCTGCGGTACCGCGCGCGGATCGACGTTTCCGCGGATCACGGAGATCTGCTGTCCCTTACCTGCTGGCATACCGATTGCTATGAGCTGCGCGAGGGACGCTGGCAGGCCGTGTGGTCTCAGGCGACCACAGTGGACTGATCTCTTCAGGGCATCCTCCCTGAGCCCAGTGGTGAAGCGGCACGCCCGCTGAGCTGACCTTGGTGACAGAAACGGCTTGCAGGTATCGCGAGTGGCCACCCGGCGTCAATCCAAGGTTGACGATAGCCAATCGTCAACCTATGGTTGACGCATGACGTGCGCAAGTAGTTCGCGTTCCAGAAGAATGCTGTGCCAAGGCCCCTCATGAAAGACGGGCGCCCGGCCTTTTCCGCAGCCTTCCGCTTCACCCTTGTCGCCCTGATCCTGATCGCCATGGTGATCGGAGCGCTGTGACGAAGCGAACGCGGCCGTCCCCGCCTGGAGGAGGTCAGGCGGCCAGCGCGCGTATGGTCATGAGGGCGACCACCAGTGCCAGGACCAGGACGTCGACGGAGATCATCGTAACCGGGTCGGCGACCCGCACTCTGCTGACGATCGCGCCGATCATCAGCACGATCAGGCCGATGGACGCGGCCAGGCCGAGCACCGGCAGTGAGAGTCCGACGAGGAGGCCGACGCCGCCCGCCGCCTCACAGAAACCGATCGCGCGCCACAACTCTGGCTTGACGCCCAGATGATCGCGAATGGCCAGCGACTGTGGAACGCTCCCCAACTTCATCCCGCCCGTCACGATGAACAGGAGGCCGAGCAGTATCGACAAGACGATGGTCGCGATGAGCATCGAAGTTCTCCAGGAATCGGCGGGTGTGTCCTGACCGCTGTCGATCATCGACCTCAACGCGGACAACTTTGGCGAAAGTTCCAGGCATTTCGAAATGGACCGATCGCCGATCATGTCTGGATAGCGTCCTTCTCGCTTGATCATCCACTTTCATGGGGGAACAGAATGAGAAGAACGCCGATGTACATCGGTGCGCTGGCGCTGGCGAGCACGATGGCCGTGGCCTCGGTCTCGCCAGCGGCCTGGGCGGAGGCGAAGCGCTCCTCGGCGGCGGTGAGCGCCGACCGTACCGTATGGCTGAACCCCGGTCAGACGTTGAAGGCCGGCGACTCCGTACGCTCGGCCAACGGCGCCTATGGCCTGCACCAGCAGGAAGACGGCAACCTGGTGCTGTACCGGGGGAGCACGCCGCTGTGGAGCAGCCAGACCGGCGACAGCCCCGGCGCGTTCGCCGCCATGCAGACGGACGGCAACTTGGTGGTCTACCGGGGGAGGACGCCCCTGTGGGCGTCCAACACCGGAGACAGCCCAGGTGCCCGCCTCGCGGTGCAGGACGACGGCAACCTGGTGATCTACGACGGCAAGACGCCGGTGTGGAACCGCCATGCCACGATCAGCGTGCTCGCCCCGGGCTACGCGCTCAAGCCGAACCAGTACGTCCGCTCCCGCAACGGCGACTACCAGCTCGTCCAGCAGGAGGACGGCAATCTGGTGCTCTACCGCGCCCGCCGGGCCCTGTGGAGTTCCAAGACCGGAGGCAACCCCGGGGCCGTCACCCAGATGCAGAAAGACGGCAACCTCGTCGTCTACCTGGGCAAGACGCCGCTGTGGAACTCCGAGACCGGCAAGAACCCCGGGGCGAGACTCGAAATGCAGGACGACGGTAATGTCGTCATCTACGACGGCAGGACGCCGCTCTGGTCCACGAAGACGGGCCGGTAGCCCGGATCACCGCCGGAAGGCGTCGGCATTGTCAGCGACCCACTGGGCGAAGGTGCGCGGGGGGCGGCCGAGGATCCGCTCCACCTCGCCCGTGATCGGTACGGGCTTCCCGATGCTGTCCACGAAATAGCTCAGCAAGGAGTCGACCTGCTCCTTGCGCACCCCGTGCGCCATCATCGCCTGCGCGGCCATGTCCGGGCTGATCTCCTCATACCGCAGCGGCCGGCTCACCACCGAGCCGATGATCTCCACCTGCTCGGCGAAGGACAGCCCCTCCGGCCCGGTCAGCGTGGGCGCCTGCCCCAGCAGGTCGTCCCCGAGCAGCGCCCGTACGGCGACTGCGGCGATGTCCGCCTCGTGGATCGGCGAGGTACGAGCCTGGGCGTACGGTCCGCGGACCACGTCTCCGGCCTGGAGCTGGGGCGTCCAGCGCAAGGAGTTCGCGGCGAAGGCGCCGGGGCGCAGATGCGTCCATTCCGGGACGGCGGCCTCCACCGCCGCCTCAAGCTCCCGGTGGATCGCGGCGTTGCTGCCCTCCTCCGGGTCCTGCTCCTCGGCGACGACCAGGGCCGAGACGGTGACGACCCGCCGTACCCCCGCCGTCCTGGCCGCCTCCAGCAGGGCGGCGGAGCCGCCCGAGATGTTCAGGACGAGGGCGGTCACGCCGTCGAAGTCGGGCTTGGCGCTGTCGCAGGCCTCGACTCCCTCAGGGAAGCGGGCCGTCTCGGGGGTACGGGTCAGGGCGCGTACCTTCACACCCTTGGCGGCCAGCTCGGCGACGAGCGGACGGCCGATGTTGCCGGTGGCTCCGGATACCAGAATCATGCGGTTCCTCTTTCCAGATGGGAGAGTTTGTCGGGGTTGGTCACGGCGTAGATGCCGCACACCTGAGTCCCGTCGGGGACCAGGTCGAGAACGATGACCGCGAACGTGGTGTCACCGGACAGCAGCAGCGCTGACGGATCACCGTTGACGGTCCGGAAGCGAATGTTGAGATCCGCGACAGGATGAAGGGTCGCGTTTCCGACGATCAAGCGGGCGATCTTGTCCCGCCCGTGGAGCGGCCGCAGCCCGGCCGCCCGTGCCTTGCCCCCGCCGTCGGCCCACATGACCACGTCCGGCGCCAGGACCCGCATGAGCTCGTCGAGGTCACCGCCGGCCACGGCCGCGACGAACCGCTCCGTCACCTCCTGCCGGACTCGCGGGTCGGCCTGGTAGCGCGGGCGGCGGGCGTGCACGTGCTCGCGGGCGCGGTGCGCGAGCTGGCGGATCGCCGCCGGGCTGCGGTTCAGGATGCCGGCGATCTCGGTGTGGGCGTACCCGAAGACCTCGTTCAGTACGAACACCGCCCGTTCCAGCGGGGTGAGCGTCTCCAGCACCACGAGCAGTGCCATCGACACCGACTCGGCCCGCACCGCCGGATCCACGACATCGGGCTCCTGGGTGATGAGCGGCTCGGGCAACCAGGGACCGACGTAGTCCTCCCGGCGCCGGCTGATGCTCTCCTGCCGGGCCAGCGCCCGATTGACGGCGATCCGCACCAGGTACGCGCGCGGATTGACGATCTCCTCACCCGCCTCGCTCCTGGGCGCCCAGGCCAGCCAGGTCTCCTGCAGCACGTCCTCGGTGTCGGCGACGCTGCCCAGCATGTTGTAGACGATCGAGAACAGCAGCTCGCGATAGCCGGTGAAGACGCTGGTCGCCTGCTCGCTCACCATGTGCTCCTCCCACATTCCAGGGTCACCAACTGAGAGCGGCAGCGCACCCAGGAGTGTGACCGGATCCCGGAAAATGTGACCCGCATCTCACTGGACCATGTAGAGAACAGGCGGGCGGCTCCGACTTCCCCATGAACAGGCACCCAACATAGGAGGTAGCGAGATGAGCAAGGTCACCTGTGACATCGCGATGTCCGTCGACGGCTTCGTAGCGGGACCGAACCAGAGCCTGGAGAACCCGATCGGCGAGGGCGCGGAGCAGCGCCTGCACAGCTGGATGTTCGACGAGCCCGAGGCGCACGCGGCCGTGATCGAGGGCATCACGGCGGCGGGGGCCTTCATCATGGGCCGCAACATGTTCGGCCCCGGCCGGGACGCCTGGGACATGGACTGGAACGGCTGGTGGGGCGACGAGCCGCCGTACCACGCGCCGGTCTTCGTCCTCACCCACCACCCGCGCGAGCCGTTGCCGATGAAGGGCGGCACGGTGTTCAACTTCGTCACTGAGGGGATCGAGGCGGCCCTGGCCCAGGCCCGCGAGGCCGCCGGCGACCGCGACGTCGCCATCGCGGGCGGCGCGCTGACGGTGAATCAGTACCTCGCGGCGGGTCTGATCGACGAGTTGCGCCTGCACGTCGCGCCGGTGATCCTCGGAAGGGGCGAGCGGCTGTTCGACGGCGTCGGGGACACCAACCTTGAACCGGTTGGCGAGGTGTCGGGCACCAGTCTGGTCACGCACCTGAAGTACCGCGTGGTCCGGTAGCGGCGAGGCTTGCATCCGGTACTTAGGTCCAGGTTTACCGTCGAGGTATGACGCACCAGGACATAGCCCTTGGCCAGGAGTGGGTTCCTTCGGCGTGCACACTGCCCACCGCTGAGCAGCCGCTGCGGGTGGCCGAGTTCGACGCGTTGTTCGCCGAGGTCGTGCGGGCAGTCCACCGGCCGGACCCTACCCGGCTGCGGCTGGATCTGATCTTCGCTGCGGAGAACGCGGCCCGGGCCGCTGAGCTGGCGGCCCGGGAGAACGGCTGCTGCGCCTTCTTCACCTTCACGCTCACCATCGCCGACGGCGCTATGTGCCTGGAGGTTCGGGTGCCCGAGCAGCGGGTCGACGTGCTGGACGCACTCCAGCGGCAGGCCGACGCGGCTGTCTCGTCGGCGTGAACCCGCAGGTGGCTGGACGACCGATCATGAGAGGCTTTTTCGACGGCGGCAGCACGGGCCGGGGCGTGGTGGCTGACGGGGGCACGTATGTCGCATGAGATTCAGGAGCCGTTCCTGCTCACCGGGCCGGTCGCAGGGCGTGCCGGGGTCAACCACCAGACCCTGCGCACCGGGGAGGGAGGTGCGCAAGGCGGTCACCGTCGAAATGGTGGCGGCGGGGGTTGAGCAGCAACCGAGCGGCCAGTTGCGGGCCGGCTGGTCGCGAGGGTCCGGGACGAGACGACGAAGCGACGCCTCCACCGAGACCACCCAGCTCTACACCCTCCTCGCCGACGAAGTCGCCGACGCCGAGATCCGCGCCGCGCGGCACGCTGACTGGGTCGAAGACAACAACCACCCACATCGGAAAGACCACTCACGATTGGCGACGCCCGCCGAGCTCACCAACGTGACTGGCCGCTTGGTTGCTGCTCAAGCCCCGAGGGTGGAAATGGCCTTCTCGATACGCCGCCGACGTGTCTCGGGCTTCTTCGCGCTCTCGATCGCACGCACGTGCTCGCGCTTGTGGCTGTACGCAAGATTGTCGTACGCGGCGCGGGCGACGGGGTCCTCGTCCAGGGCGCGGGCGAAGTCCTCTGGCTCGACAACGACGCGCGGCTCGGTGTCGAGCTCCAGTTCGACCTCGACCTCGTCGCCGATCGCAACACCCGCGGCCCGCCGGTTGGCATTGCTGAGGCCGAGCAAGTGGCGGCCGCGCAGGAGGGCGACCCGGCTCTTCCAGGAATGCCCGTTGACTGTGATCGTCACCGGCGGCCGCGTGCCCCCGCCGAGCGCTGCTACCACCTCGGACGGAACTTCTAGACCCCGCATGGGCTCAGGGGGCTCAACGTAGGCCCGAAACTTCATGATTTTCTCCTGTTTGTCCTGCCGGTTCACCGCGGATCTCGCCGGCCGGCTCCGATCGCCACTCCCGCTTCCCACACCCGGGGTCACAGTCGTCCGGGACGGCAGCGGCACGCGCCCCGCCGTCCCGGACGGCTGTGAGACAAAGATCGCGGCTACTCCGCGTAGGGCTGGTCGGTTCCTTGGGCGCTGTAGCCGAGACTCCAGATATAGCCGTCCGGGTCCGCGAAGGAGCCGCCGTACCCACCCCAAGGCAGAGCGCCCGCGGGCTTGAGGACCGTGGCGCCGGCCTTCTCGACCTCCGCCATGATCTCGTCGACTCGCGCCTCAGTACGGACGACGTAGGTCAGAACCAGTCCGCTGAAGCCGCTGCCTTCCGGGTCCGTGCCCACCTGGTTGGCCAGGCCTGCGCGGCCGTAGAAGCCGACGGGCGAGGCGCCGTCCGATTCGAAGAACACCGAGATGCCGTAGTCGCTCTGGATCTTCCAGCCGAGCCCCTCGGTGTAGAACTGCTTGGCCCGGTCCATGTCCCGGACGCCAAGAAGGATCGAGCTGACGTGTGCCTTCATGTCTTACTCCTTGTGTTATGTGGTGCTGGGTGGTTATGTGCCGGGCCGGGCATCCGGGCAGGGCCCGGTACGCCACCCCGGCGCGGTTGTTCGCCGGTGAGACTGATCGCGAGCGCGATGCTCACTGGTCCTGCAGGAGGCCGAGGTCGTTGCCGTCGGCATCGGCAATGGTGGCCACCAGGCGGCCGCCGCCGACGTCGGTGACGTCCTGCCGCAGAACGGCCCCGGTGGCGAGGAGGCGCCGCAGGGTCTGCCGGATGTTCTCGACCTGCCAGTAGCAGACCGGTCCCGCCATACCCTGCCGATGCCCGCGGGGGTTCAAGCCGATCTCCTGATCGCCGGTCCGGTAACCGACGTAGTAGACCTCGTCCACGTAGGGCTCGACCCCGATGAGCGGGGTGAACACCTCCTTGGCCTTGGTGAGGTCACTGACCGGATAGATGATCATCTTCGCGGTCGGCACGATGTCTCCGCTCTCCCTGTCGCCGTTGTGAACACTTGTCGCCGGTGTGAACAACGGTATGGATCGCGGCGCGCCGGCGATGAGGCCAGAACGCGCCACGAACGGGTCCGAATCCGCCAATGCCTGCCCTAGGGTGCAAGGCGTGACAAAAGGGTCCATGCCTCCCCATGTGGTGCGCCTTGTCCTCGAAGCGGCGAGAACCGCGGGTGTCTCCGAGGAGGAGCTCAAGCGTCTCCCCGGAGTAGGTGTCCTCGACCAGGAGGGCATCCGCGTGCCGACGAAGATGCTGACGCGCGTCTGGGAGATCTCCTCCGCCGCATTCGCCGAGGCAGGGGGTGCTCCCCGGGTCGCACGGCTATGGACTCCCGGCCGGTTCCACGTCTGGGACTACGTCATCAAGTCCTCGGCCGACCTGACCGAGGCGTTCGCGCTCGCGGCACAGCACATTCCCGCCATCACCGACCCCCACAGCGCGTTCATCGTCCAGCAAGACCCGGCGGGCCGCCTGACCGTTGCCACCCGGCCGGTCTCCACCTTCGGCCGCGTCGGCGAACTGATCGGCGAGTTCGTCCTGGGCCTGCTGATCCAGCAGGCCGGCACGGCGCTGGGCCGCCCAGTCACGCCCGTCGCCATCACCGTCGCCGGTGAGCCACCGCGATCGCGCAGCGACCTCCTCGACATGTACGGCACGACGGACGTCCAGTTCAACGCACCGGTCTCATCGGTCACCTTCTCCGCCCCCGACGCGACCGCGCCGCTGCCCGGCGCCGACCCTGCCCTGGCGGCCATCGTGCGTGACCATGCCGTCCATACGGTCGCCAACGCCAGGCTGATCCTGGGCTGGCTGGACAAGGTGCACGCCGAGATCGCCGCGAGCTTCGCCGACGGACCGCCGGCGCTCGACAGGGTCGCCAAGCGGATGACCATGAGCTCCCGCACCTTTCAGCGCAGGCTGCACGAGGAGGGCACCAGCTGGCGCGAGGAGGTGGAGAAGGTCCGCGAGGCCGAGGCCACCCGCCTTCTCCGCGACACCGGACTCACCATCGACACGATCGCCACCCGCGTCGGCTACATCGACGTGCGAGCGCTGCGCCGCGCCTTCCACCGCTGGTACGGCCGCACCCCCGCCGACTTCCGCCGCGAACGGAACTGACCCTTCGATGTGTTCACCTTCGTCACCGCCGGGACCGAGGCGGCTCCGGCCCACGCTCGCACTATTCCCGGGCCGCACCCTCTGGCCAGATCACGACCACCTTCACCCCGCGCGTCCTGGCCTCGGCGACCGCCTCAGCCGTCCCGCCTGCCCCGGTCCCCGGCCGGCCATCCCAGACGGCGACTATCTCGTCCACAGATCCGAGCATGGCTTCATTGGCCGCCTCGTACGCACCCCTGTTCGCGTGATCGAAATCCATGACGCGGACCAGCTTCGCGACGTCCATCAGCCGGTCGAACTGCTCGGCGTGGTCCGCCTTCACCTTGGCCTGTCGGTAATCGCGCGACGGGAGGACCACTTCGAGTGTCCCGCCAGCTGCCAAGACGGCGTCGGCGAACAGCGAGTCGGCGCCGCGAGCGATGCAGGACACGCCCGTCAGGTCGTCGCCCACCTGCGCGAGGTGCTCGCGAATCGCTGCGAACACGAGGGAACTCGTGCTTTCAGTCAGGTTCATGTGGCCGGTCACGCCGATCCGCATAGCCATACCCTTCACGTCAGGTGATCCCTAGCGGCCAGTGTGTCGCGGATCTGCTGGCTCAGGCCCGCCGCCGCAGGATCATCGCGAGTCTTGACCTCAAGGTAGAACTCGCGGAGTTGCACGCGCACTCGATCTGACTGGACCTGTCCGGCTGTATCCGTCGCGGCGCTGCCTACGGAGACGGCCTCATCGAGGTCCCCGTTGATCAGGTGCGCGAAAGCCAGCCCTACCTGATCGAGGGCGAGGCTGCGCATGCTCGAACGCTGGCGCAGTCAGCCCCCGGCAACACAGCCCGAAGCCCCAAAGCGCGAAGCGCCCCATAGGGGAGGCCATCGCCTTCAGGCGGATTCGCGGACGACCAGCTCAGTGGGCAGGATGATGGGTTCGGCGGAGCCGCCTGTGAACAAGCCCAGCAGCAATCGCACCATGGCCGCCGCCTGTTCGGGCACCGGGTGTCGCACCGTGGTCAGCGGGGGTTCGGTGTATTTGGCGGCCTCTATGTCGTCGAAGCCCACCACCGCCACGTCGTCCGGCACCCGCCGACCGGCCAGGCGGAGTGATTGCAGGGCGCCCACCGCCATCAGGTCGTTCGCCACGAAGACGGCGTCCAGACCCGGGTCGTCGCCCAGCAACTGGCGCATGGCCACCGCGCCGGACTGCCGGGTGAAGTCGCCCACCGCGACGATCGAGCGGCGGTCGGAGTCGCGCAGGATGTTGCGGTAGCCCGTGAGGCGGTCCTGGCCGCCGATCATGTCCTGGGGGCCGGCGATCGTGGCGATTCGGCGTCTGCCCGCCTCGACCAGGTGGCGGACCGCCGCCTCGGCGCCGCCGACGTTGTCGTTGTCGACGTACGGGATGTTGACGGGTACGGCGGGCCTGCCGTACGAGACGACCGGGACGCGCAGGCGGGACAGCGCGGTGGGGAGGGGGTCGGCGCCGTGCATGGAGATGAGCATGACGCCGTCCACGTGGCCGCCCGCGATGTAGCGCTCCACCCGCGCATGGCTCTTGGGGGAGGAGGCGAGCATGAGGACTACCTGCTTGTCGGCCGCCTCCAGTTCGACGCTGGCCGAGCGGATGGCCGTGGCGAACAGCGGGTCCTCCGAGAACACCCTGGTCGGCGGTTCGGAGACGACCAGGGCGACGGAGTCGGTGCGCTGGGTGACCAGGCTGCGCGCCGCCGGGTTGGGCAGGTAGCCCAGCTCGTCGATGGCCCGCAGCACGGCGTCGCGGATGTCCGGTGCCACCGTCGTCTGCCCGTTGACCACCCGGGACGCGGTGGCGCGCGAGACCCCCGCGCGGGCGGCGACCGCCTCCAACGTCGGCCGCCTCACGACCGCACCACCGTCTCGGCGCGGACGCCGACCGAATCCACGGTCGGCCGCACCGTCTCAGCGAGGAAGTTCGCCATGTGGGAGAGCACGGAAGGAATCTACAGGCCGTTCCTGCGGATCACGCCCCGCTACCACAGCGCACTGTCCTTGGGTACCCGAGCCGGCGCCTTCAGGCCGGGTCGCGGCGCAGGCGCTCGACCATCTCGGCCGCCCTCGCCCGCCAGATCGGCTCCTCGACCTGGTCGAGACAGAGCCGGAAGTAGTGCAGCGCCTCGTCGGGCCGGTCCTGCTTCAGGCTGACCTCGCCCCGCGCGTAGAACGTCATCCCCTGGCCATGGCCGTCGCCCGCCTGGGCGAACATGGCGGCGCACCGGTCGAGCGTGGTGGCGGCGAGCTCGTACCGGCCGAGCTCGGAGTACGCCTGGCCGAGCCTGCGCAGCGCCATCCGCTCACCGGTGCCCCAGCCCAGCTCACGGCTGGCCTCGATGCTCGCCTCGTAGTGCCCGATCGCGGTCTCGACCTCGCCCAGCTCGAAGTGCGCGATGCCGAGCACGCGGCGGAACCTGATCGCGAAGTCGGCGAAGCGCGGGTCGGCCGCCAGCTCCAGACCGCGCCGGCAGGTCGCTATCGCCAGGTCGTACTCGGCCCGGTCGAGGTGGATCCCGGAGGTCGTGACCAGCGCGCTGATCAGCCCGTTGGTGTCCCCGTACGCCTCGAAGAGCGGCAAGGAGCGGGTGACGAGCGTGAGAGCGCTTTCGTGCCGGCCGGAGATCAGCTCGCAGATGGCCAGCGTGGCCAGCGCGTACGCGACCGCGTGCCGGTCGCCCACGCCCTCGAAGTAGTCGATCAGCAGCCGCAGCTCGGGCTCGGCCAGCGCGGTCCGGCGGCGGTCGGTGAGGATGTCGGCTCTGACCAGACGGATCAGCATGGTCGTATGGGTGTCGCCGGTTCGTTCGGCGACGTTCTCCAGCAGGCCGATCGCCTCGGCGAAGAAGCCGTGCGCCACGAGGAACGGCGCCAGCCGCTGGGCGAGCTCGGCGGCGGTGACGGGCTCGGCCAGCGCGACGGCGTCGGCCAGCGTCTTGCGCTCGGCGTGCAGCCACGCCCGCTGCCAGCCGCCGTCCACCCGCGCGGACTCCACGGGTGGCGGCACGCTGTCCATGGGCGGCCTCATGGGCGGTGGGTACTCCAGCGCCGCCGCGCGTACTCGGGCCAGGCACTCCTCGACGAATCCCAGGAGCGCGGCGGCCCGTCCGGCCGGGCTCTCCTCCGCCTCCGCGCGCTCACGGGCGAAGGCGCGCAGCAGGTCGTGCATGCGGTAACGGGGCTGGCCGCTCTCGTCCACCTCGTTCGCCGTGACCAGCCCGGCCAGCGCCAGCGTCTCGACCGCGGACTCCGCCTCGCGCCGCGGTACGCCCATCAGCGCCGCCACGCTCCAGTCCGCGGCGCTCTCCAGCCCGGCCAGCCCCAGCAGGCGGAACGCGCGGCGCGCGGGCGCGGACAGCACCTCGTAACTCGCCACGAAGTGGGCCCGCACGTTCTGGCCGCCGAGCGCCAACTCGTCGAGCGGCGCTCCGGTGACGGCCAGTCGCGCGGCGAGGTCCTTGAGCGACCAGGCAGGCCTGGCGGCCAGCCGGGCGCCGGCGATCCTGACGGCCAGCGGCAGCCGCCCGCAGGCGTGCAGGATGGCCCGCGCCGCGTCGGGCTCGTCCCGTACGCGGGAGCCGCCCGCCACGCTCTCCAGCAGTTCCCGGGCCTCGCGCTCCGGTGGCACGCCCAGCGAGACCGCGACCGCGCCGGGCAGCGCGATGAGCGGACCCCTGCTCGTCACCAGTACGGCGCAGCGCGGCGTGCCCGGGAGCAACGGCGCCACCTGGAGCCCGTCGGCGGCGTCGTCGAGCACCACGAGGACGGCCTTGTCGGCGAGCAGCGACCGGTAGAGCGCGGCCCGCTCGGCCACCGTGTCGGGGATCGAGTCGCCCTCGACGCGCAGGGCCCGCAGCAACTCCGCCAGCAGCGCGCCGGGCTCCTGCGGCGCCGGCGAGGCGCCGGAGAGTCGCAGGTAGAGCTGGCCGTCGGGGAAGTCCTCGCGCAGCAGGTGCGCGGCACGTACGGCCAGGGTGCTCTTGCCGACCCCCGGCGGTCCTGTGACAGTGACGATCGGGAGGGCGGTGGGCGTGATCTCGGGGCGCAGGAGCGTGGTGATGGCGGTCAGCTCCTCGGACCTGCCCACGAAGTCGGCGATGTCGGCCGGTAGCTGGCAGATCGCGCCCCGCTGCTCCGGTCTGTTCGCGGACGGGGTGCCGGACAGGACGGCGGCCTGGAGCAGCCGCAGCTCGGGTCCTGGCTCGATGCCCAGCTCGGTGACCAGCGTCTCGCGGGCCTGCCGGTAGGTCTCCAGCGCCTCGGCCCGCCGGCCGGAGCGCGCCAGCGCCAGCATGAGCTGCTGCCAGGCCCGCTCGCGCAGCGGCTGCTCGGCCACGAACACGCGTAACGCGCCGATCACCTCATCGTGCATGCCCAGCTGGAGCCGCAGGTCGGCCCAGTCGGCGCGGACGTCGGCCAGCCGCTCCTCCAGCTCGGTCAGCCGGGGGGTCATGGCGTTGCCCAGCGAGGCGTCCTCGGCGGGCCGGCCGCGCCACAGGGCCAGGGCGTGCTCGAGCCGCCGGGCGGCCGCCGCGGGGTCGGATTCGACCCGGGCCCGCCGTACCTCGTCCTCGAACAGGAGCAGGTCGAGCTCGTCGGGCGCGGCCTCGAAGAGGTAGCCCGCGCCGCTGGTGTGCAGCCGGGCCTCGGGCTGCAGCGCCCTGCGCAACTGGGCCACGTACGTCTGGAGGTTGGCCACGGCGGACGGCGGCGGATCGTCCCAGACGGCGGCTATGAGGCGGTCACGGGAGACGGTCGTGTTGACGTTGAGCAGCACGGTGGCCAGCACGGCGCGCTGCCTGCCGCTCAGACGGATGTGGCGCCCGGTCGCGTGACGTGCGCGAACGGGACCGAGGACGCCGAAGATGGCATCAGCCAACGGGCTCCGCTCCCTGCTGTAACCATTTTGTGGCGATTGTATGGGGACTTAACAGATTTCTTCCCATGAACGAGCAGAGGATTTCGGCTAGTCACTAAGGACGCGGCCGACCATCCGCGCGTACATCCGGCCCGGACTCGGCGACCTGGCCAGGAAGCCGGGCAGCATCGGCAGCCCGACGGCGAACGGTTCCAGCCGCTCGTACAGCGTGTCGGCGTCGGCGGGACGGTTGCCCGGCGTCTTCTCCAGCAGCCCGGCCAGGAGCGCGCCCAGCCCGTCCGGCAGGCCCGGGATCGCGGGCGGGCGCTCCTTGACCTGCTTCTCGAAGACCACATAGTCGGTCGGCCCGGTGAACAGCTGCCGCCCCGTCAGCATCTCGTGCAGCACGCAGCCAAGCGCGTAGAGGTCGCTGCGCGGCTCGGCGACCCCGTGCTGGATCTGCTCGGGAGCCATGTACGCGGGCGTGCCGAGGATCTGGCCGATCCTGGTGAACGTGGTGACGTCGGCGTCGCGCAGCAGGGCCAGGCCGAAGTCGAGCACCTTCACGCTGCCGTCGGGGCAGAGCATCAGGTTGGTCGGCTTGAGGTCGCGATGGCAGATCGACAGGGTGTGGGCGGCCGACAGGACCGCGCACGCCTGGGCCGCGATGGCGGCGGCCCACGGCACGGGCAGCGGGCCGTGTTCGCTGACCACGTCGGCCACCGTGACGCCCTCGATGAACTGCATCACCTGGTAGAGACGCTGCTCGTGGGCGCCGAAGTCGTAGAGCACCGGGGCGCCCGGATGCTCCAGCCGGGCCAGGATGCGGGCTTCGCGGATGAAGCGGCGTTCGAGCTCCTCGTCGGGGCCGCCCGGCAGGTGGAGCAGCTTCACCGCCACCCGGCGATCGAGGTGGCGATCATGACCCGCGTAGACGGCGCCCATGCCGCCCTGACCGAGCGGGAGATGGTCGAGCACATAGCGGTCACCGATGACCATTTGCCCCTCCCAGCCCCGCCTTTTCCCGGAAAAAGCTACACCGTCAGGACTGCGGACGCAGGTGGCCGTCGGTCAGGCCGTCGAGGCCGAGGCGGATCAGCGCCTGGCCGAGGGCCGAGGTCTCGCGCAAGGCGTCTTCGAGCACGGCCAGCTGCCGGAAGGCTTCGCCGTAGGATTTCTGGTCCTTGAGCGACAGGCGGGGCAGGCGGGTGCGGCGCACGTCGAACCGGCTGGAGCCGGTGGTCGCGCGCCCGCCGGCCGCCCGCAGGTGGCCGGCCAGGAAGTCGGGGTCGAGCCGGCGCGCGTCGACCCGGTAGAGCGTCAGATGCGGGCCGAGCACGCAGCCGCCCTCGGTCATCACCCGCACGCTGGAATAGGACGCCACGACGTCGCCCGGCTGGATCGGGACGAGCCCCTGCTGCGCCGGAGCCCGGCCGGAGGCGGCGCCACCGCCGGTCACGTCGTCCGCGGTGAGCATCGGCAGGTCGCCGCCGCCCGTCGCCATCTTGGGCGGCGCCTGCAACGTGGTCAGCAGGCCCTCCTTGATCAGGTCGCCGACCGTGGTGACGGGCTGGTCGAGCGGCTCATCGAGCACCTTGAGATCGGGCGGGGTGGCCGCCGCGGCCAGGAACCGGTCGCGCGCCTCGGTGAAGGCCCGGCCGAGGTCGTCGCGGCGCTGGTGGCGGGCCGGGGTCATGTCCACCTCATCGGCCAGCAGGTCGATGATGCGTACGGTCTGGTCGGAGCGCTCATCGAGGTAGGCCCGCCACGCGGGATCGACGATGGACAGGTCGGCCGTGGCGTCGACGATCAGCACGTCGGAGGGCGGGCGCTCGCCCGCGGCCGGGCGGCGCAGCAGCCACAGGTCGGAGCCCGTCAGCGCGATCACGGCGCGCAGGGCGCCGGCGCGCAGCAGGTTGGCCCGGATCCGCCGCCCCGCCTTACGGCTGGCCGCGGCCGGGGGCATCAGCACGGCCACCATGCCGCCGGGCCTGACGTGGGTGAGGCAGTGCTGGACCCAGGCCAGCTCCGGCTCCCCGCGCGGCGGCAGGCCGTACTCCCATCGGGGGTCGCCGGTCAGCTCCTCGTAGCCCCAGGCCCGCTCGTTGAACGGCGGGTCGCAGACGACGGCGTCGGCCTTCACGCCGGCGAAGCCGTCGTGGCGCATCGAGTCGCCGGGCACGACCTCCGCCTCGGCGCCGCGCAGCCGCAGCCGCGCGGCGGTGATGACCGCCGAGGTCTCGCTGAGGTCCTGGCCGAGCACCTTGACCGCCCCGGAGTCGAGCAGGAGCGTGCCGACGCCGCAGGCGGGGTCGAGGATCGTCGCGTCGTCGGTGCGGACCAGCCCGACCATCAGCTCGGCCACGTCGTCACGCGTGACGGACAGCTGCCTGGAGTGCGCCTCCAGGTAGCGCTCACAGAGGAATTCGTAGGCGGTGAGCGGATCGTGCTGCTCGGCCAGCTCGGACACCAGCCCGGCCAGCTCGGGCTCCAGCTTGCTCTCGCCCGTGGTCAGCAGCACGCCGGCCTGCGCGACCAACTCGCCCAGCCGCAAATCGCCGGCGGCTTTCAGGCGTTGCCACACGCGATCACCCAGCGAGACCTGGTAGGACTTCCCATAGCGCCGCAACCATGACTCGACCTGGCGCAGCGAGAACAACGGTTGATTGGCGGTGCCGCCGATGGGCAGTGGGAAGTCGTCGTGGCGGCGGCGCCAGTTGCTCACCGCGGCCCGCCCGACACCGGCGAGCCGGGCTATGTCCCCGGCGTTCACGGTCGGGTCGTGGGTCATGGAGCCCACAGTAGTTCACAAGAGTCTTCAGTGCATCTGCTTGTGAAGTCTTTCAACCAATGATTTACTGCTGGGTATGAAGCACAACATCCGCTATGCCGCCGGATCAGACGTGGGCCGCCGCAGGGAGCAGAACGAGGATTCCGGCTACGCGAGTGGCCGATTGCTCGTGGTGGCCGACGGGATGGGCGGACACGCGGCCGGCGAGCTGGCGAGCTCGGCCGCGATCGCGGTCATGCGCGAGCTGGATGCCACGCTTCCCGAGACGGGCTCGGACCTGGAGGCGGCCCTGGAGGGCGCCGTGCACGAGGCGGCCCGCAGGCTGGTGGAGCTGGCCGACATCGACCCCGCGCGCAGGGGGATGGGGACCACCGTGACCGCCATGCTGTGGGACGGTTACCGGTTCGCCCTTGCTCATCTTGGTGACTCCCGCGGATACCTGCTGCGCGATGGTGCTCTCTACCAGATGACCAAGGATCACACACTTGTGCAGTCCATGGTGGACGAAGGACGGATAACAGAGGATCAAGCGGCCGTGCACCCGCGCCGGTCGATGGTGCTGCGCGTGCTGGGCAGCGAGGGCAGGGCGGAGCCTGACATGGCGCTGCGCGAGTCCGAGCCGGATGATCGCTACCTCCTCTGTTCGGACGGGCTGACGACCGTGCTCGGGCCCGAGGTCCTGCACGAGGTGCTGACCACGGTGACAGACCCGGCGGCGGCCGTCCAGCGGTTGATCGACCTGGCCAACGAGGGCGGCTCACCCGACAACGTGACCGTGATCGTCGCCGACGTGGTGGCGCCGGGCGCGGGCGACGAGCAGATCTTCCGGGTGGGCGCGGGGGCCTGAAAACGATCTCACCTTGGTACGGAGTCTCAGGAGTCACACCAGCCACATAGCCGAAATTTCGGCTCATAGGTTGACACTTTCCCATTGTTCGGCGCGCAAGCGGGATGTCGCTATTACAGTCCATCCTGATCTGCCGGTTTTTCTGGGAGGAGTGGGCTCTGGACCCGATCGCGGAAAATCTGCTGAAAGAGGTGCGTGGGGAAGTCGGCTACCGCGAGAAGGGCGGCCAGCTCACCAAGTTCGGGCAGTGGTACGCGGATCGCGTCAAGGACCCGCAATACCGGGACGCGCCGTGGTGTGACATGTTCATCGCCTGGGCGGCCGACAAGGCCGGGGTCGGTGACTACGTCGGCCAGTTCGCCTGGACCCCCTCGCACGCGTCCTGGTTCATGAAGCAGCGCGCCTGGTCCCAGCAGCCCGAGCCCGGAGCCCTGGTCTTCTTCGATTGGGGCGGCGGCAAGAGCTACAAAGGCATCGACCACGTCGGCATCGTCGAGCGGGTCGACGGCAAGAAGATCCACACGATCGAGGCCAACGTCGATCGCGTCTGGCTCAAGCGCAAGTTCCGTGACACGGACAAGGTCGTGGGTTACGGCTTACCCCGCATGGTGAAGGCCAACGCCACGCTGAACGAGATCCGGACCACCGAGCAGCCGCTGGCCCGCCAGCCGGAGCCGGTGTCGCAGGGATCGCCGATGGACGTCCTGGGGTCCCCGCTGGCCCTGCTCACCATGATGGTGCTTACCACGGTCGTGGTCTCCTTCCGTCTCGCGGGCCGCCGTCGCGGCAGCCACATCAAGGTGGAGACGCGTGCCGCCGCCGTCGGGAAGACGACCGTCGGGAAGGCGACCGTCGGGAAGAAGGCCGTCGAGAAGAAGGCCGTCGAGAAGAAGACGAGGTCCGCCAGCTACGCGGAGGCGCCGCCCGAGCCGGTCCGGGTGGGTGGTCCGCCTGACCCGGACGCGACTTCCGCTCCGGCCAGAACTCTCGTGGCCGCCCACCGCTCCACCACCCGCCGCAATCCGTACGAGCGGCCCTGACCAGCACAGTTCGCTGACGACCTCCCGAAACCAGAACCCGGCGCCGTTCGCATGCCGGATCGCTACCCGCCTGAAACCTTGGGATTTAGTAGGACGTCCTAGTATCTTGTAAAGGGACCCCTCACAAAGGAGTGATCAGGCGTGCACGTTCCGGCGAACCCTGTCCGTTTCGTGACCGCCGCGGCGCTGTTCGACGGCCATGACGCGGCGATCAACATCATGCGGCGGATCCTCCAGTCGCAGGGGGCGGAGGTCATCCATCTCGGGCACAACCGATCGGTGGACGAGATCGTCACCGCCGCCGTCCAAGAGGACGTCCAGGGTGTGGCGATCAGCTCCTACCAGGGCGGCCACGTGGAGTTCTTCAGCTACCTGGTGGATCTGCTGCGCGAGCGCGGCGCCGGGCATGTGAAGGTCTACGGCGGTGGCGGCGGCGTCATCGTCCAGGACGAGATCGACCTGCTGCACTCCCGCGGCGTCACCCGCATCTTCTCGCCGGAGGACGGCCAGCGGTACGGCCTGCCCGGCATGATCAACAAGCTGATCGAGGAGTGCGACGTCGAGCTGGACGGCGTTCCCTCTGTCGAGGCCGTCGGCTCCGGCGACCAGGCGGCCCTGGCCAGGGCGATCACCCTGATCGAGTCGGGCCGCGCCCCGGCCGAGCTCCTGGACGGCCTGCGCGCCGCTCCCGGCTCAGGCGACAACCGCGCTCCCGTGCTCGGCATCACCGGTACGGGCGGTTCCGGGAAGTCCTCGCTCACCGACGAGCTCGTACACCGCCTGCGCGTTGACAACGACGACAAGCTGCGCGTCGCCATCATCGCGATCGACCCGACCCGCAGGCGCGGCGGGGGAGCACTGCTCGGCGACCGCATCCGGATGAACAGCCTCGGCCCCCAGACCTACTTCCGCTCGCTGGCCACGAGGGGCGCCGCCAACGAGGTCCCCGTCTGCCTCGACGACGTGATCGCCGCCTGCCGGGCCGCCGGATACGACCTGGTCATCGTGGAGACCCCGGGCATCGGGCAGGGTGACGCCGGGATCGTGCCGCATGTGGACGTGCCCATCTATGTCATGACCCCGGAGTTCGGCGCGGCCTCCCAGCTGGAGAAGATCGACATGCTCGACTTCGCCGAGGCCGTCGTGATCAACAAGTACGAGCGGCGCGGCGCCGAGGACGCCCTGCGCGACGTCCGCCGCCAGATGGTGCGCAACCGCGCGGCCTTCGGGGTCGCGCCCGACGACATGCCGGTGTTCGGCACGATCGCCGCCCGCTACAACGACGCCGGTGTCACGGCGCTCTATCACCACCTGAAGGCGCAGCTGGCGGACAAGGGCCTGCGGGCCGGGCCAGGCCTGCTGGCACCGGTGCGCGGCCGTACATCCCAGGTGGCCGCCGCGATCGTCCCCCCGGCGCGCGTCCGCTACCTGGCCGAGATCGCCGAGACCGTCCGCGACTACCACGCGGAGACGCTCGCCCAGGCGGAGGTGGCCCGCCGCCGCCAGCAGCTCTCGGCCGTCCAGGCCCTCCTGGGCAGTGGCGCCACCGGTACGGGCGCCGATGGTACGGGCCGGACCGACGACAGGCTGGCCGAGCTCGCGGCCGGGGCCGAGCGGGAGCTGAGCGACGAGAGCCGCGCGCTGCTCGACGACTGGCCCGCCACCAGGGAGCAGTACTCCGCCGACGAACTGGTCGTGAAGGTACGCGACCGGGAGATCCACACCCCCCTCTGGCGCGAGACCCTCTCGGGCAACCGCATCCCCCGCGTGGCCCTGCCCCGCTACACCGACCACGGCGAGCTGCTCAGGTTCCTGCGTAGCGAGAACCTGCCGGGCCGGTTCCCGTTCACCGCCGGGGTGTTCGCGTTCAAGCGGGACGACGAGGACCCCACCAGGATGTTCGCCGGAGAGGGCGACCCGTTCCGTACCAACAGGCGCTTCAAGCTGCTGTCCGAGGGCCAGCCCGCGACCAGGCTGTCCACCGCGTTCGACTCGGTGACCCTGTACGGCCACGACCCGGACCTGCGGCCCGACATCTACGGCAAGGTAGGCACGTCGGGCGTGTCCATCGCGACGCTGGACGACATGAAGGTGCTCTACGACGGGTTCGACCTGACGAGCCCCAGCACCTCGGTGTCGATGACGATCAACGGCCCGGCCCCGACGATCCTCGCCTTCTTCCTCAACGCCGCGATCGACCAGACCCTCGACCGGTTCGAGGCCGAACACGGGCGCCGGCCGTCCGCGGAGGAGGAGCGCGAGCTGCGCGCGCGAACCCTCGCCACCGTCAGGGGGACCGTGCAGGCGGACATCCTCAAGGAGGACCAGGGCCAGAACACCTGCATCTTCTCCACGGAGTTCTCGCTGCGGATGATGGCCGACATTCAGCAGTGGTTCACCCAAAACAGCGTCCGCAACTTCTACTCGGTGTCGATCTCCGGCTACCACATCGCCGAGGCCGGGGCCAATCCGATCAGCCAGCTCGCCTTCACCCTGGCCAACGGCTTCACCTATGTGGAGGCGTACCTGGCGAGGGGGATGCGGATCGACGACTTCGCGCCGAACCTGTCGTTCTTCTTCTCCAACGGCATGGACCCCGAGTACAGCGTGCTCGGGCGGGTGGCCCGCCGCGTCTGGGCGGTCGCGATGCGGGAGAAGTACGGCGCGGCGGAGCGCTCGCAGAAGCTGAAGTACCACATCCAGACCTCGGGCCGGTCCCTGCACGCCCAGGAGATGGACTTCAACGACATCCGCACCACGCTGCAGGCGCTGATCGCCGTCTACGACAACTGCAACAGCCTGCACACCAACGCCTTCGACGAGGCCGTGACCACGCCGTCGGCCGACTCGGTACGCCGGGCGATGGCGATCCAGCTCATCATCAACCGCGAGTGGGGCCTGGCCCGCAACGAGAACCCGCTCCAAGGCTCGTTCATCATCGACGAGCTCACCGACCTGGTGGAGGAGGCGGTGCTGCAGGAGTTCGAGCGATTGTCGGACCGGGGTGGCGTGCTGGGCGCTATGGAGACCGGCTACCAGCGGGGCAGGATCCAGGACGAGTCGATGCTGTACGAGTCGCGCAAGCACGACGGCTCGCTGCCCATCATCGGCGTCAACACCTTCCGCAACCCGCGCGGCGACGAGCCCCACGAGAAGAAGGTGGAGCTCGCCAGAGGGACCGAGGAGGAGAAGCGGTCCCAGCTCGACCGCCTGCACGCCTTCCATGACCGCAACCGGGCCGAGGCCCCCGTGGCGCTGGCCCGGTTGCGGGACGTCGCCATGACCGATGGCAACGCCTTCGAGGTGTTGATGGAGGCGGCCCGCGTCTGTTCGCTCGGCCAGATCACGGACGCGCTGTTCGAGGCCGGGGGACAGTACCGCCGCAACGTCTGAGTCAGTGGGCGCCGATAGGATTGCGGGTCGGGGTACCACCTGCTGACCGAGGTGGGCACCACCTGCTAACTGGAGGCATTCATGGCAGACGTCACTTTCAAGGGCAACCCAATCACCGTGGGCGGCACGTTCCTCAAGCCCGGCGACCAGGCGCCCGCGTTCCAGCTGGTGGGCGGGGACCTCGCTGACACCACGCTGGCCGGGTTCGGCTCCGCGACCAAGGTGCTCAACATCTTCCCGAGCCTCGACACGGGCGTCTGTGCCGCCTCGGTGCGCAGGTTCAACGAGGTGGCCGCCGCGCACCCCGGCGTCGCGGTGCTGTGCGTCTCGGCCGACCTGCCGTTCGCGCAGAAGCGGTTCTGCGCCGCCGAGGGGCTGGACAACGTGACCATGCTGTCGCTCATGCGGGGCCGCGAGTTCCTGCGCGACTACGGCGTGGCGCAGGAGAGCGGGCCGCTGGCCGGGCTGGCTGCCCGCGCGGTGGTCGTGCTCGATGGCGACAACCGCGTCATCTACTCCGAGCTGGTTCCCGAGATCACCCAGGAGCCCGACTACGAGGGCGCGCTGGGCGCGCTCAAGTAGGCCCGACCAGGCCGTACGCCGGTCCACCCCGGCGCTCGGCCAGGCCGTAAGTCGGGTCGTCCCTGGCGCTCGGCCAAGCCGCACACCGGTCCGCCCCCGGGTCTCAGTTCTTCCTGCCCACCCCGCAGAGGATGAGCGACGACTCGGGGCCGGCCGCGAGGTCGATCAGGTCGGCCTCGTCGGGGCGCCACTGCGGCAGCCAGGTCAGGCCCGGCTCGACCAGCTCGAACCCCGCCCACAGCTCCTCGATCCGCCGGCGGGTACGCAGGGTCAGGGGCGCGCTGGCCCGGCGATAGACCTCTGTGCCCTTGCTGACGGCGGCGGCGCGGGCGTCGCTCGTGCCGTGGGACATGACGACATAGCTGCCGGGGGCCAGCGATTCGCGGATGGCGGCCATGATGCGCAGGGGGTCGTCGGCTTCGCCGATGAAGTGCATGATCGCGACGAGCAGGACGCCCACCGGCTGGTCGAAGTCCAACGCCCCCACCACGTCCGGATTTTTCAGCAGGTCGTGGGGATCGCGGAGATCGCCGTCCACCACGGTGATTCCTTCGCTGCCCGCCAGCAGCGCCCTGGCATGGACCAGGACGACGGGGTCATGGTCGACATAGACCACCCGTGACTCCGGCGCGACCGCTCTGGCCACCTCATGGACGTTGCCCCGCGTCGGCAGACCCGTACCGATGTCGAGGAACTGGGTGACGCCGGCGCCGGTGAGGAAGCGTACGGCACGACCGAGGAAGGCCCGGTTGGCGCGGGCGGCGGTACGGACCTCGGGAGCCACCCGCAGCAGTCGTTCAGCGGCTCGCCGGTCGGCCGGGAAATGATCCTTCCCGCCGAGGTAGTAGTCGTACAGCCGGGCGACGTTGGGCGTGTTCGGGTCGAAGCCCAGCGATTCTCGCTCCACCCAGCGATCCCCCGATCGAGAGTTAACGATCTTTTCTCGGGATTCTACGGATTTGTGACCTGCCTTGGGGCGATATTCCCGCACGCTGGGCGTTAGTTGCCTTTAGTCCCTTTTGTCGTTTGGGTGGCGGTCTAAGGTGCGAGTGTGAGCCTTGATGACACCGGTGTACCCGTCCCCGTTCCTCCGAACGTCCGGCGGATCGTGTCGCTGGTGCCTTCACTCACCGAGTCCGTGGCCGCGACCCTCCCCGAAGCGCTGGTCGGCGCGACCGACTGGTGCTCGCACCCGGCCGACCTGGACGTGGTCAGGGTGCGGGGGACCAAGAACCCCGATCTCGACGCCATCCGGCGGCTCGCCCCCGACGTGGTGCTCGCCAACGCCGAGGAGAACCGGCAGCCGGACGTCGACGCGTTGCGGGCGGCGGGCCTCGCGGTGTGGGTCACCAGGATCGAGACGGTGGACGAGGCGTTCCGGTCGCTCGACCGGATGTTCCGGTACGCCTGCCGCACCGGGCGCCCCGGCTGGCTCGACCGGGCGGAGTCGGTGTGGGCCGAGCCGGTGGAGGTGCGCCGGACGGCGATCATCCCGATCTGGCGGCGGCCGTGGATGGTGGTGGGCCGCGACACGTTCACCGGCGATGTGCTCGCCCGGCTCGGGGTGGGCAACCTTTACGCCGGTCATGCCGAGCGCTATCCCAAGATCCCGCTGGCCGAGCTGGTGGCTCAGGGTGCCGACCTGGTGGTCCTGCCCGACGAGCCCTACGCGTTCAGCGCCGAGGACGGGCCGGAGTCGTTCCCGGGCCACCGGTGCGCGCTGGTGAGCGGACGCGATCTGACCTGGTACGGCCCCTCTCTCGTCCAGGCGCGCGACCGCCTCGTCCGGGACCTGGGCTGACCAGCGGGAGTCAGACGACGTTCGTCGTCGGTGGACTGGCGAAGGCGGCGTCCACGGCGGCGGGGGACAGCACGTGGTCGATGACGATCACCGCGGTCCCCACGATCCCCGCGCGGTCGCCCAGCGTGCTCGTCACGATCTCCAGGTTGCGGGTGGTGAACGGCAGGCTGCGGCGGTACACGCTTTCCCTGATGCCCGTCAGGTAGTGCTCCCTGGTCTCGGCCATGTCGCCGGCCAGCACCAGGACGGAGGGGTTGAGCAGGCTGACCGCCGTGGCGAGGACGATGCCGACCGTGCGGCCGGCCTCCTGGGTGAGGGCGATGGCCGTCGGGTCGCCGGCCTGGACCAGGCGTACGACCTCGCGGCTGGTCTGCCTGCCGAGGTCGGCGGCGAGGGCGTGGCCGCTGGCCAGCGAGGCGACGCAGCCCCGGGAGCCGCAGGTGCAGACGCGGTCGTCGCTCTCGCGCAGGCGGACGTGGCCGATGCTCCCGGCGGCGTCCTCGACGCCGCGGTAGATCCGGCCGTCCAGGACGATGCCGGTGCCGATGCCCGTGGAGACCTTGATGAGGATCAGCGACCGGCTCCGGCGCCAGGAGGACCACCACTCGCCGAAGGCCATCGCGTTGGCGTCGTTCTCGATCAGGATCGGCACGTCGAACGCCTCCCGCAGCGCCTGGCCGATCGGATGGTCGTCCCAGCCGGGCATGAGGAACGACCTGGTCACCCGGCCGGAGGCGTGGTCGACCGAGCCGGGCAGGTCCAGGCCGATGCCGCACACCTGGTCCGAGGTCCGTCCGGAGCGGTCGAGCAGGCGCTGGAACGCCTGGCGTACCCAGGACAGGACGGCCTCGGGGCCGCGGTCGATGCGCAGTTCGGTGTGCTCCTCGACCAGCGACCGGGCCGCGAGGTCGGTCAGCGCCACCCGTACGTGACCGGCGCCCAGGTCGGCCACCAGCACCAGGCGCTTCGTCGCGTCGATGTCGAGCACTGAGGGCGGTCGCCCGCCCCCGGAGATGGCGAAGCCGGACTCGTGGATGTATCCGGCCTCGATCAGCCGGTCCACCCGTTCGGTGATCGTCGAGCGGGACAGCCCGGTGTAGGCGATGAGTTCTTTGCGGGTACGGCAGGTGCCATTGCGGATCAACTGGAGGATCTGCCCTGCCGTCAGCATGGTCTATCCCTTCTCGGCCCCCGCCGTGAGTCCTTCGGTCAGGAGCCGCTCGCCGGCGAAGAACACGATCACGATCGGCAGCGTCAGAACCACCGATCCTGCCATGAGAACCGTCGTCGGGATCTCGATACTGCCCGCCAGCTGGGAGAGCCCCAGTGAGACCGTCCAGCTCTCCCGTTTCTCGACGAGGAAGAGCAGGGCGAACAGGAACTCGTTCCAGGCGATCATGAACGCGTAGAGGCCGGTGGCCATGAGCGCGGGCTTGGACAGCGGGAGCACCACCCGCCAGATGGTCGACAGGCGCGTGCAGCCGTCGATCGCCGCCGCCTCCTCCACGCTCTGCGGCACGGTCTCGAAGTAATTGCGGAGCATGTATACCGTGACAGGCACCGTCTGCGCGCAATAAACCAGGATCAAACCCAGCAGAGACCCGCGAAGTCCGAGCATCGTGAAGAGCACGAACAGCGGGATTGCCAGCACGATCGCCGGAAACAGGTACACGGCCAGGAACACGAAATGCACCTGCCGCCGCCCGAAAAACCGCAGTCTGGCCACAGCGTACGCGCCCGGGATCGAGATCAACAGCGTGACCGCCACCGAGGAGACCGCCACGATGGCGCTGTTGCGCATGAAGGTCAGGAAGCCCTGCCTGGTCAGCACGTTGGCGTAGGTGTCGAAGGTGAAGCTGCGCGGCCAGATCGAGCCGGGGTCCAGGATCAGCTCCTGGATGTCGCGGAAGGACAGTGTCACCATGTAGAAGAACGGGAACGCGGTGATCACGAACAGAAAGAGGATCACCAGCGGCTTCAGCACCCGGAACAACCCGCGCTCAAATCTATCCCTGGTCACGCTCACCTCCCGAGAAGAACCTCAGATACAGGGTCAGGAACACGACCAGGACGACCGCCAGCACGATCGCCTGGGCGGCCGAGGCGCCGATGTCGTCGCGCGCGGTCAGGAAGTTGTAGACGCGCACGCTCACCACCTCCGTGCCGGCCCCGCCGCCGGTGAGCAGGTAGACGTCGTCGAACTTGGTGAAGGTGAACACGAACCGCAGCACCGACAGCAGCGCGATGATCCGCCAGAGCTGCGGCAGGATCACATGCCGGAAGCGCTGCGTCGGCGTGGCACCGTCGACCACGGCCGCCTCGTCCAGTTCGGCCGGCAGCGCCTGCAGCCGGGCCAGGATGAACAGGAAGGCGAACGGGAAATACCGCCACGCCTCGAACGCGATCACGGTGAGCAGCGCCACCGGCACCTGGATGCCGAGAAAGGTGCCCTTGGCCTGGGTGAGGAAGGCGATGGGGGTGCTCAGCCAGGAGTTCACGATGCCGAACTGGGGGTTCAGCATCGTCTCCCACAGGAAGGCCACCGCCACCACCGGCGCCACGTACGGCACCAGGATCGAGGCCCTGACCAACGTGCGACCCCGGAAGCGGTCGCGCAGCGCCAGGGCGGCCACCAGCCCGATCGCGATCGACAGCGCGGTGCCCGCCACCGTGTAGACGAGCGTGTTGACCAGGGAGGTCCAGAATCCCGGCTCGGACATGACGTAGCCGAAGTTCTCCAGCGTGTAGTGCCCGAAGATGCCCACCCGGCGGATGTTGATCAGCCGCGCGTCCTGGAAGGCCAGCATGATCGCCCAGAGCAGCGGCAGCACCACCACGACGAGCGTGATGATCAGCGTCGGGGAGATCAGCGCCAGTCCCGCCCTGCCCTCCTGCTCCCGTAGCGTCCCGCCACGCCGTCCCGTCACTGCCGGATCCCGCGCTTGATGGTCTCCACGTCGGTCTTGGCCCGCACTGCCGCGGCCTCCGGGGTGAGCGAGCCGTCCACGACCGCGCTCAGCGCCTTGGGCACGGGCAGCTCGCCCATCGTGGCTCCGACCAGCTTGCCCTGCCCCTGGGGGATGCCCCAGCGAGCGAAGGTGTCAGGGCTCTCGCGCAGCGCGTCGAGCACCTCGGCGGGGTAGACGTCCGCGAGCGGCTTCTTGGCGTCGACCCCGGCGGGCAGCTTGTTCCACTTGTCCGCGAACCTCTTCCGGATCGGGAACTTGCCCTCAGGCGCCATCCCGATCCACCGCTCGTAGCCCTCGTTCATCATGTACGTGACGAACTGCGCGGCGGCATCCTTGGCGGCGTCCCGGGTGACGGCCCAGGAGACGATCTCCCCGTACTGGGCGGGCGTGCCGTCGGGGCCCTTCAGCGCCGTGACCACGCCGGTGTTCTTGGCCAGCCACTCGGGGTCCGTCCTGCACTCGGCGCAGCTGGGCTTCGCGTCGTTACGCAGCCCGGCCAGCTCGTCCAGGATGAACGACGACCAGATGGTCATCGCCGCCTTGCCGGCGAAGTAGGTGGCCCTGGTGGAGTCGACGTCCTGCTTGCCCTTGACCGAGTAGTCCCTCGCCAGCTTCGCGTAGTACGCGAACGCATTCACGCACTGCAGGGAGGAAAGGGTGACATTTCCGGAATTGTCGACCAGCTGACAGCCGTTGGCCAGCGCCACATGCTCGAAGCTCTGCGCCGTGAACGAGTCCTTCGGCGCGATGGCCAGCGTGATGCCGGCGACCCCACCCGTGTTGAGCTTCGCGGCCGCCGCCTCCAGCGCCTCGTAGGTGTCGGGCCGCTCCAGCCCGGCCTTCTGGAACAGGTCCTTGCGGTAGAGGATCAGCTGCGCCCACGCGTCACTCGGTACGGCCAGCAGCTTCCCGCCCGCGCTGTCGAGCTCCAGGGCCCGCGCCGAGAAGTCGCTCCTGCCCAGCTTGTCGACGACCTGGCCCGGCGTCTCCGTGTCGAGCAGGTCGTTGGCCTCCAGCTCCCTGATGGAGGCCAGGGGGAGGGCCCCGATCACGTCGGGCAGGTCGCCCGCGGCCGCGGCAGACGTGATCACCTGGCTGAACTGGTCCTCGGCCACGCCGACCAGCTTGACCTTGATGCCGGTCTTCTGGGTGAAGTCGGCGATGATCTGGTTCTGCACGGTCATGCGATCGTCGAGGTTCTCCTCGGTCCAGACCGTGATCTCGTTGGCGGCCTTCTTGCTGTCATCGCCACACGCGGCGGTCGAGGCCGCGGCCAGCAGTGCGATGGAGAGGACGGCGACTACCTTCTTCGGCATGGCGCGCTCCTACGTCCGGGGATATGCCGCACTTACCCCCATGTGAGAAGACGCAACTACGTAGGCGATTCCGAGATCCGTCCGTACTCCGTCCGTGTTCCGTCCCGGGCTTTCTGGCGCGTCGATCACGGAAAGCGATCTCCGGGCGGGTTATGTCGGTAAGATCGCTTACCGGAAGACCGTCGGAGAGAAACCCCTAATTCGCTAGTTGCCAGCGGTGGCCGTCATTTGACTTAAGGGTGCCGGGAGAGCAACTATGGTATAGAAACGCCTACTAAACCTTTAAGTTGCGATTGATCATAAAGCGTAAGTGTGGGGAATGCGCGTCATCACCTTTGAAGAGCCAGGCCGTGTCCGCGTCAGCCTGGAGTCGCCCGCCGAGCTTGAACCGGGTTGCGTGCGGGTTCGCACGATCTACTCGGGCGTCTCCGCCGGCACCGAACTGACCGCCTATCGCGGCACAAATCCCTATCTCACCAGAAAGTGGGACACAGAGCAGCGGCTGTTCCTCGACGGCCAGACGCACGCCTACCCGCTGACCGGCTGGGGCTACCAGGAGGTCGGTGAGGTGGTGGAGGCGGCTCCCGATGTCACCGATCCGCCGGTCGGCCACCTGGTCTGGGGCGTCTGGGGTCACCGGGCCGAGGCCGTGGTGCCCGCCGAGAAGCTGGTCGGCCACGTGCTGCCGCCGGGCGCCGATCCGCTGAGCGGTGTCTTCGCCCGCGTGGGCGCCATCGCGCTCAACGCCGTGCACGCCGCCGACGTGCACCTGGGCGACCAGGTCGCGATCTTCGGGCAGGGCGTCATCGGCCTGCTGGCCACCCGCCTCGCCGTGCTGAGCGGCGCCCGGGTGGTGGCCGCCGACGCGATCCCCGCCCGCCTCGAACTCGCCAGGCGTTACGGCGCGACCGAGACGTTCGACATCGCGTCCGGCTCCGTTGCCGAGTTCGTCCGCAAGCGGATCGAGGGCGCCGACACCGCCATCGAGCTGAGCGGCAGCCACCTGGGCCTGCAAGAGGCGATCAGGACCGTCCGCAAGGGCGGCCGGGTCGTGGCCGGCGGCTTCTACCAGGGCGAAGGCATCGGGCTGCGGCTGGGCGAGGAGTTCCACCACAACCAGGTGCAGCTCGTCTCCTCCCAGATCGGCGGCGTCGCCTCCTGGCTGGCCCACCGCTGGGACGTCGAACGCCTGCAGCGCACGTTCATGGACCTCATATACACGGGCGAGGTCGACGTGACCGGCCTGATCAGCCATGTCGTACCCGTCGGCAGCGCTGCCGAGGCCTTCGACCTGCTCGACAAACACCCGTCCGAGGTGCTCCAGCTCGTCTTCGCTTTCGGGGAGGAGCCACCGCAAGAGGAGCCTTGGCGAGAAGAGGCACCGCAAGAGGAGGAGTCACAGTGAAGCTCGCGGCACAGGAGCAGCTGCTGCCCGGCCGTTCCCTGCAGGAGAAGTTCGCGTTCGCGACCGAGGCCGGGTTCGACGCGATCGAGCTGCGCGGGAAGGGGGACTTCCACTTCGCCAACCGCCTGACCGAGCTCAAGCGGGCGCTGGCCGACGGCGTGGTCATGCCGACGGTGTGCGTGGACATGCCGCACTTCATCGGCGACTTCGACCCCGCCAAGCGCACGGACGCGATCCAGCAACTCAGATCGCAGCTCACGGTCATCGCCGAGCTCGGCGGCGTCGGGGTGATGACGCCCGCCTCCTGGGGCCAGTTCTCGCGCCGGCTGCCGCCGTTCGAGCCGCCCCGCAGCGCGGCGGAGGACCGCGAGGTGCTCACCGAGGCGCTGGGGGTGCTCGGCGAGCACGCGCAGCGCAACGGCGTGCTGATCATGCTGGAGCCGCTCAACCGCTACGAGAACCACATGGTCAACACCCTCGCCGACGCCGTGTCGTACTGCTCCATGGACTCCATCAAGGTCGTCGGCGACACCTATCACATGAACATCGAGGAGGACGATCCCTGCCGTTCGCTGATCGAGGCGGCCCCCTACCTCGCGCACATGCAGATCAGCGAGTCCAACCGGAACGAGCCCGGGACCGGCCATCTCGACTGGGGCGCGCAGCTGGCCACGCTCGACGCCCTCGGCTATGACGGCTACCTCGCGCTCGAATGCCGCCTGCGCGGCGAGCCCGAGATCGTTCTGCCGCAGACGGCCGCCTTCATCAGGAAGTTCCTGTGATCCTCCGCGACGCCGTGCGCGTGCTGGTGGCCAACTGGGACGGCAGCTACACGGTTCCCTCCCGGCGTCTCTATCCCCACCAGTGGAGCTGGGACTCCGCCTTCGTCGCGATCGGCAACGCCCGCTGGTCCCCGCGCCGGGCCAGGTCGGAGCTGCTGGCCCTGTTCGGCTCGCAGTGGCGCGACGGCAGGGTGCCGCACATCGCGTTCAACCCCAGGGTGCCCGAGGGGGCCTACTTCCCCGGCCCCGAGTTCTGGCAGTCACGGGCCCCGTCCGGGTCGTCGACCTCCGGCATCGTGCAGCCGCCCGTGCACGCCCTGGCCGTCTGGCGGGTGCACCAGGCCGAGCCGGACCCGACCTTCCTGCGCCGCCTCTATCCCCGGCTGGTGGCGCAGCAGCAATACCTGCGCAACGCGCGGCGCTCTCCCGAGGGGCTGATCTCGATCGTGCACCCGTGGGAGTCGGGCATGGACAACAGCCCGGCCTGGGACGTCCCGCTGGCCGCCGTCGACGCGGGGTCCGTCGCGTTCACGCGCCGGGATCTGGACACCGTCAGCGCCGACGAGCGGCCCACCGACCTGGACTACGAGCGCTACATCGCGCTCGCCCGCGCCTACCGCGACACCGGCTACCGCCGGGCCGGCGCGTTCTGTGTCGAGGACCCGCTGTTCAACGCCGCGTACGGCGTGGCGGAGCTGACCCTGGCGGAGATCGCGAAGGTGTGCGGCGGCGACCCGGAGCCGCACCTGCGCGAGGCCGCCGCGGTCACCGCGGCCATGGTCGAGCACCTCTACGACGACGGCCTGTTCCATGCCCGCGACGTGCTCACCGGCTGCCCGATCCGCTCCAACAGCGCCGCCGGGCTGGTCCCGCTCATGCTGCCCGACCTGCCGCGCGACATCGTCAACGCGCTGATCGGCACGGCGCTCGACCGGTTCGGGCTGAAGGACGGCGTGCTGCCCAGCTTCGCGCCCGCCGCGCCGGAGTTCGACCCGGCGCGTTACTGGCGCGGGCCGAGCTGGATCAATCTGACCTGGCTGGTCTGGCAGGGCCTGCGGGAGCGCCGCCCGGACCTGGCCGACCCGCTGGCCGACGGCATGATCAGGGCGGTCACCGAGTCCGGCTTCCGCGAGTACTTCGACCCGTTCACCCTGCAGGGCCACGGCTGCCGTGATTTCAGCTGGTCAGCCGCGCTCATCCTCGACGTGGTCGCGGAGCACGGCCTGGACGGTATGCCTCCTGCGGGCGGCGAGATCGGCCAGGAGCTGGGGGGCGTCGGCGAAGCCGACGACATCGGTGATCAGGTGCTCGCGTAGCAGCTCGCCCCGCCGCCTGAGCAGCGCGATCGTCTCGTACGACAGCCGCTCCCGGTCCCAGACGTGGGCCAGCCCGCGCGGCACCCGGCCGATCTGGGCGCAGCGCAGCGACAGGCCGTTGTGGTGGAACTCCTCGCCCAGCCGCACCTCGTCGGCGCCGTCGGTGTAGAAGGCCAGGTCGATCACCGTGCCCTGCGGCCTGAGCAGCTTCAGCGCCAGAGCGAGGGCGCGGGGCCTGCCGCGGCACTGGAAGACCACGTCGGCGCCGCGGTCGCTGGGCGCGTGCCGCCAGCGCCGCTTCAGCTCGATGGCCGGGTCCTCGTCGAAGGCCAAAGTCCCGGCGCCGAGCGCCTCGGCGATGTCCAGCCTGGCCGGGGTCTCGTCCACGACCACGACCTCCGCCGCGCCGTACGAGAGGGCGAAGGAGGCGGTCAGCAGGCCGACCACGCCCGCGCCGACGACGGCCACGCGCCGCCCGCGTACCCCGTCACCCAGGTCCGCGACCCCGGGACCGTGCAGGTCGGTGGCCGCGTGCAGCAGCCCGTTCGCGCAGATCGGCCCCATGTGGGCGACGAAGACGCCGAGCATCGGGTCGAGGTCGCCGGGCAGCTCCACGAACCGGTCGTTCATCGGGTCGGCCACGTAGCCGGTGCGGTGCCCGTAGGCCATCGCGACCAGCGCGCCCTCGCGGACGGCCCGGGTGCGCGTCTCGACCACCCGGCCCACCTGCATGTACCCGATGCCGCGCACCGGATAGCCGATCGACGGGGTGCCCTCGGCGAACAGCCCGAGCGCCGGATCCCAGGTCGCGGCCAGGTAAGGGTTGCTGCCCTTGACGTAGGTGAGCTCGGTGCCCGCCGAGATCCCGCTGTACGTGGTGACCACCCGGAACCCGCCCTCGGGCACCGCGCCGAGCTTCTCCCCGACCAGCCTGACCTCGCCGGGCGCCTCTATGCTCAGCACCTCACCCATCGAGCGTCGTCACCGGCTTCCGTGACGCCGCGGACCGCGCCAGGGCCAGCGCGAGCCGGTGGGTCTTCAGCGCCTCCCGGTAGGGCACGCGCACGTCGGCCTCCTTGCCCTGTACGGCGTCGATGAAGGTCCGGTCGACCCGTACCTTCGCGGCCCCGCCGTCCTGGACGGTGGTCTCGCCGTCCACCAGCAGCCGGTCCTCGCTCAGGTCGAGCGAAACGCCCTCGGCGTGCACCTCCAGCCCCGCCCGGTGCTTGCGCGCGAGCAGGCTGGTCGCGGCGAGCAGCCCCGCCGCGCCGCCCGCGAACCGCAGCACCGCCGCCGTGGCCCGGTCGACCTCGCCGTCCGTCTCGTTGTCCGCCGGTACGGCATGCACCATCGTCACCTCGCCCACCAGGACTCTGGCCAGATCGAGGATGTGGATGGCCTGTTCGACCAGCTGGCCGCCCGACATCTCAGGCTTCAGCCACCAACCGACCGGCGGTACCTTGTCCAGCCAGTGGCCCAGCGCCAGCCGTACTGGACGGTCGCCCAGGACTTCGCGTGCCTGGTCAACGATGTCCAGGTAACGCCAATGGTGTCCGACGGCCGAAGGCAGGCCCCGGCGATCAATTTCATCGGCGATCTTTTCCGCTGTCGACAGGTCAAGTGAAAGCGGCTTTTCTACAAAAATCGGCAGATTGCATGCTAGAACATCCTTTTCCGGGTTACCGTGCGCAAAAGGAGGAACACAGACATAGACCGCGTCCAATCCGCCGGCATCCAGAAGGTCGGCATGGCTGCCGTAGGCAGGGGAGCCATGCCGTGCGGCCAGAGCCCCGGCCCTGCGGGGATCTGTGTCGGCGATTCCCGCGATCACCACGTCGGAGAAACCTGACAGGACATCCGCGTGGCGAGCGGCGACATTTCCGGCACCGATGATGCCGACCCGAGTGATGGGGAACACAGACCGGCTTATCCCACATTTACGGAGAATGAAACAAACATGTTCGAGGATGCATCGTCGGGGCAGATGTCGCAAACCTGACCAGATGAGATCGGGGCTAACCGTATGGAGACAGATCTGCGCGCCTTGGCCAGGGTCCAGGACTGGTACGGACCCCACTCGAGCGTCGCAGCCGAGTGGCCGGTAGAGGCGCTTCTCCGGGCCAAGGGTAGGACCGCAGTCAGCGTCGTCCTGCCCGCTCGCGACGAGGAGCGGACGGTCGGCGAGATCGTCACCGTGCTCCGTCGCGACCTCGTCGAGCGGGCGCCGCTCGTGGACGAGATCATCGTGGTCGATTCGAACTCCACCGACGCGACCGCCGCCCGAGCGGCCGCGGCGGGGGCCCGCGTGGTGGCGCAGGGCGCCGTTCTCTCGCATCTGCCGCCGCTGAGCGGCAAGGGAGAGGCGCTGTGGAAGGGGCTGGCGGCCTCCAGCGGGGATCTGATCGTGTTCGTGGACGCCGACCTGCGTAATTTCCGCTCGCACTTCGTCACCGGGCTGCTCGGGCCGCTGCTCGCCGACAACGCCATCCAGTTCGTCAAGGCCGCCTACGAGCGGCCCTTCACCGGCGCGGACGGGATGGTGTGGCGCGGCGGGGGCGGGCGGGTGACCGAGCTGGTGGCCAGGCCGCTGATCAACATGTTCTGGCCGGAGCTGGCCGGCTTCGTCCAGCCCCTCGGCGGGGAGTACGCCGCCCGCCGCGCGGTGCTGGAACGGGTCCCGTTCGTCACCGAGTACGGGGTGGAGTTCGGGCTGCTGGTGGACCTGCTGGAGCTGGTCGGGCTGGACGCGATGGCCCAGGTGGACCTGGGTGTCCGGGCACACGGGCACCAGGCCATGCCCGCGCTCGGCCGGATGGCCGGCCAGATCATGCTCACCGCGTGGTCGCGGCTGGAGCGCCAGGGCCGCGTGCTGTCCGCCACGCCCCCCGACCGCAGACTGCTGCAGTTCGGGCTCGACGGGCAGGTCGACCTGGTGGACATGTCCGTGGCCGAGCGCCCGCCGCTGGCCTCCCTCGCCGTCGAGGACGTGGCATGAACGTCCTGGTGAACGCCGGACCGTGGCTGCGGGTGCCGCCACCGGGCTACGGCGGGATCGAGAACGTGGTGGCCACGCTGGTCCCCGCCCTGCGTGAGCGCGGGGTGCGGGTGGTCCTGGCCTCCGTGGGATCGAGCACCCTCGAGGTGGACGAGCTGATCAACGTCTTCGACGACGGCCAGTTCGCCGAGCTGCAGAAGCCGTACAACCAGGTGATGGGCCTCGCGCACGCGCACCAGGCCCGCGTGGCGCGCGAAATCGGCAGTCGCGACGACCTCGACCTCGTCCACGACCACCTGGAGGTGGTCGGTCCGGCCGTGCTGTCCGCGCTCGGCGGCCCGCCGGTCCTGCACACCCTGCACTGGGACCTGCGCAAGCACGCCGCCTTCTACGGGGCCTTCCCACCGTCGATCGCGGTCAACGGTGTCTCGAACTCCCAGCTCGCCCGCGCGCCCGACGCACTGCGCGCCGCCTCGCTCGGCGCCATCCACCTGGCCACCCCGCTCGCCGACCGCGACGTGCGTACCGAACGCGGCGAGCACCTCGTCGCGATGGGCCGCGTCTGCGGCCTCAAGGGCACGCACGTGGCCGCCAGACTGTGCCAGAAGCTCGGCCTCCCGCTGGTCCTCGCGGGCCCGGTGAGCGGCCTGAACACCCCCGCCGAGCTGGACGCCGTCGTCCAGGACCCGGACCATCCGCTGAACGGCCACCCCGACGTCCGCTACCACGTGCACGCGGTCACCCCCTACCTCGACGGCGACCTGGTCAGATGGGTCGGCTCCGTGGGGGGCGAGGCCCGCGACCACCTCTACGCCTCGGCCCGCGCCGCCCTGTTCCCCATTCAGTGGGACGAGCCCGGTGGCACCGCCGTCGTCGAGGCCCTCGCCCTGGGCGTGCCGCCCGTGGGGCTGCGCCGCGGCTGCCTGCCCGAGATCATCGACCACGGCCGGACCGGGTTCCTCGCCGACACCGAGGAGGAGCTGGCCGAGTGGGTGCTGCGGGTGGCGGAGATCGACCCCGAGGAGTGCCGCCGGGAGGCTCGCCGCCGCTTCTCACCGTCCGTCATGGCCGAGCGCTACCTGGAGCTGTACACGGAAGTCACGAGAAGCCGCGCGGGAGCACGGTGACGGGACACGACGACGCCCGCAGCACCTTCATCGCCAGCTCTCCGAGGAACACCCGGTGCGGCTGCGCGTCCTCGCTGGCCGCGCAGACCAGCAGCTCGCCCGGCAGCCACTCGATCGCCTCCAGCGCCGCCGTCACGTCGTGCCCCTCGGCGATCTCCGTCTCGGCCTCGATCCCGCTCGACTCCCAGGCCAGTCGTACGGCCAGCGCGAGGTCGTCCCCGAGCCGGCCCGGATCGTCCGTACGCAGGTCGAGCGTGATCAGCCGGAGCGGCACGCCGAGCCGGAGCGCGGCCTGCGCGATCCGCTCGACGGCCTCGTCACACTGCGGGCGGTGGACGTAGGCGAGCGTGAGCCGCGAGGGCTCGGCCGGCGGCCGGTAGCCGGCGGGCGTCAGCATCACCGCCTCGGACGACAGGTGGAGCAGGCTGTCGGACGTCGACCCGATCGAGATGCGCCCGGCCTGTCCGCCGCCCGCCGAGCCGACCACGATCAGATCGGCCTTGATCCGGCTGGCCAGCACCGACAGCCCGCGACCCGCGCCCCTGCTCTCGAACGCGATGTACTCGGCCGGCACATCGCCGAGCTCCTCCGCCGCGTCCGCGAGGCCGGCCTGTGCCTCGACCGCCAACCCCGGGCTGCCCGGCGGGTAGATGGCGGCCACGGTGAGCTCGCCGCCGGTGACCCGCGTGATCGCGGCACCTAGGGCGAGCGCGTCGCGTCCCCCTGACTCGCCGGTATAGCCGACGACCACGTGCTCTCCGATCACGACTGCCTCCCTACCCGCTCTGAGCTGGGACTACGCGAGCCTGCCGGACCTCTCCGGGGGATCGGCCGGCGTTCAGCACCTTTGGACGTTCGGGGGAGGCGGCGAGCGGTGATCGTTCCGTAGGGTTTATGGTCATTGCCCGTTCACGGATTGGACACCTGTTGTACCGCGACATCGTCGACTTCGCCCTCTCCACGCCCGCGTGGCTGCACACTCTCGCCGAGAAGGGTACCGACGCCGGGCTGTTCCTCTTCGCGGCGCTGTTCGCGTGGTGCTGGTGGCGGGAGAGGAACGCGCCGGCGCGTGACCTCGCCATCACGATCGCCGGGCCCGCCGGTGTGGTGTGCGCGTACGTCCTCAGCGAGGTCGTGAAGACCTTCGTCAGGGAGGACCGGCCGTGCCGGGGCGGGATCCCGACGATCGCCGAATGCCCGCCCCCGAGCGACTGGTCGTTCCCGAGCAACCACTCCGTCATCGCCGCCGGCGCCGCTGGGGCGCTCATCCTGGCCTGGCGCGCTCTGGCCTGGGTGGTGCTCCCGCTGGCGGCGGTGATGGCGTTCTCGCGGGTGTTCGTCGGCGTGCACTACCCGCACGACGTCGCCGCTGGCTTCCTGATCGGCCTGGCGCTGGCCCCGCTCTTCACGCTGCTGCTGGTGGGGGCCGTCACGCCGATGGTACGGCTGGCGCGAAGCCGTCTGTCGCCGCAACGAGCCGACTGACGATGCCCGGCTCGGTGGCGGCGTGCCCGGCGTCGTCCACCACCTCGAACCGCGCCTCCGGCCACGCCTTGTGCAGGTCCCAGGCGGTGGCCATGGGCGTGCACACGTCGTAGCGGCCCTGCACGATGACGGCGGGGATGTGGCGGATCCGGTTCACGTTCGCGATCAGCTGCTCGGGCTCGAACCAGCCCAGATGGGTGAAGTAGTGGTTCTCGATCCGCGCGAACGCCAGCGCCATCTTCTCCTCACCGAACTCGGCGACCAGCTCGGGATCGGGCCGCAACGTGACCGTGCTGCCCTCCCACTGCGCCCACGCCTTGGCCGCGGCCAGCCGCGCCTCGGGATCGTCCCCCTCCAGCCGGGCGCGGAAGGCGGCGATCAGATCGCCGCGCTCCTCGACGGGGATCGGCGCGATGAACGACTCCCACACGTCGGGGAAGAGGCGGGAGGTGCCCTCCTGGTAGAACCAGCCCAGTTCCTCGGGGCGGAGGGTGAAGATGCCGCGCAGCACCAGCTCTGTGGTCCTGTCCGGATGCGTCTGCGCGTACGCCAGGGCCAGCGTGCTGCCCCACGACCCGCCGAACACCTGCCACCTGTCGATGCCCAGGTGCTCGCGCAGCCGTTCCATGTCGGCGACCAGGTGCCAGGTGGTGTTGGCCTCAAGTGAGACGCCCGGGTCGCTGGCATGCGGCAGGCTACGACCGCAGTTGCGCTGGTCGAACAGGACGATGCGATAGAGCTCCGGGTTCCACTGACGGCGGTGCTTGGCGCTGCAGCCGCCGCCGGGGCCGCCGTGGAGCATGATCGCGGGCTTGCCGTCCGGGTTGCCGCAGACCTCCCAGTAGATCTGGTTGCCGTCGCCCACGTCGAGCAGGCCCGAGTCGTAGGGCTCGATGGGGGGATACAGGTTACTCATGCGCGCTCCTGTGGTTGATTCCTTCCGGAACTTAGCCGATATGGCCTGCTCTTCACCGAGACTAGGGTGAGGCCATGGAGCTGGTGACGATCGATGACATCCGGGACGCGGCCCAGCGCATCAAGCCGGTCGCGGTGCGGACCCCGCTGGTGCCCATGGGGGAGGTCTGGGTCAAGCCGGAGAGCCTGCAGCGGGTCGGGTCGTTCAAGATCCGCGGCGCCTACAACGCCGTCGCGGCGCTGCGGCCCGACGGGGTCGTCACCCACTCCTCCGGCAATCACGGCCAGGCGCTGGCGTACGCGGCCAAGCAGTTCGGGGTGCCGTGCGTCATCGTGGTGCCCGAGGGGACACCCGAGGTCAAGGCGGCGGCGATCAAGGGACATGGCGCCGAGCTGGTCGTCGTGCCGCCCGAGCAGCGGATCGTCGGGGCACTCAAGCTGGCCGAGGAGCGGGGGCTCACCATGATCCCGCCGTACGACCATCTGGCGGTGATCGCCGGGCAGGGCACCATCGGGCTGGAGATCGTCGCGGACCTGCCGGACGTCGAGGTGGTGGTCGTACCGGTCAGCGGTGGCGGACTCGCCTCGGGCATCGCCGCGGCCGTCAAGGCGCTGCGGCCGGAGGCCACCGTGCTGGGTGTCGAACCCGAACTCGCCGCCGACGCGGCCGAGAGCCTGGCGGCCGGCCACGTGGTCCCCTGGGAGCCGGCCCGGACCTTCCGTACGATCGCCGACGGGCTGCGGGCCGATCTGTCGGAGCTGACGTTCGCGCACCTACGCGAGCACCTCGACGGCATCGTCACCGTGTCGGAGGACGAGATCCGCCACGCCATGGGCCACCTGGCCCGCTCGGCCCGCCTGGTGGCCGAGCCGAGCGGGGCGGTCACGACGGCGGCCTACCTGTCGGGGCGCGTCCCCGAGGGCCGGGCGGTCCTGGTGCTGTCCGGCGGCAACGTCAACCCTGACCTGCTGCGCGAGGTCGTCTAAGCCTGGACCTCTCAGACGTCCAGTCGTTCAGGCGGTCCACTCGTGGCGGGCCAGGAACGACCGGTCCCCGGTGGCGTACTCCTGGAAGGCCCGCTGCACCTCCGCCAGCTCGGCCACCATCGTCCGCGCCAGCGCCGCCTCCTTGTACTCCAGCTCGTAGCCGGGGGAGACCTGGATGAAGTGGCGCCCGAAGTTCACCAGCGTGACGAACGGGTTCTGTGGCGACATGGTGGCCAGCACGTCGTGCACCAGCCCGAGGTCCGGGTCGTGGACGATCATCCCGTCACCGGTGTGGAGCTGCATGCCCTCGTAGACACCGAGCGGCGCCACGTTGTGCACGAGATCGCGCTGCGGGTCGTAGCAGACCAGACCATGAGCCCGCGCGATGGTGAACACCTGGGCCGACATCTCGTCCATCGTGTCGAGGTCCATCGTCACCAGGAGATGTCCCGGATAGACCGTGACCACGCCGGGCAGCTCCTTGGCCACCTCCGGCACCTCGCCCGCGACGGGTTCGGTCTTCTTGACCGCCAGGTAGGCGGCCCGCGCCTGATCCCGGCTGATCGGCGCGGACTCGTCCCAGACCATCAACTCAACGCTCACCCGCTCATCTTGTCGGATTGAGCAGCAGTTGGTGGCACTCACCCCCGCACAAGCGGGAACGCCCGGCTTCATGACCGCCTCTAGCGCGGCTTCTCCGACTCCGGAACCAGCTGCGCCGTGCAGTGAGCGCATCGGCGCGCCTCAAGGGGGATGTCACTCAGACATTCGGGGCACGGCCGGGTCGTCGCGGCCTCGTCCTTGTCGAACAGGCTGATCAGCCGGTTCATCGGCAGCACGACCAGCCAGTAGACCACCGCCGCGATGATCAGGAAGGTGAGCAGGTGATTGAGGAAGTCACCGTACTTGAACTCGCTCCCGTTGACGGTGAAGGAGTATTCGGCGAAGTTCGGCTGCCTCCCCCCGGTGACCGCCCCGATCAGCGGGGTGATCAGGTCGGCGACCAGCGCCTGCACGAGTCCGCTGAAGGTGGCGCCGACGATCACCGCGATCGCCAGCTCGACGATGTTGCCGCGTAACAGGAACTTCTTGAAACCGCCCATGGCATCGGTAAATAGCCGGGCAAAGAACGGTCAAACCCTTCCCCGCAGCTACGTCTACGTGGGTTGCCTTCGTCAGAGGCTGCCCACCGGCAGGAAGCGTGTTCAGCCGTCTGGTGGGAAGGACCTGTGATCAGCCAGGGCCGGACGCCTCCTTCGAGGCTGGGCTTGTCCGGCGGAGCGCGGGAACGGAACATGGGGAAAGACGGCAAGGGAGCCTCGATGATCGAAATCTGGCCGGGAGACCCCTATCCTCTCGGTGCGACATATGACGGGGCAGGCACCAATTTCTCGCTTTATACGGAGGTCGCGGACAAGGTCGAACTGTGCCTTTTCGACGAGGCCAACGTCGAGTCCAGGGTGCCGCTGACCGAGGTCGACGGGTTCATCTGGCACGGTTATCTGCCGGGCATAGGTCCGGGCCAGCGCTACGGGTATCGCGTCCACGGGCCGTACGAGCCGGAACGGGGCTTGCGGTGCAATCCGGCCAAGCTGCTGCTCGACCCGTACGCGATGGCGATCGAGGGTGGCGTCACCTGGAACGAGGCGGTCTACGGTTACCCTTTCGGCCAGCCCGACGCGCGCAATGACGCCGACTCGGCGCCCTATGTCCACCGCTCTATCGTGATAAATCCGTTCTTCGGGTGGGGCCACGACCGGCCACCCGCCACGCCGTACCACGACACCGTGATCTACGAGGCGCACGTGCGCGGCCTGACGATCAGCAACCCGAAGATCCCCGAGCACCTGCGCGGCACGTACGCCGCGCTGGGTTACCCGGAGATCATCGACCACCTCACCAAGCTCGGCGTGACGGCGCTCGAGCTGATGCCCGTCCACCAATACGTCACCGACGACCTCCTGGAGCAGCGCGGGCTGTCCAACTACTGGGGCTACAACTCGATCGGCTTCTTCGCGCCGCACAACCGCTACTCCAGCCAGGGGCAGCGGGGTGGTCAGGTGCTGGAGTTCAAGGCCATGGTGCGGGCGCTGCACGAGGCGGGGATCGAGGTCATCCTCGACGTCGTCTACAACCACACGGCCGAGGGCAACCACCTCGGGCCGACGCTGTCCCTCAGGGGGATCGACAACCCCGACTACTACCGGCTGGTCGACGGCGACAAGCGCTACTACCTGGACACCACGGGCACCGGCAACAGCCTGCTCATGCGCTCGCCCCACGCGCTTCAGATGATCATGGACTCGCTCCGCTACTGGGTCATCGAGATGCACGTCGACGGGTTCCGCTTCGACCTGGCCTCGACCCTGGCCCGTGAGCTGCACGAGGTCGACCGGCTGAGCTCCTTCTTCGACCTGGTCCAGCAGGACCCGGTGTTGTCGCAGGTCAAGCTGATCGCCGAGCCGTGGGACCTCGGGCCGGGCGGTTACCAGGTCGGCAACTTCCCCTCACGATGGACCGAGTGGAACGGCCGCTACCGCGACACCATCCGCGACCTGTGGCGCGGGCAGCCGGCGACGCTGCCGGAGTTCGGCTCCCGGTTCACCGGCTCCAGCGACCTCTACCTGGACGACAGCCGCCGGCCCGCCGCCTCGATCAACTTCGTCACCTGCCACGACGGTTTCACCCTGCAGGACCTGGTCTCGTACGACGTCAAGCACAACGAGGCCAACAAGGAGGGCAACCGCGACGGCACCGACGACAACCGGTCCTGGAACTGCGGCGCGGAGGGCCCGGCGGGTCTGGCCATCGAGTCGCTGCGCGAGCAGCAGAAGCGCAACTTCCTGACCACGCTCTTCCTGTCGCAGGGCGTGCCGATGCTGTCCCATGGCGACGAGCTGGGCCGCACCCAGCAAGGCAACAACAACGGCTACTGCCAGGACAACGAGCTGACCTGGGTCGACTGGTCCGACGTCAGGGAGAACTGGCTGCTGCTGGAGTTCACGCAGCGGCTGGCCGCGCTGCGCAAGAAGCATCCGGTCTTCCGGCGCAGGCGCTTCTTCTACGGCAAACCGGTACGCGGCCTGAACGACATCGCCTGGCTCACCCCGTCGGGGGAGGAGATGACCGACAGCGACTGGAACGTCGGCTACGCCAAGTCGCTGGCCGTCTTCCTCAACGGCGAGGCCATCACCGAGCCCGACCGGCGCGGCCGGCCGATCAGGGATGACTCGTTCCTGCTGCTGTTCAACGCCCACCACGACATGATCACGTTCACGATCCCCAAGGACTACGGCGAGATGTGGCAGACCGAGATCGACACCGCCATGCCGATCATCCTCGACGTCCGGATGTGCCGAGCCGGGGAAGGGGTCGCGGTGCCTGGTCGCAGCGTGCGGGTGCTCCGTCGTGTCTAGGCCGGTCTCGACCTATCGGGTCCAGCTGACGCCCGACTTCGGGTTCGCCCAGGTGGGGGAGATCGCCGCATATCTGCGGGATCTGGGGGTCAGCCACGTGTTCCTGTCGCCGATCCTGCAGGCGACGCCCGGCTCGCTGCACGGCTACGACGTCACGGACCACTCCAGGATCAGGGCGGAGTTCGGCGGCGCCAAGGGGTTTCGGGAGATGGCCGAGCAGCTGGCCGCACACGATCTCGGCATCATCCTCGACATCGTGCCCAACCACATGAACACGATCAACGCCCAGTTCTGGTCCGTACTCGCCGAAGGCCCGGCCTCCCCGTACGCCGCCTGGTTCGACATCGACTGGGACGGCGGGAAGGTGGCGCTGCCGGTGCTCGGCGACGACGTCGAGCCGGTGGTCGACGGCGACGTGCTGCGCTACCACGAGCACGTCTTCCCCCACCCCGGGCACTATCGGCTGGTCGACTGGCGTCAGGGGCCGGGCTACCGGCGCTTCTTCGACGTGTCGACGCTGATCGGGCTGCGGGTCGAGGACCCCGAGGTGCTCTTCGCCACGCACGAGGTGATCTTCTGGCTGCTCGACGAGGGCCTGGCCGACGGGCTGCGGGTCGATCATCCGGACGGGCTCGCCGATCCGCGCGGCTACCTCGAACGCCTGCGCGCCAGGTCCGGCGGCGCCTGGACGGTCGTGGAGAAGATCCTGATCGGCGACGAGCGGCTGCCCGAGGACTGGGACTGCGAGGGCACCACCGGCTACGAGGTGCTGAACCGCGTCAACGGCCTGTTCGTCGACCCGGCCGGTGAGGCGCCGCTGGTCGAGCTGTTCACCCGGCTCACCGGCCTGCCCGGCGACTTCCGGCCGGTGGTGGCGGAGTCCAAGCGCGAGGTGATCGAGCTGTTCTTCGGCGCCGAGGTGCGCCGCCTGGCCCGCGCCGCCGGTTGCCCGCCGGCCGCCGTCGCCGAGTTGCTCGCCGCGATGCCGGTGTACCGGGCGTACATGGTGCCGGGCGAGCCGCCGCCGCCCGCATCGGTGGAGATCGTCGAGCGGGCCGCCGACGCATGCTCGCCCGCCGTGCAACCATTCGTCCAGCAGGTCCTGTACGGCCCCGACGACGTGATCACGCGTTTCCAGCAGACCTGCGGGCCGGTCATGGCCAAGGGGGTCGAGGACACGGCGCTATACCGGTGGTTCCCGCTGTCGTGTCTGAACGAGGTCGGCGGCGATCCGGACCTGTTCGGCGTCTCGGTGCCGGACTTCCACGCGTTCTGCCGTGACCTGCGGCCGTACACGATGACCACGCTGTCCACGCACGACACCAAGCGGTCGGAAGACGTACGCGCCCGGCTGGCCGTGCTGTCGGAGCTGCCCGGGGAGTGGGCGGAGGCGGTGTCGGAATGGTCAGCGGCCGTGAGCTTCGATCCGCGGCTCGACTATCTGGCCTGGCAGAACCTGATGGCGGCCTGGCCGATCTCCGGCGAACGGTTCGCCGAATACCTGCTCAAGGCGGCCCGGGAGGCCAAGACCTCCATTTCCTGGATAAATCCGGATCCGGGGTATGAACAGCGGCTTCGCGACTTTTCTGCGGCGGCCGTGAAGCTGCCGGTGGGTGAGTTCACCGAGCGCATCGGCGCCTTCGCCATGGCCAACTCGCTCGGGGCCAAGCTCGTCCAGCTGATGATGCCGGGGGTGCCGGACGTCTACCAGGGCAATGAGATGACCGATTTCTCGCTGGTCGACCCGGACAATCGGCGGCCGGTGACGTTCGGGCGGTCGCCGGTGTCCCGCTGGGACGCGGCCAAGCTCGCCGTGACGACCCAGGCGCTGCGGCTGCGCCGCCGGCTCGACCCCGCGGCGCCGTACACACCGCTTCTGGCGGAAGGGGAGGCGGCGGAGCACGCGATCGCCTTCGCCCGCGGTGACGAGCCGCCGCGCGCGGTCGCGGTCGCCACGCGCCTGCCCGTCCGCCTCGCCCGCCGCGCCTCTGGAGCACAGACTGCGGACGCGCTGACCCCGGATGTATGGCCTGGGGAGCGGGAGATGTGCCTCGGCTGGGGCGGCACCACGCTGACCCTCCCGACCGGCACCTGGCGCGAACTGCTGACCGGCGGTGTCTTCACCGGCCGCGTCCCGCTCGCTCACCTGCTCGCCCGATACCCCGTCGCGCTGCTGGAGAGACATGATCTTTGAGGTGTGGGCTCCGAATGCCACGACTGTGGAGGTCGACCTGGAGGACGTCCTCGACGGGCGCCGCGCGATGACCGCCGGTGCGGGCGGCTGGTGGGCGGCCGACGTACCGGAGGCCGGGCATGGGACTCGCTACCGGTACGTACTCGACGGCGAAGGCCCGTACCCCGACCCCCGCTCCCGCCGCCAGCCCGATGGCGTCTTCGGGCCCAGCGCCGTCTACGACCACGCGCGGTACACGTGGGCCGACCACGAGTGGACCGGCCGTGACCTGCGCGGCTCGGTGATCTACGAGCTGCACATCGGGACATTCACCCCAGCCGGCACGTTCGAGGCAGCGATCGAGAAGCTGCCGCATCTCGTCGAGCTGTCCGTGGACTTCGTGGAGGTCATGCCGGTGGCTCCGGTGCCCGGGGGGCGTAATTGGGGCTATGACGGGGTGGACCTGTACGCGGTCAACGAGACGTACGGCGGCCCCGACGGGCTCAAGTCCTTCGTCGACGCCTGCCATCGCGCCGGTATCGGCGTCCTGCTCGACGTCGTCTACAACCACCTGGGACCGTCGGGCAACTTCCTGCACCCCTTCGGCCCTTACTTCGCCGGGTTCAGCGGGAGCTACTGGGGCGAGGCGGTCAATCTCGACGGGCCGGGGTCCGACGAGGTACGCCGCTACTTCATCGAGAACGCCCTGCAGTGGCTGCGCGACTACCACATCGACGGCCTGCGGCTCGACGCCGTGCACGCGCTGCACGACAAGCGCGCCACCCACCTGCTGGCCGAGCTGTCCGACCAGGTGGACGCGCTGTCCTGCGCGGTGGGCAGGCCGCTGTCGCTCATCGCCGAATCCGACCTCAACGACCCGCACATGGTCCGCTCCCTCGACGCGGGCGGGCTGGGAATGACCGCGCAGTGGGACGATGACGTCCACCACGCGCTGCACTGCGCGGTGAGCGGCGAGAGCCACGGCTACTACGCCGACTTCACCGACCTGTCCGCGCTGGCCAAGGCACTGACCCGCGGTGTCGTACACGAGGGCGGCTGGTCGAGCTTCCGTGGCCGTACGCACGGGGCGCCGTACGCCGGAGTGCCCGGCCACCGGCTCGTCGCCTGCCTGCAGAACCACGACCAGATCGGCAACCGGCCCCTGGGCGACCGGCTGCCCGTCTCCGCGCTCAAACTCGGCGCCGGACTGCTGCTGACCTCCCCGTTCACCCCGATGCTGTTCATGGGGGAGGAGTGGGGGGCCGGTACGCCGTTCCTGTTCTTCTCCGACCACGTCGACCCGCAGTTGCGGGAGAGCGAGGGCGGGCGCAGGGAGCAGGAGTTCGACGGATTCGGGTACGCGTGGGACGCTCCCGACCCGTCGCGTGAGGAGACGTTCCTGCGCTCCAAGCTCGACTGGGACGAGGTGAAACAGGAGGTCCACTGGTCGCTGCTGTGCTGGTACCGCGACCTGATCGCACTGCGCAAGGCGCTGCCCGAGCTGTCGGACCCGCATTTCGACAGCGTCCGGGTGGAGTTCGACCCGGACGGGAAGTGGCTGGTGATGTGGAGGGGATCGCTGTGCGTCACCGTCAATTTCGGGGCGGACTCGGTGACGCTGCCGGTGTCTGTGGGGGCGGCGCTGCTGGCGTCTGATGAGCCGGTCGCCGCTGGTGAGGATGGGGTTTGGCTACCTGGGCAGAGCATGGCGATCTTCAGGTCCCCTAGCGGTCAGAAGAGCGGACCTGGATCAGCTGTCTGACCATCCGGCGCCCCGCAGGAACTGCGACGGATGTCCTTTGTCCACAGCCCCGGCCCCATCTGCCGAAACTTATCCCCAGAACGCCGTTCGCCTCCACGCCTCCACCTCCCGATCACCGATCCTGGTGCCCCACCGCACCCCCGGAGGCTTACGTGAAGATCACTCTCCCCCTGCCTGCCCGCCTGACGTCCCACTTCGTCGTCCCCGTCGTGCACGTCCCTTTCGACATCGAGTCGTTCATGCCATGGCGGGTCGGCAGACCCTACAGACGGGCGGTGAGCGCCGCCCTGGGCAGCCCGCTCCTGACCGTCACCCATCACCGCTCCCCTTGGAGACCGGCCGGTGTCACGCTCGCGATCGAGGAGCGCCATCTGCTCCGCCGAGCTCAGCAGCACGTCCTGGTCTCCTCGACAGCACCCCCGCACGCCTTGCCCACCAGCACCCAGGTAGCCCGCGCGGCGGCGCGCGCGGTGGCACAGGAGTGCGAGGGTCTGGTCATAGATCCGCTGACGGGCATCACACTGCTCAGCTGCGATCGACACGCCGACATCCCGCCCACTCCCTCGCCACCACCCAGCACCGGCGACTTCCAACCAACCTCTGAACCGGTGTCCGGGTCGGTCTCTGGGCCGACCTCTGGACCGGTACCCAGACGAGTAGCCGGGCCGGTGTCCGGATCCGTCTCCGGGGCGGTTTCTAGGCCGGTGTCCGGGCTGACCTCTGGTCCGGTGTCCGGGTCGGTTTTTGGGTCGGTCGTCGCCGGGCCGGGGTCCGGGGCGGTCGGTCGTCGGCGGGGAGACGAGCCGGTCGCCTTTCCGGCCATCGGTGAGTCGCCCGTGTTCCGCCTGGCCGACGACTGGCTGGGCTGGGACGTGCAGGTGCACGGGGACGCCACCTGCCCGCCGTGGGACCCGGCTGACACCGGCGCCTGCGACTGCCTGCGCGTCACCTCCCGGGGCCTGCGTCGCTTCGCCCTGCCCGAGATCACCTTGGACGGCGCAGCCTGCGCCCACAGCCTGTGCGCCACGAGCCTGCTCCGCAGAGTGGCACACCACCTCGTCACCGATCACCTGGCCTTCCTCGCGACCCACCCGGACGCCACCGAGCGCTCGATCGACGACCACGTGCGAATAGTGGCCTCAGCCGGGCACGGCGGCTCACCCTTCACCGTCCACCTCACCCCCTGTGACACCGACCCGACCAGCCACGGCCGCATCGGCCGCATCGGCCGGCTCAAGGTCGCCCCAGTTCCAGGCGCGGGCCAGGTCGCCTACCTCAGGACCGACAGACCTCCAGGCACAGGCCAGGTCACCCACCTCAAGGTGGGCCCACCATCGGGCTTCAGCGGCTCCCTCAACGACTGGCTGTGCGCCACCCACCGCACCACCCACGACATGCCGACCGTCCTCGGCTGTGACCTGACGGACCCGTCCTCAGCTCTCGTGGCATAAGCCAGCCCACCCACCTTCCAGGAGGAAGCCCGGCGGCGCGGCGGCGGGCCTGTTCCAGCGCCAACACGGCTCCACACGGCGGGTCATCTCTCCTGCCACGGTGTCGCAGTAGCTCAGGCGGCGCTGCGAGGAACTTTCCGAGCACTACCCGCAGTTTCGGACCGTGCGGTTCGCCCCGCACGACTTCCGCAGGATCTTCGCCACCGAGTCGGTCAACAGCGGCGAGCCAACCTCAGTGCCCGCGCCTGGACCGCTCCGGACAACCGGTACGCCGCTTCAGTCGCCGAACTCGGCGCTAATCGTCGCCGAGATAGCGGTACCCGGCCAGCCGAGGGAACCGCGGTCGGGCGATCTGCTCATCATCCACACCCACCGATTCGCCACTTGGCTCAGCGGTCGACAGCGGCACCCCAGCGTCGGTGCGTTCTTCATAGACCTCATAGACCTGCGAAGCGTATTCCTCCGCCTGCTCGCCGCTCTCACAGTTCCGCTGGTCGTACAGATCAGCGAAGTTATCTGGATTGTCGACGACCCGATCGAACGCCACACGTCCCTGCCCGATGAGCCACGCGCGGAAGTCCTCGAACGCATCGTCATTGAACCCCTTGTCGCCGTACCGCGCAGGATCGAACCGCATGGCCCACGGGTCGACGTCGAAGTCCTCGGGGTTGCCAGAAACCAGGGCCGCAGCGTCCCAGATCGGTCAGGTGCAGGCGCGGTTGACCACCGCGTTCCAAAGGGCTGTGAAACTCATCAGCTCATCCACCGTGAGAGCAAGCAGCCGTTCACGCTGCAAAACACACCTGCTCCGCGAAGCCCCCGCCACTCGCAGCCCGACATGACTCAACGATCTCCCAGAAATCATCTTCAGTCACGCGGGAATCGTACTGATCCGCACCGAGGATCCACGCCCTCAAACCTCGCCTTGCTCAACCAGATCAAGTACCAACAAGCAGGGCGCCGCGGAAAATCTGACCGGCCCATACCCTTCCAGGAGGAACCTCGTGTGGCCGCCATTCGTAAAACCCGTGTGGACGCTTTCGAAGACGTTGACCGTAAATTACGTGAGTCACGCGAGCAGATTCGCCGATTCGACCACCTGACCACCCGGCGGCAGGCGACAGCCGACCAGATCCGGGAGGTCACCGAGCTGACCGGCCAGTTGGAGACACAACTGGCCAAAGAGCAGCACGACGTCGCCCGCCTGGAAGGCAGGCTAGGTGGCTTCCTGGCCCGGGTCGCGGCCCCCGTCGCGGGCTCCAAGGAGGACAGGCTGGCCAGGGAACGAGCCGAAGCCGAGGCCGCCTGGGAGCGGCTGCACGGCCAGCGGAGGCGGCTCGAGGATCTGACCGCCGACCTGGAGGCCACCGACCGCGAACTGGCCTCGATCTCGGGGGCACATCAGGCGTACGAGAAACTGCTGGCCGACAAGGAGCGGCTGCTGATCGGGCTGGGCGACGAACGCGGTCAGAAGCTGCTCGGAACATCGAAGAAACTGGCCGACACGCAAGCCGACATCAGGGAACACCTCGAAGCCTGGCAAGCAGGCAAGGCCGCGGGCAAGGCGCTGGGCATCGTCCTGACGCTGCTGAACAAGGCACGCGGCGCGTCGACCTGGGACATGCTCGGTGGCGGTGTGGTGGCCGACGCGATCGAACACAGTCATCTGTCGAGTGCGGACCAGGCGGCCTGGCACGCCCAGCGAGCGCTCGACGTCTTCTCCCGCGAACTGGCGGACATCGGGTGGGTCAGCGACCTCCAGATGCCCAAGGTGGACACGCGGTGGTTCGTGGACGCGTTCTTCGACAACATCGTCACTGACGCGCTCAGACACCAGCGCATCAACAAGACCCGCGACGCGGTGGCCTCGATCTCCCAGTGGGTCACCGAGACCGTACAGGCCTTGGCCGGTCGCAGTACGCAACTGGAAGCCCAGCACAGAGCACTGCTGGCAGAGCGCGAGCAACTACTCGCCAACTGACCCTCTGGCGAGCATCGGGGGATGGGCCTGAGGGGATACCGGACGAGGATCGGCAGGTGTCTGCGTTGCGTCGGGTGCCTGCCTTGTGTCAGCTGATGGCTTCGGCGGCTGTCAGCGCCTCGGTGATGGCGGCCGGGATGTCCAGTACGGGGAAGATGACGTGGCGAATCACCCGGAAACGGTCCACGACCAGGATCAGGCGCTTGAGCCGCAGGGCCTGGCCGGCGCGGAAGGTGGGGAGGCGAAGAGCCGCCGCGAGGCGCAGGTCCATGTCCGAGAGCAGGGGGAACGGGATGTCCTCAGCGGCGGCAAAGGCGGCCTGCTCGTCGGGGCGTTGCGTGCTCACTCCGTGGATGGCGATGTCATGGCCGGCGAACTCGGGGTGCCTGTCACGGAAGATGCGGTTCTCGAGCGTGCAGCCCGCGGCTCCGGGGACTTGATTCCAGCCGGGCGGTAGCGGCGCGGGCATACCCGTCGACGGGTATGCGAAGAGGACCGTCGCCCGCGCGTCCGCCACGACATCGAGCGACGCCGTGCGCTCATCCGTGGAGGCGGTTCGTCCCACGGCGACCGATGGACGGTTGATGGCGGCGGGCAGTTGCAGCGGGTCCGGGATGTGGGTGCCCAGGAGGGCGTGGACGCGGGCGGCTTCCTGGCTTCGCGGGGCTGCCACCCCCGTGAGGGTGCCGTCGCCGAGGAGCCAGCGGTCCGCCCAGTCCTGCATCGTGATCAGCATGGGCGCCAGTGCCCAGCCCGCGTCCGTGAGTACGTACTCGTACCGCACCGGCCCGCTCTGATACGGCTCACGAGTCAGCACCCCGTGCTCCACCAGGTGCTTGAGGCGTTCTGTGAGGACTTTGCGGGAAATGCCTAGCTCGCCCAGCAGGTCGTCGAACCGGCGATGTCCGCGGGTCACCTCGCGGACGATGAGCAGGCTCCACCAATCACCCATGACGGCGGCTGCCTGGGCGATCGAGCAGTCGGCGTCCTGCGAGCGCAGCTCTCTGGCCATTCCCCGACTTTACCGTCAAGTGAGTCTCTGATAGAAACTTAGTCAGTTCCCAAAGGAGACTCATGAGCGTGGCATGGGCGACCCTGAGACGGTCGTGGTTGGTGACCAGGCGGGCCTACCCATGGTCATACTTCATCGGCACCTTGTTGCTGGGTGTCTTCACCATCGGGCTGGCCTACCTGGGGCTGCGGGCCGTGGCGGGCGGGGAGATATCCGCGGAGTTCCGTGGAAAGGCGGGCACCGGCGACTATCTCGGGTACATCGCCGTGGGCGCCGGCGTGTACATGTTCGTCGTCCACGGCATCCTCTGGACCGGCAAGGCGATGATCCAGGAGCAGCGCGAAGGCACCATGGGCGCGCTGCTCGTCGCTCCGGCGCGGCGCCTGCCGTACCTGCTGGGGTTCTCGGCGTTCGCCTTCACCGCGGTGGCGGTCGAGGTGGCCGTGTTGTTCGGGTGCGCGGCATTGTTCGGGGTACGGCCGGCGACCACGGGAGCGGTGGACGCCGTGCTGGCCGTGGCGGGGCTGGCTCTGGCGGTGTTCGGGATGTCGGCCGTGCTGAGCAACGTGATGATCGTCGCCGGTGAGGCACACATCACCCAGAACAGTGTGTTCCACGCGATAGCCCTGCTGTCCGGGTTCACCTTTCCGAGGGAGTACCTGCCTGAGGCGTTCCGATGGCTCGGCGAGGTGGTGCCGGTGACGGCCGCCATGGACGTGATCCGCGGCGTCTTCACCGGCGGCACCGGACTGGATCCGGGCCGCCTCGCTGTCGCCGTCGCGCTCGGTCTCGCCTACGCCGCCGCCGGATTACTCGCGATGCCCTGGGCGGAGCGCAGGGCCATGGAACGGAGTTACTGATGATCGAGACCATGAACCTGCGTAAGGAGTTCGGCGCGAAGGTGGCCGTTGACGGCTTGAACCTGTCGATCCCCGGCGGCCGCGTCACCGGGCTGCTCGGGCTGAACGGGGCGGGCAAGACCACCACCATCAAGATCTTGGCCACCCTGCTCCGGCAGACGTCCGGCACCGTCAGCGTGGGCGGCCTCGACCCGGTCAGACAGCCGCATGCCGTACGCAAGAGGATCAACCTGATCGCCGGCGGCGAGCGCATGGTCTACGCACGGATGACCGGCCGGGAGAATCTCTGGTACTTCGGCCAGCTTTATGACATCCCCACAAAAGTCCTCAAGCCGCGCATCGAAGAGCTGCTCGCACTCGTCGGTCTGACGGACGCCGCCACCACCCGGGTCGAACAGTATTCGCGCGGCATGACCCAGCGCCTGTCCATCGCCCGGGGGCTGATCAACGACCCCGACTACCTGCTGCTCGACGAGCCCACGCTGGGGCTCGACGCGCCGATCGCCCGTGACCTGCGCAAGGTCGTGGCCGGGCTGGCCGAGCGGGGCAAGGGCGTGCTCCTCACCAGCCACTACCTGGCCGAGGTCGAGCAGCTCTGCGAGCACGTGTACGTGATCGGCGACGGCCGCCACCTCGCGGCAGGCTCGCCGGCCGAGCTGATGGCCCAGACCGGTTGCCATCGTACGGTCCGGGTCACGGTCACGAACCTGTCGCCCCAGATCGAGGCCGCCGTACGGGCCTTCGACAGCCGCGTACGGCTCGCACCGGGCGGGGTGGTCGAGCTGAACCATCCGGACGACCTGACCGGGGCGCTGACCACGACGATCATCGAGGCGGGCGGCGCGCTCGGCGGGCTGGAGATCGTCGAGCCGTCTCTCGAGGACGCGATCCTCGCGCTGAGCGACCGCTCCCCGGAGGTGGTCGCATGATCGCGCCGCACACGAGCTGGTCGCCGTGCCGCACGGGGCTGGGCGTGACGTCGACGTGGTGCCGCCTCCGGATGGGCGTCACTCCACCGTGGACCCGCGCGGAGGTCGGTACGACGCCGTCGTGGTGTCGCACCGAGACCGGCACCGGCTGTACGGCATGTGCGCTCGGCAGCCGCACCACCAGCCGCTGGCAGGTGATGACGTGAGGCACGCGATGAAGGTCATGCGGGCCGAGGCGCTCAAGCAGCATCGCCAGATCTTCGGCAGCAAGCTAGTCCTGTTCTCGATGCTGGTCTGGCCGTTGTTGAAGCTCGCCGAGACCTACTACACGCTCCGGCCGCTGGCCGCCACGCCGGGCATCGCCGAACGCTGGCCGCTCGCCGCCGACCCGGAACGGCTGCTCGCCTTCCTGGCCACGGGCGCGCTCGGCTTCACGTTCTTCTTCTCGCTGGTGCAGTCGGCCTGGCACTTCTCCTTCGAGCGCCAGACCGGCACGCTGGAACTCCTCTTCCTGTCACCCGCGAACCGGCTGGTCGTGGTCATCGCCAACGGGTTCGGCGCGCTGGTGCAGAACGCCTGGCTGTTCGCCTGTTTCGCGGTGGCGATGTTCACGCTGCTGGACGTGGTGAATGTGGCGCACCCGGCCATGTACGCGGTGGTCTTCCTGGCCATGCTGGTGCCCGCGGTCGCGTGGGGGGCGTTCCTGAACAGCCTGCTGATCTTCTCCAGGGACGCCGCCTTCCTCTACACGCTGCTGGACGATCCGATGTGGTTCGCCAGCGGGGTGCGGCTGCCGGTGTTCGCGCTGCCCGGCTGGATCCGGGCCGTCGGCTCGATGCTTCCGCTCACCGGCAGCCTGGCGGTCGTACGTGGTGCGCTGCTCGACGGCCAGGGCATCGGCGACCTGGCCGGGGAGCTGACCGGGCTGGCCGTACTGTCCGGAATTCTGCTGCTCGCCGCGGTCGTCGCGCTCCGGCTGGGAGAGGCACGAGCCCAGCGGACCGGACAGCTACGCCTCTTCTGAGGCGACTGAGGAACTGGGCGGCCGCGCCACGTCTGAGCGACCGATGGCGCGTCTCTTGGGGCCGCCGTCAGCGGCTGAGCACCTGCCGGAGCACTCGTTCGAGGGTGGTCGCGGGGTCCGGGTCGGCGTACGGCGAGCGCCAGGCGACGTAGCCGTCGGGCCGGATCAGCACGGCGCCACCCCTGTCCACGCCGTACCTCTCCGCCCAGCAGCCTTCGACGTCCATCAGCTCCTCGTCCACCAGCACACGCGTGAGCTGGATGCGCAACCGCTCCTTGATCAGCCGCCCCGCGTCCATCCAGTTCTGCCCGCCAGGCCCGGCGATCAGCACGAAACCGGATCCGAACAGGTCGATGGTCGAGATCAGCTGCCCGTCCCAGTCAAGTGGAACGTGCGGGGCGCGGCTGCCCGGACGCCCGGTCGGTACGCGCGGATCCTCCAGGATCGACCCGTCGTCATCGGGCTCCTCCAGGATCGCCGTCGAGTGGTAGCGGTATCCAATCATGGCGGCCATGGGATCTTCGAGCGGTTCCGGGTACTCGGCACGCATCGCGGGAGGCATCCGGTGGCCGAGGTTCGCGAGCTGGGCGTCGGCCGTCAGCGTGCCGATGGGACGGCGTTCGGCGTCATAGGTGTCGAGGAAATCCGGCCCGGCCTGCCCGGTCGCCACCAGCCAGAGCCGCCACGCGATGTCGCAGCCGTCCTGGAGCGCCGTGCTGCCGCCCTGCCCGCCGGTGGGCGGCATCGTGTGAGCCGCGTCGCCGGCCAGGAACACCCGCCCGTCGCGGTAGCGGTCGGCCACGACGTGCGCCATGGCGAAGGTGGTCTTGTCGAGCACCCGTACGTCGAGGTCGGGCACGCCGGTGGCCACCCGTACCAGCTCGACGCAGCGCTCCTCGGTGAAGTCGGCCTCGCTCTCACCCCTGGCGGGGTCGTAGTTGACGCCCAACACATGCGCGCCCACGCCCGTGCCGGTCAGGATGGCGCCGGTGAAGACCTCGTTCCGCAGGTACCAGAGCGTGACCTCGCGCTCCCGTACCAGCCCGGTCAGGTCGGCATCGAACATGATCGAGCACATCAGCCCCAGCTCCCCCTTCCCCGAAGCGGGGATGCCGAGCTGGGCGCGGAGCGGGCTGCGGAAGCCGTCGGCGGCCACCACGTAGTCGGCCCGTACGACACTGTCGACGCCGTCGGCGCGGATGACCGCCGTGACCCCCTCGGCGTCCTGCTCCAGGGAGACCAGCTCGGTGGAGAACCGCAGGTCGGCCCCCAGCTCCTCGGCCTTGGCCCGCAGCACCCGCTCGATCTCCGCCTGCGGGGCACCCACCTGGACGGCGGGCGTGATGTCGGCGAGGAAGGCGAAGTCGTCCTCGTCGCCGGTCACGATCATGTGCGGGTTCGGGTCGGCCAGGTTCGATCCGATCGCGATGCGCATGCCGTCACCGATGCCCTGCCAGATCTCCCGCAGTGACTGCTCGACCCCGGGCACCGGCCGCAGTAACTCGACGGCTCTGGGGCCCATCCCGAACGCCTTGGGCTGGACCGACGTACTGGGGTGCCGCTCGACCAGCATGACGGGCACGCCACGCCACGCCAGCAGCACCGCCGCACTCAGCCCGGCGTAACCGGCGCCGACGACAAGAACGGGTACTCGCTCGTGCACTCAACCCACCTCCTGGAACGCGTAGTATCGCGTTATCGTCGAGCGACACGATATGTCGCGTCTGTTGGGCAGGTCAAGACATATCTCGAAATGTCCTAGAGGGCGACAGGGCGAAACCCGAAAGGAGTGGGCCGGAAGCAGGCGGCGGCTGCGGACCGCAACGGTTGACCGGACTGCGCGGGTCAGTGGGTGCTGGGGTTCCGGGGGGTGCCGTCCCACGACCGTCTCTATCCCCGTGACGGTCCGTGGTGGCTGGGGTCCTTCGAGAGGGAGGGCAGGGCTGGTCAGGGGCCGCCTTCTTGGCCGACCCCAGTCGCAACCGCCGGTCAGGACAGGTGGCGTTCCAGAGACTCGATCTTGCTGGTCATGCCGTCAGTGACACCGGCCCTGAGGTCGGCCTTCAGCACCAGGCTGACCCGCGGCGCCACCTCGGCCACCGCGTCCACCGCCTGCTTGACCACCGCCATGACCTCGTCCCATTCACCCTCGATGGTGGTGAACATGGAGTCCGTCCGGTTGGGCAGCCCGCTCTCCCGCACCACCTTGACGGCGCGCGCGACCGGCTCGGCGACCCCCTCGCCGACACCCAGCGGCGTGATCGAGAACGCGACGATCAACTCAGTACCCCCTCACAACTCACAGCGCGGGCCACGATGCCGATCGATGTCGATCGAACAGACCTCGTGGCCCGCCCTGGACTCAGGCGTGCTCGTGGTCGTCCTCTTCCTCTTCCTCGCTGGGACCGTCGGAGGGCTCGACGCCCAGGACGGCCTCGCGCGGCTCGATCTCGTCGATGTGGTCGACGAGCTGCAGGACGTGGTCCGGCTCGATCAGCCACTGCAGGGCCGACGCGCCGGTGTCGTCGGAGTTGACGAGCTCCACCTGCTCGGCCCGCTCTTCCTCAGTGAGGTCGGCGTCGGGGTGCCGGATCTCGGCCAGCGCCGCGGCCTGCAGCGCGTCCACGTCGAGCACCTCGACGGTCAGCTCGACCGTCAGGCGCAGGAACTTCTCGTTATCACTCATGGCGAAGATGCTAGGGCAGCTTCCACTCGACAGGACCGGCGCCTTGCTGAACAAGGAGCTCGTTGGCCCGGCTGAAGGGCCGGGAACCGAAGAATCCGTTGCGCGCCGACAGCGGAGAGGGGTGCGCGGACTCGATGCGCGGCACGCTGCCGAGCATCGGCGCCAGGTTGCGCGCGTCGCGCCCCCACAGGATCGCGACCATCGGCTTGTCACGGGCCACGAGCGCGCGGATGGCCTGCTCGGTGACCTCTTCCCAGCCCTTGCCCCGGTGGGAGGCGGGCTTGCCGGGCATCACGGTGAGCACCCTGTTGAGCAGGAGTACGCCCTGGTCGGCCCACGGGGTCAGGTCGCCGTTGGACGGCCGCGGCAGCCCGAGGTCGGTCTCCATCTCCTTGTAGATGTTGAGCAGGCTGCCGGGCAGCGGCCGCACGTCGGCGGCGACGGAGAACGACAGCCCGATGGGGTGACCGGGCGTGGGGTAGGGGTCCTGGCCCACGATCAGCACCTTGACCTCGTCGAAGGGCTGGTTGAAGGCGCGCAGTACGTTGGCGCCCGCGGGGAGGTATTGCCGGCCTTCGGCGATCTCATTGCGGAGGAACTCGCCCATATGGGAGATGCGCTCGGAGACGGGCTCCAGCGCACTGGCCCATCCGGCTTCGACGACTTCGTTCAAGGGACGACTGGCCATGGCTGTTGAGCTTAGCCAGGTCTGATAGGGCTTGCGGTCCGAATCCGGTGGGCGGCCGTACCAGAATGATCACAGCGTGGGCTTGCCCCGCTGGAACAGCCACTGGTCGAAGAGCGTGCCGAGATCCCGGCCCGAGACCCGCTGGGCCAGGGCGATGAAGGCGGCGGTGTCCGCGTTGCCGTACTTGTGGTCGTTGACCCAGGTCCTGAGGATGGTGAAGAACGCGCGGTCGCCGACCGCGCCGCGCAGGACGTGCAGCGTCATCGCGCCGCGGGAGTAGACGGGGTCCCCGAAGAGGCCGGCCGCGCCGCCCGGGTCGGCGGCGGGCGTCTGCCAGAACTCGTCCTCCGGGGCACGGCTGTACGCCTCGTCGAAGGAGTCCTGGAGCTTCTTGGTGCCCAGCTTGTCCTGCCAGAGCCATTCGGCGTAGGTGGCGAAGCCCTCGTTGAGCCAGATGTCCTTCCAGCGTGTCGGCGTCACGGCGTCGCCGAACCACTGGTGGGCGAGCTCGTGGGAGAGCAGCGGCTCGCTCGGCACCTGGGGGTAGATCGGGCGGGTCTGCGTCTCCAGCGAGTAGCCGACGTCCGACGCGCGGTCGATGATGCCGCCGGTCGAGGAGAACGGGTAGGGGCCGAAGAGCGAGCCGAAGTAGTCAAGGATGGGCTTGTGACGCTTCGCGAAGTCCCCGGCTTTCGCAGCGTTCCGGGGATCCACGGCGGTTATTACCCGGAAATTTCCGATCTTGGTGTCGGAAAGTTGGAACTTTCCGATGGTGACGGTCGAGAGGTAGCTGGCCATCGGCTCCCTCTCGTCCCACACGTACGTCGTGCGACCGCCTTGGGACGTCTTCGACGCCAGGTCGCCGTTCGCCACCGCGACCCGCGTGCTCGGCACGGTCACCGTGAAACGGTACGTGGCTTTGTCCGTCATGTGGTGATTGCCGGGATACCAGGTCATGGCCCCCTGCGGCTCGTTGGCGTTGAACACCCCGTCATCCGTACGGATCCAGCCGTCGTGTGAGCCGTCCGGGTCGACCAGGTATGTCGGCTTGCCGTCGTACCGGACCACGACGGAGAAGGGGCGCCCGGAGGCCAGCCTGCCGGGCGGGGTGACCACGAGCTCCGGGCCGCTGCGCCGGAACGAGGCCGCCGCGCCGTTCACCACCACGGACCGCACCGCCAGGGTGTCGACGAGATCCAGGTCGAAGCGGCTCAGCTCCTGCGTGGCCCGGGCGGTGATCGTTGCCACGCCGCTCAGCTGGTTGGATCCCGGCTCGTAGCCCAGCGCGAGGTCGTAGTGCGTGGCGTCGTAGCCCCCGTTGCCCTGCTGGGGGAAGTAGGGATCACCCGCGCCCTCGGCGCCGGGGGCCGCGCCCACGCCGATGGAGCCGGCGTCCGCGCCGGCGGAGCCGGGGCCGAGAGCGATGAGGGTGGCGACCGCCGCCGCGAGGAGCTTCATGTCTGGTTTTCGGGGCCGTCAGAGAGAGCGTTACGGGCGCCCGCCTGCCCCCTTCGGCAGGCGGGTGCCCATGCCCCCGCATCTGGCTGGCACATGTGGACCTACTTCACCGAACCGGCCATCATGCCCTGCACGAAATAGCGCTGGAAGGCGAAGAAGAGGACCAGCGGGATGATCAACGACAGGAAGGCGCCCGACGAGAGGATGTCGACGTTCGACCCGAACTGCCGCATCTGAGACTGGAGCTGCTTGGTCATCGGCTGGTTGTTCGTGTCGGCGAAGACCAGCGCGATGAGCATGTCGTTCCATACCCACAAGAACTGGAAGATGCCGAGCGAGGCGATCGCCGGCTTGCCGAGCGGGAACACCACCCGCACGAAGATCTTCAGCTCCGACGCCCCGTCCATCCGCGCCGCCTCCAGCAGGGAGGCCGGGATGCCGACGAAGAAGTTCCGGAGCAGGAAGATCGCGAACGGCAGGCCGAACGCCACGTGGAACAGCACCACGCCGGGGATCGTGCCGAAGATGCCGACGCCGCCGTAGAAGATGGCGACCGGGATCAGCGCGATCTGGATCGGCACGATGAGCAGCCCGACCACGATCAGGAACGACAGGTCACGGCCCGGGAAGTCCATCCACGCGAACGCGTAGGCGGCCATCGCGGCGATCCCGATCACCAGGACCGTGGTCGGCACCGTGATGAACACGGTGTTCCAGAAGGAGGAGGTGAAGCCGCTGGCCAGGAGGTTCTTGTAGTTCTCGATGGTCAGCTCGGCGGGCTTGGTGAAGATGGTCCACCAGCCCTCGGCGCCGTTGACCGCCGGGGTGCGCAGCGAGACGACCATCAGGCCGAGCGTCGGGACCAGCCAGAACAGGCCCAGCAGCACCATCACGACCTGGATGGCGCCACCGCCGAGACGGTCGACGATGCGCGTGATCACACTCCGGCGGGGAGCGCCCGTGTAGACCTCGGCAGGAGCCGGGGCGGTTGCCGTGGTCACGTGTCTTCCCTTCTGAACCGGCGGATATTCATGATCATGAAGGGGAGGACCAGGATGAGCAGGAAGATGGCGAGCGCGCTGCCCAGCCCCTGGTTGTTCCCACCGCCGAACGAGACCCGCCACATCTCCAGCGCGACCACGTTCGACTGCGGCTGGACCGATGGCGGCGCGATGATGAAGACCAGGTCGAACACCTTCAGGGTATTGATGATCATCGTCACGAAGACGACGAGCAGCACCGGGGACAGCAGCGGCACGGTGATCCGGCGGAACACCTGCCACTCCGTGGCGCCGTCGATGCGGGCCGCCTCCAGCGCGTCACGCGGGATGGCCGCCAGCCCGGCCGCGATCAGCACCATGGCGAACCCGGCCCACACCCAGACGAACGCGCCGATGATCGCGGGGGTGATGAGCGTCGGGCCGAGCCAGGTCAGGCCGTGGTAGGCCGCCTCGAAGTTCGACTGCGGCAGCCGTACGACATAAGAACCCGCCGCCAGCCCGTCGAAGCGGAAGGAGCCGTCGTCGGCCGTCGTGGCGGTACCGGCCACCTGGCCGTCCTTGACCGCCTCCACGGTCATGCCGGGCAGGCCCTTCTCCGTGGCGTCGGGCGTGCCGTTCTTGCCGCCGCCGCCCGGGGTGAAGTCGAACCACACCGTTCCGGACAGGGCGTTGCCCGGCGGCGCGGCCTTGGCGGGCTGGGCGGCGCTCGGCATGATGTTCGGCTTGATGCCGACGATAGGGATCAGCACCGGCTGGCCCGACTGGACGGGCTGCTTGGTGACGATCGCGCCCTTGTCCGCCACGACCGCGGACTGGTCGCCCTCGCGGGGTCGCGCGTCCGGGTAGCCCTGGGAGGAGGAGAACGTGTCGTGCACCGTGGTCAGGATGGCGTTGGCGACGCCCTTGCCCGGGTCCTCGTCGTACACGAGCCGGAAGATCACGCCCGCGGCCATCAGCGAGACCGCCATCGGCATGAAGACGATCAGCTTGAACGCGGTCGCCCACTTGATGCGCTCGGTGAGCACCGCGAAGATCAGGCCCAGCGTCGTCACCACGATCGGGGCGACGACCACCCAGATCAGGTTGTTCCTGATCGTGGTGAGCATGCCCGCGTCGGTGAAGATCGTGGCGTAGTTGCCCAGGCCCACGAATCCGCTGCCGGTCGCGTCGAACAGGCTGCGGAAGATCGAGTAGACGATGGGGTAGACCACCCAGATTCCCAGCAGCAGGGCCGCGGGGAGAAGGAAGGCGATCGCGACCGTCGGCGAAGGGCCGAGGCGTCGTTGCGTGCGGGGGGTTTCAGCCGGTCCGGAGGCGGGCCCGCGCGAGGTGTCGTCCTCGCGCGGGGCCTTCGGGCCGTCCACCTTTTCGGTCACGGCCTTACCTCTTACTTCCAGGCCTTCTTGGCCTCATCTTCGAGCTTGGTCTGCGCGCCCTTGATGTCACTCGGGTTGCGCAGGAAGTCCTGCAGCACCTTCCACTCGCCCTTGCCGTCGGTGCCGCCGAAGGCGCTGGGCGACAGGTCTGACATGTCATAACGGACGGCGTCACCGGCGGAGATGATCGTCTGCCCGAGCTGCTTGGTCAGCGGGTCCGGGTAGTTGTCGGGGGAGACGTTCTTGTTGGGCGACAGGTAGCCGGGCAGCTTGGCCCAGATCTCGCCGCCCTCCTTGGAGGCGAGGAACTGCAGCAGCGCCATTGCGCCGGGGGAGTCCTTCATCGCGACCGCCACGTCGCCGCCCAGCACGACCGGAGCGGTGTCACCGGCCTTGGGGAACGGGAAGATCTTGGCGTCCTCGCCGACCTTGGCGCCGTCCTGCGTCGCCTGGGTGGCGACGAAGTCGGCCTCGATGACCATGGCCGCCTTCTTCTGGCCGAACACCTTGGTCACGCAGGTCGGGAAGTCGGTCTGCAGCGCGCCGGAGCTGCCGTCGAGGACGAACTCCTTCTTGCCCACGATCTGCTGGATCTTCTGCAGCGCGGTGGCCACGCTGGGGTCGGTCCAGGGGATCTCGTGCTTGGAGAGCTTGTCGTAGTTGTCCGGACCCGCGCTCGACAGGTAGACGTTCTCGAACAGGTCGGTCAGCGTCCAGCCGGAGGCGCCGCAGAGGGAGAACGGCGCCGTGCCGGAGTCGGCGATCGTCTGGGCGGCCTTGACCAGCTCGTCCCAGTTCGTCGGCGGCTGCACGCCCGCGTCCTCGAACGCCGGCGCGCGGTACCAGACCAGCGACTTGTGCGCGGCCTTGATCAGCACGCCGTAGGGCTTGCCGTCGGCGGAGCCCAGTTCCTTCCAGTACGGCGTGTAGTTGGTGTCGATCTCCTTGGTGACCTCGGAGGTCAGCGGCTTCAGCGCGTTCTGCTTGGCGTACTGCTGCACCAGGCCCGGCTGCGGCAGGACCGCCACGTCGGGCGGGCTGCCGCCCTGGATGCGCGGGCCGAGGTAGGCACCCGTGTCCTCACCGGTGGAGGCATAGGTGACCATGGCGCCGGTCTTGTCGGAGAAAGCCTTGAGCACCTTTTCGAAGTTCTTCTGCTCCTCGCCGGTCCACTTGGCGGCGATCTCGAGCTTGACGCCCTGGAGCGTCTTGCTCCCGCCGTCGCTCGCCGGCGCCGAGCCCGACGCTGTGGGCTGGGTGGTCGTCGGCGCGTTTCCGCAGGCGGCGACCGCTACCGCGAGCCCGGCCAGGATCGCTGCTGCTCTGGCTTTTCGCATGGCTGCCTCACTGTGTGCTGATGATCTCTTGCAGTTCGGACTTCATGGAGACCGCGACATCGTCGGCGGACTCGGTGTAGGGAGGGCTCAGCGCCTTGGCGACCGAGCTGGCGATCACCAGGCTGAGCTGGTTGTAGTTCGCGCTGACCGGCCGCGCCTTGGCGGCGAGGATGCTCTCCTTGAGTACGGGCAGGTAGGGGAAGCGCTTGATCAGGGCCGGGTCGTCGTAGAGCTCGGTCCACACCGGCGGGAACGAGCCGTCGGTGAGCACCCGCCGCTCGTTCTCCAGGCCCGTGAAGTAGCGGATGAACTCCTGGGCGGTGTGCTGGTGCTTGGAGTAGGCGCTGATGGCCAGGTTGACCCCGCCGAGCGTGCTCGACCCCGGGCCGTTGAGCCCGGGAAGCCTGGTCACCGCGAACTTGCCGCCGAGCTTGGCCGTCGCCGGGCCGTAGGCGTGGGGCCAGTTGCGGGCGAAGGCCAACCGCCCTTCCTGGAAGGCCAGGCGGGACTCCTCCTCCTTGTACGACAGCGACTCCTTGGGGATCCAGCCCTCGCGCAGGCCCTGGATGAGGAAGTCCAGGGCGAGCCTGGCCTTGGCCGGGTCAAGGGTCACCTCCGTGCCGTCCGGGCTGAGTATCTGCCCGCCCGCCGACTGCACGGCCTCGGAGAAGTTCACGGTCAGCCCCTCGTACGCGAGGAACTGCCCGGCGTAACCCCCGATGTCCCGCTTTTTCGTGACCTCTAGGGCCTTTTCGCGAAGCTCCGCCCAGGTGCGCGGCGGTTTCTTGATCAGATCGGTTCGGTAGTAGAGGAGACCGGCATTGCTCGTGTACGGCACCGCCCACAGTTTGTTCTTGTAGACCGCGGTGTCCACGACGGGCGGCAGGAGCCTGTCGAGCGGGAAGAGCCCGCGCTCCAGGGGGATGATCCAGCCGTTCTCCGCGAACTCGGCGGTCCACACCACGTCCAGCCCGAGCACGTCGTAGCGGTTGCTCCGGGCCTGGAGGTTGGCCACCATCTGCGCGCGCTGCTCGTCGGCGGCCTCGGGGAGTTCGAGGAGCGTCACCTTCTCGGCCGGGTGGGCCTGGTTCCAGCGATCCAGCAGGGGTTGCAGGTACGCCGTCGTGTCGCGTCCGGTGGCGAAGGTGATCGGGCCGGTGCCGCCCGTGCCGGTATCGCCGCCGACCTCGTCACCCGTCGCCGCGCACCCGGCCGCCAGACAGACGGCCAGCACGATCGGCAACGAGCGATGCACCCGATGACCTCCCAGTTCAGAAGGATTACATTCGTGTTAGGTAGATGCATTCATGTTATGCACACATGTAATCTGACGGTCAACGGAGAAGCGCGTAACGCATCCGTAACACAAGGGGGAGGTGGGGCTTGCGGTTGCACCTGCTGGCGCTCCTGGCCAAGGAACCTGCCCACGGGTACGAGCTCAAACAGGCCCTTGAGCAGACCTTCGGCAGCGCCTATCCCTCTCCCAACATCGGCCAGATCTATGTGACCCTCGGCAGGCTGGAGAAGGACGGCCTGGTCAGAGCCGTCGACGTGGAGCAGTCCAACCGGCCGAACAAGAAGGTCTACTACCTGACGGCCAAGGGCCGCGACGTGCTCACCACCTGGGTGGACGAGCCGACCGAGGGCCCCCGGGTGCGCGACGAGTTCTTCATGAAGCTCGTGCTGGCCCCGCTCACCGGCATCGCGGACCGGATGGCCCTCATCAACCGGCAGCGCCGGCACTATCTTTCGCTCATGAGCGACCTCAACGACCTCCTCTCCCGCACGGCGCCCGCCGACACCGTGGCGGTCCTGCTCATCGAGGGGGCCATGCTGCACCTGCAGGCCGACCTGGACTGGCTGGCCCGGTGTCAGGAGGATCTGGCATGAGCGTGATCAAGACCGTCAACCTGGTGAAGATCTACTCCGACGGCGCGGTGCCCGTACCGGCCGTACGCGGGGTGGATCTGCGGGTGGAGCCGGGCGAGTTCGTCGCGATCATGGGGCCGTCGGGGTCGGGCAAGTCGACGCTGGTGCACATGCTCGGCGGGCTGGACGCCCGCACCAGCGGCGAGATCTGGCTCGACGACAAGCGCGTCGACACGCTGTCGGAGAGTGCCTGGGCGCTGCTGCGGCGCAAGAAGGTCGGCTTCGTCTTCCAGTTCTTCAACCTGGTCGCCAACATGACCGTGGCCGACAACGTGGAGCTGCCGGCGCTGCTGGCCGGAGCCTCGCCCAAAGACGCCCGCGAACGCCGTGAGAGCCTCCTGGGCGCCCTCAACCTCACCGAACGCGCCGACGCCGCGCCCGGCCAGCTCTCCGGCGGCGAGCAGCAGCGGGTCGCGCTGGCCCGCGCGCTGGCCAACCAGCCGAGCGTGCTGCTGGCCGACGAGCCGACCGGCAACCTCGACAGCCGCAACACCCGCGACGTGCTCCGGCTGCTCAGCGACGTGCACAAGGACGGCCAGACCATCGTCATGGTCACCCACGACGCCCGGGTGGCCGCCCTCGCGGACCGCCTGGTGTCGCTGTTCGACGGCGAGATCGTCGACGACGGCCGGATCGCCCGCAGGCGTACGGGGACAGCCGGTGAGGTGATCGACCTCCGATGAGCCTCAGCGAAATGAGCTCAGCGAAATGAGCTCAGCGAAATGAGCACGGCCAGAGCGGGCAGCCGGTGGATCAGGGCCGACCTGCGGGCCAGGCGGGGCCAGGCGCTGCTCACCGTGCTCGCCGTGGCCGGGATCGTGGCCGCGCTGATCACCGCCGTCACCCTGCTGGAAGACGGCACCAACCCGTGGCGCAGCCTGTTCGCCCAGACCGATGGCGCCCACGTGTGGTTCTACACCAAGGACAGCCCCCAGGTCCCGCTGGGCGCCATCGACGGCGTCACCCAGACCGCGGGGCCCTACAGGTCCGCGCCCGTCACCGTGGTCCAGGACGGCAAGAAGGAGCCCGCGGCGCTGCGCGCCATGCCCGCCGCGCCGCCCCGGGTGGCGCACCCGGTCGTGGCCGAGGGCCGCTGGCTCGACCCCGCCCAGTCCGATGGCGTGGTGGTCGAGCGCTCCTTCGCCAGGGCGCTGCGGCTCAAGCTCGGCGACGCCTTCTCCATCATCGCGCTGAGCGGGGAGCGCCACACCCTGTACGTACGCGGCATCGCCGACTCCGCCGAGCAGGGCTTCTACCCCGAGTGGACGCCCGGCCTGGCCTGGGTGCTGCCGGCGACGCTCGACCGGATCGAGCCCATGCTCGGCCGCAGCGAGTGGGTGACCGGCCTGCGCCTGGCCGACCCCGACGCCACCCAGGTCGTCTCCCAGCGCGTCGTGGTCATGCTGGAGGACCAGCTGCAGCGCGTCTACACCTGGCGCGAGGTACGCGCCGCGATGGAGCTCGACAACCGGCTGCTCGGCACGCTGCTGGCGCTGTTCGGCGTGGTCGGGCTGGTCGCCGCCGCCCTGGCGCTGGCCAACGCGGCCGGCGGGCGGGTGCTCGGCCAGCTGCGTGACCTGGCCACGCTAAAGTCGATGGGCTTCACGAGGGGCCAGGTCGCCCTGCTGCTCCTGGTCGAGCACGGCGCACTCGGCCTGCTCGGCGTCGGCGTCGGCACGCTCGCCGGTTGGGCGGCGACGGTGGCGGTGCTCGGCACGACCTCTGTCGCGCCCGTGCCCGTGCTGGCCATCGTCGGTGGCACCACGCTGACCGTGCTCGCCGCGGTCGGAGTGCCCGCCTGGCGCGGCGGGCGCACGCCGCCCATCCCCGGTGCCCCGGCGGCGCCGCCGCGCGGCCACCTGTCCCGTCTGGCCAGGCTGGCCCTGCTCGTACGGCTGCCACCCGCGCTCATCCTCGGCACCCGCGACGCCTTCACCAGGCGGCTGCCGGCCTTCCTGACCGCGTTCGGCCTGGCCGTGCCGATGATGATGATCACGATCGGGCTCGGCGTCTGGGCCACGCTCGACAACTTCCTCAGCCACCCCGAGCAGGTGGGCCAGCACGCCAGCCTGTACGTCCGGCCGGGCAAGCTGGAGGCGGCCGACGCCCAGCGCATCGCCGAGTCCGACAGGGCCGTCCAGAGCGTCTACCCGGGCACCGACGTCAACGCCCTGGCCCCCGGGGCGGCCCGCTCGGTCAGGGTGCGGGCCATCGGCAGCTCGGCCGACCCCTACCCGTTCCCGGTCGTCGAAGGCCGCATGTACGGCCAGCCCGGCGAGGCCGTCGCCGGGCAGGGGCTGCTCAACCTGCTCGGCGCCAGGATCGGTGACCGGATCCGGCTGACCGTCGGCGGCTCGCCGCTGATCGTACGGATCGTCGGCCGCACCGTGGAGCCGGACCTCGACGGCGAGGTGCTGTCCGTGGGGCTCGACAGCCTGGCGGCCAAGGACTCCGTGCCGCCCGAGTTCTACGCCCTCGCGCTGCGCCAGGGCACCGATCCGGGCGAGGTGCGCGACAGGCTGCTGGCGGCCTCGGGGGAGAGCCTCGACGTGCAGCGGGTGGTCAACCCGGCCGACCGGCTGTCGGTCATCCGGGTGGTGATCGTGGCGCTGATCGCGGTGCTGGCGTTGATCGGCCTGGCCAACCTGCTCACGGCCAGCGCCCTGGGGCTGCGCGACCACGCGTTCGATCTGGCCGTGCTCAAGGCGATGGGGCTGACCCCGCGGCAGGTGATGGCCACCCTGGTGACGGGCACCGGGCTGCTGGTCGTGCTGGGCATCGTGGCCGGTACGGCGGCCGGGGCCTCGGTGGTGACCGGCCTGATCGACCTCCAGGGCTACACCAGCGGAGTCGGGGCGGGCATCGGCCGCCCGCCCTCGGTCCTCACGCTGATCGTCGCCGTGCTGGTCGCCGTGGGCGCGGCGCTCGCGGTCGCGCTCATCCCGGCCCGCCGCGCGGCCCGCGCCCAGGTGCCCGTCACCTCACGCTGAGGCGTCGTCCTTCTTCAGGTTCTTCAGCGCGAACCAGTAGAACCCGTGGCTGGGCAGCGTGAGCAGGTAAGGCAGCTCGCCGATCACCGGGAAGTGCACCCCGCCCCGCGCCTCCACCGGCGTCATGCCCGTGAAGCGGCGCAGGTCGAGCTCCACCGGCTGGGGATACTTCGACAGGTTGTTCACGCACAGCATGACGTCGTCGCCGTACTCGCGGACGTAGGTGAGCACGCTGTTGTTGGAGGACCACATTTCGGTGTAGGCGCCGAGGCCGAACACCGGGTGGCTGCGGCGGATCTCCAGCATCTTGCGGGTGAAGTGGAGCAGCGAACCCTCGCTGCGCTGCTGCGCCTCCACATTGACCGCCTGGAAGCCGTAGATCGGGTCCATGACCGCGGGCAGGTAGAGACGCCCCGGGTCGGCGGAGGAGAAACCGGCGTTGCGGTCGGGGCTCCACTGCATCGGCGTGCGCACCGCGTCGCGGTCCTCCAGCCAGATGTTGTCGCCCATGCCGATCTCGTCGCCGTAGTACATGATCGGCGAGCCCGGCAGGCTCAGCAGCAGGGCCGTGAACAGCTCGATCCGGTCCCTGTCGTTGTCCAGCAGCGGCGCGAGCCGGCGGCGGATGCCCAGGTAGGCCCGCATGCGCGGGTCCTTGGCGTACTCGCTGTGCATGTAGTCGCGCTCTTCCTCGGTCACCGTCTCGAGCGTGAGCTCGTCGTGGTTACGGAGGAAGATGCCCCACTGGGCCGTGTCGGGCAGCTTGGGGGTGCGCGACATGATCTCCGAGATGGGCTCGCGCGTCTCCTTCTTGACCGCCATGTAGATGCGCGGCATGAGCGGGAAGTGGAAGGCCATATGGCACTCGTCGCCGCCCACGGTGGGGTCGCCGAAGTATTCGACGACGTCCTCGGGCCAGCCGTTCGCCTCCGCCAGCAGCACCCGGTCGGGGTAGAGGCGGTCGACCTCGGCGCGGACCTTCTTCAGGTACGCGTGCGTCTCGGGCAGCCCCGCGCACGCCGTGCCCTCGCGCTCGAACAGGTAGGGCACCGCGTCCAGCCGGAAGCCGTCGATGCCGAGGTCCAGCCAGAACCGCAGCACCTCCAGCATGGCCTCCTGCACGGCCGGGTTGTCATAGTTCAGGTCCGGCTGGTGGTGGAAGAAGCGATGCCAGTAGTACTGCTTGCGCACCGGGTCGTAGGTCCAGTTGGACTCCTCCGCGCCGATGAAGATGATCGGGGCGTCGGGAAAGCCGGTCGGCTCGTCGGACCACACGTAGAAGTCGCCGTACGGCCCTTCCGGGTCGTGCCGCGACGCCTGGAACCAGGGATGACGGTCGCTCGTGTGGTTCATCACCAGGTCGGTGATGATCCGCAGCCCGCGCTCGTGCGCCGACTCGATCAGATGGACGAAATCCCCGAGGTCCCCGAAGTCCGGAAGGATCTTCATATAGTCGGAAATGTCATACCCGCCATCGCGCAGCGGCGACTCGTACAAGGGCAGCAGCCAAAGGCAGTCGACACCCAGCCATTCCAGATAGCCGAGCTTCTCCGTGAGACCACGCAGGTCTCCGGTGCCGTCGCCGTTGGAGTCCTTGAACCCTCGGACAAGAACCTCGTAGAACACCGCCCGCTTGTACCAGGAGGGATCCTCCGAGACGAACGCCTCGGAAATCGGCTCCGGTGCTGGGGATGCGTTGATCATATGTCGCTCACAGAAGGAGATGTGGGCAGGACGGAGTCACCGGTTTCCCCGGCGCTAACTAGCTGGTGACCGCGCCGCCTGAGGTCGTCATCCCTGCGAACCTCATGCCCTGAACGGACCGGATTTGTGACCCGGTGCCCGCTTGTGCGGCGCTTACGGGCCGAACACTACCAGCCCGTTGGCTTTCCGGAACCCGCTTGTGCTGTGCTCGAGTTAATACCCACGAGATCACTGTGTAACCGTGATGTTACCGAGAGTTCATCAGAAAGGGGACGACACATCACTGAGATCGTTCTCGAAGTCGCTCAGCCAGAGCCCGAAAAGCACCAGCCCCCGGACCCAGAACCGGTCGTTCCACCCGCTGAACCGGGTCAGCGCGTCGGGGCCGCCCGCGATGACCATGTGCAGCTCATCCGACAGCAGCTCGGGCACCCGCCCGGCGACGGTCTCCAGCATGCGGTGCGCGTACGCCCGCGCGGGAGCGGCCGTGGAGCGCAGCGGGACCCGCAGCAGCGGCTGCTTGACCACGTTCGTGGACGGCAGGGCCGCCACCCGCGGGTTGGCGGCGTGCAATATCTCGCGATAGAAGCGACCCTTGTCTTTTCGGGCCACCCCTACCGACAGTGCCGCGTCGAAGAAGTCGGGGTGGATGAACGGCGCCGCGAACGACGCCTCGGGCCCGACCAGGTTGACCGCCGAGCGGGCGATGCCCCGCACGGTGCGCGTGTGCAGCACCGACAGCGGCAGCTCGGCCCGGTGCCCGTGCAGCATGGAGGTCGCCGCGGCGAACTGCTCGCGTACCGCCTCCTCCATCCAGGCGCCGGCCGCCGCCGACAGGAACGGTTGTGACGGGGCGCCCAGGCTGAGCGACTTCAGCACCGCGGCCGACCGCTCGGCCTGCGAGGTGGCCTCCAGCGCGGCCCCGCTCACCATGAAGTTCTTCAGCAGCGGGCCGCCGGCCAGGCCGTCGACCAGCACCCGGCCCGCCCGTTGCACCTCCTTGGCGAACGGGGCGTACCAGGCGTGGTGCGGCGTCAGGTATTCGAGCCGGCGCGCCACCTCGGCCGCGTCGCCGGGGTAGGCGTCGGCGGACTGGGTGATCACCCGGTGCGGGATGCCCAGCTCGCGGGTGATCGAGCGGGCGAAGGCGATGTCGGTGTCGGTGCCCTCGTCGGGGCTGGTCGTCCAGGACTCCACGTCGAAGCCGCGCGCCTTAGCCACGCTGGCCAGCAGCCGCGAGTCGTAGCCGCCGCTGACCGGCACCAGCAGCTTGCGCCCGTCGTAGTCCTTGTAGACCTCGTGCAGCAGCTCGACGATCTCGTGGGCGCTGGTCCACCTCTCGTACGGCTCGCGGCGCAGCCAGCGCGGCAGCCCGCGCTCCGTGGCCAGCCGCTCGCCGTCGAACACCAGCGCGCTCGACCCCGGCAGCCGCTTGATCCGCTGGTAGGGCGTCGCCTCGCCGAGCGGGAACGTCACCTGGATGATCGAGGCCCAGGCCGACCAGTCGATCTCGACCGGGACCAGCGACAGCAACGGCTGGATCAGGGACGAGAAATAGATCGCGTCGCCGTGCCGTACGTAATAGACGTCGACCAGCCCGAGCGCGCCCGCGTGCAGCGTGACCCGCGGGCCGTCGCCGATCAGCCCCGGCACCTCGTACGTCTCGGCGATGGACATCCAGCCGTCGAGAGCCGAGGGCCTGCGCTCACCCCAGGAGAACGCGAACGAGCCCCCGGCGCGGTGATAGGGCGGCAGCGGCGTCGAGCTGTACAGGGCCGCCTCGGCCGTCTGGAGCGCCGGTCTGACCCGAGGCCCCGCGGCGGCGAGCTTGCCGAGTATCACGGTGTCGATCCGGCCGAGACCGCCGCAGACATAGGGCCGCACGTTGAACTGCACCGGATCTCATCCCTTCGAGCTGCTTCCCGCAAAAGAGTATCCTTTGCCGGGCTAGGAATCGGAGGTCTCGGTGAGCACTGAGCTGGAGAGCACTAGGCGAGCGCTGCGTGAGGCGATCGCCCAGGCCGAGCACGCGGCCGAGCTGGCCAGGCTGCTGGACGTGGCCCAGGCGCGGCTCGTGGAGGCCGAGCACCACGCCGCTGAGGCCAAGGCGCTCGCCGAGCGGCTCACCGACGCGGAGGAGCGGCTGGAGATCGAGCGCGCCGCAGCGGAGAAGCTCCGCAAGGAGCTCGCCGAGCAGCGCTTCCAGGCCGAGGTGGCCAACTGGAAACTCTCCTCGATCAAGGTGGCCCGCTGGAACCGGCTCGGCGACGCGATCAGAAGCGGCAAGAGCAACCCGGTCCGCCTGGCCAGAGGTCTCAAGGGCGCCGCCAAACCGGTCAAACGACCCACCGCGCCCAAGCGCAAGCCGGTCGCCGCCGCGGCCAAGGACAAGGACGAGCGGCCGGGCGCCGCCTACCAGGCCACCACATCCGTGCGTACGCTCAACGGCGCCTCGTTCAAGCTCAAGCCGTTCCGCGTGCCCACCGGGCCCAACACCCGCCCGCACCTGACCGCCGCGGTGATCGCCGACCCGCACACCGAGGCGCTGCTGCGCTACGAGTGGCGGCAGACGACCGGCTTCACGCCGCGCGACTTCGCCAGGGTGCTGCCGCTGGAGGTGCCGCACCTGCTCGTGGTCGAGTCGGTCACCCAGGGTCCGTGGGCCGAGGAGATCACCGGCGAGCCGGGCGAGGGGCTCAAGGCCCTGCTGGCCTGGTGCGCCGAGCGGGGCATCCGCACGGTGTTCTGGCACACGCTGGGTGACGTGGCCCCCTACACGGCCGCCGCCGAGCTGTTCGAGCACCGCTTCACCAACGACCTCACCGTGGGCTGGCCGCGCCTGCACTTCGGGGTGCAGCCGCGGGTGCACAACCCGATCCCGCTCTCGGGCGGCCGCATCGACCGGGTGCTCACGCTCGACCAGTTGCTGCCCGAGCACCTGACCTACCCCGACGTGCTGACCTCCTACCGCTGGCCCGCCGCCGTCGAGTGCCCGCCCGGCACCCCGCAGTGGGTGCTGGCCGAGCTCGCGGCCTGCAACACCTCGATCGGCACCGAGCCCGACGCGCGCCGCGCGCACGCGGCCCTGCGCCGCGCCCACGCCACCGGCACGATGTCCGAGCGGACCGACGAGCTGCTGGAGGCCATCGGCCTGCCCGCCGTACGCGCCACGCTCAACGTCTCGGTGCTGCTGCCGGTGCCCGACTCGGCGCTGCTGGAGCACGCGCTGGCCCAGGTGGCCAGGCAGTCGGGGGTCACCCAGGTGGTGGTGTTCGCCTGGCGCGGGGCCGAGCAGCGGGTCCGCGAGGTCCTGACGGGCGTCGACGTGGTCTTCCGCGACCTCGACCCGGCCGCCAGCACGGGCGCCATGCTCAACCACGGTCTCGACCTGTGCGAGGCCGACCTGGTCGCGGTGATGGACCCGCGCGACGTCTACGGGGCGCACTATCTGACCGACCTGCGCCGGGCGTTCCTGTTCAGCACGGCCGACATCGTCGGCAAGGCCGCCTTCTACGCCCACCTCCGCAAGCCGCAGGCGACCCTGCTCAAGCAGCCGGACGCCGAATACTCCTACCTGCCGGAGATCGCCGGCGCCACGCTCCTGGCCCGCCGCAACACCCTGCGTGAGCTCGGCTTCGCCGACCTCACGGACGGGTGGGACGAGGTGTTGATGCGGCAGTGCCGGGCGGACGGGATCAAGGTGTTCTCGGCCGACCGGTTCGGCTATGTGCGGGTACGCGAGGAGGACAGGTGGCTGCTGGGGGCCGCCCAACTGGTCGAGTACGGCTCCGCCGAGCCACACGCGCTCATCTAGCGCGGTGTATCCGCTCTTCCGCTCTCCCGCAGGGGGTGTCCCTCCTAAGGGCCCCAGCCACCACGGACCGTCCTCTTCCACTCCTCCGGAGGGGGTGTCCCTCCCAAAGGACCCCAGCCGCAACAGACCGTCACAGGGATTGAGACGGTCGTGGGACGGGGGACCATCGTGACCACCGCACCAGCGTCCAGGGCGGCCACCCCGTGACGCCAGAACAGCTGGCCGAGGTGCTGGGGGAGCCGCCGGTGCCGGAGGGGACGTGGGAGCGGGAGGCGGTCTACATCTCGGCCGCCGCCCTCCGTCGCGGCGTGCCCCCCGTCTCCCTGGCGGCGCGCGTCTCCGGCGAGGTGCTGGACAACGGCTTTCTACGGATCGTCGTGGACGTACCAGGGACGCTGGTGGACTCCGTGGAGCCGCTCGACGTACCAGAGGACCCCTGGCCGGATTTCCCCCGCACATGGGCGAACCCGGGCTTCGTCGTCCGTTACGCCCACGCGCGGGCGGCCGCCGTCCAGCGATGGGCGCGCGACCTGGGCGTCCCGTCCGGCCCCTTCCGCCCAGAGCTGCTGGCCGACCCGCGTGACCGCGCCGTGCTCCGCGTCCTGGCCGAGCTGCCGGGCCGGCGGTTGAGCAGGTCTCCTGGGTGGGAGCCTTATCTGGTACGGCTGGCGACGGCGTACCACGACGCCCATGAGCTGGCCCCCGCCGTACCCATGGGAGACGAGCCGCCCGCGCCGCTGCACACGGCGCGCGTCCGGCTGGCGGCGGCGGTGCTCAAGGTGCTGCCGGGCCCGGCGCGTCTGTGATTGGCAAAATATCCGGCCAAAGGGCGAAAAATCGTAAAAATATCCCTCCTGGAGCTTGATCGCGTCTCGATACGTGGGCAGCGGGTCCGGGCGGTTCGACGGTTCCGATAGCCTCGTTCGGGTGAGTCGATTCGTCCATCCCGCCGGGGACCGGCACGCAGAGATGCTGCCCCACGAGCGCCCACCGCTGGCGCCCGCCGACCTCAACCGGATCAATCCCTCGATCTGGCCGCGAACGTCGAGCCGGACCGATGGCGCGCTCACGATCGGCGGCGTGGACGTCCGCGATCTGGCCCGCGACCACGGCACGCCCCTCTACGTGTTCGACGAGGACGACGTGCGCTCGCGCATGCGCGACTACGCCACGGCCTTCGCGGGCTCCGAGGTCCACTACGCCGGCAAGGCGTTCCTGTGCAAGGAGATCGTCCGCTGGCTCCAGGACGAGGGCCTCGGCCTCGACGTGGCCAGCGGCGGCGAGCTGGCGGTGGCGCTCAGCGTCGGCTTCCCGGCCGCGCGCATCACGCTGCACGGCAACAACAAGTCGGCCGCCGAGCTGTCCAGGGCGCTGGAGGCGGGCGTCGGGCACATCGTCGTCGACTCCTACGAGGAGATCGCCCGGCTCGGGTTCCTCGCCGAGAGGCACGGCACGCGGCCCAAGGTCATGATCCGGGTGACGACCGGGGTCGAGGCGCACACGCACGAGTTCATCGCCACCGCGCACGACGACCAGAAGTTCGGCCTGTCGCTCAACACCGGGGCCGCCGCCGAGGCCGTACGCCGCATTCTCGCGCTGCCCGCGCTGGAGCTCGTCGGGCTCCACTCGCACATCGGCTCGCAGATCGTCGACACGGCCGGGTTCGAGGTGGCGGCGCGCCGCCTGGCCACGCTGCTCGTGCAGATCAAGGACGAGCACGACGTGGTGCTGCCCGAGCTCGACCTGGGCGGCGGCTACGGCATCGCCTACGTCGAGGGTGACGAGGCCCCCGACATCAAGGAGATCGCCGACGGCCTGCGCGAGATCGTCACCAAGGTCTGCACCGACGCCGGGCTGCCGGTGCCGAGGCTGACCGTGGAGCCCGGCCGCACGATCGTCGGGCCCGGCGGGATCAGCCTCTACGAGGTCGGGACCGTCAAGGACGTCGAGGGGCTGCGCACGTACGTGAGCGTCGACGGCGGCATGAGCGACAACGTGCGCACCGCGCTCTACGGGGCCGAATACACCGCCGTGCTGGCCAGCCGCGAGAGCTCCGCCGAGCCCATGCTCAGCCGCCTGGTCGGCAAGCACTGCGAGAGCGGCGACATCATCGTGCGCGACTGCTTCCTGCCCGCCGACCTCGCGCCGGGCGACCTGATCGCCGTGGCGGCCACCGGTGCCTACTGCCGGTCGCTGGCCAGCAACTACAACTATCTGCCCAAGCCCGCCGTGGTGTCCGTCACCGACGGCGAGGCACGTGTCATCGTGCGGGGCGAGACCGAGGACGACCTGTTGAGGGGGCAGTTGTGAAACCGCTGAAAGTGGCCCTGCTGGGCTGCGGGGTGGTGGGCTCGCAGGTCATCCGCCTGATCCACGAGCAGGGCGACGACCTGGCCGCCCGCATCGGGGCGCCGCTGGAACTGGCCGGTGTGGCCGTACGCCGGCTGGGCCGCAAGCGCGACGTCGAGGTGGCCCCCGAGCTCCTGACCACCGACGCCGAGTCGCTGGTCACCCGCGATGACGTCGACATCGTGATCGAGGTCATCGGCGGCATCGAGCCCGCCCGCTCGCTGATCGTGTCCGCCCTGTCCAGCGGCAAGTCGGTCGTCACCGCCAACAAGGCCCTGCTCGCCGAGGACGGCGCGACCCTGCACGAGGCCGCCCGTACGGGCGGCGGCGACCTCTACTTCGAGGCCAGCGTGGCCGGAGCCATCCCGCTGCTGCGCCCGCTGCGCGAATCACTCGCCGGCGACCACGTCAAACAGGTCCTCGGCATCGTCAACGGCACCACCAACTACATCCTCGACAAGATGGACTCCACGGGCGCCTCGTTCACCGACGCCCTGGAGGAGGCCCAGACGCTCGGCTACGCCGAAGCCGACCCCACGGCCGACATCGAGGGCTTCGACGCCGCCGCCAAGGCCGCGATCCTGGCCGGCCTGGCCTTCCACAGCCGGGTGACGGCGGAAGAGGTGCACCGCGAGGGCATCACCGAGATCACCGCCACCGACGTGGCCTCGGCCAAGGCCATGGGCTACGTCATCAAGCTGCTGGCCATCTGCGCCCGCTCCGACGACGGCCGCTCGGTCGGGGTCCGCGTACACCCGGCGATGATCCCCCGGACGCACCCGCTGGCCGGCGTACGCGAGGCGTACAACGCGGTCTTCGTGGAGGCGGCGTCGGCGGGCCAGCTCATGTTCTACGGCAAGGGCGCGGGCGGCGCGCCGACGGCCTCGGCCGTGCTCGGCGACCTGGTGGCGGTGGCCCGCAACCGCCTGGCGGGCACGCGCGGCCCCTCGGAGTCGACGTACGCCGACCTGCCCGTGCACCCCATGGGGGCGACCGTCACGCGGTGCCACGTGGCGCTGGACGTGGCGGACAAGCCGGGCGTGCTGGCCCGGGTGGCGGACCTGTTCGCCAAGCACGACGTATCAATCCAGACGGTACGCCAGGAGGGCCACGGGGACGACGCCCAACTCGTCATCGTGACCCACCGGGCAACGGACGCGGCACTGTCGGCCACCATGGAGGGGTTGCGCGACCTCGACATCGTGCGGGCGGTGGCCAGCGTGATGCGGGTCGAGGGCGACCTCTGACAAGCATGGTCCTCCCCTTGGGCCGCTTCGCGCTCTGAGGGGTCGGGCTGTGTTCTGTGGGGGGCTCGGCGCCCCCCACACCCCCACAAAGGCATGGTCCTCGCTGCGCTCGGGCGTCCCTCCACAGGAGGGCTTCGCCCTCCTGAACGCAGGCGGACCTTTGGCCTGAGCGTGTCCGACAGCAATCCGGGACCGTCTTGATCGGCCGGGCGTTCCCATGACTTCGGAATCGGTTCCGAAGTAGCGTCGCGGTATGGCTACTCCGACCGTGCCTTTCTCCGACCTCTCGAAGCACTCCAAACGAGTGGCGGCCACGCTCAGCCGAGTGCACCGGTTGCATGTCAAACGCCGCGACGGCGAAGACCTGTACATCACCACCGCGCGGCACGATGGGGAGCGGAAGGAGACGGCCGATGTCGTGTCTCGCCTGCTGGCCGCACTGGTCGCGAGCGATGAGGGGACGCGGGCGGTCGAACGTGCCCTGCCGGTGGTCTTCCCGTGGGCTCGCCACCTTTCGGTTGGCGAGCGTCAGGAATTCTTCCGTGACATCGTCGACGCTACTCGCGATGTCGTCGATCTCGACGTGCATGCCACGTTGCATCGAGTTACGGCTGAATGGCGGGCGACTGCCCGAATCCTGGCCGATCCGGCTTTGGCCGCGCAGGCGGGCCAGCCTTTGCCCGATGAGGAGCACGGCGAGGTATTCGCACCGTGAGCCCAAAGCGCGGAGATGATGTGGCACCGCCACCGGTGGGTGCCGAATGGCGGTTGCGGTTCGCGACAAACGATGCCGCCAAGGGATGAGGAGACCGGTGCTCTCAACACGCCGTTCCAAGCAGGGCCGACGAGGTCAAGCATCACGATGGGATCGGCATTTGTCTCACGGCAGGAGCAAATAGCCCACAACATCTCCGAGGTTTCCCGCGTCGGACTGACTATGACCTCACTCACCGAGCGCACGAGCCACCCAAGAGCCCGCCGATACCAAACCTGGACCAGCGCCGCCTCCCTGGCCGCCTGCCTGACGGTCGTCCTCGGCGGAGGTATCGCCAACGCGGCCACTGTGGACGGTGCGGCGGCACCGGTTACCACCATCGCGGCGAATGCCGCCGGCCGGGTCGACTGGGCTTCCGTTGTGGAGTCGGCTCTGAACTGCCCCAAACCGAGGCCGCGGGCCGCTTGGTACGTCGTGCACGCCCGCGTAGCGGCCGTCGGCGACCTTACCCGTGACGGCAAGCGTGAGACCGTCGTCGTGTCGTCGTGCCCGAGCTCGACGTCGAGCAATCCCTTGATCGCCTTTGTCTACGACGGAGCCTCCAAGCCCTCGGCTCCGCGCTTGCTCGGGAAACTCGGCAAGAACCGCTACTTCAGGACCCTGAAGGTCGCGATCCAGGGCGGGAGCGCGCACCTGCACGGCAAGGCGATCAGCGACCGGGCTCCCAGATGCTGTCCAGACCTGATCGTCAGCCAAACCTACAGGTGGGACGGCACGCGGTTCCGCAAGACGGCGGACAAGGCGCACCGCACCACGTGACCACTCGACCTGGCCTACGACCCCTTCAAGCCGATCTCACGAACCGGTCGCAGCAGATCGGAACGTCAACCCGAGGTTCCAGGACCCGCCGACAAGGTCAGCATCGTCACGGGAGTTGATGCCGGCCTCTCATCGCAGGTCAGAGGGAGATGATCTCCTCACCGAACCTCCACACGAGTTCCTGGCGGATGCGGGCGAGGTCGGCGCGGCCTCGCCCGCCACCGCGCGCAGTACGGCGGTGAACCTCATGGCCGGGGCACGACTCCGTTGCTGAGGGCGTCGAACAGGCGCTCCAGGCGGGCGCGGTGGTCGTCCGCGATGGTGTCGGCCGGTTCTCCGGCGATCAGGAGCCGGGCGGTCTCCACCAGCACGGCGGTGTAGCCGGCGATGAAGAAGGCGGCGAGCAGCGAGGCGTCGCCGTCGAAGGCCGGGTCGTGTTCGAGCTCGCCGGCGAGGGTCTGTTGGAGGTCGGAGGCGATCTCCCTGGCGCGGGCGACCAGCGCGGGCGAGGCCGCGACGGTCCGGAAGAAGGGGACGGACCCCTCCTTGAGGCCGGACAGGGCGTGCCGCTCCTCCAGGAGACGGAACGCCGTATCGCGCAGGGACCTGAGCACTCCGGCGTCCGGGGCGCGGTCGCGTACCGCTGAGCGCAGGAGCTCGACGGCGTCGACCTCGCGGTCCAGGAGGAGGTCCTCCTTGCGCGGGAAGTGCTTGAAGACCGTTACGGCCGAGACCCCGGCCTCCCGCGCGACCTCGGTGACCGTGACCGTGTCGAATCCGCGTTCGAGGAACAGCCGGGTCGCCACCTCTGAGATCTTCGCGCGCGTCTGCGGGCCGCCTCGCGCTCCGGTCCTGGGCATTCGGCCCCACTTCCTTGTGTCACTAAACTTAGTCGGTTAACGTAGTGGCGTGTTCATCGAACAGACAACCGTCATTGTCGCCGGAGCGGGCCCCGGTGGACCCCAGCGGGCCGCGGTACCCCGGCCGCGTCCCGTAGGGGGCAGGGGAGGTGACCGACCCGCACGAGCGGCCGGATCGCCCCGTGCTGGATCGCCCCACAGGCGCAGGTCTCCATGAATGAGAGGGCGGCGGCCCGGCCCGGTCGTACCCCCAGGTCGCTGCGGGAGGCGTGGGTCGCGTTGGCGGGGCTGTCGGCGGTGTTCCTCTTCGAGATGCTGGACAACTCGATCCTGAACGTCGCGCTGCCCGTGATCGGACGCGAGCTGCACGCCTCGACGACCGCGTTGCAGTGGATGACGGGCGCCTATGCGGTCGTGTTCGGCGGGTTGATGCTGGCGTTCGGCGCGGTCGCCGATCGGTTCGGCCGGCGGCGGATCATGCTGATCGGGCTGGTCCTGCTCGGCGGGGCGAGTCTGGCGACCGCCGTGGTCACCAGCGCCGAGCAGCTGATCGCCGCCCGGGCGACGATGGGGGTCGCCGCGGCGATGACGACCCCGGGATCGATGGCGCTGGCGTTCCGGCTGTTCGACGAGGACGGCCTGCGCGTGCGCGCGCTGACCCTCATCTCGACCGTGGGCCTGGTCGGGCTCGCGGTCGGCCCGACGACGGGCGGCCTGGTGCTGGCGATCGCGCCCTGGCAGGTCCTGCTGCTGGTGAACGCGCCGATCGCCGTGCTCGCGTTCCTTGGCGTACGGTCCGGCATCGCCGCCGACGACCCGGCCGGCCTCCACCGCGACCCCCTCGACGTACCCGGGATGCTGCTGGGTACGGCGACGATCGTACTCGCGCTCCTCGCGCCGACGCCGTTCGTGGACCAGGGCGCCGGCTCCTGGGCGCCCTGGTCGGTCACCGCCGCGGCCGCCGTGACGGCGATCTGCTTCGTCCTGCGCGAGCGCCTGGCCCGCCATCCGCTGCTCGACCTGAAACTCCTCGCCCTCCCCCTGGTCTCCAGCGGCCTGGCCTACAAGGCCGCCACCGGGCTGGCGACCGCCGGACTCGGTTACATGGTGACGCTGCAGCTGCAGCTCGACTGGGGCTGGACGCCCGCACTGGCCGCCATCGGGATGCTGCCGCAGGTCGTCGTCCTCATCGCCGGCAGCGCGTTCGTCAACCCGTTCGTACAGCGTGTCGGCCTGGACCGGGCCGCATGGATCAGCGCCGCGGCGGTCGTGTCCGGCCTGGCCGTCTACGGCCTGCTCGGCCGGTCCGGCTACCTGTGGGTCGCGATCGCGCTCGTCCTCGTGGCGGCCGGGATGCGCGTGGTCGGTGTCGTCGCCGGGCTCAACGTGGTCCGCGGCCTGCCCGAGAACCGGACCACCATCGGCACCGCGCTCGTCGACACCGCCACCGAGGTCACCTCCGGCACCGGCATAGTCGTCACCGGCACCATCCTCGCCACCCTGTTCACCGGCGACATCGCCACCTCCCACTGGAGCCCGCGGCAGACCGGCGAGTTCCACCGGGCCGTCACGATCGCGGGCCTCACCCTCACCATCGTCGCGGCGGTCCTCGTCGGCTGGGGGATCGCCCGCACCCGGTACGCGGCCGGCGACCAGGCGGCCACTCCCATCGACGACACCGTCTCCCAGGACACCTGACTCCCCGCGCACCATCATCGCCGGCCAAGGCGGCCCTGGCCACACGGCACTTCGGAGAGCTGCGCAGCACTGCATTCCCCGAACCGATTTCAAGGAGCACACATGACGATCACCCTCCGACCCGGGAGCACCGTGGTGTTCGCCGGCGATTCGATCACCGACTGCCGGCGGCTGGAGAGCGAAGACGGTCTCGGGTCCGGCTACCCGCTGCGCATCGCGGGCGAGTGGGGCCTGCGGCATCCGGACCGTCCCGTGACCTGGCTGAACACCGGGATCGGCGGCAACAAGGTGATGGACCTCGAGGCCCGCTGGCAGGCGGACGTGCTCGACGCGCACCCGGATGTGGTGTCGATCCTCGTCGGGGTCAACGACATGGGCTGGCACACGCTGGACCCGGAGGGGTACGTGATCTCCGTGGCGGAGTTCGAAGCGGGTTATGACCGCCTGCTCGCGCCCCTCGCCAAGGCGGGCACGGAGCTGATCCTCATCGAGCCGTTCCTCCTGCCGATTCACGGCGTCGTCGAGGCGGGTGTCGCACGCGCACGTATCGGAGAGGAAGAGCGGAAGGAATGGCGCGCCGACCTGAACCCGAAGATCCAAGCCGTGCGGGAACTCGCCGGCAAGTATGGCGCCCATCTGCTTCCCGCCGACGGCATGTTCGCCGAACTCGCGGCGACGACCGGGCCGGAATACTGGGCCGAGGACGGCGTGCACCCGACACCGGCCGGTCACGCCGCCCTCGCGGCGGCCTGGTTGCGCCTGGTCTCGTGACCGGGCGCCCCGGTTCTCAACCTGTCGGCGACGCGTGAACCAGAGCCAGTTCGGCTTGCCGAGATCGACCTCAGATAACCTGACCCCCCTAGATCAACTGCGTGGAGGTGACACCGATGTTGAACTATGGCCTTGACCTGTCCGGTGTAGAGCTCGACCGGGCTCTGCCCGATTTGGTGGCTGAAGGGGATGAGCTTGACGCCCTGGTATCAGCGGAGGCCGACTGGTCGAAGCCGACGCCGGCAGCGGGGTGGACGATCGCCCACCAGATCGCTCACCTTGCTTCAGCCGATGCGAACGTTCTCATCGCTATCCGGACCCCGGAGGCGTTCGACGCCGTGCTGAAGCAGGCAGAAGCCGCGGGCAGCCAACACGCCGATCTCGACGCCGCCGCGGGAGCAGCCAAACCGCGATCGGCGCTGCTGGAACAATGGCGCGCCGGCCGGGCCGAGGTGGCGGCGGAGCTACGTGACCTTCTACCGGACCAAGGGCTTCCGTGGTACGGCTCGCAGTTGACCACAGCGCTCATGGTGCCGCTTCGACTGATGGAGACGTGGGCTCACGGGCAGGACGTTTTCGACGCGCTGGGTGTCTCACGCCGTCCGACGGGCCGGCTCCAGCACGTGGCCTCGTTGGGAGTGATAGGGCGAGAGCTGTCGTTCTACGCCGCCCAATTGCCTACTCCGGCAGAGCCGTTCCGTGTCGAGCTGACTGCTCCCGACGGCCAAACCTGGGTGTGGGGCCCAGGAGATGCTGAACAACGGGTTCAGGGCAGCGCCCTCGACTTCTGCCTTCGAGTCACCCAGCGCAGGTCCCGAGCCCAGACGCACCTCACGGCAGTCGGCGAGGACGCGCAGAAGTGGCTTGAGATCGCTCGCGTCTTCCTCTGAGGAGGCGAGTAGACATCAGCTCAGGTCCGCCCTCCTGAACGCAGGCGGACCTTTGCCTTGAGCGCGTCCGTCAGCAGGCTCATCTAAAGAGAGCCGCAGCCGATCAAGCGGATGAACTGTGGAAGTAGTGCCCCTTGTCGAGGTCGTCGATGAGTCCGGGCTGGGTCGGCTGCCACCCCAGTAGCTCGCGGGTCAGCGTGCTCGAGGCCGGGCTGTCGGTCGAGAGGAAACCGGCCAGCCAGCTGAAGTGCTCGCCCGCGTTCTCCGGTGAGACGGCGGTCACCGGGATGCCGAGATGCCGGCCGATCACTTCGGCGATGGCGCGGATCGGCACACCCTCGTCGGCGACAGGGTGCAGCGCCGATCCCGCCGGGGCCTGCTCCAGTGCCAGGCGGAACAGGTGGGCGGCGTCGACCCGGTGTACGGCGGGCCAGCGCGTGGCCCCATCGCCGATGTAACCGGAGACGCCCTTGTCGCGGGCGATGCCGACCAGAGCCGCCATGAAGCCGTAGTCTCCTTCGCCGTGCACCGTCGGCGGTAGCCGCACGACCGACGAGCGGACGCCGCGGGAAGCGAGGGCGAGCGTCAGCCGCGCGGTGGCCTGACGAGCATGCGGACCGCTGCCCGGCTGCGCCGTATCCGATGTGGAACCACGCCCGTCCTGCTCGGTCGCCATTCGCCCTGGTGCCACCCCGAGCAGCCCGGAGGCGAGAACGAACGGTCGATCAGATCCCGAGAGTGCCTCGCCCATCGTCTCGACGGCCTGGCGGTCCGCGTCGACGGCGCCCTGGAAGTTTCCAGAGAAGGCGAGGTCGTGCTTGAACGCGAGGTGAATCACGCCGTCCGACGCGTCGGCCGCACTCCGCAGGCCGTCGAGATCATCGAGTGTGCCGCGGTGCACCTGCGCCCCAGCCTCGGCGAGGGCGGTGGCCGAGGCGTCCGAGCGTGCCAGCCCGGTGACCTGATGGCCCGCGCCGATGAGCTCGGGAACGACGGCGGAGCCGATCCAGCCGGACGCGCCGGTGACGAAAACGCGCATGAGAAAACCTCCGGAAAAGTCGGCCGAGCGGCCGACTGATGTCAGTTGCTGTCATCACAGTAGCAAGCAATGTCAGTCGCTGTCATCACGGTACGATCGGGGCATGGGGCGATGGGAGCCGAACGCGCGCGGCCGGCTGGTGCAAGCGGCAATGGAGCTCTACGGCGAACGCGGGTACGAACAGACCACGGTGGCCGAGATCGCCAACCGGGCGGGGCTCACGGAGCGAACGTTCTTCCGGCACTTCGCCGACAAGCGTGAGGTGCTGTTCTGGGGCGGGGGCGCGCTGCAAGAGCTCCTCGTGAGCTCCGTCGCCGATGCCCCTGATTCCACAGCGCCGATCGACGCGGTCGCCGCCGCCTTTGAGGCCGCCGCCGCCCAGCTTCAGGAGCGCCGCGAACACGCCCGGCAGCGCCAGGCCATCATCGCCGCGAACGCGGAGCTTCGAGAGCGTGAGCTGATCAAACTCGAGTCGTTCGCCTCGGCGCTCGCCGACGCCTTGCGACTGCGCGGGGTCGCGGACACGGCCGCGAGCCTGGTCGCCGAGGCGGGGATCGCGGTCTTCAAGATCGCGTTCGTACGCTGGCTCGCCACCGGCCAGCCAGACTTCCCGCAACTCATCCGAGAATCATTCGACGAGCTGAAGGCACTGACCGCGGGCGCGGGGGTCACCTAGGCCCACCGCCCCCGGCAGTGTCGTCTTCTGGTGCGCGTCGCATTCTTCGTACGTCTGGAACGGCAAGAACTACCGCTGTGGCGGCCAGGATCGCGCCGGTCGCGGCCCACAGCGTACGGTCAAGACCGAATCGGTCTGCGGCGGGACCGGCGAGTGCTGCCCCCAATGGGGTGATGCCGAAGGAACCCAGCGCCTCGTAGGCCGCGACCCGCGAGAACTTCTCGTGCGGCACCTCTTGTCTGATCGTGGTCATCCAGTTGACGCTGAAGATCTCCACCCCCACCCCGGCGAACAACGACGCCGCGCAGATCACCGGCAGTGGCGCCCCGGCCGCGAACGCCGCCAGCGGCAGCACGAGCAGCGCGGCAGCGGAAGTACCGGTGACCAGCAACCGCCGCGGCCGCAACCGCACCATCAGCAGGCCGCCAAGGATCATTCCGATCGCGTCGCACGAGAGAATGAACCCCCAGTCACGTGCCCCGCCGAGCTGACGGCCGGAAGCCAGCGCGCCGAGCACCGCGAACGCGCCGACGCCGAGCGCGTTGACCACCGCGGACTGCGCCACCACGCTCCACAGCCAGCGTCGGCCGACGAACTCGCTCCAGCCTTCTCGCAGCTCGATGACCAGGCCGACACGTTTACGCAGCCGCCCTTCGACCCGCATCGTCGCGGCCAGTACTCCGACGATGAGAAATGTGGCCGCGTCGAGCGCGAGCACCCAGCCCGGACCGAAGGCGGCGACCAGCACGCCGCCAAGCGCGGCACCGGCGACCTGAGCGCAGTTGAGGCTGGTCCGGAAGATGGCGAACGCCTTGTTCGCGTACGCTCGATCCACGCTGCGCATCAGCAGCCCTTCGGTGGCGGGCATGCGGAACGCGATGGCGAGCCCGTTGACGCCGGCGAAGAGCATCAGCTGCCATACCTGGACCGAATGCGTGAACACCACCAGCGCGAACAGTGATTGAGCCACCGCGCTGACCAGGTTCGCGCCGACGATCACCAGGTGCCGTGGCAGCCGGTCGGCCACGACGCCCCCGATCACGAAGAACAGCACGGCCGGCAGCGTGCCCGACGCCGACACCAGGCCGACCGCGGTGCCCGAACCTCCCGCGTCGAGGATGGCGAACGCCATCGCTACCGGAGCGGCGGACGTACCTAACACGGATATGACCGCGCCCACTATCTGCAACCTGTAGTTACGGCTCTGCCACGGACCCACCTTCGCCGACGGCGAGGTAGTGGGCGGGCTTGCGCTCGTCCTAGCCGAATCCATCCACTCTCCCTGAGACAGTTACATCCCGGATAATGTCAATTGTCACTATCAGGATTGAACGTATCCTGGGGGTGTGTCAACCGAGAAAACGTCGGAACCTCCCGGGCGCGAACAGCCACCATCGGGCGCCGAGCTGGCCGAGGCGCTGATGCGCACCACACATGCGCTGCGGCGGTTCGCCGGGCAGCCCTACCAGCAACGCGGCTGGTCCACGTCCCGGGTTCTGCTGATGCTCGCCGTCGACGAAGCGGGCTCGCCGCGGATGGGCGACCTCAAGGACCGACTCGGCGTCACGGGCCGATCGATCACGTCCCTGGTGGACGGCCTGGAAGATGAGGGCCTGCTGCGACGGCGCACCGATCCGGCCGACCGCAGGTCCATCCGTCTGGAGATCACCACCAAGGGCCGCGAACACCTCGGCGAGATCAAGGCCCTGCACGACACGCACGCCGAACGCACCTTCGCCATCCTCAGCGAAGCCGACCGGGGCGCCCTGCTGACCATCCTCAAACAGCTCCGTGAACACGTCGCCGGCCAACTGCCCGCTACCGATAAGGAATCCTGACCCGGCGCGCTGGGTGTCCTTCCAGTCCTGTTAGAACACGGTTATCTCATTCGAATAAGCAGGTAGCCGTGCCTCTAGTGCCTGGAGAGGGGCAGCCGGACGGGCGGTGGAAGTGGCGTCGGGGCCGGGTTGGCCTGGAACGACTGGATCATCAGGGCCGCGAAGCGGCGCGACGCCGCCACTCTCATCTCGGGTGACTCGGCGCGGATGCCGTCGTTCGCCATCAGCGCCAGGCTGATGTCCTCCAGCACGAAATCCTTCCGCAAAGGGCCTGCTTCCTTCGCGCGCCGTACCAGTTCGAGCAGTCGACGCAGCGTGCGAGCGTGCTCCGCGGCGAAGTCGGCCGATTGGGGGAGTTGCGAGGTGAATGCGCGGGCGAAGCCCCGGTCGAGGGCGTGTACCTCCATGAGCCTCTCGATCACCAGGCTGAAGCCGCGCCACGGGTCGCCCGCCGCCATGCCCTCCTCCACGATCGCCGAGCAAGAAGCCATCTGCTCGGCGAAGGCCTCGGCCATCAGCGCTTCCTTGGTCTGGAAGTGCCGGTAGACGGTCGCGACACCGACCTCGGCGCGCCGGGCGATCTCCCGCATCGGCACGTCGAGGCCCTCGGCGGCGAAGGCCGCGCGAGCGACCGCGAGGATGCGCTCGCGGTTGTCGCGGGCGTCCGAGCGGAGCTTCGTTATCACTTGGGCCGTCATCGCTCTCACTTTAGCTAAACGGAGAGGGTGCTCCGTTACGTTCGGCGCATGAGAGCAATCCAATTCACTGAGTACGGCCCGCCCAGTGTTGTGCACGTCGCCGAGGTGGCGGCGCCGCACGCAGGACCGGACGAGATCCGCATCGCCGTACGGGCCTCCGGTGTCTCGCCCGGGGAGACGTACATCCGCTCCGGGGCGCTGCGTGACATGGTGCCGACGACGTTCCCGTATCGGACCGGTTTCGACGCCGCGGGCGTGGTCGACGAGGTCGGCGACGGCGTCACGGGCGTGAGCGTCGGCGACGAGGTGTTCGGCATGGCCGACACGCTCGCGCGCGGCGTCAATGCCGACTTCGCGGTCCTGGCCGCCTGGGCGCCCAAACCGGCCGCGTGGAGCTGGGAGGAAGCGGGCGGCGCCGCGGGCAGCGTCGAGACGGCCACCCGGGTCCTCGACCGGCTCGCGGTCGGTGCCGGGCACACCGTGCTCGTACAGGGCGCGGCCGGTGCGGTGGGCACTGTCGCCGTCCAGCTCGCGGTCGCCCGCGGCGCCACCGTCATCGGTACGGCGAGCGAGCACAACCACGACTTCCTGCGTTCTCTCGGCGCGGAGCCGACGACGTACGGGCCGGGGCTCGTCGCACGGGTCCGCGCGCTGGCGCCGGCCGGGGTGGACGCGGTGTTCGACTGCGCCGGAGGCGCGCTGCCAGACCTCATCGCCATCGCCGGTGACACGGCGCGTGTGGTGACGATCGCCGACTTCACCGCGGCGGCCCACGGCGTACACATGTCGCACGGAGCGCCGGCCGAGGAGACGGGTACGGCCGTGGGAGCCCCCGCCGACCCGCAGGCGGTGCATGGCCTCACGATCGCGGTCACGCTCGCCGCCGAGGGTCGGCTGCGGGTGCCGGTCGCGGCGGCGTTCCCGCTCGCCGAGGCCGCGGCCGCGCACGAACTGAGCGAAAGCCGCCACGCCCGCGGAAAGATCGTGCTGGTGAACTGATCGGCAGCCCGTGGCCGTTCACCGGTCACGGGCCCGATGCCGCTCAATGGGCCGAGACCAGCCCCACGGCGGCGGCGGTGCGCCTGTTCGTAATCCGGCAAATAGTCAACAAGCGATCCGAACTCTCACTAAGGTGATCAAGTCAAAGATCGAGGAGGAACCTGGTGAAGCAGACGATCGCCCGGCGGATCGGCCGTTCCATGCTGGTGGTGGCGCTGGCGGGAGGCGTCGTGACCGCTGGCGTCGCGTCCCCGGCGCTCGCCGCGCGGAAGGCGACACTGGGGCCGTACGGGTACGGCAACCTGAAGCTCGGCATGACCGCCTCCAAGGCCAGGGCGACCGGGCGGATCGTCCACAAAGCGGTCGGCGACTCCGCCAGATGCACGGGCTGGGACCTCAAGGAGAACCCGTACGGCGAGTACCGGGTGGGGGTGTACGTCTCCAAGAAGCGCGGTGTCTCCATGATCGTCGCGCCGCCTGGCTTGAAGACACCGCAGGGCATCGGACTTGGCTCCAGCAACGCGCAACTGAAGGCCGCCTACCCCGGTCTGCGGCGTGGCCCGGGTGGGTATCCGACCGCCACCGTGCCGGGCAACAAGAAGGCGTTCTACATGTTCTATGTGTCGCACAACAAGGTGGCCGACATGAGCCTGGTTCTGGCCACGCAGGACTGCGTCAGGTACTAGCCCCCATAGCCGCCGCGTCGTTCGCCGAGCAATTGGAGAGGATCGTCCGCTCTATCCTGGGACTCCGTTTCGGCTGAATGGTCACGGAAGGTCGAGGGATCCTTGAAACAGCGGACTTTCCTCGCTGCCCGCCTTTCTCATCGGCACCGCGGCCATCCTCCCTCTCGCCGTACGGCGGCGCTTTCCGACCGCGGTCCTCGCCTGCTCGGCCGCGGCCTTCGCCGTTCAGCTGGCGGTGGTGCCGATCCCGTTGCCGGCCAACGTCGCGCAGGCGATCGTCGTCTATACCGTCGCCGCGCACGTCGCGCCCCCTCTCGCGTGACGACGAGCAGCATCGCCAGCACGACGAGCAAGGGTGATAAGGCGAGCACGAGCCCATCGGCGATGTTGGCGGTGCCCAGCGAGATCGTGAGCGCCAGGACGATGAAAACGATCGACGCGGCGCGATCGGAGAGCCGTTCGAACACGGACAGACCTTCCTTCGGGGATTTGGCCTGGCCCAGTGTTCAAGAACGCGCCGCCGCCGCCATCCACCCACGGTCCGAATGTCGGCCCGGCCTCCCCTCACGGGACTAGCACCTCAGGTCGGCCCACACCACCCGGTGGCCCGCTGAATTGACGAACGTCCCCCAATTTCCGTCGGACAGTTCCCGCACAATGTGAATGCCTCGCCCTGACTCGATCTCTGGAGAAGGGCATTGGGGAACGTGCGGTTCGGACGCGAACGCGCCCGGATCGGTGACCTCGATGCGAAGGAAGCCAGGGCCGCGACTGGCGATTACCATGACCCATTCGCGGTGTACGCCGCCCTCCACGTGAGTGCAGGCGTTCGTGACCAGCTCGCTGACGACCTGTTGCGCGTCAAGCAGCACGGCATGGCCGGTCGTGAGCCACCACGTCATGGCCGCCCGGGCCTGCTTCGGAGCCTTGTCGCCACGGCGTAGCCTGGTCGCTCCGATGAGCGTTACCGCCTCTGTTCGTATGAGCATGAAATCCCCGAGTTTGTCCTGTTGCTACGTTTGTCGCCCGCACACAAGATCGCTTTTCTGGCGTATGAGCGAGCCTCAATTCACGCGGATGTCTCTCGAAAGTCACCTCTCACGGTGCCAGCGAACGGCTACGTTAAGTGAGGGATCGGCGGGACAATCACCGCACAGATTGGGCACATGTTGTGTGTGTCGTCCTGTGTGGTTTCGTGGCGACAGAACGGCGGAGGTGCTTGGTGAGCGTTAGTGAATGGGACCCGGACGCTGGGCCGCTGGCTTGGTTCGGATACGAGCTGCGGAAATTCCGTATCGACAAAGGGCTGACCATCGATCAACTCGCGAACAGGGTCGGTTTCAGTCCGAGCCTCGTCGGTAGCGTCGAGCGGGCCGCCAGAAACCCGAGCAAGGACTTCACGGAGCGTTGCGAAGAGGCGCTGGGCCTGTCCGGCGAACTTCTCGCCCGCTGGCCGAGCATAAGCCGGGAGCGAAGCCCCAAATGGTTCCGGCCGTGGCTGGAGATCGAGCAGGGCGCCACGGCCTTGCGGACCTGGCAACCGCTCATCGTCCCGGGGCTGCTACAAACCGCCGACTACGCTCGTGCGATTTTCACCGGTAAGCCGGGCACGACAAAGGAGCTGGTGGAGGAGGCTCTGGCGGCGCGAATGGAGCGGCAAGCCATCTTTGCCCGCTCGAACCCGCCGATGTTTTGGGCTGTTCTGGATGAGGGAATCCTGTATCGTCCGATTGGAGGCGAGGCTGTGACTCGTCATCAATTCGAACATCTCATCACATTGGCCGAAAGCGCGCGCATCACGATACACGTGCTTCCCTACTCCGCTCTTTCCACCACCGGCCTTCTCGGTGGGTTCGTGCTGGCCCAAGCCGACGGAATGCCGGACGCCGCCTATCTGGAGTCGGCTGGTCAAGGTCAGGTGCGGGACGCACCGGACGAAGTCGCCGCTCTGACTGTTAAATACGAGGCGATACGCGCGGAGGCGCTTCCCCAGCATGTATCGCTAAAGGTGATCAAAGAGAGATTGGTGACAGCATGGAGCTGAACGAGGAACTGAGGACCGCGGCGTGGCGCAAGTCCTCGTTCTCGGGTGACAACGGTGGAGACTGCATCGAGGTCGCTCCGCTGAGCGGTGGGCGGGTCGCGATGCGGGACACCGAGCGTCCCGACCTGGAGCCGTGGGTGGTCAGCGGCTCAGTCTGGGCCGCCTTCGGCAAAGGCTGGCGAAACGGCGAATTCGACTTCTAGCACACCTTTCTAAACGGCTGGTCGGGCAGGTACCTGGTCCATTCGGCCTCGGTCAGTGCTCGTCCGGCCCGTGCGCACACCGCCTTCATCAGAGGTTCCATTGCCATGGGCAGCCGGGTCAGACGGCCCGCCCTGCCCATGGCCAGCAGTTCGGCGGAGTCGGCGGAGAAGGCGATCGATCGCGCGTCGTCCGGAAGCTGGAACTCGGGCCCGATCCGCCGGCCCAGCCGCACGTCCCAGACGGTCAGCGACTTTTCCTGGGACGCGAAGGCGAGCAGCCGGTCGTCGGCGGAGAACGCGGCGGTCCACGATGCCTGGCCTGCCCGCAGCCAATCGCCGACCTGCGCGCCCGTGCTCGTGTCCCAGATGCCCACCTTGCCGGCGAAGTTCGCCGCGACCAGCTTCAGATCGGCGCTGAACCAGACCTCCTCCGCCGTGCCGGAGAACAGGAGCCTCGGTCCGAACGCCCGCCCGGACTCCAGGTCGACCAGGCGCAGCAGGCTCGCGTCCAGGCCGATGAGACGTCCGTCGGGGGCGACCGTCCAGCCGAGCAGGCGTGGCCTGGCCACCTGCTTGAGGCGCCGGCCGCCGGGGACCTGCCAGAGCGTGAAGGTCTTCTCATCGGGCGTCCAGAGCCCGGCCGGGGCCAGCAATACGCCGTCCGAACCGGTGGCGGCCGGGATCTTCGCCAGCTCGCGCCGGGTGGCGGTGTCCCAGACGGTGACGTCGTCGCTGCGTTTGATCGCCAGCCGCCCGCCGTCCCGGCTGAAGGAGAGGTCGGCGTCGTAGCTCTGGAATGCCCCTGCCTCGAAGTCCCTACCGTTCAGCGTGATCTTGGTGGAGTCCAGCGCGTGGGCGGCGAGGAGCTTGCCGTCGGCGCTGAACTGTACCTCGTCCAGGGCCTCTTCCCCGGCGAAGTACGGCTGGAGCGTGACGACCGTGTCCTCGCTCAGGTAGCGCAGCCCGGTCGAACCGAAGGCGACCGCGGACACCGGGTCCACTATGGCGCGTTCGAGCATCAGCGGCTCGTCGGCGTTCAGCCGGTAGAGCCTGATCGTCGAGCCGATCCCCGCGAGCACCTTGCCGTCCGGGCTGAACACCGGCACCGCCATGCTCTCCCAGTCGGAGATCGAGGTGATCTCCTTGCGAGAATGGGTGTCGAAGACGGTGAGGCCGTTGTTGCCGCCGACGGCGAGTAGCCGTCCGTCGCGGCTGAACGCCGAGAAGGGGAGACAGTCGGAGCAGATGCCGGGAAATCCGGGCTGTTCCTTGCCTGACGGGAGTGCCCAGCGCCGGCCGCCGGCCACCGCGTAGTCGCCGCCCGGGTGGATCGCGGCCCTGGCGAACGCGGGCAGCATGGTCGTCTTTCCGGTACGCGGGTTGTAGACGGTCTTCCCCTGCCCCCAGTCGATGATGAGGAGGCCGCCGCTGAAGCTGAGCTCCAGGTCGCCCATCTCGGAGGCGAGCACCCGCGGGCCCGTGCGCTTGCCGCTGGCCAGGTCCCAAAGCCTGACGCTCTTGCTGTCGCCGACGGCCAGCAGCCGCCCGTCCTCGCTGACCGCGGCCTCGCGCAGGGGCCTGCTGGTGGCGCCGAGCCCGGCGAAGCCGCCTGTCCGTTTGCCGGACGACACGTCCCACACCTTGACCTCGTCAGAGCTGACGCTGATCAGTGACCGGCCGTCGGAGCTGAGGGCGCGTAGCACGTCGGGGCCGGTGTCCGGGTCGCGAAAGGCGGCGCGGCCCTGGTCGGCGACCGAGGCGAACAGGCTCGACCGGGCCTCGGCCGTGGGGGACAGGCGCGCGGCCGTGGCGCTGAGCAGCATGCCCAGCACAGGGTTCGCGCCTCTCACGGTGTCGGCCACTCCGGCCAGCCGCGCGGACTCGGCCGAGTCGCGCTGCTCGGCGAGCATGACGCTCTGCCGTACGGCCAGACCGCCCGCCACCAGGGCCAGCACCAGGAGTACGGCCAAGCCGATGGACAGGAGCCTGGTCCTGCGGGACCGTCGCCTGGTGAGCGCGGCGGCCGCCGAGAGGAAGTCCCGCTCGCTGGGGGTGAGAGTGATGTTCCTGCGCTCGGCCGCGGCCCAGCGCAACGCGTCGTCCAGCGAGCTGCCGTGGAACAGGTCGGCGTCCCGGCGTCCGTGCTCCTGCCAGCGTTCGGCGGCCGTCCAGATCTGGCGATGCATGACCAGACCGTCCCGGTTCGTGGCGATCCAGGTGCGCAGCCGGGGCCAGGCCAGAGGGAGGGCCGGACGCAGCAGCCGTACCGGATCCCCTTTCGAGACCAGGTACGTGAACGCCTCCAGCACCCGCTCGATGTCGTCGGGGAGCTCGGACCTGCGTAGTTCGCGCAGCGCCAGCTCGTCCTTGGCCGTCACCGTGACCAGCCGCAGGAACAGCTCGGGGACCAGCTCCTTGTCGGCCGGAGAGAGCGCGGCGTAGGCGTCCTCGGCGATGACGCCGAGCGCGGGGTCATCGGCGGCGGCCCCGACCGGCTCGCCGTCGGCGGTGATCCCGACCCGCTGGCCGTCGCCGGCGCCCAAGGCGAGCAGCCGCGAGGTGTCGAGGATGCCGTCGCCGTTGACCAGGCTGAGCAGGAGTTCGCGCGCGGTGGGGCGGCCGGCCGGTTCCTTGGCCAGCGCCGCGCGCACCAGGTGGCGCAGCGAGTCGGGCAGCGCGGACAGGTCGGGTTCGTGGGAGAGTACGCGGTGCATGACCGCGCCCAGGGCCTCGGCGGTGAACGGGTCCTCGCCGGTGGCGGCGTACAGGATGACCGCGCCCCACGCGAACACGTCCGCGGCCGTCCCCGCCCGCTGGCCCGAGAACACCTCCGGCGCCATGTAATTGGGCGTGCCCGCCACCACTCCCGAGGCGGTGAGCGACATCTCCAGCGTGCGGGCCACCCCGAAGTCGATCACCCGGGGCCCGTCGGGGCCGAGCAGCACGTTGTCGGGTTTGAGATCACGGTGTACGACGCCCGCGTCATGGATGGCGGTCAGCGCGGTGGCGATCGCCGTGGCCAGCCGGTGCAGGTCGTCGCCCCGGAACACGCGCCCGGCCTTACGCAGGCTCGGGCCTTCGACATACTCGCTGACGATGTACGGCCTGGACCCTTCGAGATGAACGCCGAGCACCCTGGCCGTACAGAACGAGGCCACCCGCTGCGTCGCGACCGCCTCCTTGGCCATGCGACCGCGCAGCTCGTCCTGGTTGGCCGGGTCACCATGAAGCACCTTGACCGCGACCCTGGCCCCCGCCGGATCGTAGGCCTCGTAGACGACGCCCTGCCCGCCCGCCCCGATCCGCGCGGCCAGCCAATAGTCGCCGAGCCGCTGCGGATCCCCGTCGAGCAACGTGCTTCCCATGCCCGGTTGGACTACCGGCCCGACCAGATGGTTGCGGGGCGCTTGACTTAAACCCCAGTTCAGGGAGGAGCCTGTCCGCTATGACAGACAACAGCGAAGAAGTGCTCGACAGCCCGACCGGCTGGGTGGCCGACCACATCCGCCGATACGTGGAGACGGACGGCCGGGACGGCCATCTGTACCAGGAATGGCCGACGCTGCTGCTCAGCACGCGCGGCCGGAAGTCCGGCAAACTGCGCCGCACGGCCTTGATCTACGGCCGGGACGGTGACCGTTACCTGCTGGTGGCGTCCAATGGCGGGTCGGACAGCCATCCGGCGTGGTATCTCAACCTGGTCGCCGATCCGGAGGTGACGGTGCAGGTGCTCGCGGACGTGTTCACCGCCCGAGCCCGTACTGTCACCGGTGCCGAGAGGTCGTCGTTGTGGCGGATCATGGCATCGGTCTTCCCGCTCTATGACGATTACCAGAGCAAGGCCGAGCGAGAGATCCCCTTGGTGATCCTGGAGCGCTGATCAACTGATCTCCAGCAGCGCGGGGTCGGGACTGGCATCGGCCACCCCGGAGACTCGGGACATCACCTAAAAATGCGGCCCCTTGCGGGGCCGCCCAGTTGGCCGTAACCAACTTCGTGTACCTCCATCGTAGTTACCATCGGCGAGGCTGGCCAATGTTGGAGGTGTCTGCTGGTGAATGTGGTCGCGTACATCGACGGCTTCAACCTGTATCACGGGCTGAAGAGCAAGTACGGGCGTGCGTACTTGTGGCTTGATCTCGTCGAGTTGGTACAAGAAGACCGCTCGGTGCAGAGACTGCGGTTCTCGATGGACGTGCGTGTGTCATCCTGTGCAGACGTTCCACACATACGAGGAAAAGCTGACAGACGTGGCACTGGCAGTGGCCATGACCATGGATGCGGCATCCGCTTACGGTGATATGTCGCTGCTCATGTCGACTGACACCGACTTTCGCCCCGCAATCGAGGCATCGCTTCGGCTGGCCCCTGCCCGGCCGGTGATGATCGCCTGCCCACCCGGCCGCGTTGGTCCGAAGCACGATTTCTTGGGACAGGTGCTCTCGTTTGCGATACCTGAGAAGCACCTTCAGGCCTCCCTGCTGCCTGAGACTGTTCCGGGTCCAGACGGGCGCATCTATCAGCGCCCGGAGAAGTGGAGCGGGTGACGGTATAGAACCGGCGCGGCTTGGGCCCACGAAAAGGGCCGTTCCAGGTGGCCTACGGGGCGGGAGCTACGCCGGTCGGGCCAGCCGGGCGAAGGACAGGACGACGACCGTCGACAGGAGCCAGCCCAGCATGCTGGCCAGGTTCAGAAGCGTAGAGGTAAGGGTGCCCGCTGAGCTGCGCGTCTCGGCGTACCAGGTGGCGCGCTGGCCCAGTGAGAGGAGCGGGATGACGGTGTCCACCGTGTAGAACACCGGGTCGAAGCAGCGCACCTGACCGTCACCGCACGGCCCGGGCCGGGCGGCAAGCCGGGCCGGTGTCGCGGTGCCGTCCGTCGCCGCCGACGTTCCGTTCACGGTGACCAGGCGGCCATCGACCGCGTACACGTTGCCGCGGGGGTCGGTGGCGCGCAGCGTCTGCTGGACCGCAGGAGTCAGCATCATGACGCCGACCAGGGCGAGCAGGGCGCCCAGCAACCACAAGGTACGGCCCGGACGGTAGCCGTAGCCGACGGTGACCCCATACAGAAGATCCCGCAGGTCGCGAAGCCGGCGGCCCGGTGAGCGGCCACCTGGTGGCTGCTCCTTCCTGGCCCGCTTGCGCTGCTCGATGAGCAGGCGCTCGGCCTCGGCGGGATGGCCGTGCTGGCGGAACACCCTGGCCGCCTGCTCGTACGGTCCCGCGTCGAACGGGACCATGGCGCGCAGCCAGTCGCGACGCGTCCGCCAGTCCCAGGGGCCGTCGAACCGGTCGTACACGAATCCGGCGATCGCCGAACGCCGCGGCCAACTGGCCGGGTCGTCGGCGAGCACGGTGGTGACCGCGCCCGTCAGGTCCACCGACTTCGGGACGTCCTTCCAACGCAGGTGCATGCCGCCGCGGACCGTGGCCGACACCGCCTCGATCCCGTCGGTGAAGGTGCCGTCCGCGCAGTCGAGCCGCCCTTCCACGACGCACCGGCTCAGCGACACGCGGCCGTCGGCGGTGAACCCGCCGGTGAGCTGTATCGACCCTCTGACCACCACCCGCTGGAGCGAGAGCGCCTCCCCCTCGGGGTTGTGCAGCCGGGCGCGGTGGGCGTCCACGATGCCGCCGACCGTCGCCGAGCGGAACAGCAGCCTGCCACCCGTGGTCTCCACGTCCCGCAGGTCCACCGCGCTGTCGACGATCACGCCTTGCGCTGAGATGAGCGAGCCGTCCTCTGGCTCGCTCCACCGGGTTCCCCGGAGGGTTAGGGCTCCCTTGATATGGGCCCCGGTCAGCTTCAGCATGCCCTGGACCGCCACGCCCTCTTCGAAGATGAGACTTGACCGCAGCTCGGCGTTGGTCAGGTCGAGGGCGCGCCCGCCACCGACGGCGAACTCGCACCCCTTGCGGATCTGGATGGTGCTGAAGGACCCCATGGACAGATCCACGCCGCCGCCGAACCGGCACTCGCCTTCGACGCTGAGATCTCCGCCCACGAAAAGGCCCGGCGCGCTGATCGCGGTCCCGCCGTCGCGCTGGCTGGAATAGCCCGCACCTGTGACCGTTTCGCTGGGTTCGAAGTCGGCATTGCGGATGAGGAACTTCCCGGCGACCCTGGCGTTGCTCATGGTGAGACGGCCGTCGATCAGCGGACGGCGGCCCGTCTGGTCGTCGATGAGGAAGACGCTGCCGCCGATCTGGGCGTCGCCCAGATCCAACGCCAGCCCGCGGTCAGGCCGGGTCAGCCGGGCACCGGTCAGGTCGAGCGAGCCCGCCAGTTCGACGCCGAGGAGCCGCATCCCGCCGCGCGCCTCGAAGCCGTGCAACAACCGGATCGTCCCGCCGACCCGCATCCGGTCCGCCTGTACGGCCCGCATGTCGGCGTCTATGACGGTGTCCAAGCAGATCAGGCGGCCGCCGATCTCCGACTCGCACAACCACACCGCCGCGCTGCAGGAGGTGCTGGCCGAGGTCCACAGGCCGCCGCTGATCCGTGACCTGGACAGATCCAGGTCACGGCGTACGCGCAGGCCGTTGGCGAGAATGCCGGGCACCGTGCAGCCGTCCAGCACCAGCAGGTGCAACTCGGCGCCGTCCAGGGCGAGCGGACGGTCGAACACGCAGTTCACGAAGCGCAGCGGATAGGGCACCTGCATGCCGCTCAGGTCGAGGTCGCCGGCGATCCTCGCCCCCTCGATGGCCAACCCGCGCGGGTCGATGTCCGCGCTGCCCCGCCGACACAGCTCACGCAGCAGACGGCTCTGGACGACGAACTCCTCGCCGTCCTGCGCCCGAAGGACCTGACCGGTCGCACAGGCCCGGAATAAGGTTGCCTCATCAAGCATGTGATCAGCCTATTGAGCGCGACCCCGGCGGGCACGGGCGGGATGATCAGGCCCCTACGCTTCCGGAACCGGAGGCGTACGCCGGTCTCTGTCCGGGTGATCAGGCCCGTAGAAGGCGACAACTCTCAGGAGGAGACTTCTCTCAAGAGGAGACCTCGTAGCGGGTGGCGATCGCGGTGGCGCGGTTGCGCAGTGAGGTGCGCAACCACTGCGGGGCCAGGGCTTCCGCGCTCGTGCTGAGCTGCCACAGCGCCCATTCGGCGTGTCTCGCGTCTTGAAAGGTCACCTCCAGCCGCAGCCACCCGTCTGGGTCGGCTTCTTCGGCGCGGACGGCCAGCGCGGTGCCCAGCAGCTCCTCCCGCCGTGCCGGGTTCATCCGTACCAGCACGGTGACCTGGTCGCCGCCGGCCCGAAACCGGGTGCTGCGTTCCTGCCAGGCTCGGTCCAGGTCGACCCGGTCTGGTCGCTGCGCGGGTTCGGCGAGTTCCTCGGCGGCCAAGATCCGGGACAGCCGGTACGTACGGTCCGCGCCAGACCTCGTGGCCAGCAAATAGCCCCGGTCGCGTATGGTCACCAGGCCGATCGGGTCCACCGTGCGCCACTCCGGGGTCTGGTCCATGGCCGCGTAGTGGATCCGCAGCTTGTGTCCGGCGAACACCGCGCGCAGGACCTCGGCCGCTATGGCGTCAGGTACCTCCTCAGCGACCAGTCGACGCGAGAGCAGGTCGGTCTCCGGGTCGATGAGCAAGCGCTCGGCCGCGCCGGCCGCGGTGTCCCGATAGCTTTCGGGCAGCGCGTCAACCACCTTGAGCATCGCCGAAGCGAGCGCCGAGCCGAGGCCGAATGCCTGCGCGCCGCGCCGCGATCCGGCGACCAGCAGGGCAAGGGCCTCGTCGGGGTTCAGTCCGGTGAGCTCGGTACGGAAACCGGGCAGCAACGCGAAACCGCCGTGCCGGCCGCGTTCGGCGTAGACCGGGACACCGGCCGCGGACAGCGCCTCGATGTCGCGCAGCACGGTGCGGGTGGATACCTCCAGCTCGCGGGCCAGCGCGGCCGCGGACAGCCGACCGTGCTGGCGCAGCAGCAGCACCAGCGAGACCAACCGGTCGGCGCGCATACAAGAACTTTAGCGAAATACACGACACAGGATGTCGTGATTTGTTGGGAGGCTCATCAAGCGCGAGCGGCTACTGAGCTGCTCGACGCACATGATCTCGACGAATCGAATGGAGCTGATATGACAATGGAGCGAACGGCGGTCAACCCGTGGGCGTGGTCGGTGGAGATGGGGTACAACCAGGGGGAGATCGTCTCCGGGCACACCCGGACCCTCTACTGCTCCGGGCAGACCGCGATGAGCGGCGAGGGCAAACCCCAGCATGACGGTGACATGGCGGCGCAGTTGGCGCTGACCCTCGACAACCTGGAGGCCGTGCTCGGCGAGGCCGGCATGTCCCTCGCGAACCTCGTCCGGCTCAACGTCTACACCACCGACGTCGATCTGCTTTTCCAGCACTACGGCGTGCTGGCGTCGCGGTTGGGCGCCGCCGGGGTGGCACCGTCCACCACGATGCTCGGGGTGACACGGCTGGCGATCCCCACTCTGATGATCGAACTTGAGGGGACCGCCGTCGCGTGATGCGACCTCGCCGCCTCCGGCAGGGCTGCCGGAGGCGGCACGAGTAGCAGGCAGGTGGGAACCGAAATCCATCACCCGAGACAGCTTCGCCTATCTCACGATCCGAGAGCCTGATCGCGACGAGGCCGCACCGGAGCGGTGGGAGTTCGGCGTCTGCGGCTATGGTCGCACCGGCGCTGAACTCGCCCGGCAACTTCACGATCACGTCCTGACCTGGGATCGCCACTGGCGAGACCACCCGATCCCGACGTTCACCCTCTACCCCGCCGAGGCCGCTCCGCCTGCGCCTGCCGTGGGCCGCATCTTCCGCAAACGTCATACCCAGCTGGTCATGGCCTGGTCCTAAGCACGCTGGCTCGGTTCTTGGAGTTCGCCGAGGTCTGGGCGGTAAGTATCCAGCGATCGTGAAGTTGTGGGAAGACGCCTCACCCCGGTTCACACCGGGGAGCACCTCAAATGCTGGCGGTGTGCCCCGCGCAGCGCATGGACTTGCCCTTCTTCACCAACGTGGAGTCGACGACGAGATAGAGCTTCCTCTTGGTCGGGACCTTGACGTCGACGATGATGTCGTAGGAGGCGCCATTGGAGGCGTCCTTCTCATGGAGAATATCCCCGAAGACTTTCTTGTCCTTACCGTGTCGTTCGACCATCAGGCGAAGGTGTGCGGTCTTCAGGCGGATCGGCACCTCGGAGCTCCATCGGTAGATGATGTCGGAGACGCGGTGGTACCCGCCGGACGTCCGGTATCTCAGCTCGAAGTCCGCCTTCTGGCCATCACTCATCGTGCAACTTGCCTTGACGCGATGCAGCGGAACAGCGGTGGCGTGTGCGCCGGAGGCTAACAGGACGAGCGACAGGCCGGCCCCGCTGAGCATTGCCGCGGCCTTTCCGACTATGCGCATCATTTCGCAATCCCCTTCCCGTGGCTGGTGTCTCCGGTTGAGACTAGAGGCGGGGTTGTTGAGTATGAGTTGAGGATCTGTTGGAGCAGGCTGAGGTTGCGCAGTCGCTCCTCATCGCGCAGGGCTCGATGGGGAGGAAATCCAGCTGCAGGTCCTCCAGGCCGCTCGGAACTTCCACAAAACCCCTCCTGGTGAGCAGACGCCCCAAGAGTCTCAAACGTTGTCAACGCTGGTCATCGATGCGTGGTGGTCAGTGTCTTCCCCCCACTGAGCCCTTTCGGGTTCCGCCCACGGCAGCCACACTTCATAGCCCGGATCGCCCGGCTGCAGATCGCGAGTGCCGTGCACTTTGGCCCCGTTGGGCAGTGTGTCGACGGTGGGAACGCGCAAGACGTCGCCTGGCAACAGGACCACGCTCATGGCCGCTCCTTTCATCGTCGACAACTCGCGTGTGCTCCCCAACGTAGCTTGTCAGGCCTCGGACTTCGGTTGCTCCGCTGTCCATCCGCTCCGGCCCAGAGGGCGGGGAGCTCGAGGGGCGGCAGCCCCTCGACGGGCTTTGGGGCGCAGCCCCAATAGACACAGTCTGAGCTCCGAAGGCGCGAAGCGCCCCCCATTGGCGAAGGCGATGCAGTTAGGGGGTTAGCTGTCGGGAAAGGCCAGGTTGCGGACTCGCTTGACGGCGCGTTTGAGTACCGTGCGGTCCTGGGCGCGGGACAGGCGGACCGCCTCGCGGCGCCACGACTCGGCCTTCTCGCGCCACCGTTCCGCGTCCCTGCGGCCCTTGCTCGCCTCCCTGCGGAGCTGGGCGAGTTCGGCCTGCATGAGGGTGGTGCGCTTGCGCAGGCGGGTGAGTTCCTTCTCGTACTGGGCCGTGACGCGGTCCAGGTCGGGGAGGGGGCGGCGGCGGGGTGGGTAGATCGGGGGGCGGCGGGTGAAGCCCCAGGTGTCGCCGTCCACCCATTCCAGGCCGAAGACCTCGTCCAGGACCGTGTCCAGGTGCTCGCCGGGGCGGGCCACCAGGGCGGCGCGGGAGAGGGCGGCGGTGCGTTCGAGTCTGGCCACGGTGACGCCCTGGCCGGTTTCGTCGAGGGCGACGCACAGGGCGCCGCCGTCGTGCTCTTCCAGGTGGCCGACCAGGCGTTCAAGGGTGTCGCGAGCCGCGACCCAGCCGGGTGGCATGAGGAGGCGGAACGGTGACACGACGCCGGAAGGATCCGCGGTGTCGGACAGCCGTACCCGGGGGTCGTGTTCGAAGGTGGCGTGGATGAGGCGGAGGTCCAGGTCGGGGTCGCGGAGCGGGGAGCGGCGGCCGTCGCCCAGCGCGGACCAGGGGCCGGTGATGGTGATCGCGACGTCCGGCAGCGAGCCGGCCAGCAGGGCGTCGACCGTCGCGCGGACGTCCTCGTAGCCCGCCGCGGGGACGACCGCGTCCACGTACGGGACGAGCCACTGCCGGCCCGGGTCCGTGCGCAGATAGCGCCGGTACGGTACGCGGTCCGCCACGTAAGGGTCGTTGTACCGCTTCAACGACAGGAAATCACGCATGGCCGTCGGCAGCCCGATGTGCCACACGCGCGAGTCCGGGTCCGGTACGTACACGGCGCCCGCCTGCGTGAGCCGGTAGCCGAGTTCCGTGTCCTCCGCCAGCACCAGGGAGGTGTCCAGCCCGCCGATCGAGCGCAGCAGCGCGGCGGGGTAGGAGACGGTGGCGCCGACGTGGATGCGGGTGGCCAGGGAGCTCGGGGCGGTACGCAGGCCGTCGTGGTCGAGAATGATCTTCTCGGCCCAGTCGTGGCGGTGCGGGGAGAGGGGGAACAGCTTGTCCTCGTGCCCGTCCTCCAGCGCCTGGCGCACCTCGCCGGGGGTGGGCAGCACGTCGCCGGCGGTGAAGTCGATCCAGCCCAGCACGACCAGGTACGGGGCCAGGTGGTGCCAGCGGAGCTGCGCCTCGACGTGGTGGCGATGAGGCACCATGTCGGCGTCCAGCACGAAGACGATCTCGCCGGTGGCGGCGTCGACGCCGGTCTGGACGGCCCAGGCCCGGCCCCAGCCGCCGGGCGGGCTGGTGATGAGGCGGGTACGCGCCGGGACGAGATCGGGCAGGCGCACCGGCACCGCGCTGCCATCGTCCACGACGATGACGTCCATGAGCTCGGCCGGATAGCTCTGCGCCGACAGCGCGGCCAGGGTGAGGTCGAGGGTCTCCTGGCGATCGTGAGCCGGGATGACGACGGTGACGGTCAGCTCGGGTGTCCACTGGCCGAGGAGGGGCGGGGTGAGCACCCCGTAGTCGTTGCCGCGGATACGAGGAGTCACGGTAGTTCCATGAGAAGGCTGGGGTGGAAGCCACGCCACTGGTTCCTGTTGCGCTGCAGGAACGTGCCGATCGGCTCCTGCCAGGTGTGGTTGGCCGCGGGGCCGCGGCGCAGGATGTAGCCGAGTCCGTGCGTACGGTAGATCTGCCCGCCGGCCGCCTGCAGCGCCTCCTGGAACTGGGTGTCGACCGAGCGGCGCAGCGGCCGGAAGCCGCCCACCGCCTGGAACGCCGAGCGCTCCACCAGGATCGTGCCACCCGCGACGAAGCTGGTGATCTGCTCGGTGATCTGCTTGCGGTGCACGGTGACGTCGATCGACGACAGGTAGACGAATTCCGGCACGGTGCCCACCACCTGGGCCCCCGAGTAGGAGTGCGCGAGCAGCAGGTCGGCCAGGAAGTCGGGGCCGTACCAGTCGTCGTCGTCCATCTTCAGCAGGAACGAGCCCGAGGCCCGCGCCGCCGCGTCGTTGAGCACCTGGCCGAACACCGCCTGGTGGTCGGCCTCCAGGACGGTCAGCGGGCCGTCGAAGCCGGCGATGGCCGCGGCCACGTCCGGATGGCCCTGGGGCACGCCGTGCAGGGCGAGGATCACTTCGAGCTGGGCGTCGCGCTGCCGGGCGACCTGGTCGAGCGCGAACCCGACCATGTCGGTGCGCCGGGTGGCCAGCAGTACCGAGGTCAGCGGGGGAGCGGGGGCGGGGGCGCCGAGCTGCTCCCAGCGGGCCGCGACGCCGTGGGTGCGCAGCGCCTCGCGGCGGAGCCGGATGCTGTGCTCCTCGCGGCGGAGCTCGTCGGAGAGGTCGGGATCGGACATCAGCAGCCGGGCGAGCTCGTCGCCGAGTGCGCCCGCCCAGCGCGGCACCGTGTCCGCGATCAGCGGCACGCCGGCCGCCGCCAGGCCCGTGAGCACGCGGACGGCGGCGAGAGGGCCGCTGTGGGCGTGGTGCCAGTCGATCTCCACGCCGCGCAGCTGCCTGAGCCTGCCCACGTCGGCGTCCGTGACGCCGCCCGACTCGGCGAACGCCGTCACCATCTTCCCGTCGAGCACGACCGACCAGCGGCCGTCGCGCTCCACCAGGGAGGCCAGGCCGCGGGACGGGGTGGTGACGAAGCCCTGCGGGTTCACCAGCCGCTCGTCGACCGGCGGGATCATGGACGGCTGACCGAGCACGTCGGGGTCGGCCAGGGACAGCCCGGCGCCGCCGGGACGGCCGAGCCGCTCCCAGCTCGCGGACCGTGCGGTCGGCCGCTCGATCGGCGTCTGCGATCCCGACCAGCCGACCACAGCCGTGTCGCTCGCGCCCTCCTCGGATCCGGAAGCTGATCCGGAAGCCGCGAGTGTTCCCGAAGGGGCCAGTGAAGCGGCGAGTGAAGTGCCGCGTGTTTCGGAAGCGTCGACTGTGCGGAGCACGACGTCGCTGCCCGGGGCGCCGACCCGTTCCGGCACCGGCCCGGTCACCTCGGCGGGCGTCGCGTTCGGATCCCCGGGACGCCAGGCCGCCGCGCCGACGCCCGCGATCGCCGCCGCGGGCGCCGTGATGACGTCGAGCCGGTGCCCGGCGAACGCCCGAGCGGTCGCCGTCACCGTACGGCCGGCGGGCGTGGGCGCCGAGAACCGCGCGTCCACCACCCAGACCCGGTCCTTCGGCTGGTAGACCCGCAGATCCGTGAGCGAGCGCCAGCGGTGCGCGGGCGTCGGGGTGGGCACGGGGGCCGGATGGGAGGCGGGTGTGTCGAGCACGGCCACGACCACCCGCCGGGCCTCCGGCAGCAGCTTGTGCAGCGTGGCGGCCCGGCGCAGGTCGGCGGGGGTACGGGCGAGCACGAGCACCTCGTGCACCCGTTCCGTGTCCGCCGACGGCTCCAGCAGGTCCCGGTCCAGGTCCACGGCGGTGACGTCGTGCTCGACCCCGGCCAGGAAGATGCGCGCCTTGGGCATCTCGGCCAGCAGCTCGCGGATCATCCGGCGCTCCGCAGGTGCCTGATGAGCGAGGTCAGCGGTCCGGTGGCGGCGGTGTCGGGGGCGGGATCGGCCGACAGCCGGTCCACCTCGGCCGCCAGCCGGTCGATCTCGGCGCGCAGCTCCTTCACCTCGTTCTGCCGCTTGCCGGCCAGCGCCCGCCACTTGGCGGCGTCTCCGGCCAGCGGCTCGGCCTGGTCCTCCGTGGCGAAGCCGTACTCGGCCCCGCTCACCCAGACCGACCCGAACATCTCGTCCACCAGGTCGTCGGTCCCCCCGTGGAACAGGGCCGCGCGGGAGAAGGCCGCGGTGCGCTCCAGCCTGGCGGTCACGACGCCGGTCTCGGCCTCGGCGAGCGCGGCGCAGACGAGGCCCAGCGTGTCCTGTTCCGCCAGGCGTACGAGCCGGGACAGCGTGTCGGCGCCCAGCACCCAGCCGGACGGGAGCGTGAGCAGGAAGGGGGCGGGGGCGGCCGAGTCTGGGGCGGCCGTCACGAACGTGACGCGCGGCTCGTTCCGGTAGAGGTTGTGGATGAGGCGCAGGTCGAGCAGCGGGTCGTCGAGGCTGTCGCGGCGCTCGTCCGTCAGTTTGTCCCAGGGGCCGACGATCGCCACGGCCGTGTCGGTGATCGTGCCCGCGAGCGCGGAGTCCACGCCGGCGCGCGTCTCCTCGTAGCCGGTCGCCGCCACGACGACCTGGACGTACGGCACGAGCCAGCGGCGTCGTGGATGGCCGCGCAGCCAGCGCAGATCGGGGATCAGATCGCCGAGGAACGACCAGTTGTGCCGGTGTACGTCCTTCTCGCGGCGCATCACGGTGGACTGCCCGACATGCCAGGCACGTGCCTGCTCGTCGGGGATGAACACCGCCCCGGCCTGCGCCAGCCGGTAGCCCAGCTCGGTGTCCTCGGCCATGTTCAGGGTCCGGTCGACGCCGCCCGCGTCGCGCAGCAGGTCGGCGCGGACGGAGGAGGAGGCGCCGGTGTGCAGCAGGTACGCGCTCGAACCCGCGTCCTTGAGCATCCTGGTGGACTCGAGGGTCGCGCGGGTGTACTCGGTCTGGGTGCCCTCCTCGCCCAACGCCGCCACGAACCGGGTGTCGCCGATCACGACGGCGTGGTCGATGAGGTGGTGCCAGCGCATGTGCGCTTCCAGGTGGTCCGGAGCCAGGACCATGTCCGCGTCGAGCCAGTGGATCACGTCGCCGGTGGCGGCGAGCCGGCCGGTCTCCCTGGCCGTGCCGCGCCCCCAGCCCTCGTTCACCCGGACGACCCGGACGCCGGGCAGGTCGATGGGCGGCTCGCTGCCGTCGTCGGCGACGACGACCTCGACCAATCGGGCCGGATAGGTCTGCTCCGCCAGCGCGGCCACGGTCCGGGCGAGTGCCGGGGCGCAGTTGTAGGCGGGGATCACCACGGAGACGGTCAGCGCGGGCTGCCAGGCGCCGATGGCCGGCGGATCCAGCGTGCCCCAGTCGTTGTGCCTGATCCGCGTCATACCGGGTCCTTGGCCAGCGCGCGGACTTCCTCGCGCAGCTCCTCCACCTCTCGCGCCCGCGTCATGGCGTTGACCCGGTCCTCACCCAGCGAGGCCAGGATCGCGCCGAGGTCCTCCTCGCGCCGCGTCGCCGACTGCTCGATGGCCTCGGTCAGGCGGTCCAGCCGCCCCTCGATGCGCTTGAGCGCGGTGGCGGTCTTGGCCAGTTCGGCCTCGTGCTTCTTGGCTCGCAGGTCGATGCGCTGGGCCTTGCCGTCGAGGCGTCGTACGGTCAGCACGAGCACGGCGAGCCCGGCCAGCGTGACGGCGAACGCCCCCGAGGCGGCGGCGGCGCCGAGCGTGAGCAGATCGGTGAGGACGAGCAGCACGAGCACGGCGACGGCCAGAACTCCGAGGATTGCGGCGGTCGCTGCCAGTCGGCGGGGCGAGAACATCCGCGCATACCTTTCGTAGTCATGACGTATCTGGTGGCAATGGGATATTGACACCTTAATAAACATTCGCCACTACCGTGCCATAGCTTCCTGGACAAAAACTGGGAGGATCCTGCTAGTTCAGCTCAGATCGCCGTCCACGCCGGCATCAACCCCTAAGGTGAACTCAACATCTCAGATGGTGTCAGACCGGCGTAAGGTAGGCGCCGACTGAGTCCCCGTCGGTCGAGGAGCACCATGTCCGTCACCCCCTGCGGCTTCGCGCGTACTCCGGAGAAGGGGCTCGCTCGCCTGCATTGGAGTGAGGGCCGCCCCGCCGAGCTGCCCGAAGCCTTCACCGGATGGGCCGTCGACGGCCATGAGCCCGACGTGCCGTCCCTGCGTCCGCTGCGCGGCCTGGAGATCGAGTGGCCCGATCACGAGGTGCCACTCGCCGGGCTGGTCCGGCTGGCGGCGGCGGGCGTGCCGCTGACCGCCGACGACGCCCCCGCGTGGATCCCCCCGGAGCTGGCGGCGCTGCTCACGGACCGCGACTGGCTCGCTCACACCGGGACCGGCCCCAGGTCGCTGGCCGACTTACGCCGCGAGGAGCACAGCGTCAGGCTGCGCCGCCTGACCCACCGCCTGCCGCCCTCGCGTACGCCGCGGATCAGCGTGGTCATGTCCACCAGGCGCCCGGCGCTGGTCGCCGGGGCGCTCGCGCAGATGGCCCGGCAGCGCGACACCGACATCGAGGTACTGCTGGGCCTGCATGGCGTCCCCTTCGAGCAGGTACGGCAGGCGGTCGAGAGCTGTCCCCTGCCCGTGAGTTGGGTCGAGGCCCCGGCCACGACGTCCTTCGGCGAGGTGCTGAACGAGGCCGCGGCCCTGGCGGCCGGCGACTACGTGGCCAAGTGGGACGACGACGACTGGTACGGCCCCGACCACCTCGCCGACCTGATCATGGCGGCGTCCTATTCGGGGGCCGACATCGTGGGCACGACGGCCGAATTCTTTTACCTTGAGCCGTTGCACGCCACGATCAGACGTACCACGTTCGCCAGCGGCGCCGCTTATCCGAGCGAGGTCTCCAGCGATCATGTGGCAGGCGGCACGATTCTCGCCTCAAGAACGATATTTCAGGACTTGGGGGGATTTCCGGCCCAGCCGCGGGCGGTGGACAGAGACTTCCTCAAGGCCGCCCAGGCGGCCGGGGCCAGCATCTACCGCACCCACGGCCTCGGCTACATGCTCCGGCGCACGCTGAGCGACCAGCACACCTGGCAACTCCCGCTCGCCCACTTCCTGAAGGTCGCCACGAACCAGTGGCGCGGCTTCCGCCCGAGCCTGCTCCTGGAAGCGGCATGAGGGCCGAGCCTGCTTCTGGAAGCGGCATGAGGGCCGAGCCTGCTTCTGGAAGCGGCACGAGGGTTCGCGGCAACGACTACCGGATGCTCGAACCGCCGGAGACCTACACGCCGACGCTGCGGGTCAGCGTGGTCGTGCCCGCGTACGGCGGCCAGGACAAGCTCGACCTGGCACTGGCCGGGCTCGCCCGGCAGACCTACCCCGCCGGGCTGATCGAGGTCATCGTCGTCGACAACGGCAGCTCCCCGCCCCTGCGGCTGCCGGCCGAACGCCCCGAAGGCACCCGGCTGATCGTCTGCCACGACCCGGGCCGGGCCGCCGCGCGCAATGCCGGGCTCGCCGAGGCCACCGGCGACGTGATCCACTGGCTCGACTCCGACGTCGTGCTCACTCCCGGCTCGATCGAGGCGCACATGCGCTGGCACCACGCCGCGCCCTATCTGGCCGTGACCAGCTACATCAGGTTCACCGACGCGCCGCTTCCCGCCGAGCTGCCCGATGACCTGGAGAAGGCCTTCGAGCCGGCCGAGCCGCACGCCTGGATCGTCGACCTCATCGAGCGGACGAACGGCCTCACCGACAACACCCAGCGCCCCTTCAGCCTGCACGTCGGCGGCGCGACGTCGGTCAACGCCCGGCTGGTCGCCGCCGCCGGGACGATGGACGACGAGCTGATCCTCGGCCAGGACACGGAGATGGGCTACCGGCTCTACCAGGCCGGGGCGGTGTTCGTACCGGAGCCCAGGGCCCGCGCCTACCATCTCGGGCCGACCATGCGCATGCGCGACCAGCGGCCCATCGACCGGGTGAGCTACGCGTTCGTCGCCGACCGCATCCCCGCCTACCGGTGGCTCCGCTCGCACCCCTCCCGCCAGTGGAAGGTCCCGTACATCGCGATCGTCGTCGACGGCACCGCCGGCTACGAACAGGTCCGCGCCACGGTCGACGCCCTGCTCGCGGGCACCATGCTGGACCTGTCCATCGTCGTGGTGGGTCCCTGGGACTCCCTCGGGCGCGAGCGCCGGGCCCCGCTGAAGGACCCCGACCTCGACCTGGTGCTGGTCCACGGCCACTACCTGCACGAGGGCCGGGTACGGCTCGCGGTCTCCGGCGAGGTCGACCCGGGCGTGCCGTACGTGCTACGGCTGCCCGCCGGCTGGGTGCCGGGGGAGGACAGCCTGGCCAGGCTGCTCGACCTGGCCCGCGGCGAAGGGCTGGGGCTGGTGAACGTGCTGCTCCACGAGTCCAAGGACGGCATCGTGGCCGCCCGGCTGGAGCGCGCCTCCTCCTTCGCCCGTGCGCGGATCGTCGTACGCCCCGGCGAGGAGCTCGACGACGCGGTGGACGACGTGGCGGGCGTCGCGTGGGTAGAGGGCGAGACGTACGGGTTCGCCGAGGAGGCGGCGGAACTGCTCGGCCGCCGCAGCGCCTACCGGGCCAGACTCAAGGCGGAGGCCGACGTGGCGCGGCTGACCAAGGAGGCCGAACGGCTGCGCGCGCAGGTGACCAAGTGGCGCGACGAGGCGGGGCGCTGGCGCAAGAGCGCGGTGGAGCTGCGGCGCGACGTCAGCACGCTGCGCCGTCAGCTGGCCGCCGCCAACCGGGCCCAGCAGAGCATGCGCGTCCTGCTGGCCACCACGGTCAAGCGTGCCCTGGGTAAGAGGCTGCGCGGCTAGCCTGCGTTTTCAGCTGGGCCGGAGCGCGGACTTGAGGCGGCCCAGGAGGGTCCGTTCCTCGGCGGCGGGAACCGTGACGATCGGCGGTAGCGGCGCGGCGGGCTTCTGGGGCGCCACCTTCTGAGCCGTGGTCTTCTCGGCTGCGGGTTTCGGCTGCGGGGCCGGGGGCCAGTAGCGGTCCGGGTCCTCGTGCCGTACGCCGTGCGTGGTCTGGATGATCTCGTCGAGATCGTCGCCCGGTGCGGCGAGCAGCAGGGCGCGGCCCAGGGCGGAGGTGCGTTCGAGGCGGGCCGCGCGGCCGTCGGGCAGGTCCACGACGAGCACGCCCGTCAGGTCCTTCTGCACCGTCTCGATCATCCGCTCCAGCGTCGCCTTGTGCAGCGGCACGTCGATCGGGCCCCGGTAGCGGAACGGCGCGGGCGCCGGTGTCGGGGCCGCCTCGTCGATCAGCCGGATCCGGTCGTCGTGGGCGAACAGGTCGCGCATCAGCCGCATCTCGAAGAGCGGATCACTGAGCACGGCCCGCCGCCCGTCGTGCAGCCGCGCCCACGGTCCCACCAGCGTCACCACGACGTCCTGAAGCTTGCCGTCGAGCGCCGCCGCCACCGCCTGCCGGACCACCGCTTCCGAGGTGTCCGTGACATCCAGGACGATCTCCACGTACGGCACGAGCCAGCGGCGGCCCTGGTCCTTGCGCAGGTCGCGGCGGAGCGGGATCCGGTGCGCCAGGTACGGCTCGACGGCCCGGACAGCGCGATCCCTGTCACGGTGCTGAGCGGGCAGCCCGAGATGTACGGCCTGCGCTTCCATGTCCGGGATGAACACGACGCCGTGCATCGCCAGCCGATAGGCGAACTCGGTGTCCTCACCGCGTACGACGTTCGGGTCGAGACCGCCCACGGCGTGGAAGACCTCACGGGGAAGGGCGAAGGTCGGTCCCGTGCACACGTGGTAGGGATTGCGGCTCTTGCGGAGCCCGTCGGTCTTGGCGATCGTCGCCTCGGTGGAGCTCGACACGCCCGATGCCAGGTCGAACACGTCTCCCAGGTGTCCCGCCCGGAAGACCTGCTCGGCGGTGATCGCCGGCACCTCGATGAAGCGCTTCATCCCGATCGTGACCAGATAGTCGGTCACGTGGTGCCAGCGGGCCAGGGCCTCGATGTGCTCGCGGCAGGCCACCATGTCGGCGTCGAGGCGCTGGATGATCTCGCCGTCGGCGGCCTTGGCGCCGGTGTTGACGGCGTTCGAGATGCCCCAGCCGGTCTTCACCGGGACGATCCGGGTGTTGACCGGGCGGATCTCCGGCAGCCGGATCGGCGGCTCGCTGCCGTCGTCCACGACCAGGACCTCCATGAGGTGGTCCGGGTACGTCTGAGCGGCCAGCGCGGCCAGCGTCAGCTCCAGATGGGGCCCGCCGTGCGCGGGTATCACCACGCTCACGGACAAGGCCGGTGACCAGGTGCCGAGCTCTGGCGGCGACAGCGGAGAATAGTCGTTCTGCGTCATGGCAGGACGCGCGTTCATGGTGGTGACCCCCCTGCCGGGGACCTTACCGGGAGATGCTGAGAATTTCCTGAAATATGGGTTGTTGCGGCCAAGGCTCGGCGGCCCGGGACTCGACTCCGTGAACACCGCCGGGACCCCGTACACTCGGTGCCCAAGACCGCAGGTAGGGAGTCAGTATGAGCAGGTCGTGGCGTGGCCTCATCGAGGAGTACCGAGAGCGCCTTCCGGTCACCACGAAGACGCCCGTCGTCACGCTGCTGGAGGGCGGCACGCCGCTGGTGCCCGCGCACCGCGTCTCCGCGCTGACCGGGTGTGACGTCTACCTCAAGGTGGAGGGCGCCAACCCGACGGGCAGTTTCAAAGACCGTGGCATGACGATGGCCATCAGCAAGGCCGTCGAAGAGGGGGCCAAGGCGGTCATCTGCGCCTCCACCGGCAACACCTCGGCCTCGGCCGCCGCCTACGCCGTACGCGCCGGGCTCACCTGCGCCGTGCTGGTGCCACGTGGCAAGATCGCGATGGGCAAGCTGGCCCAGGCGCTCGTCCACGGGGCCACGCTGCTCCAGGTCGAGGGCTCGTTCGACGACTGCCTGGAGATGACCCGCAAGCTGTCGTCCAGCTACCCGATCGCGCTGGTCAACTCGGTCAACCCGTTCCGGCTGCAGGGCCAGAAGACGGCCGCCTTCGAGATCGTCGACACGCTCGGCGACGCGCCCGACATCCACTGCATCCCGGTGGGCAACGCGGGCAACATCTCGGCCTACTGGATGGGCTACCGCGAATACGCCGCCGACGGGATCGCTACCAAGGCGCCGCGCATGTTCGGCTTCCAGGCCAGCGGCGCGGCCCCCATCGTCAACGGCGGGCCCGTCGCCCATCCGCACACGATCGCCACGGCCATCCGCATCGGCAACCCCGCCTCCTGGCAACTCGCCACGGCGGCGCGCGACGAGTCCGGTGGCGCCATCGAGTCGGTCACGGACCGGCAGATCGCGGCCGCGTACAAACTGCTGGCCCAGGAGGAGGGCGTCTTCGTCGAGCTCGCCTCGGCGGCCAGCGTCGCCGGTCTCCTTCAGGCGCACGCGCGCGGGCTCATCGAGCCCGGGCAGCGCATCGTCTGCACGGTCACGGGCAACGGGCTCAAGGACCCTGACTGGGCGATCGCCGGCGCGCCGGCTCCGGTCACCATTCCCATCGACGTCCACGCCGCCGCGGCCGCCCTCAACCTGGGCTAGGAGCGCCGGGACTCGTACAGCGTGCGGGCGCATGCCGTGGCCTGCGCTCTGCTTGCCGTACGGATGGTTTGTCATACGGAAGCGTTGCCATACGGAAGCGTTGCCATACGGAAGCGTTGCCGTACGGGAAGCTTTGCCGCACGGATGCTTTGCCGTACGGAAAACAGACCCGTCGCCGCTGAAGGCGGCGGGGGAAAGATCAGGCGAATGAGCACCGTTGACATCCGTGTGCCTGCCACGTCGGCGAACCTGGGCCCCGGCTTCGACACCCTGGGCCTGGCCTTGGGCCTGTACGACGAGGTCCGGGCCACGCTGACCGGCGAGCGGGGCGTCCACGTCACCGTCGAAGGACAGGGCGAAGGCGAGCTCGACCTCGGCGAAGGACACCTGGTCGTCAAGGCCATGCGCAGGACGTTCGACCGCATGGGGGCCGCCCAGCCCGAGGGCATCCGGCTGCACTGCCTCAACCGCATCCCGCACGCCCGCGGCCTGGGCTCGTCCTCGGCCGCGATCTGCGCGGGCATCCTGGCCGCCAGGGCGCTGGCCCGGCCCGGCGAATATACGGGTGCGGAAACCGGCGATGGGGGGCCGCGCGCGGCCGGATTCCCCGACGGATACGGCCTTTCCGACGACGAGGTGTTCGCCCTGGCCACCGAGATGGAAGGGCATCCGGACAATGTCGCGCCATGCCTGGCCGGAGGCTTGACGATTGCGTGGACCGACCACTCCGGATCACCGCGTATGGTGAAACTGCTCCCGGATGTGCGCATCCGGCCTGTCGTGTTCGTTCCGGCGACGCGTCTGGCCACGGAGACCGCACGGGGGTTGTTGCCGAAGGACGTGCCCCACAAGGACGCCTCTTTCAACGCCGGCAGGGCTGCGCTGCTGATCGCGGCGCTGACTCACCGGCCGGAGCGCGGGCTGCTGCTCGCCGCCACCGAAGACCGACTTCACCAGAAATACCGTGCGCCTGCGATGCGGGCCAGTGCGGATCTGGTAGAACGTCTCCGTGCAGTGGGCGTGCCTGCGGTCGTTTCGGGAGCAGGTCCCACAGTCCTTGCGTTTTCGACATCGGATTCGCAGGATTTGATCGCGCCAGAAGTGGGTAATGACTGGCACATCCAGCTTATGGACGTCGACCCAGTTGGTGCGAACGTTCAGTTCCCCGAGACACGCTGATGCCTCTTTAGACCTTCAGGGAATAGCCGTGTGCGCTGGTGATGTTAGGCTGATAGCCGCACCAGATGCCCCCTTGTTGGGTGCGTGCTTGTCAGCCACACATCGCTGCATAATGCTGCACGTCGCGAGGCGTGTGCAGCGCGGCTGTCTCCCCGGAATCCGTTGCCTCCGGTTGGCCCACACCCGGTTGGCCCAACGTGAGGCGGCGACGACGGGGGTCTGCGCGTTCGAATCACCTCGACATCTGGCTGGCGACAGCAATCTGAGGGGTGTCATCCACGCGTCACTGTCCTGTGGCCGCTTGGACGTGCCCCTCCCCAAGAGTGGCGGTCGTCCCCAGCGGCGGCCGAAGATCGCAACGTGCACCCCGACCCGGTCTGTCCCGCCGGATCGCAAGCACCTCCGGGACGCCCGGCAGAACAAAACCGGCGCCCGACCCCTGGGAAGGACCTTTAGTTGAGCGACACCACCGAACTCCTCTCCGACGCACCAGGCTCACCTGCGCAGCCCGCGTCCGGCGACACCCCCACCCGCGCCGCGGCCAAGCCGCGCGCGCGTCGCTCCGGCACCGGCCTGTCCGCCAAGGTGCTGCCCGAGCTGCAGAAAATGGCCGCTGAGCTGGGCATCAGCGGCACCGGGCGCATGCGGAAGAGCCAGCTGATCGCGGCCATCCAGGAGAAGCAGGGTGGCGGCACCGGAGAAGGCGCGCCCGCTGCCGTAGCCGAGGCCCCGGCCGCCGCCGACGCGGCGCCCGCCGCGGAGCGGCCCACCAGGGCACGCCGGGAACGTTCCCGCCCCAAGACCGTTGAAGAGCCCGTCGCGCAGGCTCCCGAGCCGGTGGCCGCGGCCCCCGAGCCCGTGGCCGCCGCCGCCCCGGCCGAGCCGGTCGTGGAGCAGGCACAGCCCGCCGACACCCAGCTCGACCCGCGTGGCGACCGTGGTGAGAGCCGCCGTGAGCGGCGCACCAGAGGCGAGCGCCGTGAGCGTGGCGACCGTGGCGGCAGCGACCGTTCCGGCAACGACCGCGGTGAGGGTGGCCGCGATGTTCGTGACGGTCGCGACAGCCGCGACGGCCGTGATGTTCGCGACAGCCGCGACAGTCGTGATGTTCGCGACAGCCGCGACGGTCGTGACAACCGTGACAGCGGTCGTGATGGTGGCCGTGACGGCGGTCGCGTGGAGCAGCGTGAGCGCGTCGCCGACGGCGGCCGCGGCGGCGACCCGCGTGGCGGCAACGACCAGCGCGGTGACCAGCGGAGCGACTCCCGCAACGATCAGCGGGGCGACTCGCGCAACGATCCGCGCGGTGGCGACGACGACGACCGCGGCGGTCGTGGCAGGCGGGGCCGGTTCAGGGAGCGCAACCGCGGCCGTGGCCGTGACCGCTTCGAGAGCAACGAGCCCGTGATCGGCGACGACGACGTACTCATCCCGATCGCCGGCATCCTCGACATCCTCGACAACTACGCGTTCGTCAGGACGAGCGGCTACCTGCCCGGCAGCAACGACGTCTACGTCTCGCTCGCCCAGATCCGCCGCAACGGCCTGCGCAAGGGCGACGTCATCACCGGCGCCGTCCGGCAGCCGCGCGACGGCGAGCGCCGCGAGAAGTTCAACGCCCTGGTCCGCCTCGACACCGTCAACGGCATGGACCCGGAGCAGGCCCGCAACCGGCCTGACTTCAACAAGCTCACGCCGCTCTACCCGCAGGACCGCCTGCGCCTCGAGACCGAGCCGAACATCCTCACCACGCGGATCATCGACCTCGTCTCGCCGATCGGCAAGGGCCAGCGCGGCCTCATCGTCTCGCCGCCCAAGGCCGGTAAGACGATGGTCCTCCAGGCGATCGCCAACGCGATCACCCGTAACAACACCGAGTGCCACCTGATGGTCGTGCTGGTGGACGAGCGGCCTGAAGAGGTCACCGACATGCAGCGGTCGGTCAAGGGCGAGGTCATCCACTCGACCTTCGACCGTCCCGCCGAGGACCACACCACGGTCGCCGAGCTCGCCATCGAGCGGGCCAAGCGCCTGGTGGAGCTGGGCCACGACGTGGTCGTGCTGCTCGACTCGATCACCCGCCTCGGGCGCGCCTACAACCTCGCGGCTCCCGCGAGCGGGCGCATCCTGTCGGGTGGTGTCGACTCGACCGCGCTCTACCCGCCCAAGCGCTTCTTCGGCGCCGCCCGCAACATCGAGAACGGCGGCTCGCTGACGATCCTCGCCACGGCCCTGGTCGAGACCGGGTCCAAGATGGACGAGGTCATCTTCGAGGAGTTCAAGGGCACCGGCAACATGGAGCTCAAGCTCAGCCGCTCCCTGGCCGACAAGCGCATCTTCCCCGCGGTGGACGTCGACGCGTCCAGCACCCGTAAGGAAGAGATCCTCATGGCCAAGGACGAGCTCCAGATCGTCTGGAAGCTGCGCCGGGTGCTCCACGCGCTCGACATGCAGCAGGCGCTGGAACTGCTCCTGGAGAAGATGAAGGAGACCAAGTCCAACGCCGAGTTCCTCCTGCAGGTCCAGAAGACCACGGTGAGCAACGACCGCGACTGACGCTGGTGAAGGGGCGGCAGAGTTCTTCTCTGCCGCCCCTTTCTCTTTGTACGGCCTTCTCTCTTTGGTACGGCATGCATCACGGGCCCCACACGGGGTCTGGGGCCTCGAGGGACAAGGCGGCTGCTTCCACCAGGGACGGCCTGCTACGACGGGCCGTCTTGGTCCGCTCGGTCGGAGGGGGCGTCCCTCGGTAGGGCCTCGGCCACGACGGGTCGTCTTCGTTTTCTCCCCCCCCTGAGGGGGTTTTCCTCGTTAAGGACCCCAGCCACAACGAACCGTCTTCTTCCTCACCCCGGAGGGGATATCCCTGCAAAGGACCCCAGCCACCCACGGACCGTCACAGGGATCGAGGCGGTCGTATGACGGACCGCCCGAGCCACTGCAAGGGGCACAACCGCTGACCCCATGGGGCTGTGACGAGGCGGTGAGAGCGCCACTGGGGATAACCCCACCTGAGGACGGAAGTCCGCCACATTCTCAGCGGCTCGTTGACCGGGCACCCTTGATGGCATGGTTGCTGTGCCGTTGAGGGAGCGCGTGCCGTTGGGGCCCCGGGGGCCCATTGGCGTTGTGGTGGATCCGGCCACGTGGCGGGCCGTGCCCTACATGCTGGTCAGTCTGGCCTTCGGGGTCGGCTGGTTCGCCGTGCTGGCCGTGGCGGTGCCGTTCTCCCTCATACTGGTGGTCCTGTGGGTGGGCATCCCACTGGTGCTGCTGACCATGTTCACGTGGCGCGGAGCGGCGATGCTGGAGCGCCGGGTGCTGTGGGCCGCGCTGGGCGTACGGATCGCCGATCCCTACCGCGCTCGGCCCGAGCGGGGGATCGGCGCTCATGTGGGGTGGTTGTTCAAGGATCCGGCCACCTGGAAGGACCTCGGCTATCTGTTACTGCTGTTCCCGCTGAGCCTGGTGGAGTTCGTGGTGTCCGCCCTGTCATGGGTGGGGACCCTCACGCTGATCACCGCGCCCTTCTGGCACGCGCAGGGTGAGGTGCTGCGGTTCAACGACACCCTGGCCCTCGACAGCTGGCCGGGGGCGGTGCTCGGCACGATCCTGGGCTTCTGCATGCTGGCCGTGACCGCCTATGCCGTACGCGGGATGGCCTGGCTGCACGGCACGCTGGCCGTGGTGCTGCTCAGCGGGAGCGAGGAGGAGCGGCTGCGGGCCAGCAGGGCCAGGGGCATCGACGCGGCCGAGGCGGAGCGCCGCAGGATCGAACGCGACCTGCACGATGGCGCTCAGCAGCGGCTGCTGTCCGTCGCGGTGGACCTCGGACGGGCGCAGGCCAAGCTCGACCACGCCCCCGAAGAGGCCAGGCTGCTGATCGCCCAGGCGCACAGTGGCACGAAGGCCGCGATCGCCGAGCTACGCGACCTGGCCAGGGGCATCCATCCGGCCATCCTGAGCGATCGGGGGCTCGACGCGGCGCTGTCCGGGCTGGCCGCGCGGGCGCCGGTGCACGTGGACGTGGCGGTCGAGCTCGGCACGGCCGACGAGCGGCCGCCCCCGGCCGTGGAGAGCATCGCCTACTTCATCGTGGCCGAGGCCCTGGCCAACATGGCCAAACACTCGGCCGCCACTGAGGCGTCCGTACGGGTGACCAAGGAAAACCGGCAGGTGATCGTCGACGTCTGGGACAACGGCATCGGCGGCGCCCTGGTCAGCGCGGGCGGCGGCCTGGCGGGGTTAGCCGACCGGGCGGCCACCATTGACGGGGTGCTCATCCTGCACAGCCCCGTAGGCGGTCCCACCCTCGTGCGCGCGGAGTTGCCCTGTGAGTGGTAGGCATTGCACATGCGCGTGGTCATCGCCGAGGATTCCGTACTGCTCCGTGAGGGGCTGGCCCGGCTGCTCGCCGACGGAGGCATCGAGACCGTCGCGGCGGTCTCCGATGGGCCGTCCCTGATCACCGCGGTCAAGGAGCATGCGCCCGACCTGGCGATCGTCGACGTCCGGATGCCGCCGAGCCACACCGACGAGGGGCTGCGCGCCGCGCTGAAGGTGCGGGCGGCCAGCCCGGACTTCCCGATCCTGGTGCTGTCGCAATACGTCGAGGAACGCTACGCGGGCGAGCTCATCGGCCCGGCCGTCGGCTATCTGCTGAAGGAGCGGGTGGCCGACGTGGCCGAGTTCCTGGAGGCCGTGCGGCAGGTGGCGGCGGGCGGCACGGTCATCGACCCCGAGGTGGTGATGCAGCTCCTCAGCAGGCAGCGGCGTGGCGCCCCGCTCGACACGCTCTCCCGGCGCGAGCGCGAGGTGCTGGCGCTGATGGCCGAGGGTCGCTCCAACACGGCCATCGCCGCCCGGCTGGTCGTCACCGAAGGGGCTGTGGAGAAGCACATCTCCGGGATCTTCGCCAAGCTGGCCCTCGGGCCGGCGCCCGAGGACCATCGGCGAGTGCTCGCCGTACTCACCTATCTGGGCCGTTGACTACCTGACGTCCACGAACTCCTGCGGCGACAGCGCGCTGCGGGTCCTGCTCGTGCCGGGCGCCTTGACGCGGAAGTAGCCGTCCTTCTTCATGGTGAAGGACCTGGCGTACTTGCCGGTCGAGTTCGTCTTCACGAAGCGCAGGAGCTTGTACGTCTTGGTGCCCTTGGTCTTGAAGTAGACCTCCAGCTTCTTCTTCGGATACCCCTTGGAGCCGCGATAGACCTTGCCGGAGACCGTGACGGAAGCACCCTTCCGTACCTTGGCCGGGGCCTTGATCGTGATCCTGACCTTGGCCTTCTTCGAGGCGCCGCCCACCGGGGCGACGACGGTGAAGGAGCTGACGCCCTTGAGCGACTGGCCGCCGCGGTTGGCGTACACCTCCAGCGTCCAGTCGCCGGGAGGCGTGTCGTCGCTGAAGAACGTGCTGCCGCGGTAATAGCCGTCGGAGCCGCGCTCCAGGTCGCCCAGGTCGTAGGACTCGTTGGACTCCTCGCTGATGAGCTTGGCGGAGACCGACTCCGCATCGGTCACCGAAGCCTTCACCGAGACCTTGACGTCCTTGCCCTTGACCAGGCGCACCGGGTTGGGCGTGACGCCGCCGCTGGTGATGCCCTGCTTGCCGGAGACATTGAGGACGAAGGCGTTGTTTCCGGTGCCCGAGGCACGCGGGACACTGACGTTCAGCTTCCAGTCGCCGGCGGGGTCGTCCTTGCCGATGCCGAACCTGCCGGTGATCGTCGTCTCCGTGGCCTTGCTCGCCGGAGACGGCCGGAAGTCGAAGTCCACGTCCCGTCCCGACTTGCCGGGCGGAGTGATGCTGCCAGTGACGGCCGCCGTGACGGTCGCCGGGTCCTTCAGCCTGAGAGTGACGCTGACTTCGATGTCCCGGTCGACCGGGATGAACGCGTCCGACGTGGCCGCCCCGTTGAAGTCGCTTCCAGCACTGGCCGCTTGCGCGGCCGAGAGGTTCACGCATCCGAGGAGAAGCGCGGCCCCCGTAGCGGTCGCGAGTAGCGACCGCAGCCCCTTCTTCATCTGATCGCAGTCCTTATGGGATAAAAGTAATGGTTTGTGCGCGGGAGCCTAATGTGACGGCAGTGAGTCCGCTATAAGGTTCCGGGAATGCCCAGTGGCCTGGGACGGTTACAGCATCTGGCACACTGGTAGCTGACCCGCAGCGGTTCCGGCTCCCGCCCGCGTTTGATCGCGACTTCTGGCGACCCGGCGACCGCACCTCGAAAGGACAGCAATGAAGCCCGACATCCACCCCGCCTACAACGTGACCCAGGTCTCCTGCACCTGCGGCAACACGTTCACCACCCGCAGCACCGCCAAGAACGGCGTCATCCACGCCGACGTGTGCTCGGCCTGCCACCCGTTCTACACGGGCAAGCAGAAGATCCTCGACACCGGCGGCCGGGTCGCGCGCTTCGAGAAGCGCTTCGGCAAGAAGTCCTCGGGCAACTAGCTTCACCGACGCCGACCCGGACGCACTCACGTGCGCCGGGTCGGCGTTCTTGGTGAAGAGACCGTTACACCCCAGACGAAGGACACACGGTGAATCTCGACGAGTTGCTCAAGGAGTATTCCGAGCTGGAGCTGCAGCTCGCCGATCCCGCCGTGCACGCCGACCAGAACAAGGCCCGCACTCTCGGCAGGCGTTACCGGCAGCTGACCCCGATCGTGGGCACCTACCGGGAGCTGGCGTCGGCCCGCGACGACCTGGCCGCGGCCAAGGAGCTGGCGGGCGAGGACGAGGGCTTCGCCGCGGAGGCGGCCGAGATCGAGGAGCGCATCCCGCGCCTCGAAGAGCGGCTCAAACACCTGCTCATCCCGCGTGACCCCAACGATGACAAAGACATCATCATGGAGATCAAGGCGGGCGAGGGCGGCGAGGAGTCCGCGCTGTTCGCCGGCGACCTGCTCCGGATGTATCTGCGTTACGCGGAGCGGCTCGGCTGGAAGACCGAGATCATCGACACCCAGCACTCCGACCTGGGCGGCTACAAGGACGTCACGGTCGCGATCAAGGCCAAGGGCGACGAGGGCGTGTGGTCCAGGCTCAAGTTCGAGGGCGGCGTACACCGTGTGCAGCGGGTGCCCGTCACCGAGTCGCAGGGCCGCATCCACACCAGCGCCGCGGGCGTGCTCATCTACCCCGAGGCCGAGGACGTCGAGGTCCAGATCGACCCCAACGAGCTGCGCATCGACGTCTACCGCTCCAGCGGCCCCGGCGGCCAGAGCGTCAACACCACCGACTCGGCGGTCCGGATCACCCACCTGCCCACGGGCACCGTGGTCTCCTGCCAGAACGAGAAGAGCCAGCTCCAGAACAAGGAGTCGGCGCTGCGCATCCTGCGCGCCCGGCTGCTGGCCATCGCCCAGGAGCAGGCCGAGGCCGCCGCGCAGGCCGAACGCAAGTCGCAGGTGCGGACGGTCGACCGTTCCGAGCGGGTTCGCACGTACAACTTCCCGGAAAACCGCATCTCCGACCACCGAGTCGGCTTCAAGGCGTATAACCTCGACCAAGTTCTCGACGGCGAGCTCACCGCCGTCACCCAGGCCCTCATCGACGCCGAAATGGCGGAGAAGCTCGCACAACACTCATGACATTTCTGCTGGACGAAATCGCCCTCGCCACCGCACGGCTGGCCGAGGCAGGTGTGCCCTCACCGCGTACGGACGCGGAGGAGATCGCGGCCTTCGTCCACGCCGTGCGCAGGAGCGAGCTGCACACGGTCAAGGACGCCGACTTCGACGCGCTCTTCTGGGAGGGCGTCGCCAGGCGCGAGGCCCGCGAGCCGCTGCAGCACATCACCGGCCACGCCTATTTCCGCTACCTGGAGCTCGCGGTCGGGCCCGGCGTGTTCGTACCCCGGCCCGAGACCGAGGTCATGGCGGGCTGGGCCATCGAGACGCTGCGCGCGATGGACGTCGCCGCGCCCCTGGTCGTCGACCTCGGCACCGGCTCGGGCGCGATCGCGCTGTCGATCGCCCAGGAGGTCGCGCTCTCCGAGGTGCACGCGGTCGAGGTCGACCCCGGCGCGTACGGCTGGGCCAAGCGCAACATCTCCGAACACGGCCAGGGCCGCACCCACCTGCATCCGGACGACCTGGCCGAAGCCCTGCCCGAGCTCAACGGCAAGGTCGACCTGGTCATCTCCAACCCGCCCTACATCCCTCCTGGCGCGATTCCGCGCGACCCCGAGGTGCGCGACTACGACCCCTCACGGGCCCTCTACGGCACCGGGGACGACGGTCTGGGTGAGGTACGCGCCGTCGAACGTACCGCGCGCCGCCTGCTGCGCCCCGGTGGCTGGGTCTCCGTCGAACACGCCGACGAGCAGGGCAGGGCCGTCTACCTGACGTTCCCTGAGGACAACGGCTGGCGGGACGTACGGCTGCGGCAGGATCTGACCCGCAGGGACCGCTTCGTCACGGCCAGACTTGGCCAGGACTAGGATGCACGCGAGCGGCGCGGCCTTCTCCTGACGGCGAGAGGTCGCGAAGTGATCGAATGAGGAGGGGGGAGCCTCGAGAGCACCGCTCCCCGCCGAGCGGAGCGAGGCGATAAGACCGTGGGAAGACGCTTTGACTGCACGGACATGGAGCAGCGGGCCGAGGGCCTGACGGAGGCCGCCTCCGCCGTACGCCGCGGCGAGCTGGTAGTGCTGCCGACCGACACGGTCTACGGGATAGGCGCCGACGCCTTCACTCCCGCGGCGATCACCGCCCTGCTCGAGGCCAAGGGCCGCGGCCGCGACATGCCGCCACCGGTCCTCGTCGGCACCGTCAGGGCGGCCAACGCCCTGGTCGACGACCTGGGACCGTACGGTCAGGACCTCATCGACGCCTTCTGGCCCGGTCCGCTCACGCTCGTCTGCAAGGCCAACCGGGCGCTGTCCTGGGACCTGGGCGAGACCAAGGGCACGGTCGCGCTGCGCATGCCGCTCCACCCGGTCGCGCTCGACCTGCTGAAGGAGACCGGCCCGATGGCCGTCTCCAGCGCCAACCGCTCGGGCGCCCCGGCGGCCGTCACGGCGGCGGAGGCCGAGGAGCAGCTGGGTGAGTCGGTCGCGGTCTACCTGGACGGCGGCAAGACCACGGACAACACACCGTCCACGATCCTGGACCTGACCACGGCGGTGCCGCGGATGCTCAGGCGGGGGGCGATCCCGGTGGAGAAACTGCGCGGCATCATCGGCTACGTCGCCACGGACGACTGACCACGGGGCCTGTCGGCCTTGGTCTGTTCGTCCACCCGGCTCGTCTCGTATGCCCGTCCGACTGGTTTGCCCGGCGGGTTTATTCGGTTTGTCCGGTCGGCGTGTGCGGCTTGAAGGGACGCCTGACGTATACCGTCTGATTATCCCGGCTGCGGCGATGCCAGCAGGCCCTTACGGTGAAGTCCGGAGCGGCGAGACGTCCGGGAGTGACCCATGGGCAAGTTCGACGGCATGGATCCCAAGCTGGTCCGTGATCTGCTGGCCGAGGTTAAGCACGCGGTCACGCAGATGCGGTCGGTCGAGGGCCGTGTCGGGCAGGTCATGAGCGGGGCGGGTCTGGCCACCCAGACCACCCATCGCCCGGTCCAGGTGGCCGACGCCGCCGAGGTGATGGTCCGTGACGTGACGGCCCGGCTTGGGCTGCTGGAGAAGAAGGCCGATCACCCGCGGATGGGGGATCAGGCCAAGGAGGCCGCGCCGACGGTGGGCAGCGACGCCAAGGACGGCGACGAGCCCAAGAAGGACCGAGGCGATGAGCGGTCCAAGTACGAGAACCCGCGAGCGGACGACGACACCCCTGCCGACAAGCCGGACGCCAAAACCGGCGAGGACAAGCCCGACGCGAAGACGGGCGATAAGCCGGATGCCAAGACGGACGATAAGCCTGACGCGAAGAGGGATGACAAGCCGGACGCGAAGACGGGCGATAAACCGGACGCGAAGACCGACGATAAGCCGGACGCGAAGACAGGCGAAGACAAGCCTGATGCTAAGGCTTGCGATGACGACAAACCGGACGCCAAGACCGGTGCGGACAAGCCGGACGCCAAGACGGGTGACGACAAACCGGATGTCGACAACATCACGCCTGACACCGGTGACGAGCCCAAGGACGACGACATCGCCAGCAGGCGAGATCGCGGCGCCGACTCCGACAGCGGGATCATCGACACCCCGGCCAAGGACCATCCCGACGACTCCGACCCGCACAAACCTCGGGTCATCGTGGTCGACGGTGTCAAGGTGCTCCAGGTGCCCATTGATCCGCCTACGGCCGAAGAGTTGCGGGCGCTGCTCGACGACATCGAGAAGGTGCAGCCCGCCGAGATGCCCTCGGTCTCCGGCGACGCGTCCACGCACGGCGCGGACGTCAACGCCTGGGCCAACAACGGCAGCGACGTAGTGTCCATCGACGCCAAGCCGTTGGACCCCGACGCGGTGTCGACGGTGGTGGACCACGCGCGCGACGTCCAGCCGGCCGAGATGCCGAGGGTGGAGGTCCCGGCGGACGAGTACGGCACGGGCGAGTGGGCACCCAGGCACATCAGCCCCGACGGCCAGCCGGGGACGATCGACCCCGGCAGTGCAACCTCATCCACGGGCCACCACACCCCATCAACTGGAGATATAGCCTCCGCAACCGGCACGCGGTCCGTAGACGACATATCGGGCTCGACGGCGGACACGGCCGCTACGGCCCAGACAGCCGACTCCACCGCGACGGCGGACACACCCACGGCCACGACCGACACCGGCGAGTGCCAGGGAACGGACACGGGAACGCGCTCGACCGGCGACGGTTCGGTGGTCACACCGGCGGATCCGCCGGGTCAGCAGGTTCCGGATCAGAAGGCGGGTGATGCGACGCCCACCAACCCGCCGGGTCAGCAGGTGCCCGACCACAGAGCAGGTGACACGACACCGACCAATCCGTCGGGGCAGCGGGCCACGGATGTCTCGATGCCCACTGTCGGTGAACCGGTCGTGGTGCCACCTACCGAGCCGTCGGCGGATCAGGGTGGCTCCACCCCGCCGCCTGCCACCGACAGCGCGACGCCCCCGCCCGCCGACACCTCCACCCGCGAGACCACCGCTACGACCGTCTACGCGGCACAAGGGGCAGATGCCGGGAAGTGGGCCGGCGACGTCGTCTCCATCGACGTGAAGCCGCTGGACACCGACGCGCTCAGCACCCTGGTCGAACACGCCCGTGACGTTCCGCCCATGGACATGCCGAGCGTGCAGGTGCCACAGGGCGAGTACGGCAAGGGCGAGTGGGCGCTCAGAGACATTCAGCCTGATGGGCCGCCCGGCACAATCGAGCCGGGGACCCACGAGAGGAGCGTGTGATGTACCTGGACCCGCCCGCCCCTCAACCCCGCCAACCGGGCGAGAACCCGCCCGTCAACGGTAACGGCAACCCCCTGGAAGCCCACCCAAGGGCCTGGGAGTTCAATCCCGAGTACCAGCGCCTGGTCACCGCCTGGCAGACCGTCCTACCCCTGCTAGAGGGCCTCACAACGGCCCTTGACAAGGCGTACCAGCTTGCCAAGAGCCCGCAGACGTGGGATGCCCCTGTGGGCACCCGCTACGTCGAGGACATCGGCGCGTGGCGCTCCAGGCTCGCCCTCTACCGTCAGGCCGTGCTGACGTCGATCAGCGAGGAGGCCGCCGACACGCCTCGCTGGGTGCCCAGTGCGATCGGCGCCCCTCACGCGTTCTCCTGACAGCCCGACCCACTGACCGCCCACCTGACCGCTCGGCTGGGTCGATGCTGAGCCCAGTCACTCGACTGGCCGTCACACCGGCTGCTCGGCTGGTCGCCTCGTCGGGGGCGGCGGCCCCAACGGTCCCCCGGTGTTTCGGTCACCCGACCGTCTCAATCTCGGTGACGGTCTGACGTGGCTGGGATCTTTTGGAGGGATATCCCCTGCGAGGAGTAGGGGAAGACGGTTCGTGGGGGTTGGGGTGCCGTCGAGCGGCCCCGGGGGGAGCGGAGGAGGCGGTCCGTGATGGCTTGGGTCCCTTCGGGCGGGTCCTCCGTCGGGGGAGTGGAAGATGACGGTCCGTCGTGGCTGGGGTTCCCGTCAGGTAGAGGAAGGACGGATGGTCGGCGCGCGTTCGTGGAGCAGCGCTCCGGCAGCCCGCCTGACTGCCGGAACGACGGTGGGGCATGGGAAAAACGGACAAATGGCCGTACAGTGGGAGAATGGGTGTAGCGCCCTACTACGGTCCGGACTTTGGACGGCTCCAGCGGCAGGACCCCGAGCTGGCTCAGGTGCTGCTCGACGAGCTGGAACGGGTCCGCGGTGGTCTCCAGCTGATCGCGAGTGAGAATCTCGCTTCCCCGGCGGTCCTCGCCGCCCTCGGATCCACCCTGACCAACAAGTACGCCGAAGGCTACCCGGGCCATCGCTACTACGGTGGCTGCGAGGTCGTCGACCGGGCGGAGCGGCTGGCGATCGAGCGGGCCTTGAGGTTGTTCGGGGCCGAGCACGCCAACGTGCAGCCCCATTCGGGGGCCTCCGCCAATCTCGCGGCGTACGCGGCCCTGCTGCAGCCCGGCGACACCATGCTGGCCATGGACCTGCTGCACGGCGGTCATCTCACCCATGGCTCGAAGGTGAACTTCTCGGGAAGATGGTTCGACGTCGTGTCATACGGGGTGCGACGGGACACCGAACTCATCGACTACGACGAAGTACGGGACCTCGCGCTGCGGCACCAGCCAAAAGTGATCGTCTGTGGCGCCACCTCCTACGCCCGGCTGATCGACTTCGCCGTCTTCCGTGGCATCGCGGACGAGGTGGGCGCCTGGCTGCTCGCCGACGTGGCGCATCCGATCGGGCTGATGGCCGGTGGCGCCATTCCGTCCGCCGTGCCGTACGCGGACGTGGTCACCTACACCACGCACAAGGCGCTGCGCGGACCGCGCGGGGGCGGCATCCTCTGTACGGCGGAGCTCGCCGCGCGGATCGACCGGGCGGTGTACCCGTTCATCCAGAGCGGTCCCCTCATGCACGCCGTGGCGGCCAAGGCGGTGGCGTTCGGCGAGGCGCTGCGGCCCGAGTTCGGCGCGTACGCCAAGCAGGTGGTCGCCAATGCCCAGGCCCTGTGCGACTCCCTGGCGGCCGAGGGGATGCGGCCGGTGTCAGGCGGCACGGAGACGCATCTGATGCTCATCGACCTGCGCGAACTGGGCGTGTCGGGCGCCGAGGCCGAGCGGCGGTGCGCCGCGGCGGGGATCACGCTCAACCGGAACGTGATCCCGTACGATCCGGAGCCTCCGGCCGTGACCTCCGGGATACGTGTCGGCACTCCGTGTCTCACCACTCAGGGGATGGGGCCCCAGGAGTTGAAGGAAGTGGGGGCCCTGCTCGTGCAGGCCGTACGCCATCCGGGCACTGCGGCCGAGGTCAAGGGGCGGGTCGCGGCCCTGGTGGGGGCCTTCCAGCCATATGACAGCCAATATTAAGAGCCAAAATTAAGCTGGTGTGTGTCGATTTCCGGTCACAGCCGGTCGGAGCATCCAGGAAACTAGGTCCGTGCGCGAATACCTGTTCATGGCGCTCATTGCGGCAGCGGTGACGTATCTGCTCGTCCCGCTGGTGCGCCGCTTCGCCATCCGCATCGGCGCCATGCCCGAGGTCCGCGAACGCGACGTGCACACCACGCCGACGCCGAGACTGGGCGGTCTGGCCATGTACGGCGGGCTGGTCGTCGGGCTGCTGGTGGCCAGCGAGCTGACCAACACCGGCAAGGTGCTGAGCGAGGCCGAGGGCAACCCGGTGATGGCGTTGATCATCTCGGGCGGCCTCATCACGTTGACGGGGTTCCTCGACGACTGGTGGGGCATGGACGCCTTCATCAAGCTGGCCGGCCAGATCGCGGCCGCCGGCGTGCTCGTCTGGTTCGGCCTGCGGCTCACCTACATCCCGCTGCCCAAGGACTGGGGCGGCTCCACCAGCCTCGACTACACACTGAGCACCGTCATCACGATCATGGTCGTGGTGGTGGCGATCAACGCGGTCAACTTCGTCGACGGCCTCGACGGCTTGGCGGCGGGCATCGTCTGCATCGCGGGCATGGCCACCTGGGCCTACTCGATCTTCCTCAAACAGAGCATCAGCGGCGACCGCATCGCCACCACGGCGGCCATCGCCGCCATCCTCATCGGCTGCTGCCTGGGATTCCTGCCGCACAACTTCCATCCCGCGAAGATCTTCATGGGCGACACCGGGGCGATGCTCATCGGGCTCGTGCTCGCCTCCTCGATCGTCACCGTGACGCCGGTCGACCCGTCGGTCATCGAGGGCATGAACCGGGTGCCGGTGCTGCTGCCGCTGCTCGTGCCCGCCGCGGTGCTGGTGCTCCCGCTCATCGACCTGATCACCGCCGTCGTGCGGCGCACCTCGCACGGCATGTCGCCGTTCGCGCCCGACCGCGGTCACCTGCACCATCGCCTGCTCGACATCGGCCACTCCCACCGCCGCACTGTGCTGATCATGTACGCGTGGACGTTCCTGTTCGCGTTCGGCATCGTCGCGCTGTCCACGATCGGTGTGCCCATCCTGCTGTTCCCGGTGGTCATCCTGCTCGCGCTCGGTGTGCTGGTCCTGATGGCCGCGCCACGCTGGCGGGGCAGGGGCGGCCTCCACTCCCGCGGCAGGTCCGACGACGACGGCCCGCCCACCGGCCCCATGCCGCCGATCGTGCCGGAAGCCGAGGTCAGGCGGCAGGTCCCGCCGCCCGTCGGACCGCCGCCGGGTCCGTCGCAGGAGCGGGCGAGCGCTGCGGCGAAACCGGTCATTCCTGCCGTTCCAGGCCGTTCATGATCGCGAACTAGAAACGGCAGGTAAAAGCGGTCTTCAGTGAGCTTGTGATATCTTTCACGAGCAGGGGCCCCCAATGCACCGGCTTTGGGGGTAGCAAACGCTCGCTTGATAACATGCTTACTGGAGCACCGATGCAGGCCAACGACGTGCGCGTACTCAAGAGTGCCGCGATCCCCACCCTCGCGGTTGGGGTGGTCGCCGTGGTCGTGGCCCTGCTCCTGTCGGGAGCGAAGGGAGCGCTGGGCGCGGCCATCGGCACGGCGCTCGTCGGTGTCTTCTTCAGCATCAGCGTGGTGGCCGTCTCCTACGCGGCCCGAGTGTCCCCGCAACTCATGGCCATCGTCGCCATGGTGAGCTACCTCATCAAAGTCATCGCCATCATGGCGATGCTGGCGGCCTTCGGCGACACCACGGCGTGGAACAACAAGGCTTTTGCCTGGTCCGTCGTGGTATGCACGCTCGTCTGGACGGCCTTCGAGGTCCGGGCGTTCATGAAGACAAAAATGCTTTATGTCGACCCCGAAGCCAAGGTCCCGGGGAACGGTGGCCCATGAGGCTGGTAAAGGGATGGGGTCCGATATGACTAGTCCTCTACTTGCCTGCTATCGTCGGCCCCGCGATGAGCGAACAGGAACGCCGACCGGAAGACGACGGTCAGGACTTCGCCAACGCCGCATGGTCGATCCCCAGCTACCTGCTCGCCGGGATGGCGATCTACGGCGGCGGCGGCTGGTTGCTGGACCGTTGGCTCGACACGTCCGCGTTCTTCCCTATAGGCGTCGTCCTGGGGATCGTGCTGTCCGTGTACCTGGTCTACCGCAAGTACGGTCGCTAGCCGCACGGCGCGACCACTTCGCTGAGGAAACCCTTGTGATCCGCTACGACGTTGAAGGGAACGCCGCGTGAGTGCGCTGACGGTCCTCGCCGACGATCAGTTCAAGGCGCCGTCGCCTGATGAACTGTTCAATTTCGCCCCCATCATTCCCGGGGTGGACTGGTTCACCAAGCCGGTTCTTCTCGCGATCCTCAGCTCGATCATCGTGATCGGCTTCTGCTGGGCAGCCTTCGCCAGCCCGAAGATCGTGCCACGGGGCGTTCAGAACGTGGCCGAATACGGCTACATGTTCGTCCGCGACCAGGTCGCCCGGCCCTTCCTGGGCAAGGACGCCGACCGGTGGATGGGCCTGCTGCTGACGCTGTTCTTCCTGGTGTTCGTGTGGAACATCATGGGCGTCGTCCCGCTGCTCCAGTTCCCCGTGGCCTCGCACATCGCCTTCCCGGCCGTGCTCGCGATCTCGATCTACGTGCTGAAGGTCTACCTGGGCGTCAAGCACCAGGGCGCGATCGGCTACTTCAAGAACATGATGTTCCCGCCGGGACTGCCCAAGCCGATCTACATCCTGCTGTCGCCGATCGAGTTCCTGTCGAACCTGATCATCGCGCCGTTCACGCACGCCGTCCGACTGTTCGCGAACATGTTCGCCGGTCACATGCTCCTCGCGTTCTTCAGCATGGTGGGCTTCTGGTTCCTGTTCGAGAAGCTGACTCCGCTGGGCGCCCCCGTCGGCGTCATCGGCGTGATCATGACCATCATCTTCACCGGCTTCGAGATCTTCATCCAGTTCCTGCAGGCGTTCTTGTTCGCCATGCTGGCGTCGATGTACATCGGCAACGCACTTCACCCCGAGCACTGAGAACCATCCATACCGGAATATCCATGACCGGTGGAGACATCGCTTCACCGGCCGTCCAGTAAAGGAATACAGCAATGAGCGTTCTCGCTGAGGTCTCCGGCAACGTCACCGCCATCGGTTACGGTCTTGCCGCCATCGGCCCCGGCATCGGCGTCGGCATCATCTTCGGTCAGGGCGTGCAGGCCATCGCGCGTCAGCCCGAGGCCTACGGCCTGATCCGCCAGAACATGCTCCTCGGCTTCGTCCTCACCGAGGCCCTGGCCCTGCTCGGTCTGGTCGCGCCGTTCATCTTCCAGAACATCGGCGCCTCCTGATCACCCCTTCTGACGAAAGGCTGCATCCATGATCAAGGCAGCTACGCTCCTGGCCGCGGAGGAGGGGTCCAACCCCCTCATCCCGCACACATTCGAGCTCGTCGTCGGTATCTTCTCGTTCTTCGTCGTCCTTTTTGTAGTCGGTAAGCTGCTCGTCCCGCGTATCCAGAAGACGCTGGCCGAGCGGACCGAAGCTATCGAAGGCGGCATAAAGAGAGCGGAAGACGCTCAGGCCGAGGCCCTGAACCTGCAGAAGCAGTACCGCGAACAGCTGGCCGAGGCCAGGCAGGAAGCGGCTCGTCTCCGTGAGGAGGCTCGCGAGCAGGCCGCGGAGATCCGGGCAGAGCTCCGCGAGGAGGCGCAGGCCGAGGCCCGCCGTCTCGTCGAGGCGGCGCACGCCCAGATCGAGGCGGACCGGCAGGCGGCCTTCGCCCAGCTCCGTACCGAGATCGGCCGGCTGTCGACCGACCTGGCCGGCCGCATCGTTGGTGAGTCCCTGGAGGACGAGGCCCGGCAGAGCCGCGTCATCGACCGGTTCCTCGACGAGCTGGAGCGCTCGGACGCGCAGGCGGTGCGGTGAGCGACCAGATGAGGGGCCTCAGCAAAGACTCGCTCGCCGTGGTCGAGGAGCGGTTCAACGCTGTGGCGGGCTCGGCGGACCTGGGCCGGCTGGCCGAGGACCTCAACGCGATCGCGGACCTGCTGGACCGTGAGCACGGACTGCGCCGGGCCCTGTCGGACCCGGCCCGGCCCGGTGCTCAGAAGGCGCAGGTCATCCGGAATCTGCTCGATGGCAAGGTCAGCGCGGCCGCGCTCGCCACGGCCGAGGCCGCGGTCGAGGTCAAGTGGTCGCGCGCCGGAGACGTGGCCGACGTGCTCGAACGGCTCGGCGTCGTCGCCGCGGCCGCGGAGGCCGAGGCGCAGGGCAAGCTGGACGACGTGGAGGACGAGCTCTTCCGCTTCGGCCGGATCGTCGCCGCCAACCTCGAGCTCCGCCTGGCCCTCACCGACGCGGCCGCTCCCGAGGAGGGCAAGCGGCAGCTGCTGCAGGACCTGCTCGGTGGCCGTGCCGCCCCCACCAGCCTGCGTCTGATCACGCAGGTGGTCGTGCATCCTCGTGGGCGTAGCCTGGAGGCAGGCCTGGAGGAGTTCAGCCGGCTGGTGGCGCAGCAGCGCCAGCGCCTCGTCGCGACGGTGCGCACCGCGGTCGAGCTGACCGGGGAGCAGAAGCAGCGTCTCACGGCGTGGCTGCGCACCTCTTACGGTCGCGACGTGCACGTCAACGTCGAAGTGGATCCCCGAGTGCTCGGTGGTTTCTCGGTCCGCATCGGCGACGAGATCATCGACACCACCATTGTGGGACGAATCGAAGAAGTCCGCCGCCGGTTGGCCGGCTAGGGCGATAGAGGAGACAGAGAAGAGATGGCGGAGCTTACGATCCGGCCGGACGAGATCCGGGACGCGCTTGAGCGCTTCGTCCAGGCGTACGAACCGGAAGGCGCCGCGCGCGAGGAGATCGGGACCGTCGTCGACTGTGGCGACGGCATCGCCCATGTCTCCGGCCTTCCCTCGGCGATGGCGAACGAGCTGCTCGAGTTCGAGGACGGCACGCGCGGCCTGGCACTCAACCTCGACACCCGCGAGATCGGTGTCGTGGTCCTGGGCGACTTCAGCAGCATCGAGGAGGGCCAGACGGTCCGCCGGACGGGCGAGGTCCTGTCCGTGCCCGTCGGCGATGGCTTCCTCGGCCGCGTGGTCGACCCCCTCGGCAACCCGCTCGACGGCAAGGGCGCCATCGAGTCCGAGGGCCTGCGCGCCCTCGAACTCCAGGCCCCCTCGGTCGTCCAGCGGCAGCCGGTGAAGCAGCCGCTGCAGACCGGCATCAAGGCGATCGACGCCATGACGCCGATCGGCCGTGGCCAGCGTCAGCTGATCATCGGTGACCGTGGCACCGGCAAGACCGCGATCGCCGTGGACACCATCATCAACCAGCGCGAGAACTGGGCGTCCGGTGACCCGGACAAGCAGGTGCGCTGCGTCTACGTCGCGGTCGGCCAGAAGGGCTCGACGATCGCCCAGGTGCGGGCTCGCCTCGAGGAGGCGGGCGCGCTCGAGTACACCACGATCGTCGCCGCCCCGGCGTCCGACCCCGCGGGCTACAAGTACATTTCGCCCTACACCGGTTCCGCCATCGGGCAGCACTGGATGTACCAGGGCAAGCACGTTCTCATCGTCTTCGACGACCTGACCAAGCAGGCCGACGCCTACCGCGCGGTCTCGCTGCTGCTGCGCCGTCCGCCGGGCCGTGAGGCCTTCCCGGGCGACGTCTTCTACCTCCACTCCCGCCTGCTGGAGCGCTGCGCCAAGCTCTCCAACGACATGGGCGCGGGGTCGATGACCGGTCTGCCGATCATCGAGACCAAGGGTAACGACGTCTCGGCGTTCATCCCGACCAACGTCATCTCCATCACCGACGGGCAGTGCTTCCTGGAGACCGACTACTTCAACGCCGGTATCCGCCCCGCCATCAACGTCGGTATCTCGGTCTCGCGAGTCGGTGGCTCGGCGCAGATCAAGGCGATGCGGAAGGTCGCGGGCACGCTGCGTCTGTCGCTGTCGCAGTATCGCGACCTGGAGGCCTTCGCGGCCTTCGCGTCCGACCTCGACGCGGCGTCCAAGGCTCAGCTGGAGCGCGGTCAGCGCCTGACCGAGCTGCTCAAGCAGGCCCAGTACTCGCCGTTCTCGGTCGAGCGCGAGGTCGTGTCGGTCTGGGCCGGCACCACCGGTGAGCTCGACGAGGTGCCGGTCGAGGACATCCGCCGCTTCGAGTCGGAGTTCCTGGACTACCTGCAGAGCAAGCACAAGGGTGTCTTCGACAGCATCCGTGAGACCAACGATCTGCTGGACGACACGGTGACCGTGCTCAAGGACGCCATCACGGAGTTCAAGAAGTCCTTCACCACCTTCTCCGGCGAGCTCCTGGTCAAGGACGAGCCGGTCGCACCGCTCGAAGAGGGCGAGGTCGGCCAGGAGAAGATTCGCAAGGTCGTCCGCTCGGCGGAGAAGAAGTAGCCCATGGGTGCCCAGCTAAGGCTGCTGCGGCGGCGGATCAAGTCGGTCAAGTCGACCGCCAAGATCACCCGCGCTCAGGAGCTCATCGCCTCTTCGCGGATCGTGAAGGCGCAGATGCGGATGCAGGCGGCGCTGCCGTACGAGCGTGAGATCACTCGCGCCGTCACCGGTGTCGTCAGCAACGCGGCGAGCGTCGACCATCCGCTGACCGTGGCGAAGGACAATCCCACCAAGGCGGGCGTGCTCGTCGTCACCAGCGACAGTGGGTTCTGCGGCGGCTTCAACGCCAACGTCCTGCGCGAGGCCGAGGCCCTGCGCGGACTGCTGAAGACCCGCGGCCTGGAGGTCATCCCGTTCGTCACCGGCCGTAAGGGTGTCACCTGGCACTCCTTCCGCAACCGGACGATGGGCGGGCAGTGGGTCGGCTTCTCCAGGAAGCCCGCCTACAGCGACGCCAAGGAGATCGCCGAGCTGCTGATCGAGTCGTTCAAGGACGAGAACGGGATCGACGAGATCCACATCGTCTCGACCGAGTTCGTCTCGATGCTCACGCAGAACGTCGTGGTCAAGCGCATCCTGCCGCTGGAGGTCGAGGAGACCGAGGCGAGCGAGAGCGACGCGATCCCGCCCTACTTCGAGTTCGAGCCCACCGCGGCCGACGTACTCGAGTCGCTGCTGCCGCGTTACGTGGAGTCCCGCATCTTCACGGCGCTGCTGGAGTCGGCGGCTTCAGAGGAGGCCGCGCGTCGCCGCGCGATGAAGTCCGCCACGGACAACGCCAACGAGCTGATCCGCGTGTTCACCATGCAGATGAACCAGGCTCGTCAGGCGGAGATCACCCAGGAAATCAGCGAGATCGTCGGTGGCGCCAACGCGCTCGCTGACGCCGCAGCGGGGAAAGAGTGAAATGACTGCAGAGGCTGTTGAGACCGTTGAGACCCCCGCGGCCGGTGTCGGCCGCGTGGCTCGGGTCACAGGGCCCGTCGTCGACGTGGAGTTCCCCGTCGAGGCGATGCCCGACATCTACAATGCGCTGACCATCGACGTAACCCTCGGTGAGGACACCAAGCTGCTGACCCTCGAGGTCGCCCAGCACCTCGGTGACAACATCGTCCGGGCCATCTCCATGCAGCCCACCGACGGTGTGGTCCGGGGTGCGGCCGTCACGGACACCGGCCTGCCGATCTCGGTGCCCGTCGGCGACGTCGTCAAGGGTCACGTGTGGAACACGCTCGGCGAGTCGCTGGACGTGCCGACCGCTTCTCTCAAGATCAACGAGAAGTGGGGCATCCACCGGCCGTCGCCGCCGTTCGACCAGCTCGAGTCGCGCACCGAGCTGCTCGTCACGGGCATCAAGGTCATCGACCTGCTCACGCCGTACGTACAGGGTGGCAAGATCGGCCTGTTCGGCGGCGCGGGTGTGGGCAAGACCGTCCTCATCCAGGAGATGATCCGCCGGGTCGCCCGCAACTTCGGTGGCACCTCGGTGTTCGCCGGCGTCGGCGAGCGCACCCGTGAGGGCAACGACCTCTGGCTGGAGATGGAAGAGGCGGACGTCCTCAAGGACACCGCGCTCGTCTTCGGTCAGATGGACGAGCCGCCGGGCACCCGTCTGCGGGTCGCCCTGTCGGCGCTGACGATGGCGGAGTACTTCCGCGACGTGCAGAAGCAGGACGTGCTGCTCTTCATCGACAACATCTTCCGCTTCACGCAGGCCGGCTCCGAGGTGTCCACGCTCCTCGGCCGTATGCCGTCGGCCGTGGGTTACCAGCCCACGCTGGCCGACGAGATGGGTGTGCTCCAGGAGCGCATCACCTCGACGCGTGGTCACTCGATCACCTCCATGCAGGCGATCTACGTGCCCGCCGACGACATCACCGACCCGGCCCCGCACAACGCGTTCGCGCACCTCGACGCGCAGACCGTGCTCTCCCGGCCGATCTCGGAGAAGGGCATCTACCCCGCGGTGGACCCGCTCGACTCCAACTCCCGCATCCTCGACCCGCAGATCGTGGGCGAGGAGCACTACGCGGTGGCCCAGGAGACCAAGCGGATCCTGCAGAAGTACCGCGAGCTCCAGGACATCATCGCCATCCTCGGTATCGACGAACTGTCGGAAGAGGACAAGGTGACCGTCCAGCGGGCCCGCCGTATCGAGCGGTTCCTGTCGCACCCGATGTACGCCGCCGAGGCGTTCACCGGCCAGCCCGGCGAGAACGTGCCGCTGGAGGAGACCATCCGCTCCTTCAAGGGCCTGTGCGCCGGCGAGTACGACCACCTGCCCGAGCAGGCGTTCTTCATGGTGGGCGGCATCGACCAGGCCATCGCCAAGGCCAAGGAACTCGAGCGCTGATCGCCCGTGGTGGGGGTATGGCGCGAGCCGTACCCCCACTCCTGTCCGGAAAGGAGCCTACGTGGCGAAGCTACGAGTAGGCGTTGTCTCGCCCGAGCGTGAGATCTGGTCGGGCGAGGCCGACATGGTGATTGCCAAGACCGTGGACGGCGAGATCGGTATTATGCCGCAACACGCACCTGTGCTCGGCGTCCTCGTCGAGGGCGGCGTGCTGCGCGTGAAGCGGGAGGGCAAGGGCGACCTGGTCGCGGCGGTCCACGGCGGATTCATCTCCGTGGCCGACGACGAGGTGTCCGTGCTCGCCGAGGTCGCCGAGCTCGGCTCGGAGGTCGACATCGCGGCGGCCCGTGACGCTCTCGAACGGGCGCAGGCCTCGATCGAGGCCGACCAGGCGGACGCCGACGCGGCCGTCGAGGCCAAGCGTGCCAAGGCCCGGCTGCGTGCGGCCGGCGAAGAGGTCTAGATCCTTTGAGGTCTAGATCCTTGAGGTCTAGTTTTTTGAAGCGGGTTTGATGCAAGGGGGCGGCTTGGTAGCGACGGTTCTCATCTGTGTGCTGCTGGTCGCCGTCCTGGTGGTGTTGCGCGGGCTCCTGGTGGCCCGCTCCCGGGGGAGTGTGCCCTGCCGCCTGCGCGTGGGAGACCACGGCTGGCAGCGCGGGGTAGCCCGCTACGCCGACGGGGAGCTCCATTGGATCCCGCTCATAGGTCTGCGACTCAGGCCCCGCCACGCTATCGCGAGGCGGGGCCTCGTCGTTTCCTCGCGGCGGGAGTTGGACAGTGGGTTCTTCGCGGTGGACTGCTCTGGCACCACGCGGGACATCTCGCTGGCGATGAGTGCGGACGCGCTGACCGGGTTTCTCGCCTGGCTTGAGTCCGCGCCGCCGAGCGCTTATCTGGACGTCGCCTAGGCTCCGGTGGGGTTCGTCACGCGACCGTTTCGGTCTTTGTGACGGTCCGTGGTGGTTGAGGTCCCTTGGGAGGGATACCCCCTTCGGGGGAGCAGAAGAACGCGGCCCGTGGGGGCTGAGGTCCCTAAAGGGAGTTAGCGGGTGCCGCCTGGCTTCCAGAGGATCTCGCCGCCCGCGTGGGCGACTCTGCACAGGATGAACAGCAGGTCTGACAGGCGGTTGAGGTATCTGGCCGTCAGCGGGTTCATGTCCTCGTGCGCTTCCAGCGCCGCCCACGTCGTACGTTCCGCGCGCCGGACGGTGACCCTTGCCACGTGCAGCCCGGCTATCGACGGGTCGCCGCCGGGGAGGATGAAGCTGCGCAGTGGCTTGAGCTGCTCGTTGAACTCATCGCACCGCGCCTCCAGCCAGTCGATGTAGGACTGCTCGACCCTCAGCGGCGGGAACTCCGGATTGTCCGTGACCGGCGTCGCCAGGTCGGCGCCCACGTCGAAGAGTTCGTTCTGGACGCGGATCAGCACCGCCGTCAGCTCCATCGGCAGCGTGCCGTGCGACATGGCCAGGCCCAGATGGGCGTTCGCCTCCTCCACGTCCGCGTAGGCCGCCAGGCGGAGGTCGGTCTTGGCGGTGCGGCTCATGTCGCTCAGCGTGGTCGTGCCGTCGTCTCCGGTGCGGGTGTAGATCCGGGAGAGGACGACCGGCTTGTCCTTGTCGGCACGCGTCATGAGGTCAGCGTAATGACAAAAGTCACCCGGAACGGACGCGGGGCGCATACGGCGTCGGTGATTTGCACGACTACCAGCGTGCGGCGCCGCCCGAGACGATGGCTTGCATGACTAAGGAGAGGATCTGATGCTCGAGATCAGCGAGCTGCGTAAGCGCTTCGCCGGTGGGCCGGACGCGCCGGAGGGCAAGGTGGCCCTCGACGGGATCAGCTTCGCCGTACGGGCGGGCGAGATGTTCGGGTTCGTCGGCGCGAACGGCGCCGGCAAGACGACCACCATGCGGATCGTCATGGGTGTGCTGCAGCCTGATGAAGGCTCGGTCGGCTGGCAGGGCCGGCCGCTGGAGTACAACGACCGGCGGCGGTTCGGCTACATGCCCGAGGAGCGGGGGCTGTACCAGAAGATGCGGGTCGCCGAGCAGGTCGAGTACTTCGGCCGGTTGCACGGTATGGACGCCGCGGCGGCCAGGACGGCGGCCGACGACCTGCTGGAGCGGCTGGGCCTGACCGAGCGCCGGGGTGACGCGGTCGAGGCGCTGTCGCTGGGCAACCAGCAGCGCGTGCAGCTCGCGGTGGCGCTGGTGCACGATCCCGAGGTGCTGGTGCTCGACGAGCCGTTCTCCGGGCTCGACCCGATCGCGGTGGACGCGCTGGCCACGGTGTTGCAGGAGCGGTGTCGCGGGGGCGTACCGGTGATCTTCTCGAGCCATCAGCTGGAGCTGGTGGAGCGGCTGTGCGACTCGGTCGGCATCGTGGCAGCGGGCCGGATGGTGGCCAGCGGTACGGTCGGCGATCTGCGGGCGGCGGAGGGCCGTACGCTCCGCGTCGTGGTGCGCGACCCGGCGCCCGGGTGGGCCGACGGCCTGCCGGGCACCGTCACCGTCACCGGCGATCGGCATGTGCTGCTCACCACCGACGGGGATGGCCAGGAGATCCTGCGCCGCGCCATGAAGGCCGGGCAGGTCGAGCACTTCGGCGCCGAACAGCCGACCCTGACCGAGATCTTCAAGGAGGCCGTGGCGTGAACAGCGTGATGCTGGTGGCGAGGCGCGAGATCACCACCCATATCCGGACGAAGGCCTTCGTCATCGGACTGCTCATCACCGCCGTACTGGTGGGCGCGGTGGCGTTCGCGCCGAAGGTCCTGGACCGCCCTGATTCGTACAAGATCGGCACTGTGAACTCCCAGCAACTGCCGCTCAAGGCGGCCCTGCCGGAGGCGGAGTTCGAGTGGCGCACGTTCCCCGACGAGGCGGCGGCCAAGAAGGCGGTGCTCGACGGCGATGTGGACGTGGCGCTGGTGAACAACGCCAAGGTGCTCACCGACGGCGAGATCGAGTCCGAGCTGGGCGTGCTGCTGCAGAGCACCAACCGGGAGCTCAAGCTGGGCGCCGCAGGCGTGTCGATCCCGCCGCTCCAGATGGTGTCCGTGGGTGCCGACACCCGCTACCAGGCCGCCAGGACCGGGATCGCCGTGGTGCTCGTCCTCGTGCTCTTCATGCTGATCATCGGACAGGTCATGATGGTCGCCATGGGAGTGGTGGAGGAGAAGGGCAGCCGGATCGTGGAGATCCTGCTCACCTCGGTCCGGCCGTGGCAGCTGCTCGCCGGCAAGATCATCGGCTTGGGCGCGCTCGGCCTGATCAACCTCGTCACGATTCTGGTGGTCGGGGTGTCGGCCTCGCTCGTCTCGGGCATCGCGGTGGATTTCCCGCCCGGCCTGCCGGGGATCGTGGCAGGAGTGCTGCTCTGGTTCGTACTCGGCTACGCCTTCTTCGCCACGCTCGCGGCCGCGCTCAGCTCACTGGTCTCCCGGCAGGAGGAGGTGAGCAACGTGATGTCTCCCCTGACCATGCTGATCATGGTGACCTATTTCGGTGCCTTCTACGCCACCACCGACCCCACCGGGACGCTGGCCAGGGTCGCCTCGCTCGTGCCGCCGTTCTCCTCGATGGTCATGCCGGTGCGGATGGCCGCCGCCGACGTGCCGCTCTGGGAGATCGGGCTGTCCACGGTGCTGATGGTGCTCGCCGTGGCGGGGGTGCTGTCCTTCGGCGCGAAGGTGTACGAGCGGGCGGTGCTGCGGACCGGGGCCAGGGTCAAGCTCGGCGACGTGCTGCGCGCGAAATAGATGGACCCGAAACAGGTGGACGCGAAATAGATGGATGCGATCAGGCGGGCGCGGCGCATCTCCCTGTGCGTGCTGAACTCCATGATCGTGATGACGTGGGTCGGCATCGCCCTGGCGACCCTCGGCGGCCTCGCCACCGGCACGCTCTCCTGGCTGCGCATCGTGCCCGCGATGATCGCCTTGATCGTCTTCACCTGGCTCTTCCTGCGCATCACCCGCGCCGTCCTGGAGCGCCGCTACCTCACGAGAGAGGTGGTGGCGGCCGGCGCTCTCGCCGTCCTCGCCGCGGTGTTGGGGGGCGCCGACCCGTTCGGATGGGGCTTCGGGCTGCTGGCCTGGGTGTCCGTGGCGCTGATCAATATCCGCGTGTGGGCGGCTGTGGGCCTGGCAGTGGGTACGGCCGCGGTTGGCACCGGGCTGGGCGTCGTCACCCTCCTCATGGGACAGCCCCTCGTGTCGATCCTCGTTCCGTACGACGATGGGGCGGTCCTCGCCCTGGGACTCGTCTACGCGATCATGTGCGCCCTGCTGCCGCCGTCCAACCGGTTCTGGGCGTGGATCTACACGCTCGCCGTACAGGCTCACGAGGGCAGGGAGGCGCACACCCGGCTGGCGGTCGCGGAGGAGCGGCTGCGCTTCGCCAGGGACCTGCACGATCTCGTGGGGCACCAGCTCTCGGCCATCGCGGTCAAGACCGAGCTGGCCGTACGGCTGTCGGCCGCCGACGCCGTCGCCGCGAAGGCGGAGATGGTGGCGGTGAACACCCTGACCAGGACGGCGCTGCGGGAGCTGCGCCAGGCGGTGCGCGGCTATCGCGAACTTGACCTGAGCGCTGAGCTGAATAGCGTGAAAGGCGTACTCGAAGCGGCCGGCGTCCGCTGCGAGCTGCTGCTGCCCTACCGCGAGCCGCCCGGCGGCGTGGCGCCCGTGTTCGCCTACGCGGTCCGCGAGGCGGCGACGAACGTGCTCAAGCACAGTACGGCCTCTTTCTGCGAGATCACCCTCCGCTTCACCGAGGAGGAGGCGGAGCTGAGCGTGCGCAACGACGGAGTGGTCCGCCATCAGGTGTCCGACCTGGGCAGTGGCCTGACGGGCATGGGGGAGCGGCTGGCGGACATCGGCGGCAAGGTGACGGCCCGTCCCACAGGCGATGGAGAGTTCCTTCTGCGGGCGGTTGTGTCACTTCCGCTGCGTGGGTAGGGGGACGGTGCCGGGTTCACCTCGGCGGACGCCCTGCGGAAGGGTATGAATACGCCGCGTGAGGTGTGCGGCGTGACTGAGGAGGTGGCATGCGCGTCCGGGGCAATCCCAAGGCCCAGGTGGTGCGGATCGGAGCGCGGCTCGACGCGGGCACGTCGGCGGGGGTGCGGGAACGTCTGCACGACGCGGTCGACTCCGGCGAGGGCGATCTGATCCTCGACCTCTCCAAGCTGGAGATGATCGACGCCACCGGTCTCGGAGTGCTCGTGGGCACGCATCGGCGCGCGCTCAGCGTGCAACGCCACCTCGTTCTTCGGGGGGTGCCACCGCGGATCATGCGGGTCTTGGCGGTGACCCGGCTGAATCGGGTCCTGCGGGTAGAGATTCAGGCAGCCGCGGTGGCCTGAAGCGGCGCCCGGCGGGTGCTCGGGAGTGCGCCGGGATGTCGCGATATATAGGGGCGAGCAGCGATCAGCCGCTGCTCGCCCTCTTTTCCGCGGCCATACTCCCACACGCGGTAGTAGTTTCTGGAACTCAGATATCACCCTTTAGCTTGGTGATTATCTCCTTACCAGATCGCCAGATAAACACGAACCGTAATCAGCGCCTCACGGCGAACCGAGGGATCTGCCGAAGATGTGTACGGCCACACCGACCAGTTCGTCGATGGACGGCGGCTCCTCCGACAGCAGCCATTCGATGAGCAGCTCTTGTAGCGCTCCAATAACCCCGAGCGCCACCAGGCGTCGATTCGGTTCGGCGCCCAGAGGGAATTCCGCCGCCGCCTCCTCGACAAGGCGGGCGAAGGAGTCGACGGCCCGCTGCCGGGAAGCGGTCAGAATGTCGCCCGACCTGCGTACCTCAAGGTGCATGATGCGGGCGCGACGCCAGTCGGCCGTGGAGAACTCGATATACGCGCGAATCCCGGCCTGCATCCTGTCGTCCAGGGTCGCAGGCGCCTCTTGTAACGCCTTGGCCACAACGGCGAGGGTTTCCTCCGCGCACCGCTCGTGCAGCGCCTGAAGAAGTTCCTCACGGCCGCCGAAACATTCGTAGAAGGCGCGGTTCGAGATCCGGGCCTCCGAGCACAGCCTTTCGATGGTCGTAGCCACGAAACCTGGCTTCGCGTATAGCGTGTAGGCGGCTGTCATCAGCCGCTCGCGTCTGTCCGCCAGCCTTTGCTCAGCCGACATTCCCCGGTAAGACCGGTTCACATTCCACCCGTCCAACATGATCGTGGCCCCCAGAGCACACAATTATGGACGGATGATCCGTTTTGGGAAAGAGCATATACTTTATCTCTTACGTCGGCCGTGCAAGAACGTGACAAGCCTGATCAGCCGCTCAAGCTCAGCGGGGGCTCTGCTGAACGAAGTCAGGTTCATGCCGGGCATCGCGAAGCGTTGACGGCTGATCGCTTTGGGCCTGGCGAACTCCCGCAACCCGTCGGCCCCGTGGATGCGCCCGAAGCCGGAATCGCCGATTCCGCCGAACGGCAGCGCGGGCACTCCGGCGAACGAGATGACCGAGTTGACGGCCGTCATCCCGGTACGCATCAGCCGGGCCAGCTCCGTCGCCCGGCGCGCGTTGCCGGAGAAGACCGTGCCGGCCAGCCCATATGCGGAGGCGTTGGCCAGCTCCAGCGCCTCCCGCGCGTCGCGGGTGCGCCGTACGGTGATCGTCGGGCCGAACGTCTCCTCGCGCACCGCGGGGGAGTCCTCCGGCACGTCCTCGACGATCACCGGGTCGACGTACGGCGCCCGCACCGAGCCGGGGCCACCTGTCACGACTTTTCCAGACTTGGTGGCGTCGTCGATGTGGCGCCGGATGATGTCCAGCTGGCCCGGCATGGTGATCGGCCCGTAGTCCTCGCCGGCTTTGACCGTGGCGACCCGGTCCGACAGCTCGCGCATGAAAGTTTCATAGACCGCGTCCACGACGTACACCCGCTCGACACCCACGCACGTCTGCCCGGCGTTGGACATCGCCCCCCACAGACAGGCGTCGGCGGCGGCCTTCAGGTCGGCGTCGGCGTCGACGATGAACGCGTCCTTGCCGCCGCACTCGGTCACGATCGGCGTCAGGTTCTCGGCGCAGGCCGCCATGACCCGCTTGGCCGTGGCGGTCGAGCCGGTGAACGCCACCTTCTTGACCCGCGGGTCCTTCGCCAGCAGCGCGCCCGTCTCCCCGAGCCCGGTCACGGTCTGGAACACCGGCTGCTCCGGCACCGACTCGGCGAACAGCTCCGCCAGACGTACCCCGACGCCGGGGGTGAGCTCGCTCGGCTTGAAGACGACCGCGTTGCCGGCCGCGAGCGCGTACGCGATCGAGCCCATCGGCGTGAAGACCGGATAGTTCCACGGCCCGATCACACCGACCACGCCCAGCGGCAGGTATTCGAGCGTGGCGGCCAGGTTGAGGCCGATCACCCCGGTCGAGACGCGGCGCCGCCCCAAAACCTTGGCCGCGTTGCGGGCCGCCCAGTCGAGGTGCGTGATCGCCAGCACCATCTCCAGCGTGGCGTCGCCGACCGGCTTGCCCGTCTCCTCGTGCACGAGCCCGGCCAGCTCCCTGAGGTGCTGGGTGAGCACGGCCTTGTAGTCGAGCAGGCGGCGCCTGCGCTCGGCGGGAGCCAGCCCGGCCCACCAGGTCGCGGCCTGCTCGGCCCGGCCGACGGCATCGCGTACGCCCTCGGCGGACTGCTTGGGGTGACTTCCGACGACCTCGCCGGTAGCCGGGTTCAGTGAGTCGAACGTCAGCGTGGTCATGGCGTCACCCTAGACCGGTAAGCCGTCACTTACCAGCTCAGGACGCCGCCCGCCACATGCCCCACACGAGTGGCCCGTCGGGGAGCCGGAACTCTTCGGTGACGTGGAATCCGTACTTCTCGTAGAGCGACACGTTGGACTCCTTGCTGCACTCCAGGTAGACGGGCAGCCCGGTGCATCGGGCCAGACCGGTTCGCAGCAGCGCCCCGCCCACGCCGCGGCCCCGCACTTCGGGCAGCGTGCCGATCTGCGCCAGGTACCAGTGCGGCTCGGCGGGCCGGTGCGCGGCGAACGTCTCCTCCAGCACCATGCCGTGCGACACCCGCTCGCCCATGGCCTCGACGAAGCCGGGGAGGCCGGCCTCGTCCGGCTGGTGACCCGGCGGATCCCAGAGCGCGGCCCCCGCCATCGCGCCCTCGGCGTCGTAGGCGGCCTCGGTGATCGCGTGGCTGTAGCGGGCGAGCGTGGTGAACATCAGCGCCGTGCCCGGATCGTCCGGCAGCAGCCACCTGACCACCGGGTCATCGTGGAACGCCCTGGCCAGCACCTCACCGGCCAGCTCGATGACGGCCGGGTCCGCGACGAGTGCGAGGTCCATGGCTCAGCCCTCCGCCAGCCACGTCCCGTGGAAGCCGGCCGGGACGCGCTGGGGCAGCCGGATCGACGCCACGTCCGAAAGGTCGCTCGCGTCGAGCACCAGCAGCTCGGAGCTGCCGCCCGTGGTGACCACCGACAGCAGCCAGCCCTCGTCCTCGGCCCGCGCCCCCTCGGCCGCCACGAACACCGCCTCGCCCGTGTCGTCGCCGGTCATCCTGACCTGAGCGGTGTCGGTCTGGTGGTCGTACTTGACGATGGAGTTAGAGTTCTCGCCCACCGTGTACAGGTAGCGGCTGGGGCGGCCCAGCAGGTCGTCGGCGAACGTGGGGAACTCGATGCCCCGGTCGTCGAGCGCCTCCTCCTTGACCAGGCCGGACGCCGGGTCGAGCGTCCACTGGTGCAGTGTCGCGCCGCCGATCGTGGCCGCGTGCCTGGCCGGGTCCCCGGTGTTGCCGATGCGGGCCCAGACCCGGGTGAAGGACTCCCGCGAGTAGCGGGCGCCGTTGAGCACGATCCGGCCGTCCGCGTCCTCCCACGCGTTGCCGACGTGGAAGACGTAGCACGGGTCGACCTCGAACCACTGGGTCGGGCCGCCCTGCCTGGGCGTCACGCCGATCCGGGCGCCGTATCCGTCCTCCCAGGCGTACGGCATGCCGCCCGCGCGCCCGGCCTCGAACACGAAGGGCAGGTCGAGCCAGACCAGGTAGTGCTCGGTGACGGCGAAGTCGTGCATCATCGTCGACTTCGGCACCTCGATCTCCCGGCTCTCCACCAGCTCGCCGCCCGCCGACAGGCGGTGGTAGGTGACGTACGGCGGGGCGTAGCCGTAGCCGAAGAAGTGCAGCTCGCCGGTGGCCGGGTCCTCCTTGGGATGCGCGGTCATGGCCGTGGTCAGCCGCCCGCCGAAGTCGCACGGGCCGACCGTGGCCAGCTCCGGCGTCATCTCGTACGGCAGGCCGTTCTCGACGAGCGCGAAGATCCGGTCGGCGTGCCTGATCACGGAGGTGTTGGCCGTGACGGCGGCCAGGTCGACGCCGCGCTCGCCGATGAAGGGCGCGTCGTCGGTGAACTTCTTGGTGCGAACCCACCGGTTTCGATACCACTCCGCCCGGCCCCGGACGATCCGTACGCCATGCAGCATCCCCGCTCCGCCGAACCAGTGGCCGGGGTCGAAGCCCGGCTTTGGATTGGGTCCGTTACGGAAATATCGCCCGGTCAACTCGGTGGGCAGGGCGCCGGAGACGGGGAGGTCGTGGGCCTCGGTCTCGTCGGAGACGGGGGCGAGGTTGCCGCTCAGGTAGAAGGGCGTCGTCATATCACGCTCCAATCTTGATAGGTCAAAACTAGAATGTCTAGTCGTGACATGTCAACACAGGAACGTGGTGTGTATCAGAAGAGCGTGGGGTTCTCCGGTTCGATCCCGCGCAGCGCGTCGTAGTCGAGCGTGACGCAGTGGATACCCCGGTCGGTGGCCAGCACGCGGGCCTGGGGCTTGATCTCCTGGGCGGCGAAGACGCCGCGGACCGGGGTCAGCAGCGGGTCGCGGTTGAGCAGCTCCAGATAGCGGGTCAGCTGCTCGACGCCGTCGATCTCGCCGCGGCGCTTGATCTCGACCGCCACCGTCGCGCCGACCGCGTCGCGGCACAGGATGTCGACCGGGCCGATCGCCGTCATGTACTCGCGGCGGACCAGCGTGTAGCCGGGGCCCAGCGTCGTGATGTGCTCGGCGAGCAACTCCTGAAGGTGCGCCTCGACGCCGTCCTTGATCAGACCGGGGTCGACGCCGAGCTCGTGGCTGGAGTCGTGGAGGACCTCGTCCATCGTCAGGACCAGCTTCTCGCCGGACTTGCCGTGGGTGACGGTCCAGGTCTGGCCGTCCTCCTTGAGCTTGCACGGCGGGTTCATCCAGTTGAGCGGCTTGAAAGCCCGGTCGTCGGCGTGGATGGACACGCTGCCGTCCGCCTTGATGAGAATGAGCCTCGGCGCCATCGGCAGGTGAGCCGTGAGCCGTCCGATGTAATCCACGCTGCATCGCGCGATGACCAGCCGCATGACGGCCAACCCTACCGGCTCTGGAAAACTGGACGCATGGCGTTCGCGATGGTGGGAGTGGTCGCCCCCGGCCCAAGGGGCGCGGGGGCCGGCGAGATGTCCGTTCGGGCGGAGCCATTCGTACGGGCGGAGCCATTCGTACGGGCGGAGCCATGAGCCCGCGCCGCGCCCGCCGCAGGGAGTCGTCGCGCCCGCTCGGCCTGCCCGGGGGCATGGAGCGGGTGGAGGAATGGCCGGACGGCGAGTGGAAAGTCCGCATGCTCACCGGCTCCTCCTCGGCCAAGGACTACCGTTGCCCCGGCTGCGACCAGGAGATCCGCGGCGGCCAGCCGCACCTGGTGGCCTGGCCGAGCTGGAGCGGCGGCGACGACGAGCGTCGCCATTGGCATCCGGCCTGCTGGCGAAAGAGACTGGATCGCGGCCCTGGCCGCAGTCGCTACTGAGCGGCCCCGCCCCCGCCCCCAGCCCCCGCCCCCCAAGGGGCAAGATCACACTGAAGGGACCGACCTTGGAGATTCGCGCGGCGACGGTGCTGCCCGCCCGGCGAGAGCCGATCGAGTTGCACACGGCCGACGGCCAGACCCTGGTCGGGGAGCTGGCCCTGCCCCTCGACCGGCCCCCCGTGGCGACACTCGTCACCTTCCATCCGCTGCCCACCCACGGCGGGTTCATGGACAGCCACGTCTTCAAGAAGGCGGCCAACCGCCTGCCCGCCCTGGCCGACCTGGCCGTGCTCCGCTTCAACACGCGCGGCACCTCCTCCGAGCGTGGCACCTCCTCCGGCACCTTCGACGGAGGGGAGGGGGAGCGGTTCGATGTGGCGGCGGCGCTGGAGTACGCCGAATACCACGACCTGCCGCACGTGTGGGCGGTCGGCTGGTCGTTCGGCACCGAGCTGACGCTGAAATGGGCCCGCGACCCGCTCGTGGAGGGCGCCATCCTCCTCTCGCCGCCGCTGCACCGGGCCACGGACGAGGACCTGGACGCGTGGGCCGAATTCGGCCGGCCGCTGGTGGCGCTGGTGCCGGAGTTCGACGACTACCTGCGGCCCGAGGAGGCCAGGCGGCGCTTCGCGCGGGTGCCGCAGGCCGAGGTCATCGGGGTCGACGGGGCCAAGCACCTGTGGGTGGGCGAGCCTTACGTACGCATCGTGCTGGATCAGATCGTCAGCCGGGTGAACCCGGCCGCGGCCCCGCTGCCCGTCGACGCCTGAGTTGGCGATTATTTTCGGACATCGTGTAGTTCTTGATGAAATCCGCCGAAAGATCTAGACGAATCCTCTATCGCGGGTGACAATCCGATCGTCAATTGAAGATCGCGGCGTCGCCGGGCGGGCCTGACCTGCGTGGCGTCTCCGGCTCGGCAGCGGCGAGGGTGGATGCGCGTAGTTCGTGGTCTGGTCGTGGTGATGTTGGCAGGGGCGGTAGTTGCAGGGCCCCTTGATCATCTGGATGCCGTCGCCAGCGCGCGACAGAAGAGCACGGACACCGTTCTCCGAGAACAGAGCACGAACGCGGGGACCCCGGCGGAGAAATCCGCTCTCGCCCTGGCCCGCCGGGACGGCCGGCCGGTCGAGGTGGAGTCGATGCGCACCGAGACGCGCCAGGTCTTCGCCCAGCCGGGCGGCACCCTCCTCCTGGAGCAGTACGCGCGGCCGGTACGCGTCCGCAAGGCAGGCGGCTGGGTGGCCGCGGACGCGGCACTCCGGTTTCAGCCGGACGGGTCGATCGCCCCGGTCGCCACCTCGGTGGATCTCCGCTTCTCCGGCGGGGGCGGCGCGCCGCTCGCCCGGATGGCCCGCGGCGCCAAGGCAATGGAACTCAATTGGCCGGGGCAGCTGCCCAAGCCGACGCTGAGCGGTGACACCGCGACCTACGCCGAAGTGCTGCCGGGCGTGGATCTCCAGGTGAAGGCGGACGTCGACGGCTTCTCGCATCTCCTGGTGGTCAAGTCGCGGGCGGCGGCCGAGAACAAGGCCCTGACCGAGCTGAGCTTCCCGATCTCGACCGCCGGCCTGTCGATGAAGTCCACCGAAGGCGGCAACCTCGAGGCCAACGACGCGAACGGCGGCACGATCTTCACCGCCTCGCCGCCGATGATGTGGGACTCCTCCGGATCCTCGGCCGCGCGCACGCTGGCCGCCGGCGAAGGCTCACCCGCCGACGCCCGGCACGAGGTGATGGGCCTGCGGCTCGTGGGCAAGAAGCTGCTGCTCAAGCCGCATCGCGGCATGATCGAGGACCCGGCGACCCGCTATCCCATCTACCTGGACCCGTTCTTCTCGGCGGCCCGGGGCGCGTGGACCTCCGTCTGGAGCAACAACCCCACCTCCAACTTCCTGAACGCCAACGACGTCGCCAGGGCGGGACACGTCCCCGGGCAGACCAACAGGTCGTTCTTCCAGATGAACACCGGCTCGACCATCCACGGCAAGCAGATCATCAAGGGGACGCTGCGGACGTACGAGACGTGGTCCTACTCGTGCACCAAGCGGCCGGTCGAAGCCTGGTCCACCAACTCCATCAGCAAGGCCACCACCTGGAACAAGCAGCCGACGTGGGTCAAGCTCCTCGACACCCAGAACGTGGCGAAGGGCTGGGGATCGTCCTGCCTGCCCGGCGGCGTGGAGTTCAATGTCACCAGCCAGGTCGTGGACGCCGCCGCCAAGAGCTGGCCCAACATCACCATCGGGCTCAGGGCGACGGACGAGGGCGACAACTACGGCTGGAAGAAGTTCAAGAACAACCCGAGCCTGGTGATCGAGTACAACTCGCTGCCGTCCGTGCCCGTCGCGGCCGACATGTGGTCGGACCCGGGAGGCGCCTGCGTCTCCGGGGACGCGCGGCCGGTCATCGGCGGCACGACGCCGAAGCTGTGGGCCAAGCTGCGTGACGTCGACAACTCGGTCAAGGGCCGGTTCGAGTGGTGGACCGCGGCCGGTGTGAAGGTCAGCGAGTACGTCACCGGGCTGCAGAGCACGGGCAGCGCCTTCTACGCGCAGGTTCCCGCGGGCGCCTACGCCGACGGTTCGGTGATCCGCTGGCGGGTCCGCGCCGAGGACGGCAAGGCCAACAGCGCCTGGGGCCCCTGGTGCGAGGCCACGGTCGACGCCTCCGCTCCCGGCAAGGAGCCGGGCGTGACGTCGTCGCAGTACCCCGAGGGCGGCTGGAACGACGGCGTCGGCCGGGCCGGCTCCTTCACCTTCACCCCCAACGGCGTCTCCGACGTCGCCACCTACGTCTACGGGCTCGACACCACGCCGAAGACGGAGGTCGCGGCCGGCCAGGCGGACGGCACGGCGACGATCCAGCTGACCCCGCGGCATGACGGCCCCAACGTGCTGTCGGTACGCAGCAAGGACCGCGCCGGACAGCAGGGCCCGATCCGCACCTACCTGTTCAACGTCAACGCGGGCACCGGCCCCGACGGCCACTGGGCACTCGACGAGGGCCAGGGCACTGTGGCCGCCGACCGTACGAACGCCCACCACGCCACCCTGTCCGGCCAGGCCACCTGGACGACCGGCAGGACCGGACTGGGCCTGCGGCTGGACGGAGTGAGCGGCCAGGCGCAGACCAACGGCCCCGCCGTGTCCACCCAGGGCAACTTCACCGTCACCGCCTGGGCCCGGCTGACCAGCGCGAACGCCAACGCGACAGCGGTCAGCCAGGGCGGTACGCGGGCCGGTGGCTTCGCGCTGCAGTACTCCAAGGCCGACGACCGCTGGGCGCTGAGCCGTACCGTCGCGGACGCCGACGGGGCGCAGAGCGTGCGCGCGCTGTCGGCGGCGGCGCCGAGGCTCGGCGAGTGGACCCATCTCACCGGCGTGTACGACGCGGCGGCCAGGGAGCTGTCCCTGTACGTCAACGGACGGCTGGAGTCGACGGTCCCCTTCACCCAGCCATGGGACGCGACCGGGGCGCTGGCCATCGGCAGGGGGACGGTCAACGGGGCGGCGGCCGAATTCTGGCCCGGCGACCTCGACGAGGTCCGCGTCTATGGGCGAGCCATGTTCGCCGACGAGGTCGCCGACCTGGTGAACAGCGCCGCGACGCTGGTCGGGCACTGGAAGCTGGACGAGGAGTCCGGCACCACCGCCGCCGACTCCTCCGGCAAGGGCACGGCCGCGACACTGGCCGGCGCCGCGACCTGGGGTGAGGGCTGGCTGGACGGCGGCCTGGCGCTCGATGGAGTCAACGGCCACGCGCAGGCCGGCGCGCCCGCCGTCAACACCAAGGCCGGGTTCACCGTCGCGGTCTGGACGCAGCTCGACTACCTGCCGACCCGCGACGCCGCCGCCGTCTCCCAATCCGGCACCCGGGCCAGCGGTTTCCAGCTCGGCTTCGACAAGGAGCAGGGGCGGTGGGTGCTCGGCATGGCCGCCGCCGACACCGACACCGCCGCGCTGGTGCGCACGCGGTCCGACGCCGTACCCGCGCCGATGGAGTGGACCCATGTGGCCGGGGTCTATGACCCGCTCCAGGGCGAGCTGCGCGTCTACGTCAACGGCCGCCTGTCGACCAGCACCATCACCGACCACGTAAGCGCGTGGAACGCCACCGGCCCGCTGCAGCTCGGCCGGGCCAAGACCGCGGGCGTCTTCGCCGGCTACTGGCCGGGAACCGTGGACGACGTCCGCACCTATGACGGTGTGCTCAACGCCGAGCAAATCTCTCAACTAGCCGCCCAGTAATCCCCCATAGACCTAGTCGCCCAGTAACCCCCCATAGACCGGGAGAGGTCGAAATGGATCAACCGAGCGAGTTAGACCTGCCGGAAGCCTACTGGAATCGTTTACAGCAACCCGCGAAACGGACGTCGTGGCCCCGCCGGCTGGCGGCCACACTGACCGTGGTCATGGTCTCGACACTGGTGTCGGGGATGCCCGCCCAGGCCGCGACCCGTTCCGCGCCGAACGTGCAGAAAGAGACGCCGGTAACCGGGAAGAAGGTCCCGGTGCTGCCGCCGCAGGCCGATCCGGCGCAGAAACAGGCGTGGAAGGCGCCACCAGGCACGACCTGGCCTAAGGCGCAGACGGTCGAGCTGACCACGACGGGCGACGCGCAGGCCAGGACGCTCGGCGCCGACACCTTCCCGATCCGCCTGGCCGCGCCGAAGGCGGGCACGAAAACCGCCAAGGCGGCGGCCTCTCCCACCCCCGCCCGCGTCGAGCTGCTGGACCCCGCCCAGACCCAGCGGGCCGGCCTGCTCGGCCTGGCCCTGCGGGTCTCACCGGGGCAGGGACTGGCGGCCAAGAGCGGGAAGACCCGCCTGGCGATCGACTACTCGGGCTTCCGCTACGCCTCCGGCGGCGACTACGGCGCCCGGCTGCGGCTCGTACGGCTGGACGAGTGCGTACTGACCGCCACCGCGACCGGCTGCCCGCAGCCCCAGCCGGTGCCGGGCGACAACGACACCAAGGCGGGCACGCTGACCGCCGACGTGGACATGCCGGCGATGTACGCGCTGACGGCGGCCCCTTCGGGCTCGTCGGGCGACCACGCGGCCACCTCGCTCGCCCCTTCGGCACAGTGGAGCGTCGGCGCCCAGTCCGGCGACTTCAGCTGGGGTTACGAGCTACGCGCGCCGCCCGCGCTGGGCGGTGACGAGCCGGACCTGTCGATCGACTACTCCTCCCAGAGTGTGGACGGCCGTACCGCCTCCACCAACAACCAGCCCTCCTGGGCCGGTGAGGGCTTCGAGCTCAACCCCAGCGGCTACGTCGAACGCCGCTACAAGTCCTGCATGATCGACGGCAAGAAGACCGGCGACCTGTGCTGGGACCAGGACAACGCGACGCTCTCCCTCGGGAACTCGGCCGTCGAGCTGGTCAAGGACGCCACCACCAAGCAGTGGCGCCCCAAGCGCGACGACGGCACCCGGATCGAATACCTCACCGGAGCCGTGAACGGCGACAACAACGGTGAGTACTGGCGCGTCACGACCGCCGACGGCACCCAGTTCACCTTCGGCCTGAACCGCCTGCCCGGCTGGGCCACCGGCAAGCCGGAGACGAAGTCGGTCCAGACCGTGCCGGTGTTCGGCAACAACAGCGGCGAGCCCTGCTACAACAGCACCCCGGCCAACGCCTGGTGCCAGCAGGCCTACCGGTGGAACCTGGACTACGCGGTGGACACCCACGGCAACGCCACCACCTACTGGTACGCCCTGGAGAACAACTACTACGGCCGCAACATGAAGCCCGAGCTGGGCACCCTGTACGCGCGCAGCGGCTACCTCACCCGCATCGACTACGGCTACCTGCAGAACGAGCTGTTCACCAAGGCGCCCGCGGCCCGCGTGGTCTTCGACGTGGCCGAGCGCTGCCTGCCCAGCGGGACGATCACCTGCGCCGCCGACCAGCTCAAGAAGGAGACCGCGAGCAGCTGGCCGGACGTCCCGTTCGACCAGATCTGCGACTCCGGGGTGAAGTGCACCGACCGCCTGTCACCGACGTTCTTCACGCGCAAGCGGCTGTCCAAGGTCACCACCCAGGTGGTCAACACCGACACCGCCAAGTGCGGTGGCGCGCAGTACTGCCCGGTGGACTCCTGGACGCTGACGCACCAGTTCCCCGCCACCGGTGACGGCCTCAGCCCGTCGCTGTGGCTGGCCTCGATCCAGCAGAGCGGCCACGTGGGCGGCACGATCACGCTGCCGAAGATCACCTTCACCGGTGTCCAGCTGCCCAACAGGGTGGACGCCAACGAGGGCCGCGCCCCGCTGGTCAAGTGGCGCGTCCAGGCCGTGAACAACGAGAGCGGCGGCGAGCTCCGGATCAACTACGCCCCGGCCGACTGCAAGCCGGGAGACCTGCCGGCCGCCGACAAGAACACCAGGCGCTGCTTCCCGCAGCGCTGGGCCCCGGCGAACGAGGCCGAGGTCACCGACTGGTTCCACAAGTACGTGGTGACGCAGACGGTGGAGGCCGACCGGGTCGCGGGCTCGCCGAACGTGGTCACCGACTACGAGTATCTGGACGGCGGCGCCTGGCGCTACGCCGAGAACATCCTCGTCAAGCCCGAGCACCGCACGTGGTCGGACTGGCGCGGGTTCGGCCGGGTACGGGTGCGCGAGGGCGACGGCCAGGACACCAAGCGCACGCTCACGGAGTTCAGGTACTTCCGCGGCATGGACGGCGACCGTCAGGCCGACGGGTCCAAGCGCGACGTGCAGGTCGTGGACTCCGAGGGCGGCAAGCTGGACGACCTCGACCAGCTGTCCGGGTTCGAGCGGGAGGAGATCCTCTACGACGGCGACGGCGGGGCCATCCTGACCGCGACCGCCGAGGAGCCGTGGTCGCTCAAGACCGCCGAGTCCACGCAGGGCGGCGTCACCAAGACCGCGTACGCGGTCGAGCCCAAGTCGATGGTCACCCGCACCGCGTTGAGCGGCGGCAAGTGGCGGCGTACCGGCAAGGAGCGCGCGTACGACGCCAAGGGCCTGCTGACCCAGGTGGAGGAGAAGGGGGACCTGGCCAGCGCCGACGACGACCAGTGCACCCGCTACACCTACGCCCGCAACGACACGGCCTGGATGCTCGACTACACCAGCAGGATCCAGAAGGTCGCCGCCGGCTGCGGCACCGGAGTGTCCGCGCTGGCCGCCGGTGACGTGATCTCCGACCAGCGGGTCCAGTACGACGGCAAGGCGTACGGCCAGGCACCGAGCAAGGGCGACGTGACCGCCGTCCAGCTCGCCACCGGGGACGGCACGACGACCACCGACAGCACCCACACCTACGACACCTACGGCCGCGAGACCAGCGAGACCGACGCGGTCGGCACCAAGTCCGTGACCACCTACACCCCGACCGCGGGCGCCCCCGCGACGGAGATCACGGAGACCAACCAGCTCGGCCACGTCGACCGCACCCTGCTCGAACCGGCCTGGGGCGAGCCCGTCGCCGAGATCGACGCGAACAACCGTCGCGTCGACATGGAGCACGACGCGCTCGGCCGCCTGGTCAAGGTCTGGCAGCCCGACCGGAGCAAGGAGGCCGGGCAGACGCCGAACACCGAGTACTCCTACCTGATGCGCAACGACGGCCCCAGCGTCGTCACCACGAAGACGCTGCGCGCGGACGGCGGCTACACCACCAGCCACGAGCTGTACGACGGCCTGATGCGCGAGCGCCAGACCCAGGAGCCCGCGCCCCGCGACGACCAGACGCAGGACCCCGCGCTGCGTGACGGGCGCACGATCACCGACACCGTCTACAACTCGCTCGGCGAGGCGGCCAAGTCCAACACCGGCTACTTCGCCACCGGAACGCCGTCCACCGAGCTGCTCGCGGTGGCCGACGCCGACGTGCCGACCCAGGTCGTGTCGTCCTTCGACGGCGCCGGCGACGTCAACGCCCAGGTCCTCAAGGCGAAGGGCGTGGAGAAGTACCGGGTCAGCGCCACGCAGGAGGGCGACCGGATCCACGTGACGCCGCCGCCGGGCGGCACCGCGACGACCCGCATCGGCGACGCCGACGACCGCCTCATCGAGCTGCGCCAGTACAAGGGCGCGACCCCGACCGGCGAGTACGAGTCCACCAAGTACACCTACGACCCCGCGGGACAGCTGTCCACCGTGACCGACCCCGCGGGCAACGTGTGGCGCCACCACTACGACCTGCGCGGACGGGAGATCAAGACCGAGGACCCCGACAAGGGCGTCACCTCGATGACCTACAACGACGCCGACGAGCTGGTCACCACGACCGACGCCCGCGGCAAGACCCTCTGGTACGGCTACGACGAGCTGGGCCGCAAGAAGGAGCTGCGCGACGGCTCCGCGACCGGTCCGCTGCTGGCCGAGTGGAAGTACGACGCGCTGGCCAAGGGCCACCTGAACGCCAGCATCCGCTACGCGGGCGGGCAGGCGTACAAGGCGGAGATCAACGCCATCGACTCGAGCTACCGCTCGCTGCGCCAGACCGTCACCGTCCCCGAGCGGGAGGGCAAGCTGGCCGGTTCGTACCAGCTCAACACCCGCTACACGCTCGACGACCAGGTCCAGTCCGTCAGCTTCCCCGCGGCGGGCGGCCTGGCGGAGGAGTCGGTCGTCTACTCCTACGACGAGCTCAGCCAGCCGACCAAGGTCACCGGCCTGTCGTCATACGTGACCGCTACCCGCTACTCCAAGCTCGGCGAGACCCTGCAGTACGAGCTGGGCGCCGGCGGGAAGAAGACCTGGCTCACCTACACCCACGACGAGGCCACCCGCAGGCTGACCAGGATGCGGCTGGACAGGGAGAGCGCGGCGGCCACCGACCTCGACCTCAACTACACCTACGACGCCGTGGGCAACGTCACCAAGATCGCCGAGCGGGCGGGCGGTCAGGACACGCAGTGCTTCAAGTACGACCATCTGCGCCGCATGACCTCGGCGTGGACGGCCACCGACGACTGCGCCAGTGGCACCCCGCAGTCGGACAAGATCGGCGGTGTGGCCCCCTACGCGACCAGCTACACCTACGACGCCACCGGCAACCGGACCAAGGAGACCAAGCACGCCTGGGGCGGCGCGGCCGAATCCGTCCGCACCTCCGCCTACCCGGCGGCGGGCGGCAAGCAGCCGCACGCGCTCCAGAGCGTCGGGGCGGACGTGTTCGCCTATGACGAGGCGGGCAACACCACCAGGCGCAAGGTCGGCAACTCGGACCAATCCCTGGTCTGGGACGCCGAGGGCAACCTGGAGTCGGTGACGGAGGCGGGCAAGACGACCTCGTTCGTGTACGACGCGGACGGCGAGCGGCTGCTCCGCAAGACCACGACCGAGGCCACCCTGTACGTCGACGACATGGAGCTGCGCTTCGACTTCGCCAAGGACGCGGTCGAGCAGACCCGCTACTACACCATCAACGACCAGCCCATCGCGGTCCGCACGCCGGACAACCAGGTCTACTTCCTGGCCAACGACCACCAGGGCACCGGACAGGCCGCGGTCAACGCCGGGACCGGTGAGCTGGCCATCAGGAGGATGACGCCGTTCGGCGAGGACCGGGGGTCGGCACCACCCTGGTGGCCTGGCCAGCGCGGTTTCGTCGGTGGCGGCAACGACCCGACGACCGGGCTGGTCCACCTCGGCGCCCGCGAGTACGACGCCAAGAACGGCCGCTTCCTGTCGGTCGACCCCATCATCGATGAGGAGGACCCGCAGCAGCTCAACGCCTACGCCTATGCCAACAACAGCCCCGTCACCATGAGCGACCCCGACGGGCAGCTGTTCTGGATCGCCGTCGGCATCGCGGCCAGGATCGCGGCCCGGATCATCGCCAGGAAGCTGGCCCAGGCGGCGGCCAGGCGGGCGGCGCTGGCGGCGGCACGGGCGGCGGCCAGACGCGCGGCCATCGCGGCGGCCAAGCGCCGGGCGGCGGCACTGGCCAGGAAGAAGGCCCTGGAGCTGGCCAAGAAGAAGGCCGCTGCGGCGGCCAAGAAGAAGGCACTGGCGGCGGCCAGGAAGAAGGCGGCCGAGAAGGCCAAGAAGGCCGCTGCCGCGGCGGCGAGACGACGGGCCGCGGCGGCGGCGAAACGGCAGGCCAGAAGGGAGGCCGCGGAGGCGGCGGCGAAGAGGCGGGCCGCGGCGGCGGCCAGGGCGCGAAACCACCGGGCAGGCCGGCTCCCACGCGGGATCCAGCAGGCACGGCAACGTCCGGCGCACCGGCCGACCAGCCAACGGGCGGTACAGCGGCAGTCGCCGCCCAGGGCGAGCCGGCAGCCGGCACAGCCAAGGCCGAGCCAGGTCTATCGCAACGACGGCACCACACAGCCGACCCAGTCCTACACCGTTTACGGCAACGGCAGGATGTACCCCGAAGGCCGGCCGCCGACGAACCTCCCGCCGCGCGCCGGCGCCGGGCAGGGAGAGAAGCAGCTCTGGAGGAATGAGGAGATCGAGTTGACCAGGAGGTCCGGCGCGATCGCTGAACTGGGCGCCCGAAGCCAGAAGATCGTGGACAACGTCATTGACACGATCGACACCATCCTGGGTGGCTTGGGTTAGCACTCTGTTCAGCCGATGATGGACCGGCGCGGGGCTCTCGCAGCTCCGCGCCGGTGGCGTTCCCGGACCCTGGCCCCTAGAATCTTGTTCGGTTCCGAGGCGAGGAGGCCCCATGGGCGCGTTCGATCTCACCGGTAAGCAGGCCCTGGTCACCGGGGCGTCGAAGGGGATCGGGCGGGCCATCGCGCTGGCCTACGCCGAGGCGGGGGCCGACGTGGCGCTCGTGTCCCGCTCGGCCGACGCCCTGGCCGAGGTCGCCAAGGAGGTCGAGGCGCTGGGGCGGCGCGCCGTCGTCCTGCCCGCCGACCTCACCGACCGCGACGCGGCCGCAGGCGCCGTGGCGGGGGCGATCGACGGGCTCGGCCACCTCGACATCGTCGTCAACAACGCCGGCGGGTCGAATTTCCTGGTCGAGTTCAAGGATCTGCGCCTGTCCGGCTGGGACAAGATCATCCGGCTCAACCTCGACTCGGCCATGGCGGTCTGTCACGCGGTGGCGCCTCATCTGCTGGGCAGGGGCACCGGCACGGTCATCAACGTGGCGTCGGTGGCGGCGCTGGGCGCGCCGTTCCTCGCCTCATACGCGGCGGCGAAGGCGGGCGTCGTGGCGCTGACCAAGACCCTGGCCGTGGAATGGGCGCGGGCCGGGGTACGGGTCAACGCCCTGTGCCCGGGGTGGACGGCCACCGGCCTGAACCGGAACCTGTGGGAAGACGCCGCGACGAACGAGGCGACGGTGTCGAGTGTCCCGATGCGTCGTTGGGGGACGGTGGAGGAAATGGCGCACCCGGCGGTTTTTCTGGCTAGTCCGGCTGCTGCCTATATGACGGGTCAGGTGCTGTTCATCGATGGGGGCGCCACGGCCATCGGATAGGGCAGGGATGGTCAAGAACGCGCACGTCACGGTGCTCAGCCGGGGAACCGGAGGAGCGTTTCCCTGGAGGGGGCCCGGCCGCGTATGGCGGGTGGGGCCGGCCGCTGCCGGCCGTAAAAAAGACTGGTGTTTCATAAAGCGGTCAGCACAGCGGCGAATATCGGCATAAGCCGTGCAGTGATTGTCGGGGCGAAGAGGTCTACCGTATCGTCCGTGCAGCTTTACACGAGATCAGCCGGTACGGGACTCCCGGTCGTACTGCTTCACGCCTTTCCGCTCTCGTCGGCCATGTGGCTGGCACAGCGCGAAGGATTGGCCAGGTCATGCCGTGTGATCACGCCTGACCTGCGCGGCTTCGGGGGGTCGCGCCTGGGGGAGGAAGAGCCGTCGGTCGAGGTCATGGCCGACGACGTCGCCAGGTTGCTCGACGCAGAGGGAATCGACCGGGCGGTCATCGGCGGCCTGTCCATGGGCGGCTACGTGACGATGGCGTTCTGCCGTCGCCATCCCGACCGGGTGCAGGGCGTGATACTCGCCGACACCAAGGCGAGCCCGGATCCCGAGCCCGCCCGCGCCAACAGGGAGCGCATCGCCCAGGCGGTCCTGTCCGACGGCAGCGCGGTGCTGGTGTCCGAGGTGCTGCCCGCGCTGATCGGGCCGACCACCAAGGAGCGCCGTGCCATGGTGTTCGGCCGGGTCAAGGGGCTCGTGCAGTCGGCTCCACCCGGTGCGGTGGCGTGGGCGCAGCGGGCGATGGCCGGGCGGCCCGACTCCTTCGACACGCTGGCCGCGCTCAAGGTGCCGCTGCTGGTCGTGGTGGGGGAGGAGGACGAGCTGGCGACCGTGGCCGACGCGGAGGCGATGGCGCGGGCCGTACCCGACGGGCGGCTGGAGATCATTCCGAAGGCCGGGCACCTGACGGCGGTCGAGCAGCCGGAGGCGTTCAACGCGGCCGTGGCGAAGTTCCTCGACACCGAACTCGGCGGCGCCACCCGACCACGCTGACTGCCCGCACCGCGTCCGTCCGTGCGTGCCGCGTCCGTCCGGCTCGTGCCGCGTCCGTCGGCCCGCAGCGGGCCGACGGACGGTCAGGCGCGGGCTTGGCGGGCCGACGGGTGGTCAGGCGCGGGCTTGGCGGGGGAGGACGAACTCGCGGATGATCAGCGCGATGGCCGCCGCGACCGGGATGGCCACCAGCGCGCCCACGATGCCGAGCAGCGCGCCGCCGAACAGCGCGGCGATCACCGTGACCGCCGGCGCCACGTCCACGGAGCGCTTCATGACGCGCGGATAGATCAGGTAGTTCTCGACCTGCTGGTAGATCACGAAGAACACCGCGCACGCGATCCCCACGGGCAGCGACTGGAGCAGCCCGACCCCCGTCACCAGCACCGCTCCGATGGTGGCGCCGACGAGCGGGATCAGGTCCGTGAGCGCGACCACCAGCGCCAGCGCCAGCGCGTACTTCACGCCAACGATCGACAGGAAGATCCAGGTCAGCACGCCCGCGATGACCGAGATGAGGACGTTGCCGGCGACATAGCCGCCGATGCCGTCGAGAATCTGCTCGGTGATCTCACCGGTCCGCTCCCGCCGGGAGGCCGGGACCAGCTTGAGCATGTACGACTTGATGGTGTGCAGGGAGCCGAGGAAGTACAGCATGAGCACCAGCAGCGTCACCGTGGTGAACACGCCGTCCAGCACCACCAGCCCCGCCCCCACGACCCCGCTGGCCAGCGAGGGCCCCAGCTCGCTGGTGACGAACGTGGCCAGCTTCGGCAGGATCTGGTAGTCGGCGTCGAGCTGCCGGAGCGTCGGATGGTTGCTGAGCTCGGTCACGTAGCCGGGCACGGCCGCGATGAACTCGGCCAGCTGCTTGCTCACCGGCGGCACCACGGCCAGCCCGAACAGCGCGAACGCCACGATCACCCCGGCGAACACGATCGAGATCGCCCCTCGCCTGGCCAGCCCGCGCCGTTGCAACGCCTCGACGGCCGGGTTCAGCCCGACCGCCAGGAACATCGCCACCACGATCAGGACGATCACGCTCAACGAGCTGACGACCATCTGCGCGATCGCGATCGCGGTCAGCACGCCCAGCCCGCCGATCAGCCCGAACGTGAACGGCCCCCGAGACAGCGGCAGCGCGTACGGCGGGGTCTTGGCGACGTCCGCCACGGCAGGGGATTCGGCTTCTGCTGACACGGGGGTCTCCTGGGAATTGCGACAAACCACGACACATGCCGTTCGGAACAACAAAGAGAGCCTAGCGACCCCAAGGTCACCAGGCTCTCTTCAGCCGTCAGCCCACCCCCGTGTAGTCGGTTATGTGACGGCTACTCCTGCCACCACTCCGCGTCGTCCTCACCCTTGGACTCCGCCTTGGCGGGGGCCGGTGCGGGCTTGTCGCTGGCCGGTGCGGGTGCCGCTGCCGCGATCGCCGGCTTCGGCGGAGCCGCCGTGACGGCGGGCTCGGGCTCCATGCCCGGCAGAGCGGCGCCACCGAGCAGCTGACGCAGCTGCGCCAGGTGGCTGGTGATGCTGTCGCGCTGGCGGGTGAGCTCGTCGACCTGGCGCTGCATCGCGGTGCGCGTGCGCTCCGCGTCGTTCTTCGCCTCGGTCACTATGGTGTCGGCGCTGGACTTGGCCTCGGCGACGATCGTCTCGGAGCTCTTGCGGGCGTTGGCGACCAGCTGCTTGGCGTGCAGGTCGGCCTCGCGCCTGGTCTGGTCGGCCTGCTGGGTGGCCTTCGTGGCCCGCGACTCGGCCGTGGCCGCGCGCTGCTCGGCCTCGGCGACCAGCTTCTGCGTGTTGGCCTGCGCGGTGGCGTGGCGCTCGGCCTCCTGGCGCTCGGCCTCCTCACGCCGCGACGCGAGCTGGATCTCGAACTCCGCCTCGTCCTGCGCCCGCTTGGCCTCGGACTCCTCCAGCACCCGCTGAGCCTGCGCCCGCATCTCGTCGGCCTGCCGCTTCGCGGTGGTCAGCACCTCGTCGCGCTCGCGCTTGGTCGAGGCCCGCAGCTGCGCCACTTCGCGCTCGGTCGTCGTGCGCAGCTTGGCGATCTCGCGCTCGGCGTCGGCGCGCTTCTCCGCCACCTCGTGGTCGGCGGTGGCCCGCAGCTTGGCGACCTCGCGCTCGGTGGTGTTGGTCAGCTCGTCGGCCAGGCGGCGAGCGGTCGAGCGGGTCTCCTCCGCGTCGCGCTCGGCGCTGGTGCGCATCTCGTCGCTCTCACGCGTCGCCTGCGCCCGCTTGTCGGCGGCCTCGGCCTCGGCGGCGGCCCGTACGTCGGCGGCCTCGACCTTGGCGGCGGCCTTGATCTCGTTGGCCTCGGACCGCGCGGCCTGGACGAGCTCGGTGGCCTGCTCTTCGGCCAGGCGCAGCAGCTGCTCGATGCGGGCGCCGAGACCGGAGTAGGTCGGGCGCTCCTGCTCCTGCAACTGGCGCTGGGAGTCGGATAGATCGCGCTGCAGGGACGTCACCTGCTCGCGGGACTGGCGGAGTTCGCCGTCGAGCTGCTTCAGATGATCGTGGACCTGGTGGCGGTCATAACCACGCAGCACGACGTCGAACTCGCGTGCTGGGGCATCCTCGAAGAAATTGTTGAGCTGGGCGTCGATGTCGGACTGCATGGAGGCTCGATCCTGGGTTGTCGAGACGGCTACACGGGCCGGACGGGGGGTTCGGGACAGCCGAGCCAGGAGCCTGTGCCTCGCGGCAGGCGCCTTGTCCGGTGGAAAGCCAGCGTACTCCGCTAGTGCCGCCTGAGAAGCCCCGTCCGACTATCTGCGTGACTAGTTACATACGAGCGGTTTTGGGGTTTGCTGGGGACTCGGTGGCCTGTACGAGCTCAGTGAGCATTCCTCCCACGTCCTTGGGGTGCACAAACGCGATCTCCGACCCCATCGAGCCGTGTCGCGGACGCTCATCGAGCAGCCGCACACCCTTGCCCGCCAACCGATCCATCGCCTCGGCCACGTCCGGCACGCCGAACGCCACGTGATGCACCCCCTCGCCCCGTCTCGCCAGGAACTTTCCCACCGGCGTGTCGGGGGACAACGGCTCCAGCAACTGAATGTAGGAGCTCCCGCCCTCGCCGTCGGCGATGTGGAGCATGGCCTCCCGGACCCCCTGCTCCTCATTGACCTCGCGCGCGACGACGGTCAGCTCGAACGTGTCCGAGAATAGCGCGATCTTGGCGTCGAGGTCGTGACAGGCGATACCGATGTGGTCGATCCGCATGAACATGTGTGGCCTGCCTCCATAGCGAGCGTGCACCTACTCGTGGGTATGGTGTCAAAGAACCCCTCACGTGCACAGGAGGCCGTCGCCATGTCTGGGTCCGTCATCGTAGCCGGAGCTCGTACGCCGATCGGCAGACTGCTGGGCGCCCTGTCCGGGCTGCCCGCCGTGGAGCTCGGGGGCATCGCCATCAAGGCCGCCCTGGAACGCGCCGGCGTGTCGCCGGAGGACGTCGAATACGTGATCATGGGCCAGGTGCTCCAGGCGGGCGCCGGGCAGATCCCCTCCCGCCAGGCCGCGGTCAAGGCGGGCATCCCCATGACCGTCCCCTCACTCACCATCAACAAGGTCTGCCTGTCGGGGCTCGACGCCATCGCCCTGGCCGACCAGCTCATCCGCGCGGGCGAGTTCGACATCGTGGTGGCGGGTGGCATGGAGTCGATGACGAACGCGCCGCACCTGCTGCCGGGCATGCGCAAGGGCGTCAAGTACGGCGGCGCCGAAGTGCTCGACTCGATGGCGCACGACGGGCTGTTCTGCGCGTTCGACCAGTGCGCGATGGGCGAGTCCACCGAGCGCTACAACGCCCGCCTCGGCATCGGCCGCGAGGAGCAGGACGCGCTCTCCGCCCGCTCCCACCAGCTGGCCGCCGCGGCCACCAAGAACGGCGTCTTCGAGGACGAGATCGTTCCGGTGGAGCTCCCGCAGCGGCGCGGCGAGCCGGTGGTCGTCAAGGAGGACGAGGGCATCCGCGGCGACACCACCGTGGACACGCTGGCCGGGCTGCGGCCGGCGTTCGCCGCCGACGGCACGATCACGGCCGGCTCGGCCTCGCAGATCTCCGACGGCGCCTGCGCCGTGGTCGTGATGTCCAAGGCCAAGGCCGAGGAGCTGGGGCTGCCCTGGCTGGCGGAGATCGGCAGGCACGGCAACGTGGCGGGGCCCGACACCTCGCTGCAGTCGCAGCCGGCCAACGCCATCAAGCAGGCCCTGGCCAAGCAGGGCCTGAGCGTCGGCGACCTCGACCTGGTGGAGATCAACGAGGCGTTCGCCAGCGTGGTGCTCCAGTCGGCAAAGGAACTGGGCGTGCCCCTCGACCGGGTCAACGTCAACGGCGGCGGCATCGCGCTCGGCCACCCGATCGGCGCATCGGGCGCCCGCATCGTGCTCACGCTGGCCCACGAGCTCAAGCGCCGGGGCGGCGGCCTGGGCGCGGCCGGGCTGTGCGGTGGCGGCGGCCAGGGTGACGCGCTCATCATCCGCGTACCCGCCTAGAGGCCGCATACGCCGAAGGGGTGAGAGCTCGGCTCTCACCCCTTCGGCTTACGGAGGTAGGTAGGCCCGGCCGCGAGGGAGGTTGCGGCCGGGCTTCTTGGCGGTGGTCATGAGGAGAGGAATCTGGCGAACACCGAGCGGTGACGACGCTCGGCCTTCTGTCCCTTCAGCGCCTCGCGTACCCGGCGGTGCTCGGCCGCGGCCTCGCGCAGCTCGTCCGCGTGGTTCTTCATGACGACGTATTCGAGTTCGGCGTTCATCCGAATGCTCCCGGTTTCTTTTCGGTCCTCTTCCCTGGCACTTTCCAGATTGCTCCTAAGGCCCCTGCCGCCACATCGGGCGGATGCCCTATCTGCGGTCGTAGGCCGACATGAGGAGATACCTAGGGCGCCGGTCGGAGGACCTAAGGCACTTAGGGCTGGTCGGCGAACTTCACCGTCACCTTGGCGAACCCGAGCGACTTGAGCATCCCTTCGAGCATGGCCTTGGTGTTGGTGTCGGCGCGGGCCCGCAGGTCGCTGGCCGCCGCGGCCTCGGAGATCTTGGTCTCGGCCAGGACGTACAGCTCCCGCTGGTCGTCCGGAGACGACGACAGGAAGCCCTGTACGCGGTCCAGCAGCCCACGCTGCTGCGCGAAGACATAGGAACGCCGGTTGTCGAGGTTCGGCTTCTCCAGTTGCGCGCGGGGCAGGCGGATCGTGGCCTCCTTACGGTCCTTCGAGACCGTCACGCCGTTGGCCGCCATGCCGGAGAAATCGACGTAGGCGTCCACGTTGCCCGCCCCCACGAACAGCGTCCGGCTGCCCTTGATGGCGTCGGGCAGGAAGCGGGCGTCCTTCTCCAGGTCGACCACGACCTGGAAGTTGCCGGTCGCCGCCTCGAACCGGCTCAGGTCCTTGATGGACTGCAGGAGCACCGGCTGGCTGCGGTCGATGGTCTGCTCGCCGAACGGATTGAGCCAGGACCAGGCCAGGCGGCCGCCGACCACGAGCAGAACCACCACGACCAGGAACCCGGCCAGATATCGCCACCGGCGGCGCCGCTGCGGTGTGACCGCGGGGGGCGCCGTTTGGGAAGTCGTCATGGCGGTTGACTACCCGACGATCGATCATCATTGCCAGCTTTTAGGTGACATCTCCGATCCCCAGTCGGCAGAGCCCTCTTCGTCGCTGGGATTCGGATAGACCGGATAGACCTGTGGCGAGCCCGTAGAGGCCGCCACCGGAGCCGCCGCGGCACCCGCCGGCCCGCCGCCGAAGTGCGTACTCGACAGCTTGCACGCCTGGAAGTCGCTGAAGAACATGCGCAGCCACTCGCGCCGCTGGTGCTCGCTCAACCCGGAGAACCAGGCCGCCGCGTATTGGTGCTCCGGCAGCGGCCCGCCCGGCAGCGGCTCGCCGCGCAGCCAGGCCACCACGATCTCGCGGTAGCCGCCGGCGGGCGTGTCGGGGCACTTGGCGGCCAGCGACTCGACGTACTCGTACACGGCCTCGTCGGCGAAGCCCGCCGACAGGTCGGGCACGTGGATCTGCGCGAGCCCGGCGGACGGCTGCAGCGGCTCTTCCAGCGGCCGTTGCTCGACCCGGGTGAACCCGGCGGGCGTGCCCGCCAGCCGCGACGCGATCTTGGTGAAGGCCGCGCCCAGTTCGGTCAGGCCCGCGCGCATGCCCGGATGCAGGCAGACCGTGATCGGCCAGTCCTGGCAGCTGTAGGCGATCCCCTGGGCGGCGGCGGGCTTGGTCGCGCCCAGCAGCCGGGCCACACCCGTGCCCGCGGCGAGCACGGCCAGCAGCGCGCACGCCAGCACCAGGGCCTGCCTGGTCACCACCGCCGCCCAGCCGAGCAGCAGCGCCGCCGTGATGCCCAGCAACCAGACCGTCTGGTCGAGGAACGCCGTGCCGCCGAGCCCCTGGAACAGGTCGTACGGCTCGCCCGTGCCGGGCGCCAGCTTGTCGGCCCAGCCCCGGCCGCCGGCCAGCCAGGTGAACAGCCCGTAGCAGGCCAGCCCGGCCAGCGGCGGCGTGTAGGCCCTGGGCAGCAGCCAGCCCGTGATCCACCCGATCACCGAGTAGAGGGCCAGCCCGGCCATGCCCACACCGAGCCCGGCCAGGCTCAGCCGGCCCGACTGCTCGGTGAGCACCGTCTTGATGGCCAGCACCAGCACGGTCGCGCTGAACGAGCCCAGCACCACCACGACGATCGCCAGCGGGGCCTTCAGCGCCCGCCAGGTCGTCAGTGAGCGGCCGCGCAGCGCCCTGCGCTTGCGCATCGCCACCCACGCGGCGAAGGCGGCAGCCACGGGCCCGGTCAGCCGGAGCGAACCGATGACCGCGGCCACGATATTTTCCCACGCGTCTACACCAGGAATCAGGACGCTCCACGCCGCGATCAAGCCGAGCGCAAGGAGCACGGCAACCGTGACGGCCGCGCTCTGCTTCAACTCCTCACGTGTAACGCCCGCGTGCTCACGCACCCGTTTTTCCATTGAAGATCACCAAGCACCCCCCGTGCCCCGATGTCGGCGCGGCGGAAGCGATTCAGTTCGGGCCGGTCCCCACGGCGAATGAACTTGGCTTCCGCGTCACCATCGATGCGAGAACCATAACGGAGCGTGATGATTGACGTCCGGATTCTTGGTCAAGCCGTGAGTCCGATCGCTCTCCGTAACCATACTAATCAGGACGAGCGGCGCGCTACGGTAGCGCTGTGTCGCAGCCCAAGCCGCTCAACCTGCCGTTCGATCCCATCGACCGCGCCGCGGAGACCTGGCGCGCTCACTTCGGGGCCTCCTCCGCCATGGCCGCCGTCACCTCGATCATGAGAGCCCACCAGATCCTGCTGTCGCAACTCGACTCGCTCCTCAAGCCGTACGGGCTGACCTTCGCCAGGTACGAGGCCCTGGTGCTGCTGACCTTCAGCAGGTCCGGAGCCCTTCCGCTGTGGAAGATCGGCGAGCGGCTCATGGTGCATCCGACGAGTGTGACCAACACCATCGACCGGCTGGAGAAGTCGGGATTCGTCTGCCGGATGCCCAATCCGCAGGACGGCCGCGGGGTGCTCGCCGAGATCACCGACGCCGGACGTGACGTCGTACAACGGGCCACGGCCGATCTGATGGCGGCGGACTTCGGTCTGACCATGTACGGCGAGGACGAGCTGCGGCAGCTCTTTGACCGGTTGCGCACGCTGAGGGTGGCGGCGGGTGACTTCTCCGCCGCGTCCATGCGGCAAGATGAGGAGCATGGCGGACTTCTCTAGGCCTGGGTCGCTCTACGGAGCCGTTGATCTGGGCGCGCGTAAGCAGGCACTCGAGGCACAGTCCCGGCGGGAGGCCGGGGGTCCCCAGGCGGCCGCGTCGGGTTCGATCATCGACGTGACCGAGGAGACGTTCACTACCGAGGTCATCGACCGCTCGATGAGCGTGCCGGTCGTCCTCGACCTGTGGTCGCCACGTGCTCCCGGTAGCGCCCAGCTCAGCCCGGTGCTGGAGAAAGTGGTCGGCGACATGGGCGGCCGGGCGATCCTGGCCAAGGTCAACGTCGACGGCAGCCCGCAGATCGCGCAGGCGCTGCGGGTGCAGGCGGTGCCGACCGTGCTGGCCATCTTCCAGGGGCAGGCCGTCACCGGCTTCCAGCAGGTGCTGCCCGAGCAGGAGGTGCGCCGCTGGCTCGACGAGCTGATGGGCGCCGTCGAGCAGTTCTACCAGGCCAACCCTGACGCCCGCCCGGCCGACGTGGGAGAGCAGCAGGACGAGCCCGCCGGCCCGCCCGCCGACCCCGACGTGCTGGCCGCCGAGGAGGCCGTCGACAAGGGCGACCTCGACGCCGCCGAGGCGGCCTACCAGCGGCTGCTGGCCCGCTCGCCGGCCAACGAGGACGCGAAGATGGGGCTGGCGGGGGTCGGCCTGATCAAGCGGACCGCCGACGTCGACCCGGCCGACGTGCAGCGTCGCCTGCAGGACCCGGCCGACATCGACGCCCAGCTGCTCGCCGCCGACCTGGAGATGCTGTCGGGCGCGATCGACGAGGCGTTCGACCGGATCATCGGCGTGGTCAAGCGCACCTCGGGCGACGACCGGGACAAGGCCAGGCGTCACCTGCTCGGCCTGTTCGACGCGCTACCCGCCGAAGACCCTTCTTTGGCCAAGGCACGTAGAGCTTTGTCCAGCGCGTTGTTCTAACCTGGTTATATGCGGGTCGTCACGATCTCGGCGACATATGGCACGGCCGGTAGCCACATAGGTCCGGCCGTGGCCGAACGCTTGGGCGTGCCCTTCGTCGATCGGGCCATCCCCAGCGCCGTCGCCGAGGAGCTCGGCTGCACGCTGGAGGAGGCGCTGGCCCACGACGACCGGGCCGAACACGGCCTCGGCCGGCTGCTCTCCGGCGCGATGCGGCTGCCGACGGTCACCTTCGGCGGCGTCGACATGTACGTCCCCGGCGCGATGCCGATCGCGCAGGAGGAGTTCGTCCGCCGTACCGAACGCCTGCTCGTGGACACGGCGCGGGACCGGGGCGGTGTCTTCCTGGGCAGGGCGGGCGCTCTCGTGCTGGCCGACCATCCCGGCGCGCTGCACGTCAGGCTCGACGCTCCGCTCAAACGCCGGGTACGGCAGACCGCCACGCTGGGCGAGCTCAGCGAGCGCGAGGCGCGCAAGATCGTCGAGGACAACGACCGCGCGCGCACGGCGTACGTGCGCCACTTCTATCGGGCGGACCCGTCGGATTCGTCCCTATATCACCTGGTTATCGATAGTACGAGTATTCCTGTAGCGACGTGCGTAGATTTGATCGCGACGGCGGCCGAGGCACTCGACTGACCGAACCCGCCCTACCATGGGATAACTTCTTGGTCAGTCCCGAAGGAGCAATTGACGTGGCGACCGTCCCTAGTGTCTCGTACTCGATCACCGTGCGGCTTGAGGTGCCCGCAGGCGGCAAGGCCGTCAGCCAGCTCACCCACGCCGTGGAGTCGGCGGGTGGTGTGGTCACCGCGCTCGACGTCACCAACGCGGGTCACGAGAAGCTGCGCATCGACGTCACCTGCGCGGCCAGGGACACCGACCACGCGCAGGAGATCGTCGACCAGCTCGAATCCGTCGACGGCGTGGTCATCCACAAGGTCTCCGACCGCACCTTCCTCATGCACCTCGGCGGCAAGATCGAGATGGTGTCGAAGGTCCCGCTGCGCAACCGCGACGAGCTGTCCATGGCCTACACCCCCGGTGTGGCGCGCGTGTCGATGGCCATCGCGCGCAACAAGGAGGACGCGCGGCGCCTGACCATCAAGCGCAACACGGTCGCCGTCGTCACCGACGGCTCCGCCGTGCTCGGCCTGGGCAACATCGGCCCGGAGGCGGCGCTGCCGGTCATGGAGGGCAAGGCGGCCCTGTTCAAACGCTTCGCGGGCATCGACGCCTGGCCGATCTGCCTCGACACGCAGGACGTCGACGAGATCGTCCGCACGGTCCAGGTCATCGCGCCCGGCTTCGGCGGCATCAACCTCGAGGACATCGGCGCGCCGCGCTGCTTCGAGGTCGAGCGGCGGCTGCGCGAACTGCTCGACATCCCGGTCTTCCACGACGACCAGCACGGCACCGCCATCTGCGTGCTGGCCGCGCTCACCAACGCGCTGCGCGTGGTGGGCAAGCCCATCGAGGGCGTCAAGATCGCCATGGCGGGCGCGGGCGCGGCGGGCAACGCGGTGCTGCGCCTGCTGCTCGCGGCGGGCGCGCGCAACGTCATCGTCTGCGACTACCTCGGCGCCGTGCACAAGGGTCGCGACGACCTCGACGAGTCGCTCCACTGGATCGCCGACCACACCAACGCCGAAGGCTACTCGGGCGACCTGCGCGGGGCGGTCAAGGGCGCCGACGTGTTCATCGGGGTGTCCGCGCCGGGCATCCTGACCGGCGACGACATCGCCACGATGGCCGACGGCGCGGTGGTGTTCGCCCTGGCCAACCCGGAGCCCGAGGTGTCGCCCGACGACGCCCGCGAGCACGCGGCCGTGGTGGCGACCGGCCGCTCCGACTATCCCAACCAGATCAACAACGTGCTGGCGTTCCCGGGCGTGTTCCGCGGCCTGCTCGACGCCCAGGCGACCGAGGTGAGCCAGGAGATGCTGCTGGCGGCGGCGCACGCGCTGGCGGCCGTGGTGTCTCCGGAGGAGCTCGGGCCCAACTACATCGTGCCCAGCGTGTTCCACCCGGACGTGGCGACGGCCGTGGCCGCCGCCGTCCGCGACTCGGCGGGTGGGCGTGCGCGGGGCTTCACAGAAGCCTGATTGCTTTTTAGAAGCAGACAATCGCCTTCTTTACGGCACAGCCGCTCCCACCGCCACCCGCCGACCGGGGTTGAGGGCCTCCAGGAAGACGGCCGCTGACCGGTGCGTGGCGGGGCGCCGTTACGGCGTCTTCTGAGCCGGTGGCGACTCTTCCGTGACCGGTGGGATGATGCGGTAGTCCGCCCGGAGGACGAGGTTGTGGCGCCGGCCGTGGGTGGTGACCGGTCCCCGGCGCCCGCCTCGTCGGAGATGTTCAGCGGCCGGCTGGCTGCGTTCCTGTGCGATCTTCCCTTCTGAGCGCGGTGTGGGCTGCCATGGCCAGGACCAGGGCCGCGTTGATCAGGACCGCGGTCGTCACTCCTCGCAGGATCGTGCCCATGGCGGCCGTCGCTATCGCGCTCATGATCGGGATGCCCATCGTGATGCCGATCTGCTGCGTCATGGTGGCCAGTCCCGTCGCCAGGCCCTGTTCGGAGGCGGGCAGGCCCGAGGTGGCGGTCACCATGAAGGCGACGATCGCCAGCATGTTGCCGACACCGCCGACGAAGGTGGCCACCAGGAGCAGCCAGATCCAGCCTGCCTCCGGGCCGAGCAGGGCCAACGCCGCCGTCGCCGCGGCCTGCACCGCGAAGCCGGTCGCCAGTGTCCTGCGGTTGCCGAGGCGGGACAGCACGCGCGGGGCCGCGAGTCCGCCGAGAACCGTGCCGAGCCCGAGCACGCCGAACGCCATCCCCGTGGCCAGGGGCGAGTAGCCGAGGACCTTCTGCAGGTAGAGGGTCATGAGGAAGACCAGTGAGGTCTCCGTGGCGAACGCGACCAACCCCGCGAGGTTGCCCCACTTCACGCTGGCCCTGGCCAGGATCGTCACCGGCACCAGCGGTGCCTGCGCCCGCCGTTCGACGAACCAGAACGTGACCAGCAGCCCCGCCCCCGTCAGCAGCCCGCCGATCCCGGCCGGGTCGGCGAAGCCGTGTTCGCCCGCGCGGGTGAGTCCGTACACCAGGGCCAGCAGGCCCGTGGTCACTGTCACCGCGCCCGGAAGGTCCATCTTGGGCCGGTCCGCGGGGCGGCTCTCGGCGGGCAGGGCCGGGGCGGCGGCCAGGACGGCGAGCGCGACCGGGACGTTCACGAAGAACGCCCACCGCCAGCTCAGCAGGTCCGTCAGCAGCCCGCCCAGGATCGCTCCGGAGGTGAATCCGGCTGACATGAGTGCCCCGTTCAGTCCCAGCGCGCGCGCCCGCAGCGGCCCCTCGGGGAACGAGGTGGTCAGCAGCGCCAGAGCGGCCGGGGTGACGGCGGCGGTGGCCAGCCCCTGGGCCACCCTGGCGACCAGGAGCATGCCGTGCGAGCCGGCCAGCCCGCCGGCCAGCGAGGAGAGCCCGAGCAGCGCCATCCCGCCCAGGAACAACCGGCGTCGCCCGAACAGGTCCGCGATCCGGCCGAACAGCAACGTGAACCCGGCCGCCGCGAGCGCGAACGCGGTAGCCACCCACTGCAGGTCGGCCAGCTCGAACCCGAGTCCGGCGCCGATCACCGGCAGGGCGACGTTCAGGATGGAGAAGTCGACGGCGAGCATGAACTGGGAGCCGAGCAACAGCACCAGGACCAGCCGCTGCCGCCCCGTCATACGGACGGCTTGCAAGGCCACGGACATGTCATCCCCCTAATGGGTCTCTAGTTCCGTTAAGATGAGATGACGCTAGCACGCTAAGGAGCCTTAATGGAACAGGATTCCCGTTTGGCTGGAACGGTGCGCCCCGGTGGCCGCACGGCCCGGGTTCGGGCGGCGGTTCTGGAAGCCACCCAGGACGAGTTGGTGCTCCACGGCTTCCACGGCCTCAGCATGGACGCGGTGGCCGCCCGGGCGGGCGTCGGGAAGACCACGGTCTACCGCCGCTGGGCCGGTACGGCGGGCTTGGTGGCCGACCTCATGACCGAGCTGGCCGACCAGTCCGCCGCGCACGCGGACACCGGCACGATCGAGGAGGACCTGCGCGCCAACGCCCTGAGCGTCCTGGCCGCCATCACGGACGAACGCCTGGGCGCCACGCTGCAGGCCGTCATCGCGGCGGCCACCTGCGACAAGGAGGCGGCGGCCGCCCTGAGCACCTTCTACGAGCGCCGGATCGCGGAGTGGGGCAAATCAATCGACCTGGCGATCGGGCGCGGCGAGCTCCCGGAGGGCACCGACGGCCACGAGGTCATCCGGGCGATCTCGGCCCCCCTCTACTACCGCCTGCTGGTCACCAAGGAGCCGGTGGACAAGGCGACGGCCGAGCGGTCGGCGACGCGCGCTCTCGTGGCGGCCCGCAATGGGGCCTTCATCGGGTGACGGCCTTGCCCGTCGCGTTGCCGCACGGGATCAGGCGTGAGATCAGGGCGTACGGGCTCGGACCGTACGGGACCAGGCCATGCGCGATCGGGTCGTTCGGGCTCGGGTCGTGTGGGATCAGAAGGACCCGCGTGGCCAGACGGAGCTGTACCACCAGAAGACCGCGCCGGTGAGGAGCAGTCCACCCGCCGTGGCCAGTTTGGCGAGCAGGTCGGTCGGCGGGCCGGTGCGGGGGAGGTGGCGGCTCGTATGGGGGAGGTGGCGACTCTGGCGTCGGGAGCAGCTGTTGCGTACCCGCGTCGAGTCGATCAGCGTGTCGGGCTGGTCGGCGGTGACCGAGAACGCCTCGATCTCCATGCTGTGGCCCCGGCGGACATGGACGTTCCGGGTCACCGACTTGCGGGCGGGGATGGATCCGGTGGCGAGGCTGGTCGAGCCGGCCTTGAGGTCGAAGCGGGCCGGCTCGCGAGTCTGGTTGCGCAACGTGACCAGCGTCCGCCCGCTCCCGCAGTCGGTCCACCCGGCGGACATCGTGAACGGGTCACCGGGATGGGATCCCGCCCAGGCCCCCATGGTCGCGGGGAGGAGCAGCCACGCGCCGAGTGGCAGGAGGGCGAGCGTGCGACGGTTCGCGATGGGCATTAGCTCCTCCCGAGCCCCACAGGATGGCGATCTTGATACCTATGGTGCCCATATGACTACAGAAAGTAACATCCAGGTGGTGGGGGAGCGAGATGTGGGGTTGACCCTTCATGATGGAGGTATGGCGGAAGCGATCTACGTCGGCGGTTTACTGGTGGCGACGCCGCTTCTCGACGACCCCAACTTCCGTCGTAGCGTCGTGCTGATCCTCGAACACGACCTCGACGGCGGCACTCTCGGCGTAGTGCTGAACAGGCCGAGCGACATCTCGGTGACGCAGGTGCTGCCGGTGTGGGACCCGCTGGTGACCGGGCCACCTGTGCTGTTCGAGGGCGGTCCGGTGCAGACCGACAGCGCGCTGGCGCTGGCCGCGGTGCCGAGCGGCGAGGAGCCGCTGGGCTGGCGCAGGCTGCACGCGGGCACACCCGCCGTCTCCCGCCTGGGCACCGTCGACCTGGACGCGCCGCCGGAGATCCTGCAGGGCGAGATCGCGCAGATGCGAATCTTCGCCGGTTATGCCGGCTGGACGTCCGGGCAACTGGCGAGCGAGATCGCCGAAGGGGCTTGGTACGTCGTCGACTCGGAGGTGGGCGACACCTTCCACACCGACCCCGGCTCCCTGTGGCGCAACGTCCTCCGGCGTCAGCCGGGCGAACTGGCCTTCGTGGCAACCTGCCCGGACGACCCGACACTGAACTAGCGGTGTCCGCGAGCGACGATCCGGCGCCGAGCTAGACGTCCCAGCCGGGGCGGAAGGCGTTCTGGGCGAGTTCGAGAGTCTCCTCCATGCGGTCCACGATGATCCGTACGTCCGTCAAGTCGGCCTGCGGGCACTCGAACCCGACCCGGAGGATCGACATCGCGAACGCGACGATAAGGTGCGAACGCTGATCGGTCGTAACGTCGACGCCCCTGCGGGCGGCGATCTCGACGGCCAGGCGCCGCTCCGTCTCCGCGCCTCTGGCGACAGACAGGCCGACCAGGCGCGGATTCTCCTCAAGAAGCCGCCGCAACTTCAGGAATCTCGCCGTGTCCTCGGGTGTTGAGTCGTCCATGTCGTGCGCGACCGCGCGCACCGCGTGGATCATCGAGGTGAACGGGGGCTCATCGGCCGGGCGGGTCCGCAGGGTCTCCTGCATGATCTCCTCGCCCTGGTCGTGGTACCAGAGCACGAGATGGTCCTTGCTGGTGAAGTAGCGGAAGAACGTCCGCGGGGAGATCTCGACCGACCCCGCTATCTGGTCCACGGTGGTCGAGTCGTACCCTTGTTCGAGGAACAGGTCGAGCGCGGCGTCGAGGATCGCCAGGCGCGTCTTCTCCTTCTTGCGTTCCCTTAGACCCACTTGCGTCACTCCCTAGAAACCTTCCTGTCATAGTGTGCCATAAGTCATAGTCCGACAAATAAAACTCGTTTGTCATCTGTCATGGACTGCCATAGATTACCTGAGGCTTAAGTGACTTATGCCCCGTTATGGGGCGGCATTGAGGGGGACTTCATGGCTCACGCGAGGACGGTCGACGCGCCGTCGTCGCCCGGCCCCAGGGAGACGGGGACCGGGGGCGGCAACCCATGGCTGGTGCTTCTGGCGGTCTGCCTGGGCGTCATCATGGTGATGCTCGACGGCACAGTGGTCGGCATCGCCAACCCGTCCATCCAGCACGATCTGGGCGCTTCGCTGTCCGATCTGCAGTGGGTGACCAGCGGTTACCTGCTGGCGCTGGCGGTGTTCCTGATCACGGCGGGCAAGCTCGGGGACCTGTTCGGACACAAGCGTGTCTTCCTGATCGGCGTTGCGGGGTTCGCGCTCTCCTCGATCGGCATCGGCCTCAGCCAGCAGCTGTCGGACATCATTCCTGGCCTGTCGCCGGTCGGCGCGCTGATCGCGCTGCGCGTGCTGCAGGGCCTGTTCGGCGCCCTGCTTCAGCCTGCCGCCCTTGCCCTGCTGCGTGGTGCCTTCCCCGGTGAGAAGCTGAACGCGGCCATGGGCGCCTGGGGCGCCATCATCGGCCTGTCCAGCGCGGCCGGCCCGATCGTGGGCGGCGTCCTGGTCGAGAACGTCAGCTGGCAGTCCGTCTTCTTCATCAACGCGCCGGTCGGGATCATCGCCCTGATCATGGGCATCTTCCTCATCAAGGAGAACCGCGTCCCGTCGCTGGCCAGGATCGACTGGCTCGGCGTGGTGCTGCTGTCGGGCGCGATGTTCGCGCTCGTCTGGACGATCATCAAGGCCCCCGAGTGGGGCTGGGGCGACAGCACGACGCTCGCCTTCATCGCCGGCTTCGTGGTGCTCATCGCCGCCTTCATCTTCTGGCAGAGCAAGGCCAAGGAGCCGCTGGTCCCGTTGTCGCTGTTCAAGAACCCGTCCATCTCCATCGGTACCGTGCTGATGATGATGGTGGCGTTCGCGATGTTCGGCGCGATGTTCTTCCTCGGCTTCTTCTTCCAGGGCGTTCACGGTCTGAGCCCGCTGGACGCGGGCCTGCGCATGCTGCCGATGAGCGCCGGCATGATCGTGGCCTCGCCGCTGGCCGGCATGATGATCGGCAGGGTCGGCCCGAAGATCACGATGGCCACCGGCCTGCTGATCACCGCGGCCGCGATGTTCCTCATGTCGCAGCTGAGCATCGACGCCTCGTTCATCGAGAGCGGCATCCCGTTCGTACTGCTGGCGTTCGGCCTCTCGCCGGTCTTCGTCGGCGCCACCGAGATCATCGTGGGCAACGCCCCGATCCAGCTCAGCGGTGTCGCGGGCGGTCTGCAGCAGTCGGCCATGCAGGTCGGCGGCGCGCTCGGCACCGCGATCCTGGGCGCCGTCATGGCCTCCGAGATCTCCAGCAAGCTGCCCGGCTACCTCGGCCAGACGGCCAAGGGGCTCCCGGCGGACCAGCTGTCGCTGCTGGAGAAGGCCGCCGCGTTCGGCGGGCTCCCGGCCGGCACCCCGCAGCAGCTCCAGCAACTGGTGGGCGGGGCCGTGCACAACGCGTTCATGGACGGCATGCACCTGGCCTTCCTGGTCAGCACCTGCATCGCGGTCCTCACCGCGGTCCTGGCGCTGTTCGTCAAGAGCGGCCGCAAGACCGAGGGCGCGCCGGTGCACATGGGCTGACCCTTCTTTTCATCTGTACGGCCCTCGCCTGGTGGCGGGGGCCGTACGCGTGTCCAAGGGGTGGGCTGAACGATCTCGACCGGGAAGACGCGCTCGGAGGCGGGCATAGACTCGGTGGCGTGAGCACGAAGATCCTCCCTGAGCAGGAGACCACCCCGCGGACGTCGCATGGCGACGGCGATCATGAGCGGTTCGCGCACTACGCGGACAAGCACAAGATCACCGAGAGCATGGTAACCGGCACGCCGATCCGGGCCCTGTGCGGCAAGGTCTGGGTGCCCAGCCGCGACCCCAAGAAATATCCGGTGTGCCCCGAGTGCAAGGAGATCTACGAGGGGCTGCCGTCGGGCGGCGACGACGACAACGAGTGAGTGTTGATCACGTGTGATCACCCACGGTAGAGCTACGGTCTGCATACGGACCTACTCATACCGTAACGGGGGATTGCATGGCCCGGCGCGCGACCGCCGTCTCGTTGGCATGCCTGCTCGCGGCCGGGCTCACACCGCCGCTCCGTCCCGCCTCGGGGGCCCCGGCCGCACCTGACTGCGCCGCCGCGGACTCGCCGCGCGAGGTGGGTCTGCGCGCTGCCCACGATGGCGCCGTGGCCCGCGACGGTGGGTTGCCCAGGCCGGGTGGGGGGCTGGGGGACGATCCGCGGTCCTTGGGGCCGCGGCAGCCCAGGCCACGGGACGTGGAGCAGGTGCTGGACGAGCTCGCCCAGCGGCTCGCCGGAGTGACGGTCCCGGACGAGGTGATCGTTCCTACCTGGGTGCACGTACTCACCGACGGCGCCAGGCGGGCCTCCAACGCGGACGTCAGGGCGCAGATCGACGCGCTCAACTCCGCCTACAGCGGCGCGCTGGGCGGCGCCGCCACCGGGGTGCGCTTCCGCCTCGACGGCATCTCGGTCAAGGAGGACGCCTCCTGGTTCATCGACCCGATCGGCAACGAGCGCGCCATGAAGTCCGCCCTGCGCCGCGGCGGCCCCGAGACCCTGAACCTCTATATCGGCCAGCTGGGCGACCTCGTCCTCGGCTTCTCCACCTACCCCTACTGGTACAAGGACAGCCCCACCCTCGACGGCGTCGTCATCGACTGGCGCAGCCTGCCCGGCGGCGCGCTGGTCAACTACAACCGCGGCTACACCGGCGTACACGAGATCGGCCACTGGCTCGGCCTCTTCCACACCTTCGAGAACGGCTGCGCGTACCCGGGCGACGGCATCGCCGACACCCCACCCGAGGCCAGGCCCACGGAGGGCTGCCCCGACTCCAAGGAGACCTGCGCGGAGCGGGGTCTGGACCCCATCCACAACTACATGGACTACGCGCATGACCGGTGCATGTGGGAGTTCACGGCTGAGCAGGCGAAACGCATGCACCAGATGTGGGCCGTCTACCGGGGTCGGGGCTCGCTGCCCGCCCTCTGACGGGGCGTCGCGATGACATGGGCGTCGCGCTGATGGCGCGTCGTCCTGAAATAGCGGCACAACTAGGATGTTTGGGTGACAGCACCGAAGGCACTCGACACTCCGTACGATCAACCTCGCATCTTCGGTTCGGCCTATCGGACGGCCACCATCGGCATCCTGCTGGTGATCACGCTGATCGCCTTCGAGGGCATGTCGGTGGGCGTCGTCATGCCGGTCATCTCCCAGCAACTCGACGCGCTCGACCTCTACGGCCTGAGCTTCTCGGCCTTCCTCATCGCCAGCCTGTTCGCGAACGTGGTGTCCGGGCTCTGGTCGGACCGGCGGGGGTACACGATCCCGTTCCTGGTCGGGGTGGTGCTGTTCGTGGTCGGGATGGGGCTGGCGGGGGCGGCGTCGACCAAGGTGTTGTTCCTGGCCGCGCGGGCCGTGCAGGGGCTGGGCGCGGGATGCACGATCGTCGCCGTGTACGTGATGATCGCCCGGGTGTATCCGGCCGACGTGCGGCCGAAGGTGTTCGCGGGGCTGTCGGCGGCGTGGGTGGTGCCCGCCATGGTCGGACCGGCCGTGGCCGGGTTCGTGGCGGACACGTGGGGGTGGCGGTGGGTGTTCTTCGGGATCATCCCGCTCGTGGTGCCTGCCCTGGTCATGCTGGTCCCCGCCCTGAACAAGCCCGCCCACGAGCCGGACGCGTCCCACGCCTCCGGGGACGCGGGCTCGGCCGACTTGCCCGGCTCGTCGGTGCCGTCCGGGTCGTCCGGGTCGTCCAGGTCATCGGGCTCGCTCGGCTCATCCGATTCGTCTGGCTCGTCTGGCGCGGGTGGTGGGTCGGTGGAGGGGGCGCGTTCCAGGCCGTTGGCGATGACCGTGGCCGCCACCGCCTCAGCAGGTGGGGCGGGCGTGTTGCTGTACGGCGTGGACAAGCTTCATGTCTCGCCGGTGCCGAGCGCCGTCGCGGTCCTGGTGGGGCTGATCTGCCTCGGGTACGGCCTGGCCAAGCTGCTGCCGCCGGGCGCTCTGCGCTTCAGCCGGGGGCTGCCGACCACGATCATGATGCGGGGCCTGTTCTCGGCGGCCTTCTTCGGCGTGAACTCCTTCATTCCCCTCGCCCTCCAGCAGGTCAAGTCGTTCGGCCCCACGGCGGCGGGCATCGCGCTCACGACCGGGGCCCTCGGCTGGTCGACCGGGTCCTACCTGCAGAGCAGGCGCTCGGTCGAGCCGCACAGGCGGATCAGGATGGGAGCCGCCTGCGTCATGACGGGGGTACTGCTCGGGCTGCTGTCGGTCCTGCCCGGGGTCACCGGCTGGGTCGCGGTGCCGGCGTGGATCGTGGCGGGGTTCGGCATGGGCATAGGAATGACCACGGTCAGCGTCACGGCGCTCAAGCAGTCGCCGGTCAACGAGCAGGGGGCCAACTCCGCCGCGCTCTCGGTGACGGACATGCTGGGGTCCGCGCTGGCGGTGGGGCTCGGCGGCGCGCTGATCAACGTCATCGGGCACAGCCCGGGGATGATCGCGCGGGGCTTCGTGGTCATCTGCTGTCTGATGTCGGCCATATCCCTCGCGGCGACCCTTCTCGCCTCTCGCACTCGTTCCGACTGACCCGGTTCAAGGGTGATTCTTGTCCCTCCTGTCACAGCGATCACGGAACGCCGGACCCGCGCGGGCAGGAGTGATAGGACAGCGGGCAGGAGGTGTCATGGAGGACGATCGCCGCGTTTGGCCGCCGAGCTCGGGAGCCAGGCACCGCCGTACACCTCCCGCACCTCCACCCGACGACCCCGAGCCCCAGCAGTCGTCCGAGCCCCAGTCCCAGCAGTCGTCTGACCCCCAGTCCCAGCAGTCGTCTGACCCCGAGCCTCAGCGGTCATCTGGCACGGCGTCTCAGCGGCGCGAGGAGGCGCCGAGTCCGGGGCGCAGGGGCGGGGATCCGTACCCGCGGGTCGGGCGGCGGGAGCCCGTACGCGATGGCGGGTCCTCGCGGCGGGGCGCCCCGCGCGATGACGAGGCCGCGCGGAACCCTCTACGCGAGGACGGGACGGCGCGGGACCCTCTACGCGATGGCCGGGCCGCGCGGGATCCCCTGCGCGAGGGCCAGGCTTCACGGCGGGACCCCCTGGACGATGACGGTTCCTCACGGCGGGGCCCCGAGCGCGATGGCGGGGCCGCGCGGCGCGGTCCCTTGACCGGGGGGCTCGGGTGGGTGCGGCGGGGGTCTGCAAGCGACGATGACGAGGTCGGTGGGGGGTATTCGTGGCACGGGAGGGGCGATCCCGAGGGCGAGGAGGGGGACGAGCCGGAGGATCTCTGGAATCCGCAATTGCGGCGCACCGCCGGGCGAGGGCTCGAGCGGGACGACGGCGATCCGCAGGTGCCCTGGGAGTCCCTGCCCCCGTCCGCCCGCCACTACGGGGTGCCCGCCGATCCCGGCCTGTCAGGGCGGGTACGGGGGCGCCGGTGGCGGCGGCCTGCCGGGGCGGTGCTCACACTGCTCCTGGCCACCGGGCTGATCGCGGCGCTGGTCATGGTCGTACTGCGGCTGGTCGCCCCAACGCCCGCGACGGCGAGCCTGAGCGACTCTCGGGCGGGGGTGACGATCACGCTGCCGGCGGGGTGGCAGGAGGCCGGGGTGCCGCCTGTGACCGGATTCACTTCGGCCGCCAGGAGCGGAGGCGCGCTCGTCATGGCCAGGCCGGTCCCCGATCCCACGGCCGACGTGACGAAGGCCACAAAGGACGCGGCGGAGCTGTACTCCAGGCTGCTGCTCAAAGGCGACAAGGTCGACATCGTGGAGGACAAAGTTCTCCCGCAAGGGCACACGCGTGCGCTACGAGCGCAATACCAGGATGTGGCGAACACACCCGCCTACCTACGTGTCACACTCCTCACCCGGGACGGCAAGGCAGTGCTGCTCGTTGGCCTGCTCCAACCCGAAGAAACCACCCGAAGGCAGGCGCTCGACGCGGTGATGTCGAGCGTGCGATAAGCCCCGTACGCCCCTTAGCACGCAAGGATGAGCTTGGCCAGGATCCCCGGTGCACGGCACGTCTTGTCGGTGGGCCCGATTACTCTTGGGTCACTGTGAGACAGCGAAGCACACGAACCCCAGAGGTGATGCGGTGAGCACCTTCGCCGCATCCCACCTTTCGCCTTCCTACCCCGACCGCGCCGCATGGGGCACCGCCCCCAAGTTGCGTGCCTGGCAGCAGGAGGCGTTCGACCTGTATTTCAGGCGCGAGCCGCGTGACTTCCTCACCGTGGCGACGCCGGGCGCGGGCAAGACGACCTACGCCCTGCGCATCGCCAGCGAGCTGCTCGCCAATGGGGTGATCCGGGCGATCACCATCGTCACTCCCACCGAGCACCTCAAGCGCCAGTGGGCCGACGCCGCCAGCAAGGTCGGCATCGGCATCGACCCCGAGTTCAAGAACAGCCAGGGCGCCACCTCCCGCGACTACACCGGCGTGGCCGTGACCTACGCGCAGGTCGCCATGCACCCCGCCCTCCACAGGGCGCGCACGGAGGCCCGCAAGACGCTCATCATCTTCGACGAGATCCACCACGCGGGCGACGCCAAGTCGTGGGGCGATGGCATCCGTGAGGCGTTCGAGCCGGCCACCCGCAGGCTCCAGCTGACCGGCACGCCCTTCAGGTCCGACGACAACCCGATCCCGTTCGTCGGCTACGAGGAGGACACCGAGGGCCTCAAGCGCAGCGTCTCCGACTTCTCCTACGGCTACGGCCCGGCCCTCGACGACGGCGTCGTCCGGCCGGTCATCTTCCTGGCCTACTCCGGGGAGATGAAGTGGCGCACCCGCGCGGGCGACGAGCTCGCCGCCACGCTGGGCACGCCGCTCACCAAGGACCAGCTCTCCCAGGCCTGGCGCGCCGCGCTCGACCCCAAGGGCGACTGGATCCGCCAGGTCATGGAGGCCGCCGACCGGCGGCTGACGGAGGTGCGGCGCGGTGTCCCCGACGCCGGTGGCCTGGTCATCGCGACCGACCACGAGGCGGCCCGCGCCTACGCCCGGCACCTGCGCAACATCTCCGGCGAGGGCGCCACCGTCGTGCTCTCCGACGATCCGGGGGCGTCGAACAAGATCAAGCAGTTCGCCGCGTCCAATGATCGCTGGCTGGTGGCGGTCCGGATGGTGTCCGAAGGCGTCGACATCCCGCGGCTGTGCGTGGGCGTCTACGCCACTTCGACCTCCACGCCGCTGTTCTTCGCCCAGGCGGTCGGGCGTTTCGTGCGGGCCCGCAAGCGCGGTGAGATGGCCTCGGTGTTCCTGCCCTCGGTGCCGACCCTCATGGGCCTGGCCAACGAGATGGAGCTGGAGCGCGACCACGTGCTCAACCGCCGTCCGCCGGAGGACGGGCTGGACGACAGCCTGCTCGAACAGGCCAACAGGAAGAAGGACAATCCAGACGTCCTTGGTGACGAGCTGCCGTTCGAGATGATGGAGACCTCGGCGACGTTCGACCGGGTGCTCTACGACGGCGGCGAGTTCGGCACCGGGGCGGAGGTCGGTTCGGCGGAGGAGGAGGACTTCCTCGGCCTGCCCGGCCTGCTGGAGCCCGACCAGGTGGCCACGCTGCTGCGCAAGCGGCAGTCGGACCAGCAGGCGGCCAAGGCCAAGAAGGCCGAGAGCGCACCGCCCGCGCTGGCGCCGCACGAGCAGATCGCCGAGCTCCGGCGGGAGCTCAACGGCCTCGTGGGCGCCTGGAACCACCGCACCGGCCAACCCCACGGTGTCATCCACTCGGACCTGCGCCGGGCGTGCGGCGGGCCGCCCATCGCCCAGGCCACGGCCGCCGAGATCCAGGAGCGGATCGCCAAGATCCGCCAGTGGGCCACCCAGCGGCGCTAGCGCAGCCGCCCGGCGAGGGGGTTCCCTCCTCGCCGGGTGACCAGGCCGACGTGGTCGTCCACAGGCACGTCCTGGACCAGGCCGACGTGATTGCCCATGTCCTGGACCAGACAGACGTGATCGTTCATGTCCTGGACCAGGCGGGCGGAGATGAACCCGTCTCGCCGGGTGACCCCAAGCCGGGCGTGATAGGGATCTTCGCGATCCGGTGGCCATGGGCCCCGAATGGTGTCACGGTTAGGACACGGCAGCGAAGAGCCTGTTCATGGCCGTGCCGGGCGCCGATCCAGAGGTGAGTAACACAGTTGGTCACATCGCGGTGGCCTTTCGGCGGACGCCCAGCCGCATCGGCTACGACCCACGATGGCTGCCTTGGATGAACAGAAGGATTTCTTCCATGTCAGCTGGGGCCACGGGTAAATCGACGTTCGTCGTCACTTCCGGCCTCTCGGGAAACGCCATCGTCACCCGGCTGAACGGCGATCTCGACGCCTCCGCGGTGCCCGTCTTCCGGGAGCACATGGAGCGCGTCTGGGCGCACCCGGCGATGCCCGTCCTGATCATGGACCTGCGGGAGATCACCTTCTGCGACTCCCTGGGGATGAACGAGCTGGTCGAAGTGCTGCAGCGGTGCGAGGCCAGGGGGACCCGGTTGCTGCTGGGCGGGGTTCAAGGGGTCATGGGGCGGGTGCTGTTCATCACAGGGCTGCGGCACGCGTTCGAGGTCTACGCCGATCTGGACGAGGCGCTGCGGCAGGGCTCCGTCATCTCATAGGACGTCGTCTGTCGGTCGCTGCTGGGGTTCCAGGATGTTCAGCTGAGGTGCCGGGACGTTCCGCGGTCCCGGCTGAGGTGCCAGGACGGTCGTCGGTTGCGGCTGGGATGCGGTGGCCGGTGCGGCCGTCGACCGGGCTGAGCCGCGCGGGGGCCGGCGGGTCGAGCGGCACTCGCAGCGAGGCAGCGCCCCCGACAACGTGTACGGGCACCGTACGCGCCTCCTTGCCCTCGCCGACCGTCGGCCCTTCGCGGATCCAGACGCGCAGCCCGCGTCCCTTGGGGCGGAGCGTGACCTGCGCCGTCGCGCACTCGTCGGGCGCGGCGGGCCAGGACAGCGTGAGATCGTCGCGCGCGCCGCTCAGCCGGGCCGTCTGCGGCATCGGCGTACGCGCCGCGCACGCCATCGAGAACACGCTCGGCGGCGCCTCATGGGCGACGACCGCGGCTTCCCGCTCCTCGGCGGTCATCGCGACCGTGGCCGCCTCCAGCAGTGCCAGCGTCACCACGGCCCCGACCCTGGCTCCGTTGCGTCCGCGGACGAGCACCCAGAGGCTGAGCGGGGCGAGCAGCAGCCAGGCGAGGCCGAGGGAAAAGGTGAGCATGGGGAACCTCACACCAGAAAGAAGTCATATCGCTCTCCGTGGCGGGGTGGGCGCGGAGAGCGTTCGCCTTCTGGATATCACATGACCGCAGCGTCGCGCATCGCGTACTCTTCGTGGCTGACGCTCCACGCGGCCTGCGATGGGCGGCACACGAACGGCGCGCGAGAGAAAGTCGCCGCGCGAAAGAAAGTCGGCGTGCGAAAGAAAGTCAGCCCACGGACGGTGTGCCCTGCAGGACGGCGCCCGCGGCCCTCAGTTCCGCCAGCGCGCGGTCCGTGGTCTCCCGTGCCACCCCGGCCGTGAGGTCGAGCAGCACGCGTACGGCCAGGCCGTGCTGGACCGCGTGGAGGGCCGTGGCGCGGACGCAGTGGTCCGTGGCGATCCCCACCACGTCCACCTCGCTCACCCCGTGCTCGTCCAGCCAGGCGGCCAGCGACACGTCGTCACCGGAGGCGCCCTCGAACCCGCTGTACGCGGCGGCGTGGGCGCCCTTGGAGAAGACCTCCTCCACCGCCGAGACGTCGAACGCCGGGTGGAAGTCCGCCCCCGGCGTGCCCGCGACGCAGTGCGCGGGCCAGGTCGTCACGTAGTCGGGGGTGTCGGAGAAGTGGCCGCCCGGGTCGACGTGGTAGTCGCGGGTGGCCACCACGTGGTCGTAGCCGTGGTCGTCCACGTAGCGGGTGATCGCGGCGGCCACCTCGGAACCGCCCGCCACGGGCAGACTCCCGCCCTCGCAGAAGTCGTTCTGCACATCCACGATGATCAGCGCGGTCCCCATACGAAGCACCATACGTCAGGCGAACTCCGTGGCGATCGCCGCATACCCCCTGCCAAGGTGCAGCGCCTCCTGGGGCAGGTGTGCGATCGTCTCGGCGTGTCGCTCGCGGGCCGCGGTCAACGGCTCCCTGCCGATGACCTCGCCGTCTCGTACGAGCTGGTGCAGCAGCCGCACGCCGCCCTCCGGCGCCGGTCCCGACGTGGTGATCAGCTCGGTGTCGGCGTGCCCGCTCTCGTCGAACAGGCGGTAGGACTCCTTGCGCCCCCCGCGTGACGGCTTGCCGACCGACCGCTTGGCGACCGGCTCCATGACGCCCGCCGCGGTCTCGCGCGCCACCAGCTTGTACACCAGCGCGGCGGTGGGCACACCCGAGCCCGTCACCAGCGAGGTGCCCACGCCGTAGCCGTCGACGGGGGCGGCGGCCAGGGCGGCGATGGCGTACTCGTCCAGGTCGGAGGTGACCACGATGCGCGTGTTGAAGGCGCCGAGCGCGTCGAGCTGCTCGCGTACCTCCTGCGCGGCCGCCGCCAGGTCGCCCGAGTCGATCCGCACCGCGCCCAGCTTGGCGCCGGCCAGCTCGATCGCCGTGCGGACCGCGTCGGCCACCTCGTAGGTGTCGACCAGCAGCGTGGTCTCCGGGCCGAGGGTGGCGATCTGGGCCTCGAACGCGTCCCGCTCGGAGTCGTGTAGCAGCGTGAACGCGTGCGCCGCCGTACCGGCCGTCGGTACGCCGTAGACCCGCCCGGCCATCAGATTGGAGGTGGAGGCGAACCCGGCGATGTAGGCGGCGCGGGCGGCGGCCACGGCGGCCCACTCGTGCGTACGGCGCGAGCCCATCTCGATGATCGGGCGCTTGCCCGCCGCGTTCGTCATCCGGGAGGCGGCGGAGGCGATGGCGCAGTCATGATTGAGGATGGAAAGGGTCAAAGTCTCCAGGAGTACGGCCTCCGCGAACGTTCCTTCCACCACCATGATCGGGGAGGCGGGGAAGTAGACGTCGCCCTCGCGGTAACCATAGACGTCTCCGGAGAACCGGTAGCCGGCGAGGAAATCGAGGGTCGCCTCGTCGACCACCTCGTTCTCCCGCAGATAGGTCAGCTCTTCGTCACCGAAACGGAAGTTCTCCAGCTCGTCCAGGACACGTCCCGTCCCGGCGACAACCCCGTAGCGCCGTCCGCCCGGTAGATGCCGGGCGAACACCTCGAAAACCGCCCGCCGGTGGGCGGCGCCGCTCCGCAGTGCCGCCTGAAGCATCGTCAGTTCATAGTGATCTGTGAGCAACGCAGTGCTCATGGTCATTGCCACGACTCGAAGACTACGGCCGGGGTAGGGCAGGATGGGGGATGTGGGTAGCACTGCTCCAATGGCCGTCGAGCGTCCGTCAACGGACGTCCGGCCCGACCTGCCATGGGTGACGATCGTCTGGAACGACCCGGTCAACCTCATGTCCTACGTGACGTACGTCTTCCAGACGGTGTTCGGCTACTCCAAGGAGAAGGCCGAAAAACTCATGATGGACGTGCACAAGAAAGGCAAAGCCGTCGTGTCCAGCGGCACCCGGGAGGAGATGGAGCGCGACGTGCAGATCCTCCACTCCTACGGGCTGTGGGCGACGGTTCAGCCGGATTCGGTCAAGTGAGGCGGCACACGTGAACTCGGGGTTCTCGACGCGGGACGGCGGCGGCGTCATCGCGGAGTTCGAGGCGGCGGAGGTGTCGATCCTGCGCTCGCTGGTCACCCAGGTGCTCGGCCTGGTGGCGCCGGGCGAGACGGGCGACGACCCGCTGGAGCGGGCGCTCGGGATCGGCGTCGGGGCCGGGGCGGCGCCGTCCGATCCGGTGCTCGCCCGCCTGTTCCCCTCGGCCTACCAGGATGAGAAGGAGGCGGCGGAGTTCCGCCGCTACACCGAGGCGACGCTGCGCGACGGCAAGCGCGCCGACGCGCAGACCATGCTCGACAGCGCCCGGCCGGGCCGCAGCGAGCTGACGCCCGAGCAGGCCCAGGCGTGGCTGCGTTCGCTCAACGACGTACGGCTGGCCCTCGGCACCAAGCTCGAGGTGACCGAGGAGATCCACGACGAGATCGCCACGATGTCCGAGGACGACCCTCGTTACCCGGCCTACGTCACCTACGACTGGCTGACCTACCTGCAGGACACCCTGGTCCGGGCCCTCTGGTAATTTCCCCGACATGCTGACCATCTCGCAGGAACTCGTGGACAAGATCATTGCCCACGCGCGGGCCGACCACCCGGACGAGGCGTGCGGCGTGATCGCGGGACGGGGCGGGGTGCCCGAGCGGTTCGTCCCGATGGAGAACGCCGAGCGCTCGCCCACCTTCTACCGCTTCGACTCGCTGGAGCAGCTGCGCGTCTGGCGCGAGATGGACGACCGCGACGAGGAGCCCGTCGTGATCTACCACTCCCACACGGCGACCGAGGCCTACCCCTCGCGCACCGACGTGACCTACGCCTCAGAGCCGGACGCCCACTACGTTCTGGTCTCGACCAGGGACGAGAACGAGACGGAGTTTCGCTCGTACCGGATCCTCGATGGGGCGATAACAGAGGAAGAGGTAAGGTTCGTACCATGATGGTCCGGCCGGTGCAGAGCTACCTCTTCGCGCATACCCCGGCTGTCGTCGTCTACGACTGTCGCTGATCAGGAATCCGTGTTCAGCCGTCGGCGTTGCTGCCGATGGGACGACGACCTGACCCGAGGAGACTGACCGCGATGGCCATCGAGGTTCGCATTCCGACCATTCTTCGTACGTACACCGCCGGCGCCAAAGCCGTCGACGCCGAGGGCGCCACCCTCGACGAGCTGATCAGCAACCTTGAGTCCCTGCACCCCGGGATCAAGGACCGCCTGGTCGACCAGGGCAACCTGCGCCGCTTCGTCAACGTCTACCTCAACGACGAGGACGTGCGCTTCCTCGGCGGCCTCGGCACGCCCGTGTCCGACGGCGACACGGTGACCGTGCTGCCCGCCGTCGCCGGCGGGTGACATGCGCTTCGAATCGTTGATCGACTCGGTCGGTCGCACGCCGCTCGTCGGCCTTCCCCGGCTCTCGCCGTCGGCCGAGGTACGCCTCTGGGCCAAGCTCGAAGACCGCAACCCGACCGGGTCGATCAAGGATCGGCCCGCGCTCTGGATGGTCGAGCAGGCCGAGAAGGACGGGCTGCTCACACCCGGCTGCACGATCCTGGAGCCCACCAGCGGCAACACCGGCATCTCCCTGGCGATGTCGGCCAAGCTCAAGGGCTACAAGCTGATCTGCGTCATGCCGGAGAACACCTCCGAGGAGCGCCGCCAGCTGCTGCGCATGTGGGGGGCGGAGATCATCTCGTCCGCAGCGGCGGGGGGCTCCAACGAGGCTGTACGGGTGGCCAAGGAGCTCGCGGCCGAGCACCCGGACTGGGTGATGCTCTACCAGTACGGCAATCCGGCCAACTGGCGCTCCCACTACGAGTCGACCGGGCCCGAGATCCTTGAAGACCTGCCCACCGTGACCCACTTCGTCGCCGGGCTCGGCACGACGGGGACTCTCATGGGGGTGGGGCGCTTCCTGCGCGAGCGCGTGCCCGGCGTGCGGATCGTGGCCGCCGAGCCGCGTTACGGCGAGCTGGTCTATGGGCTGCGGAACGTGGACGAAGGGTTCATCCCGGAGCTCTACGACGAGTCCGTGCTCACCACGCGGTTCTCGGTGGGCTCGGCCGACGCGCTGCGCCGTACCCGCGAACTGCTCGCCGCGGAGGGGATCTTCGCCGGGGTGTCCACGGGGGCGGCGCTGCACGCCGCTCTGGGCGTGGCCGCCAAGGCGGTGAAGGCGGGGGAGAGCGCCGACGTCGTCTTCGTGGTCGCCGACGGAGGCTGGAAGTACCTGTCCACGGGCGCCTACGAAGGCACCCTGGACGAGGCCGAGCACCGCCTCGAAGGCCAGCTCTGGGCATGACAGTGACCGCATGACAGTGGCCGCCCCCCAGGTAGGGGGCGGCCACTCGTGTTCGTGCTAGTTGAACAGGACCCGCAGCGAGAAGGTGGCCTCGGTGGCGGTCTGCTTGCCGCTCATACCGACCGCCTTCAGAACCTGGGCGTTGGCCTTGTCGTCGCCCTCCATGCTCTGCAGGTAGTACTTCTCGACCTTGTCGAGGTCCACGAACAGGGCGAAGGTGGCATCGTCGCCGTCCGGGATCGCGGTCTTGAAGGTCTCGCTCTCGCCGAGCGTGCCCTCCCCACCCAGAGCCTTGGCGTACTCGTCGGTGGTCGCCACCGTGAACGTGCCGTCACCCGCGACCTTGGCGAGCTGGGGAGCGGGCTGACCGCTGGACGTCATGGCCTTCTGGATCTTGTCGTAGACGGCCTGCGCCTTGGCCGGGTCCGTCGTGATGCGGAGGCCGCCCTTGATCTTGTCACTGTCCAGGCCCTGGGCGTCGACCGCGAGGGTCAGGTTCTTGCCGAGGATCGTGGCCAGATCGTCGGGCAGCTGCAGGCCGTAGGTCTGCTTGGCCTGGTCGATGAACTGCTTGAACTGGGCCCCCGCCGGCGACGCCGCGACGGACTGCTCGATTTCGGCCCACTTCTTGGTGATGATCTGGTCGAGGCCCGAGTAGGACAGCGCGCCCGCGGTCGAGGCGGGGAGCGTCGACAGCTTGCTGGGCTCCAGGTCACCGTCGATCATGCCCTCGGCGCCGCTGACGATACCGGCCAGCTCGGCGTAGGAGCTGTCGAAGCGGAGCGCTCCGGCGAACCTGGCGTTCTTGACCTGCTCGAGCGCCTTGGCCTCCTCGCTCGACTTGTCGGTCACCGCCAGCTCGCCGACCTTGCCGAGGTGCGCCCAGTACGACAGCACGCCCTGCTCACCGAGCGCGTTCACGTCGTCGTTGAACTCGGCGTTGTCGGCGAGGCTGGTGGTCTCGGCGGCGTACTTGTCGGCCAGCGACTGGCTGGAGGTCACCAGCGCGTAGTCGTCACGGAAGGCCAGGCCGAACTTCTCCTTGCCCATCAGCTTGGTGATGCCCGCCTTGGCCTGCGCCTCGTCCTTGACCTGGACGGCCACGGCGTAGTCGGGCTCCTTGCCGCCCGACGGGACGATGGCCAGGCCGATCCTGCTGCCCAGCCAGGGGTCGACGTCCTTGGCGAAGTCGACCTTGGAGAAACCGCTGTCCTGCGTCAGGTCGAAGAGCGCCTGGCGCGGGTCGTCGCCCTTGAAGGTGTCCTTGGTGACGGTGAACTTCCTGGCGATCTGGAACAGCGCCACCTTCTGGTTGGCCGCCGGGTCCAGGTCGAGCCGTACATAGGCGATCGAGCTGGCGGGCAGCACCTCGTGCGGCTGCGTGCCGCCGCCGCCGATCGCGCCGACCGCCCAGACCGCGCCGCCGCCGAGCAGGACCACGGCCAGCGCGGAGGCGATGGCGATGATCCAGCCCTTGCGGCTCTTCTTGGCGGGCTCGGCGGGGCCGAAGCCCTCGGGGCCCTGCTGCTGCCAACCGGCCTGGCCGTACTGTTCCTGCTGGCCAAACGCCTGTTGCCCAAAGCTCTGCTGCCCGTACTGGGGGGATTGCTGCCCGTAGGAAGGCTGCTGTCCGGTCGGGGCCTGCTGGCCGTACGTGGGGGCCTGCTGGCCGTACGAAGGCGGCTGCTGCCCATATTGGGGCTGTTGCTGGCCATATGGCTGCTGGCCGTATGAAGGCTGTTGCCCATACTGGGGGCCCTGCTGCCCGTAAGACGCCTGCTGCCCATAGGACGGCTGCTGCCCTGTCGGGGCTTGCTGGCCGTACTGAGGCTGCTGGTAGGACTGCTGCGGAGGATACGGCTGGCCCTGTGATGACAATGGCATTGTCGGTGGGTTCTCGGGCTGCTGCTCCTGGTTCCAGCGGTATGCCGTCGTCCGATTCGGATCCTGGCCACTCGGGGGATTATTAGCAGACATCACTCAACTCACAATGTGGACTTATGACCACAGAGACGGTAGCTGATGTTGCTAGACGGACGCTTGCAATGTACTTAGACCCGTGAGAGTTCCTTTCGAGAAGTGCTGATGTGCACCTCTCCGCCGTCGTGATCGGTGACGCTCGACCATGGGACGAAAGTGGATCCCACATAAAGCACCCGCGCCAACGCCCGGGAGAACCAGCCCCAGCGGCCGTGCAAGTCGCGAGTCAGGCAGAGCAGGGGCCTGCGGTGGGCCGAGACCACCAGGCCGTAGACGGTGGCGCTCTGTTGCAGTTCGCCTTTGTGCTTGATCACGCGGATGTCGACGACGTGGCCGACCCACACCCCGTTGGGGTCCCAGACCGACTGCCCGATGAGTTCGGTAACGCTTCCCATGATCGAACTGTCTCAGCGAGAGGGCGTTTTCGCAGGTAGGCACGCTGATGGCCCGATGTTCTGGGTCTGCAATAGACTGTGTGGCTACTAGAATATAGTTCCAGATTGATTCGAGGGCGGCACCGATGACCAAGTTCGACGAGGCCACGCAGGCGATCCGGGTCGACGAGACCACCTACGACGTCTGCCTCGACCCCGGCTATGTGATCGGTGGCCCGCTCAACGGCGGCTACCTGCTGGCGGTGATTTTGCGCGCGGTCGTGGACGCGTCGCCGTTCGAGCACCCGGTGAGCACGTCCGCCCAGTTCCTCAAGGCGCCCGTGCCCGGCCCCGCCCGGGTTCGGATCGAGCAGCTCAAGGCGGGCAGGACGGCGGCCTTCACCCGGGCGACGCTCGTCCAGGACGGGGTGGCGCAGATCGAGAGCCTGATCACCACGGCCACGTTGCACGACGTCGAGCCCACTTACGCCGATAAATCCATCTATGTCATGCCGCGGCCGGAAGAATGCGCCAAGCTGCCCGAGCCCAAGCCCGAGTCCAACATGACGCTCAACGCCCGGATGGAAATGCTCTTCGACCCGCCCACGATCGGCTGGCTGACCGGCGAGCCCAGCGGCCGGCCCGAGTCCAGGGCGTACTTCAGGATGGCCGAGCCCCAGGACCCCGACCCCTACGTGCTCGCGCTGGCCGTGGACGCGCTGCCGCCCGTGGTGTTCTCGGCCGGAGCGCGGGGCTGGGCGCCCACCGTGGACCTCACCTGGCACCTGCGGGCGCTGCCCGCCCCCGGCTGGCTCACGCTGATCGGCAGCGGCCGCCTCATCTCGGACGGCTGGTTCGACGAAGAGGTCGAGGCGTGGGACTCCGAGGGCAGGCTGGTCGCCCAGTGCCGCCAGCTCGCGCGGGTGGGCCGCGGCTGACGCGCTGACTGTGAGCATTCAACTGTGAGCATTCTTACGCAGTGAGAATGTCGCAGGTCGCCTACCCTCTAAAGGTGCCGGACGCGAGCATTGGGATCTTCGACAGCGGGGTGGGCGGGCTGACGGTCGCCAGGGCGATCATCGACCAGCTGCCCCATGAATCCATCACCTATGTGGCCGACACGGCCCGCCAGCCGTACGGGCCCAAACGCCTGGCCGAGGTACGGGCCTACGCGCTGGAGGTGATGGACCACCTCGTCGAGAACGACGTCAAGATGCTCGTGATCGCGTGCAACAGCGCCAGTGCCGCCGTGCTGCGCGACGCGCGCGAGCGTTACGACGTGCCGGTCGTCGAGGTGATCCAGCCCGCCACCCGGCGCGCGGTGCGCGCCACCCGCACCGGCAGGGTCGGTGTGATCGCCACCAGGGCGACCATCGAGTCCATGGCCTATCACGACGCCTTCACCGCGGCTCCCGACGTACAGCTCACCGGCGTGGCCGCCCCACGCCTGGTGGAGTACGTCGAACGCGGCGAGACGGCGAGCGAGGAGCTCATCGAGGTCGTGCGCGACTACCTGGCCCCCATCAGGGCGGCCGGGTGCGACACGCTGATCCTCGGCTGCACCCACTACCCGCTGCTCACCGGCGCGATCTCCTATGTCGCCGGTGACGGGGTGACGCTCGTCTCCAGCGCCGACGAGACGGCCAAGGACGTCTACCGCATCCTGCACGACCGTGACATGGCGGCAGGGAGCGAGGCCACCCCCCGGCATCGCTTCCGCGCCACAGGCGACTCCTTGCTCTTCGCCCGGCTCGGGCGACGTTTCCTCGGCCCGGAGATCGATGCGGTCGAAGTCACACCAGTGGGGGGTACTACCTCTAACGGGAGGCCCGCATGAAGGTGACCATCATCGGCTGTTCGGGGAGCTTTCCCGGCCCCGACAGCCCCTCGTCCTGCTATCTCGTCGAGGCCGAGGGCTTCAGGCTGCTCCTCGACTTCGGCAACGGGTCCCTGGGAGTGCTGCAACGCCATATCGGGCTCTACGACGTGGACGCCATCTGCCTGAGCCACCTGCACGCCGACCACTGCCTCGACATGTGCGCCTACCACGTGGCCCGGACCTACGGGCCGGCCGCGCCGTACCCCAAGGTGCCCGTCCACGCGCCCGCCGACGCGCCGCGCCGCCTGGCCGCCGCCTACGGCATGCCGGAGGAGCCGGGCATGGAGACGGCCTTCGACTTCGTACCGCTCGCACCGGGTCCGTTCGAAATCGGGCCGTTCACGGTGGTCGCCGGTCAGGTCAACCACCCGGTCGAGGCGTACGGCTTCCGCGTCACACACGGCGGCCGGAGCCTGGCCTACTCGGGCGACACCGGCGAGTCCGCCGAAGTGGTGCGGCTGTCCGCCGGCGTCGACCTGATGCTGTGCGAGTCGTCGTTCCTCGACCAGCCGGAGCTGCCCACTGACCTGCACATGTCGGGCCGCCAGGCCGCCGAGCACGCCGCCAAGGCCGGGGTGGGCCGGCTGGTGCTCACCCACCTCGTCCCCTGGAACGACCAGCAGCGGATCCTGGACGACGCCTGCCGGGGCGGCTACAGCGGCCCGATCGACCTGGCCCGCAGCGGGGCCGTCTACGACCTGGCCTGAGCCTGTCTCACGACTTGGCTTGAATCTGCGAGAAGTCCCGCAGCCGCGGCAGCGGCGAGAACATCAGCGGCAGGAACGACAGCAGCCGCGCGCCCATGAAGACCCACAGGGCCTCTCGCACCCCGATGTGCTGAGCCACGATGCCGCCGAGCAACGCGCCCAGCGGCATCGTGCCCCAGACGATGAACCTGACCGTCGCGTTGACCCGCCCCAGCATGCGCTCCGGCGTGACGGTCTGCCGGTAGGTGAGCTGGCCGACGTTGTAGATGATCGCGCCCCATGACAGCGCGATCGAGGCGATAGCGAAGAAGGCGACCCGCCAGTCGGCCTGCGTCATGGGCAGCAGCAGGCCGAAGGGCGAGGTGACGGCGATGGCCAGCCAGGTCACCCTCGCCGTGCCGTACCTGCTGAATAACCGGCTCCCGGTGAGGCCGCCGAGCAGCCCGCCGACCGCGCCCGACATGAGCATGACGCCGATCAGGCCGGGCGGCAGCCGGACCACGTCGGCCAGGAACAGCACGGACAGGCTGATCACACCGCTGAGACTCAGGTTCGTCGCCGCGGTCGTGACGACGATCGCCCGTAACAGCCGGTCGCGCCAGACGAACCCGAGCCCTTCGGCGATGCCCTGGCGCATCCGCGGGCGTTCCTCGGCGACCGGCGCCTGGTCGGGCGTCTTGATGGCGCTCAGGAAGACCAGGGAGCCCAACGCGGCCAGCGCGGTCGCCAACATCGTGCGCGAGGCGCCGATCAGCTGTACGAGCGCGCCGCCCAGGCTGGGACCGGCGAGCGAGCCGCTCGACCGGACGAACTCGAGCTTGGAGTTGCCGTCGCTCAGCCGGTCTCTGCTCACCAGCTCCGGCAGGTAGGTCTGGTCGGCGACGTCGTTGAAGACCTGGGCGGTGCCGGCCAGCAGCGCGACCACGTACAGCATGCCGACCGACAGCAGCCCGAGCGCGTCGCTGACCGGGATGCTCGCCAGCAGGAGGCACCTGACCAGGTCGGAGGTCACCATCACGCGGCGCCTGCGCAATCGGTCGACCCAGACCCCCGCGGGCAGGCCGATCGCGAGGAACGCCGCCGTCTGCAGCGCAGAGAGCACGCCGACCTCAAGGGGTCCGGCGTGCAGAGCCAGCACGGCGACCAAAGGGAGCGCCACGCGGGAAATGTTGGCTCCGAGTTCGTTGGCCACGTGCGAACTGAGGAACCGGAGAAAGTCAGGGTTTCGCAACACCCCCGTTGTCATTGCGTAAGGATCCATGTGTCGGACACATTCGGTCAAGAGCGTTGCGGCGCGGAGATAGGGTGATCTGCATGTCGCGACAGGATGGCCGAAACCCCGATCAGCTCCGCCCCATCACCATTACCAGGCAATGGATTACCCATGCCGAAGGTTCGGTGCTGGTGGAGTTCGGCGGCACCCGGGTCCTGTGCGCCGCATCGGTCCAGGACAGCGTGCCGCGCTGGCGCCGGGGGAGCGGCCAGGGCTGGGTCACGGCCGAGTACGCGATGCTGCCGCGCGCCACCAACACCCGCAATGACCGCGAGTCGGTCCGCGGGAAGATCGGCGGGCGCACGCACGAGATCTCCCGGCTGATCGGCCGCTCACTGCGGGCCTGCGTCGACTACAAGGCCCTGGGCGAGAACTCCGTCCTGCTCGACTGCGACGTCCTGCAGGCCGACGGCGGCACCAGGACCGCCGCGATCACCGGCGCCTACGTGGCGCTGGCCGACGCCGTCGCGTGGATGCGCGAGCGCCGGATGTGCCCCGGCGAGCCGCTGGTCGACTCCGTGGCCGCCGTCTCGGTCGGCGTGGTCGGCTCGGTCCCGATGCTCGACCTCTGCTACACCGAGGACGTGGCGGCCGAGACCGACATGAACGTGGTGATGACCGGCGCCGGCAGCTTCGTCGAGGTGCAGGGCACCGCCGAGGGCGCGCCGTTCGACCGCGCCGCGCTCAACCAGCTCCTCGACCTGGCCGTCACCGGCTGCGAGGAGCTCACCCTGATCCAGCAGGAGGCGCTGGGAGCATGAAAATCGTCCTGGCCACCCGTAACGCGGGCAAGATCGCCGAGCTGCGCCGGATCCTGTCGGGGTTCGACATCGTCGGGCTCGAGGAGTTCCCCTCGATCGGTGAGGTGGCCGAGACCGGCGTCACCTTCGAGGAAAACGCCCTGCTCAAGGCACACGCCGTGGCGCAGGGCTCGGGGCTGCCCGCGGTGGCCGACGACTCCGGCCTCTGCGTCGACGTGCTCAACGGCATGCCCGGGGTGTTCTCGGCGCGCTGGTCCGGCCGCCACGGCGACGACAAGGCCAACCTCGACCTGCTGCTGGCACAGATCTCCGACGTGCCCGCCGACAAGCTGGCCGCCCACTTCGCGTGCGCGGCCGCGCTGGCGCTGCCGTCGGGGGAGTGGCGCGTGGTCGAGGGCACGCTGGCGGGCCACCTGGTCACGACGCCCCGCGGCACCAACGGGTTCGGCTACGACCCGATCCTGGTGCCCGAGGGCGAGACCCGCACCGCGGCAGAGCTCTCCGCCGACGAGAAGGACGCCATCAGCCACCGGGGCCGCGCCTTCCGCGCCCTCGCCCCGATCGTGCGCGACCTCATCGCGAGCTGACTGTGCGAGCTGACGTAACCATCGTGTAAGAACCATCGGCCGCCAGAGGCGTAGCGTCAGAATTGTGCAGAAGAACGATGTGATGCCGGCCTGGGCTGGGGCGCTGGCGGGAGTGGTGGCCGGGGCTGTGGCGCTCGGCGTCGCGCAGCTCGTCGCCGGGGTGCTGAAGCCCGCGGCCTTTCCCGTGGTGGCCGTGGGCAACGTGGTCGTGGACAACACGCCCGCGTGGCTCAAAGAGTTCGCCATCAGCAACTTCGGCTCGAACGACAAGACCGTGCTCATCGCGGGTGTGCTGGTGGTGCTCGCGGTGGTGGCGGCGGTCATCGGCGTGCTGGCGCGGCACCGGGTGGCGTACGGGCTGGTGGGGCTCGGGGTGTTCGGCGTCGTGGGCATCGCGGCGGTGGTGACCCGGCCGGGCGCGGGAGCGCTCGACGTGGTGCCGACCGTGGTGGGGGTCGGTGTCGGGGCTTGGGCGCTCACGTGGCTGCTGGCGCGGGGCGTGCGGGAGTCGTACGAGGGCGCGGGGGCGGCGGTCCTGGGCTCGTCCGCTTCGGGCGCTTCGGGCGCTTCGGGTGGTTCGGGCGCTTCGGGTGGTTCGGGCGTCAGGGCGGCGGCTCGGTCGGCTTCGGGCGCGACGGCGGCTTCGGGCGTCAAGGCGCCGGCTTCGTCGGCTTCGGATGTTGAGTCTGGCAGCGGCGGATCCCCCACTGATTTTTCGGGGGCTCCCGGCGATGAGGCTGAGCGGCCTGCCGTGATGCGGACCGGGGCGGAGCCGTACTCGTTCGACCGGCGGCGGCTGCTCGGCGGCGTCGCGGGCGGTGTGGTGGTCGCGGGAGCCGCCACGCTGGCCGGGCGGGTGCTCGGCGGGCGGCAGACGGCGGAGACCGCCCGGGTGGCGGTCGCGCTGCCCAGGCCCAGGGTGGCGGCCAAACCACTGCCCCAAGGAACGGATTTCGGCATACGCGGCCTTTCCCCATTCGTCACGAAAAATCAGGACTTCTATAGGGTCGATACCGCGCTCATCGTGCCGCATGTCGATCCCCGGCAGTGGACGCTCCGCATCCACGGGATGGTGGACCGACCGGTCGAGATCACGTACGCCGACCTGCTGAAGCGCCCCCTCACCGAGTCGTACGTCACGCTGACCTGCGTGTCCAACGAGGTCGGCGGCGAGTACATCGGCAACGCCCGCTGGCTCGGCGCCCGGATGGCCGACCTGCTGCGCGACGCGGGCCTCCAGTCCGGCGCCGACATGCTGCTGTCCACCTCCGACGACGGCTTCACCGCCGGAACCCCGGTCGACGTGGTGATGGACGGGCGCGACGCGCTGTTCGCCATCGCGATGAACGGCGAGGCCCTGCCCGTCGAGCACGGCTTCCCGGTACGCCAGGTGGTGCCCGGCCTCTACGGGTACGTCTCGGCGACCAAGTGGGTGGTGGACGTCAAGGTGACCCGGTTCGACAGGGACGAGGCGTACTGGACGCCGCGCGGCTGGTCCGCCAAGGGGCCCATCAAGACGGAGTCCCGCATCGACCTGCCCAAGCCGGGCGCGTCGGTGACGGCCGGCCGTACCACGATCGCGGGGGTGGCCTGGGCGCAGCACACGGGGATCGACGCGGTGGAGGTACGCGTCGACCGGAGTGAGTGGCGGCAGGCGAAGCTGGCCCAGGTGCCGGGCCCCGACACGTGGCGTCAGTGGTCGCTCGACTGGGACCTCACTGCCGGCAAGCACACGATCGAGGTCCGGGCCACGGACGCGGCCGGCCGTACCCAGACCGAACAGCAGGCGCCACCCGCGCCTGACGGCGCGAGCGGCTGGCACTCCATCCAGATCAACGTTGCCTGAGCGCGGCCCTTCTCCCTGTTTGCGCAGGTACGGGGGCTGGTTGGGACCGCCAAAACTTGCTGACTTCCCCTCCTCGAGATGGCTCGTCGCCCTACGATCGGTCGTCGAGCCATGACAGGAGGCAGGACGTGTTCCGCGACCGCAAGTCCAGCGTGCGGGGGGTCCTTCCCGAGGGGCATTACGACCCTGTGGTGGGTGACGGGGTCAGGTGGCGCGACTATGAGCGCGCCGCCGACTCGGACCTACTCGCCTCCCCCCTCTCGACCCCGGCCCCGCCCTCTTCTGCCCACCCATCGCCGTCTTCCGCCCACGTATCGCCCAGCTCGCCCTCTCCCGCCCACTCATCGCCCGACCCGCTACCCGAATGGCCGGGGACTCCGTGGGGCGCCTCACTGACCGCGCTATCGGGTCCGTCCGTCGGGAGGTCGGCCGCGCGATGGCCGGCCCCGCCGGAGCGGTCGGCTGTGGTTGGCGGGTCGACCGTAGCTGGGACGTCGGCTGCCCACCCACCCACGCCCTCGGCTGGTTCCGTGTCCGCATGGTCGGGGGCCTCGCGGGGCGCCTCGTCGGTCGGGCGACACGGTGCGCCTGCCATCCCCCGGCACAAGGCGTCGAGCGGTGTGCCGGGTGACACGGCACAAGTGGGGGAATCAGCTGTGGCCCCCGGGCCCGCGCCCGCGAGCGGCTCGGTCTCCGGGAATGGCCTGGCCTCCGGGAGCGGTGCCGTCTCCGGGCGTGGCTCGGTGACCGGGAGCGGCTTGGACTCCGGGAGTAGGCCGGGCTCAGCAGGTGGCTCGGCGTTCGTGGAGGGCGCGGGGATTACCGGCGGCGGGATCAGCGGCGGCGGGGTTAGCGGTGGTGCGGATGGGCCGGGCGCTGGGGCGACGGGTGGGGCAGGGATGTTCGGGGGGTCGGCGGCGGCCATTCTGGGGCTCTCGCCGGACAGCGTTTCGCCGGGATTGGGCGTTGCGGCGGTTGGGTCCCAAGAAGGTGGGGTCGTGGCGCCTGTTCCGCGCGGAGCCGGGGTGGGGCCGGCGGCGGCCATTCTGGGGCTCCCGCCCGACAGCGTTTCGACGCCCTCGGGCGCTGCGGCGCTTGGGCCTCAGGGAGGTGGGGTCGGGCCGGCCGCCCTGAGCGAAACCGGGGTCGGGACAACTGGGCGGCACGGGGCCGGGACCAGCGGTCCTGGTCGGCAGGAGGCCGGAACCAGAGGCTCCGGGTGGCACGGGGCCGCCAGAGGTTCTGCTCGGCAGGAGGTTGGCGCCGGAGGCTCTGGGTGGCAGGGGGACGGGGGTGCTGGTCCAAAGGAGGTTGGTGCCGGAGGCTCTGGGTGGCAGGGGGCCGGGGGCGGGGGTGCTGGTCGGCAGGAGGTTGGCGCCGGAGGCTCTGGGTGGCAGGGGAATGGGGTGGGGGCGGCTGGGCGGCAGACGGTCGCTGAGCGGGACTGGTTCGAGCGGTCGCATCGGCCGCCGAGGTTGGCCGGTTACCGGCCCTACGGGGTGCCCGGAGGGCTGGCGAAGCCCGATGCGCAGGTGGAGCACGATCTGGCGCTGGCGATTCCGCTCGGTACGCGGTTTCCCGATCCGCGTGGCACGTGGGTCAGGCTGATCAACGGTGGCGGTCCGGCCGATGACCCGTTTCGTGCGTCCAACGCCGCCGACTGCGCGCTGGCCGTACTGTCCACCTGGCACGGCGAGCCCGCTGCGGCGGCGCCGAGGGTGGCGGAGTACGACCGGATCGGGCGGCCGCAGGTCACCGGTGAGGTCGGGGGCACTGCGCGGATCGAGCGGTGGGTGGGGCAGCGGTTCCAGTACCTGGGGCAGGGGCGGCACGCCTATCCGATGGTGGCGCGGCGGCTGCTGGAGGCGGGGCACGGGGCGGCGGCCGTGATCGTGGTGCGCTGGCCCGGTGGCGGGTCTCATGCGTGGAACGCCGTCAACTCGGGCGGCGAGGTGATCTGGATCGATGCCCAGCGGGGCCACATGGCCGTCGAACCGCCCTATACAACCGTGACCGGGGTGTTCTGCGTGATCGTCGACAGGCAGGGGCAACTGCGATGAACCTCGACCAGGCCAGGGCATTGGCGGAGGAGTACTTCAACGGGGTGCGGCGGGCGGACGACTCCGTCTCGGTGGGGATTCATGGGTTCAATGAGGGTTATGTCGCTTGGGTGCGAGAGCCTGAGCTCGATGACCCGGCGACCCTGCCCAGTACGGTCGGCGGGGGCTGCATCGTGATCGACAAGGTGTCCGGTGAGGTGGTCACCCGGCCGCTTCTCGATCCGGAAACGGTCGCCGAGCTCTGGCCCGGCCGTACCCCCCGCTGATCGGCCGTACCCCTCGCTCACCAGAGGAGCGGCGGAGGCGGGGTGCGGGACGACGAGGGATGCGGCTCGCCGTCCCGCATAGTTCCTTTCCGGAAGTTGCCGTTTTTATCGTGATTTGTCGGGGTTTATCCGGTTGCTAGTGAGCCCACGATCGACGCCCGAGCCGCCCGCCGCGCAGGCAGTACCGCGGCCAGCACCCCGGCCAGCCCCGACAGCACCACGAACAGCACGATCTGCCCCACCGGCAGCACGAACCAGGCGCCGTCGATCATCGCCCGCATCGCCGCCCACCCGAACACGCCGCCGAGCACCACCCCGACCACCGCCCCGATGAGCCCGAGCACCAGCGCCTCCACCGAGAGCATCCGCCGCAGCTGTGGCCTGGTCAGCCCGAGGGCCCGCAGCAGCGCCGATTCCCTGGTCCGTTCATGTACCGACAGCGACAGCGTGTTGGCGATGCCGAGCAGCGAGATCAGGATCGCCAGGCCCAGCAGCCCGGTGATGATCATCAGCAGCATGTCCAGCGTGTCGTCGAACTGCCCGCGTACCTCCGTCGCGCTCGTCACCTGGACCATCGGGTAGGCCGCCGTCGCCGCGTCCACCGCCTTGCGGGCCTGTGCGGTGGGTACGCCGTCCTTGATGTTCACCATCACCCGCGTGTCGGGTATCTGGCCGAAGTACTCGTCGAAGGGCCGTTCGGCCACGGTGAACATCGGCAGGGACGCATCGCCCGAGAGAACGGCGACCACCCGCAACGTGACGGTCCCGGCCTTGGCGGTCCGCACCGCGACCGTGCCGCCGACCCGTAGCCCGAACCGGCCGGCCGCGGGGGCGGTCACCGCGACCTGCCCCGGCTCAAGCCGGTCCATCGAACCGGACCGTACCTCCGGCTTGAAGGGTCCGTTGAAGGTGCCGACCTGCACCGAATTGCCGGAGCCGGAGATCTTGGCCTTGGCCGCGCGGATCTGTACGACCGAGGACAGCTCCGGACTGCGCCGCAGCGAGTCGGCCACCGACCGGGGGACGGCGGCGTCGCGCTCCTGGGTGGCCACCAGGTAGTCGACGGGGAACTGGTTGTCGAGCTTGGTCGTCATCGTCACCCGCGTCGAGGCGGTGACCACCGAGATCAGCGTCATGAGCGTCACGCCGATCGTCAGCGCCACGGTCGTGGTGGCGGCCCGGCGGGGGTTGCGTCCGGAGTTGTCCACGGCCAGCCGTCCCGGTACGCCGAACAGCCTGGCCGGGATCCAGCCGATCAGCGCGCTCAGCGGCTTGACCAGCACCGGTCCGAGGATCAGTACCGCCAGGAAGGTCAGCGCGCCGCCGCCCGTGACGACGAAGAGCGGCACCATCTGGCCCGGCTCCATCACCAGCGCCCCGTAGCCGGCCGTGCCGAGCCCGGCGACGAGGAAGAGCGTGGCGAGCAGCACGCGTACGACGCCGGTACGGAACGTCTGCTCCTCCACCTGCGTGCGCAGCGCCGCGATCGGCGCGACCCGGGTGGCGGCCCGCGCGGGCAGCAGCGCCGCCCCCACGGTGACCAGCAGGCCGAGGCCCAGCCCGCTGAGCGTCGTGACCGGCGTCAGCGCGATGGCCGCGTTCGTGGGCAGCGGGGCGTCGAGCGCGCCGAGTACGGCCAGCGTGGCCGCGCCGAGGCCGTAGCCCGCGAGCAGGCCGAGCGCGGACGACAGGAGGCCGACGGCGGTGGACTCCAGGATGATCGAGCCGAACACCTGCCCGCGAGTGGCGCCGATGCAGCGCAGCAGCGCCATCTCCCTGGCCCGCTGTGCGACGAGGATGTTGAAGGTGTTGTAGATGACCAGCGCGGCCACGAGCATGGCCACCAGGCCGAACAGCAGCAGGCCGGTGGTCAGCGACTCCATCTGGATGCCGGACTCGGCCGCCAGGCCCTTGGCGAGCTCCGCGCCCGTCTTGACCACCGCTCCCGCTCCGGCGGCGGAGGCGGCGGAGGTGACCGCCTGCTTGAGCGCCGCGCCGTCGCCCGCGATGTCGATCTCGGCGAAGCCCTTGGCGCCGGTCATCCGCTGAGCCGTGGCCGGGGTGAAGCCGATCGCGCCGGTGTAGGCCAGCATCTGGTCCAGGCCGGTGTCCATGATGCCGACCAGCCTGAACCGCTGCTCGCGGTGCCGGGAGTCGAGCACGGTGATCGTGTCGCCGAGCTTGAGGCCCTGGGCCTTGGCGGTGTTCTTGTCGAGCACCGCCACCTGGTCGTCGGATCCGGGGCCGGTGCCGCTGATTATGGTGGTGCGGTCGAGGCGGCCGGTCACGATCGAGACGGCCGTGGTCGGCGCGTTCCCGACCACCTTGCCGTCCTTGCCCAGCAACGGCGCGCTGCCGCGGATCAGTCCTTGCGCCTCCAGCACGCCGGGCAGGCCGCGTACCTGGTCGAGCAGGCGTTCCGGTAACACCGCCTCGGGGTCCTCGGGCAGCACGGCCAGGCCGACCTTGTCCGCCTCGGCCGTGGCCTGCTGCGACAGGCCGGCTTTCATGGTGTCGGTCAGCACGAACGTACCGGCGATGAAGCCGACCCCCAGCGTGATCGCCAGTGAGGTGAGCAGCAGCCGCAGTTTGTGCGCGCGCAGCCCGGCCAGAGTCGTCCTCAGCAACTCAGGCCTCCAGCTTCATCAGCGTGTCGAGCACCGACTGCGGTGAGGGCGCGTTGATCTCGCTGACCAGTTCGCCGTCGCGCAGGAAGACCACGCGGTCGGCATACGCCGCGGCCACCGGGTCGTGCGTGACCATGACGATGGTCTGGCCGAGCTCGCGTACGGAGGTGCGCAGGAACGACAGCACCTCGGCGCCGCTTCGCGAGTCGAGGTTGCCCGTCGGCTCGTCGGCGAAGATCACCTGTGGCTTGCTGATCAGCGCCCTGGCCACGGCGACGCGCTGCTGCTGGCCGCCGGACAGTTCGGTCGGCTTGTGGGCGAGCCGGTCGCGCAGCCCGACGGTCTCGATGACGCGGTCGAAGAGCAGCCGGTCCGGCTGGCGGGCGGAGATCTCCAGGGGCAGGCGGATGTTCTGCTCGGCGGTCAGTGTCGGCAGCAGGTTGAACGCCTGGAAGATGAAGCCGATCCGCTCGCGGCGCAGCAGCGTGAGCTGTTTGTCGTTGAGCCCGGTGAGCTCCACGTCGCCGATGTGCACGGTGCCGGAGGTCGCGGTGTCGAGCCCGGCCAGGCAGTGCATCAGCGTGGACTTGCCGGAACCGGACGGGCCCATGATCGCGGTGAACGCGCCCGTCGCGAAGGCGACGTCCACGCCACGAAGGGCGTGGACCCGCGCGTCGCCTTGGCCGTACACCTTGGTCAGCGCTTTGGCCACCACCGCCTCAGGGGCCTGTCGCCGGATATCGGTGAGGGTCACGTTCACTCCTTGTCGTCTGCGGGAACGTGACCAACCTAGAAGCGGAAAATGCAGGAAATATGGGCCCCGAGGAGGGGTTTCGTGTAGGTCCTGAGATGACCCGGGTCAGCCTTTCGGCTGACGTGACGGGACCACCAGGCCCGCCTCGTACGCGTAGACCACCACCTGGGCGCGGTCCCGCAGCCCCAGCTTGGCCAGCACCCGGCCCAGGTGGGTCTTGACCGTGGCCTCCGCCACCTCCAGCTCGGTGGCGATCTCCAGGTTGGACAGGCCGCGGGCCACCATGAGCAGCACCTCGCGCTCGCGTGGCGTCAGCTCCGACGCGGCCGCGAGCTCCTCCGTCGGCAGTTGCGCGGCGAACTTGGCGAGCATCCGCTTGAGCGTGCTCGGCGCCACCACGGCGTCGCCCGCGTGCACCGACCTGATCGCGGTCAGCAGGTCGGCCGGCGGCACGTCCTTGAGCAGGAAGCCCGAGGCGCCCGCCTTGACCGCCGCGAAGGCGTACTCGTCGAGGTCGAAGGTGGTCAGGATGAGCACCTTGGGGCCGTCGATGCGCCGGGTCGCCTCCACGCCGTCCATCCCCGGCATGCGTACGTCCATGAGCACCACGTCCACCTCGACCTCGCGCAGCACCTCCAGCGCCCGCACCCCGTCACCGGCCTCGGCGACCACCTCGATGTCGGGCTGGGCGCCCAGCACCATCCGGAACCCGGCGCGCAGCAACTCCTGGTCGTCGACCAGCATCACCCGGATCATCAGGCCGCCCTCGTGCCCGGCACCGGCAGCCTGGCCAGCACCTCGAACCCGCCACCTGATCTCGGCCCGGCCGCCACCTGTCCGCCGTACATGCCGACCCGCTCGCGCATTCCCACCAGCCCGTGCCCGTCGGGGCTGCGTGGTGCCGCCGCGCCCCTGCCGTCGTCGGTCACCCGCACGACCAGCTCGCGCCCGGCGTACCGTAGCTCGACCAGCGCGCGGACGCCGGGGCCGCCGTGCTTGAGCGCGTTCGTCAGCGCCTCCTGCACGATGCGGTAGACCGCGAGCTGCTGCCCCTCGGGCAGCTCGCCCGGCGGGCCCCCGATCCGCAGCCGCGCGGGCACGCCCGCGCCGCGCACCAGCTCCTCCAGCTGGGCGAGGCCCGGCTGCGGGGTGTAGTCCGTCCCGTCGGACCCGTCTTCCCGCAGGACGCCGACCAGCCTGCGCATCTCGGCGAGCGCCTCGCGTCCGGTCTTGGAGATCGCGTGTACCGCCTGCCGCGCCTGGTCGGGGTCGCTGTCGATGGCGTACCCGGCCCCGTCGGCCTGGACCACCATCACGCTGACGTTGTGGGCCACCACGTCGTGCAGCTCCCTGGCGATCCTGGTGCGCTCGGCTGCGGCCGCCATCCGGGCCTGCTGGTCGCGCTCGCGCTCGGCCCGTTCCGCCCGTTCCTCCAGGCTCTCCAGATAGCGGCTGCGGGTCTTGGCGTACAGGCCGGTCAGCCAGACCGTCACGACGAGGATCGAGCCGCTGAAGAAGAGGCTGAACGTCGGCGCCTGCCAGTGCACCATGACCAGCAGCACGCCGACCTCGGCCACCGCGCCCGCGGCGACCGCCCACGGGAACCTGCACCGGAAGGCCACCGAGTAGAGCGCCACCAGCACGGCGATGTTGGCCGGCATCGGATCGATCTTGGCCAGCCACTGCCCGAAACAGGCCAGTGAGAGGATCGCGAAGACGGTCAGCGGCCGGTCCCGCCGCCACAGCAGCGGGACGATCAGCACCGCGCAGAGCCCGAGGTAGCCGGCCACCCCGATGTACAGGTTGCCGTTGTCGAACGGGCCGTTCTGCCCGTACGGCACGGCCATGAACAGGCAGAACACCGCCAGCGGCGCCACCCGGAGGGCGTCCATGAGCCTGCCATGGCGTCCCGACCATCCCATTACCCTGCCGAACACATCATTACGATACGGAGGCTTCGGCATGGGTTTGTCAGTCTGTAGGGGGAGGTTTGGGTACGACTCAGGTCTTACATCAGCCTTACGGGACGTAGGGCACTCTTGTCTTTGGGAGCGCCCTGAGGGGCGAGTAAAGGGAGATCGTGATGGCGGATCATGATCGTGACGCCGGGTCGCGTGGCGAAGAGGAAGCGCCACGCGACCCGACCCCTGGAGACCGGCCCGCCGCTCCCCCCGAAGCGGAAGCGGCGACCACCCGAGTCTCGGGTCCGCCGCCCGGAGGCAGTTGGGCGACAACGGCTCCACATCCGCGCTCTGACAGCTTCCACGACTTCTTCCGGCTGAAGCCCACGCAGATCATCGGTGCGGGCCTGATCGGGCTGATCATCGGCGGCGTGCTCGGGGGCGGCGCCGTGGCGGTGATCAGCGGCATGGTCCACCGAGGCGACACCGCCCGCGTCTACTGGCAGGACTGGGAGCGCTATCCCGGCTACCAGGACTGTCGTCCGGGCCCTGGCGGGAGTTACTGCCGGCGGCTGCCGCCGTACCCCGGCCCGTATCAGATGCCCGCGACTCCGTATCCGTTGCCCACGGCGGTGCCTACGATGATGCCCCCCAGCGTCATGCCCACGCCGATGCCCACCAAGACCGGTTAAGGCGCCCGCAGGCCAGGCCCGCGATCCAGGACCAGCAGATCGTGCTGCGCGGCCAGGAACCCGGCGTGAAACCGCGTACGGGCCCCCAGCCGCTCGCACAGCTCCTGCACCCGCCGCTGCACCGTACGCGGGCTGAGACCGAGCTGCCGCGCGATCGCGTCGTCCTTCATCCCCACCGCCAGCAGGGCGAGGACTTCGGTGTCGCCCGGCTGTGGCCACACGTCCCGTTCGATGTGCGCGGCCGGGTCCGCTGACAGCCGCAGTGGCACGGCCGCCTGCCACAGCACCTCGAACAGCCCGACGAGCGCGTCGAGAAGCGCCGACGGATGGACGACCAGCGCGCTCTCCACCGCCCGGTCCTCGTCGGACACCAGCGGCAACATGGCCGTGCGGCCGTCGGCGATGGCCAGCTTGACGGGCACCTGCCCCAGCCGGGCCTGCTCGCCGTCGGCGATGGCCTGCCGCGTGTGCTCCAGCATGCCGGGCTCCTCGAACGCCAGCGGCCCGTAGATGCCCCGGACGACCGGGCCCTGGTGGGCGGCGCGCTGCTGGTTCTCCTGATCGTCCAGGATGTCGACCGCGTACGGCGGGCGCACCAGCACGAGCATCTCGGCCGTGACGCTGCGTTCGAGCTGGAGGTAGCGGCGGGCGACGGCGTAACGGCCGGTCACCACCTCCAGCACCTCCTCCGGATGCGGTCCGGTGCGGTCGGCCACCTCGGTGGCGAGCAGTGCCGCGGCGGCCCGGCTGTGCGTGATCTCCTCCTGGCGGCGGGCCACCAGCACGTCGATGGCGATGTTCGGCGGCGTGGCGATCAGCCGCAGGGGCCGGCCGGCCACCCGGGAGATCAGCCCGAGGTCCTCCAGCCGGGGCAGCATCCGGCGGATGGCGGCGGTGGACGCGCCGGTCTCGGTGGCCAGCTGGCTCAGCGTCGCGGGCCCGTGGCGGAGCAGCGCACGGTAGGCCGTCTCCTCGGCGACGCTGACACCGAGGCCCTCCAGTAACCGCCGTTGCGCCATGCCAGCCCCCCGCTGTCCTGTCGTCTCGAACGCGAGCGTAGCCCAGGCGGGTTTACGACAAGTCGGGATCTCGCCAGACGAGACCTATGGACCGGAACGCCCCCAGATCACTAGGAATTGGGTCGGCACATTTCTCGCCTTCTGGAGGTGGCCGATGAGGCCCAGGCGTTGGACAGCGGTGGCCGCCTCCCTGGCGGTGGCCGCGGTCACCACGATCACCGGTACGGGCGCGCGGGCGGACGCTCCGGCGCTCGCGCGGACCGACCGCGCTCCGGCTCTGGCGCCGGACCCCGCCAAGCACGGCTACGACATCACGCTGATCACCGGCGACCAGGTGCACGTCGCCGTCGCCGCCGACGGCCGCCAGAAAGCGAGCGTCACCGCCGCCCCGCGCGGGGACGGGCCGCCGGCCCGTTTCCGGATCACCGAGGACGCCGGGCAACTCACCGTGCTGCCCAGCGACGTGGAGGGGCTGGTCCCCGGCCGCCTCGACCCCGAGCTCTTCAACGTGACCGCCCTCGCCGCGCAGGGCTACACCGACGAGCGGTCGGACGCCATCTCCCTCATCGTCACGTACGGGAAACAGAGCGCGATGCCGGCCGTCCCCGCGCTGAAGGCGGTCCGCACGCTGGAGAGCATCGGCGGTTCGGGCGTCCGGTTGGCCAAGAGCGCGGCGCGGGGCTTCGGCGGTGAGCTGTCCGCGCTGGCCACGGGCCGTACGAAGAGCCCGCTCGACGGCGTCACCAAGATCTGGCTGGACCGCAAGGTGGAACCGGCGCTGGACCGCAGCGTGCCGCAGATCGGCGCGCCGGCCGCGTGGTCGGCGGGCTACGACGGCGCGGGCACGACGGTCGCGGTCCTGGACACCGGCGTCGACACCGGGCACCCGGACCTGGCGGGGAAGGTCGCCGACGAGCGCGACTTCACCGACAGCGGCAGCGCCACCGACGAGTTCGGGCACGGTACGCACGTCGCCGACATCATCGCGGGCAGCGGCGCGGCCTCCGGCGGCTCGCGCAAGGGCGTCGCGCCCGGCGTCAAGCTGCTCAACGGCCGGGTCCTGGACGCCAACGGCGAAGGGCTCAGCTCCTGGATCATCGACGGGATGGAATGGGCGGCGGGGGAGAAGCACGCCGACATCGTGAACATGAGCCTGGGCGACCCCAGCCCCGGCGGGCCGCTCACCGACGCCCTGGGCGCGCTGTACGCGGGCTACGGAACGCTGTTCGTGGTGGCGGCGGGCAACAGGGGCTGCGAAGCCTGCGTCGGGAGCCCGGGAGACGCTCCCGCCGCGCTGACCGTGGGCGCGGTCGACGGCCAGGACCGGCTGGCCGAGTTCTCCAGCTTCGGACCCGTCGGGCTGGAACGCGCGGTCAAGCCCGACATCACCGCGCCGGGCGTCGGCATCGTCGCGGCGCGGGCGAAGGGCACCTCGCTCGGCGAGCCGGTGGACGAGCACTACACCCGCCTGTCCGGCACCTCCATGGCCACCCCGCACGTCGCCGGGGCCGCCGCGCTCCTGCGGCAGTCACGCCCCGGCATCTCGGCCGGGGAGCTGAAGTCCCTGCTCATGGGTACGGCCAAGCCCATGCCCGACACCCCGGTGGACAAGCGGGGCACCGGCCGGGTGGACGTGGCCACGGCGCTCGGGGAGCCGGTGCTGACCGCCGAGGGCGCGGTCGACTTCGGGCTGTCCGAGCTGTCCTCCGGCCCGCCGGTCACCCGCGAGGTCACCTACCGCAATCCCGGCAAGACCCCGGTCACCCTCGGCCTGGCCACCGGCGGCCCGTTCAGCGTCTCGCCCGCCGAGCTGTCCCTGCCCGGCGGGGCGCAGGCCACGGTGCGGCTCACCCTCGACCCGGCCAAGGCGCAGGCGGGGCGGCAGCGCGCGGAGCTCGTCGCGACGCCGCGCCAGGGGCCGCCGATCCGTACCTCGCTGACCGGCAACGTCGAGGTCAAGCGGGTCCGGCTGCGGGTGAGCGGGATCGCCAGGGACGGCCGCCCCGCGCAGGCGTACGCCGCCGCGCTGAACGTGGACGACGGGACCCGCGACGGCCGCGAGATGCCCGGGGATCCGGTGCGGCGGTGCGAGAGCGACCCGGGTGCCTCGTGCGTGCTGGTGCCGCCCGGCACCTACTCCGTGCTCGGCGTCATCAACACCCTGCGCCCGTCGGTCGACAGCATGGCCTACGCCGACCGCGGCACCGTGCTCAACCTGAGCTTCACCGGTGAGCCCGAGCTGAAGGTCACCGGTGACACCAAGGTCGTGCTCGACGCCCGCAAGGCGGTCGAGATGCGGGTCGACACGCCCGACCACGTGACCAAGCGGAACAGGGGCACCGCGACCAAGCTCATCTGGACCCGCGCGCCCGTCAAGGGCACGCCCCTCACCGAGACGGTCCTCCAGGACGAGAGCGCCGACGAGACGTACTACCTGCAGCCCACGAAGCGCGTCACCAAGGGCCGGTTCGCCCTCGCCACCCGCTGGCACCTGGAGGCCCCCGCCATCACCCTGAGGACCGCCGGGCTGGAGCTGAACCCCGACTACGTCGACCCCGTCTGGTTCAGCGACGTGTCGGCCGACTTCCCCCGCCTCGACGGCTCCGCGCTGCTCCTGGCCGTGGACGCCGGGACCGGCACACCCGCGGACCTCAAGGGCCGTGACCTGCGCGGCCGGCTCGCGCTGATCCGCCGCACGGCCGACCTGACGGTCGCCGCCCAGTCCAACGCCGCCGCGGCGGCCGGGGCCCGGATGGTCGCGGTGTACGGAGACCTGCCGGTGTCCGAGAGCGGGGTGAAGCTGAAGGTCCCGACCGTCGCGCTCACCGGCAAGGAGGGCGCCCGGCTGGCCGAACGGCTGCGCAAACTGCCGGTGCCGGTCCTGGCCAAGGGCGTCGTGGCCAGTCCGTACGTGTACGACCTGTACCTCAGCGAGGAGGGCGGGATCAGGGACCGGCCCGACCACACCCTGCGGGCGAAGTCCCTGGCCCGGGTGGACTCGGACTTCTTCAGCCAGCTCGCCGACGACGTGACGCTCTCCGAGAACCGCTTCGGCTGGCAGCCGTGGGAGACCACCTCCTGGGACACCGGCCGGCCCGTCCCGCGTACGCCGCGCGACCGGGTCGACTACCTCACCGCCGGTCCCGAGGTGCGCTGGAGCAGCAGCATGGAGACGCCGGAGCGGCCGTACAACTACACGTGGGAGCACGACCAGGCCCACATCGGCGTCGCGGGCCCCGACGACGCGCCCTTCCGGGCCGGGGAGCGGATCGGCCGCACCTGGTTCAAGCAGCCGCTGCTGCCCGGCCCGGGTAAGGTTCGGCCGCTGCGCAGGGAGGGCGACCTGCTCCAGGTCGACATGTGGGGGCTCATCGACGCGGGGCGGAACACCGGCGTCGCCCAGACCGACAACTTCGAGACCGGCATGAAGACCGGCTGGCGGTTGTACCAGGGGGACACGCTGCTGGCGCAGACCGAGCGGCGCCCCCAGGGGATACTGCTCCTGCCGGCCGCCGCCGCCACGTATCGGATGGAGTACGACGTCGAGAACCGCGCCACCTGGGCCCGGCTGTCGACCAGGACGAAGACGGCGTGGACGTTCCCGTCACAGCACGACGCCGGGTCGGGCACGACGGTCCCGCTGCTGCTCGCCGACTATGACGTGGCGACGGACCTGAAGAACCAGGCCACCTCGCCGCGGCTCGGCCTGACCCTGCGCCACCAGGACGGCTCGGCGGCCGCCCCGATCAAGGACGTGTCGCTGGAGGTGTCGTACGACGACGGCGCCTCGTGGCGCGCGGTCCGGCGGCTCACCTCGAAGGGGAACGGCGCCTACGAGGCCACGCTGGACCGGCCGCGGTCCGCCGCAGTCGTCTCGTTGCGCCTCAAGGCCACCGACACGCGCGGGGCGAGCCTGTCGCAGGAGGTGATCAGGGCGTACGCGCTGAGGTAGCCCGAGGAGGCTGAGGTAGCCGAGGAGGAGGTGCGGGCGGGGGGACTCGAACCCCCACAGTGTCGCCACCAACAGGACCTAAACCTGCCGCGTATGCCATTTCGCCACGCCCGCGCAGCCCCTGCCAGAGCGGGCCTGAGCCGAGTTTAGCGTCCCGGCAGTGCGCTGGGGGCCCGTCGCATGACCGGACGGGCCCCTGGCCTATCAAGCCAGGCCGAGCTTCTTCTTCAGGCTCGCCACGTGACCGGTCGCCTTCACGTTGTAGAGAGCTTGCTCGATCTTGCCGTCGGCGTCGATGACGAAGGTCGAGCGGATCACGCCGACGACCTCCTTGCCGTACAGCTTCTTGGTGCCGTAAGCCCCGTACGCCTTGTGCACGTCGAGCTCGGGATCCGACAGGAGCGGGAAGGTGAGCGAGTCACGCTCGGCGAACTTAACCAGCTTGGCCGTCTTGTCCTTCGACACGCCGAGCACCACGAAACCCTCGGCGGTCAGCTGGCCGAGGTTGTCGCGGAAGTCGCACGCCTGCTTGGTGCAGCCCGGCGTCATCGCGGCGGGGTAGAAATAGAGAATCACCCGCCGGCCGCGGTAGGTCTCGAGGGAGACGGTCTCGCCGTCGGCGGCGGGAAGGGTGAACTCGGGCGCGGCGTCGCCGGGCGCGAGCTTGGTTTCGGTCATGGGGCCCTCCAGAGTTCGTCGTGCAAAACCTACCGGCCTGCCCGGAGTGCCGGGCGGGTCGCCGACCTGACAGACTGATCAGCGAAGAGCGCTTCAACGATCACCGGGCGGAGCTCGCACGGAGCGCGGCCGAAAGGAGAGCCATGGCTGACACCGATCCCGACGAGCTGGAGCGGCGGATCGCGCGGACGCGCGCGGAGTTGGCGGACACGGTCGACGCCATCGCCGACCGGGTGAGCCCCAAGCGGGTCGCCGAGCGCACGGTGGCGGATGTGAAGACGCGGGCGAGCAATCTGGTGACCTCGGTCGGCGACGCGCTCGGGGTGACGCAGCGCCCCGTCGAGTACGCCGACGACCCCGACCAGCTGTGGGCCGAGGAGCGTCCCAGCCTGGCACCGGTGCTGATCGGCGTGGGGGTCGTGCTGGTGGTCGGCGCCGCCATCACCCTCTGGCGCCGCCGTCGCCGCCGCTTCTAACGCGGCGTCAGAGGAACGTCCGGCCCTCCCCCCGGTACGTCGGGGCGGTCTCCACGACGGTGTCCCCGTCGACGAGGTGCAGCTCGCTGAAGCGCTCGCACATCTCGCCCGCCTTGGCGTGCCTGAACCAGACCCGGTCGCCCACCCGCAGATCCCGGGCCGCCTGACCGAGCAGCGGCGTCTGCACCTCACCCGCACCCTCGTCCCGCGTGTAACGAAGCCCGGCGGGCAGGTACGGCTGCGGCAGCAGACTCGTCCCCGGCCGCCCGGAGGCCAGATAGCCGCCCCCGAGCACCGTCACCGCGTCCGGCCCCGGCCGCCGCACGACCGGGAGCGCGAACAGCGCGGCCGGCCGGCCGGTGAAGGCGCGGTAGAAGTCGAAGAGCCGCGGATGGAAGAACCCGGAGCCCGCCGCCACCTCGGTGATCGCCTTCTCCCGCACGGTCCGCTCGACGGAGCCGGTGCCGCCGCCGTTGACGAACTCCAGGTCGCAGACCTGCCGGACGGCGTTCACGAGGCGGCCGCGGCGCAGGACCAGCTCGCGGGCCGACAGGCTCTGCATGATCCGGATGGCCCGGACATACGCGGCGTTGCCCGGCTGGTCATCGCCGACCCCCGCGATCTGCCCCTCGTACGCCATCAGACCCGCCAGACGGAAGCCGGGCCGCTTGGCGATGTCGGCGGCCAGGTCGGCGGCCTGCTCGGGCTCGCGGATCGTGGAGCGCAGGGTCCCCGCCCGGAATCTGCCGCCCAGGGCGACATATCCCGCGTCGAGGTCCATCGATAACCGGATCTCCGCCCGTGAACGGACCGCCGCCACCGCGTCGTCGACGTAGTCGAGATGCTCGGCGGCGTCGATGGTCAGCGTGATCTCACCGGCCGCCCGCGCGTCCCCGGCCAGCGTCGCGAGCGCCTGCCTGTCGGCCGTCGGGTAGGCCACGAGTACGTCGGTGAACCCCCGCTCGACCAGCCAGAGCGCCTCGGGCAGCGTGAAGGCCATGATGCCCTGGAAGCCGTCCATGGCCAGGATGCGTTCCATGACCGAGCGGCAGCGGATCGACTTGCTCGCCACCCGGATCGGCTTGCCGGCCGCCCGCCGTACGAGATCGGCCGCGTTGGCGCGTATGGCCGCGAGATCGAGGATCGCCAACGGCGGCTCGAGCGCTCTGGTTGCGCTGTCATAGCGGCGGAGATCGTTCATAAAGGCAGCTTAACGACATATCGGGCGAATGAATATGAGGGCAGTTCATCTTAATTGCGGCCCTCGTAATGATCCTGCAAACCGGCGGCGAGGGCATGGTCCGGACCATGCCCGATCCGTGTACCTGTGGCGTTGTGACCACCCTCCAGCAGATACTGTCCGGCGCCGGGATCGTCGCGCAGGAGAGCCCGCTGCGCAGGTCGGGCCGGGTGCTCAGACCGGCGCGTACGCCCGCCGGGACCGTCGTGGCACTCACGCTGACCGCCGGGCTGTGGCTCGCCGCCGCCGAGGTGGTCTCCGCCTTGCTGGGCCGGCCGCTCGGCTGGCTGCCGGTGTCCGACCTCCTCGACCTCGCGGCCCATCGGGCGTGGGGGCAGCTGTCCCTGCCCGCCGTGGTGACCATGGCCGTGGGGGTCGTGATGTTGCTGCTGGCCGCCGTACCCGGCCGGTGCAGGCTCGTGCCGGTCGAGACGTCCGACCCGCTGATCGTCATCGGCATCACCCGGGCCGGCCTCCGCCGTACGCTGCGGGCCGTCGCCCAGGAGGTCGACGGCGTGCAACGAGCGCGGGTACGGCTGCGCAGGCGGACGATCGAGGTCGTGGTCATCACCGGCCCGGAGAGCTCCGGTTCGATGCTCAAGCAGGTCGGCACCGCGGTCGGTGACCGGTTGGCGGGCGTGGGCACCCTGGCCGCGGGCGAGGTCGTCGTACGGCTGCGCCGGAGAGGGCTGTGATGCGGCCGTACGTGGGCAACCGGATGCGGCAGTGCGTGGGCAACCGGAGGGGGCTGTGATGCGGCAGTACGCGGGTAACCGGATCGGCCTGGCCGTGGTCGGCGGGCTGCTGCTGCTCCTGGGCGGCTACGCCTGGCTGCGCGGCAAGGACAAGCTGCCGGGCATGTCACCGCGCGCCAAGGTGCTGCCGGACCGGACCGCCCAGACGATCGCCGACCAGACCTGGGCCTTGTGGCTGGTGGCGCTGGTCATGCTGGTACTGGCGTTGGTGACGTTCCGCTGGCTGCTGCTCTGCCTCGGGTGGGGCCGCCGCGGCACCCGTAGCGGCACGGGTACGGCCATGCTCTGTATCGGCCTCAAGGACGTGGAGGGTCTCACCGGGGTCAGCGCCCGCGTGGTCGGAGACGCCGCCCGCCTGCGCATCTCCCTCTGCTGCCCCGCCTCGGCCGACGTCGGCGCGGTGGTCCACAAACTGGACCGGGAGATCGTCAGCCGGATCCGCCGAGAGGTCCGCGACGACGAGGTCGGCACCGTGGTCCGGGTCCACGTCCGCCGCTGACGGCGTCAGTCCGCCGGTAGTGCCCGTCGCGGCGGCTCGTGCGGCAGTGCGGTGCGGTCCGCGCCGGCGATGGCGTCGAGGGCCTGAACGTCCGGCCCGGTCGAGCCCCCATACGTGGCGATCTTGTACTCGACCGCCGTGAGGGAGAGGGTCAGCTCACGGATCCGGCGGCGGATGGTGTCGCGATGCTCGATCAGCAGGTCGAGCCGCTCGGGTGTGGTGTGCTGCCCGGCGTCGACGAGCGAGATGTAGTGCTGCAGGTCGCGCATCGGCATGCCGGACAGCCGCATCCGGGTGAGGAACACCAGGCGCCGCACCGCCTGGGCGTCGTAGACGCGATGACCGTTGCCGTCGCGGGCCACCTCGACCAGCCCGGCCCGCTCGTAGTAGCGCAGCGTGTGGGGCGAGATGTCGAGCAGGTCGGCGAGCTCGGCGATCGTCATCGACTCGGGTACGTCGGCCAGGTCGGTGAGGCGGTGGATCGCCTCGACCGACAGCGGGCCGTCGTCCCCGAGCGTTTCGAGCGCCCTGGTCATCAGTTCGTCGGTGGCCATGACAACCAGCTTAAATCGGGCGTACCGCCGCCGGGACACCCTCGAAGTCGGCGCTGCGGGAGGTCTCGGCCCACCGCTCGACCTCGTCCAGGCCGCGCCGGTACGCACCCGAGATGCGCTCGACCGCCTCGCGCCCGAGCGGCAGCCGCAGCGGCACCTCGTCACTGTGCGCGAGGGAGACGATGATCTCGGCCGCCCGCGCCGGGTCTCCTTCCTGGAGGCCGTCGGCCCCGGCCATGTCCGCCCGGACAGCGGCGAGCAGGCCACGGTAGGTCTCGGACTCCTCGACGAACTCCAGCACGTCGCCGGCGTGGAAGCCGGTCCTGAACCGGCTGGGCTCGACGATCATCACCCGGATCCCGAGCGGCGCGACCTCCCCGGCCAGGGCCTCGGACCAGCCTTCGAGGGCGAACTTCGACGCGGAGTACGCCGACACGCCGGGGAAGGACATCCGCCCACCCTGGCTGCTCATCTGCACGATCGTGCCGGTGCCCCGCGCGTGCATCGCGGGCAGCGCCGCGCGGACGAGCGCGGCCGGGCCGAACAGGTGCAGGTCCATCAGCTCACGCAGCTGCGCGTCGCCGATCTCCTCGACCGCGCCGACCATGCCCCGGCCCGCGTTGTTGACGAGCACGTCGAGCTGTCCGAAGTGGTCGAGGGTGTCCCGTACGAGGTCCGCGGCGGCGGTGGTGTCCCGGACGTCGAACGTGGCGATCAGGCAGGCGTCCGGGTAGGCGGCCTTCAGGTCGGCCACGCTCTCGGGCCGGCGTACCGCCGCCACCACGTGGTCGCCCGCCGCGAGCGCCGCCTCCGCGAGTGCGCGCCCGAGCCCGCGGGACGCGCCGGTGATGATCCAGGTCTGTGTCTGTGTCTGTGTCGTCATGTCGGCGACGCTATGGCTTTGAGCGCGCTCGAACGCAAACTCGCTTCCAGGCGCGCGGTCCGCACGGGAATCGGCTTTCTACTCGTAGCGGTAGCGGGCCTGCAGGACGACGATCTCGTCGTCCATGGGCAGGTACACCAGGCGGTGCTCCTCGGTGATGCGCCGCGACCATGCGCCAGCGAGCGCGTACTTGAGCGACTCAGGCTTCCCGATCCCCTCGAAGGGGTCGCGCGACGCGTCCTCGATGAGCCGGTTGATCCGCTTGAGGAGCTGCCGGTCGGCAGTCTGCCAATGGACGTAGTCCGCCCAGCCCTGGCTGGTGAAGGCGACCTTCACCGGGGAGCCTCGTCGTCCAGTAGCTCGTAGCGCTCGTGGCGTCCAGTGACCGCCTCCTGGTACGACTCGATCAGCCGACGGGCGTTGGCGGGGGAACGTAGCAGGTAGGCCGTCTCGCGAGGTCTCCTGGTACTTGTCCAGTATGTCCGCTCCGGTCTGGCGCATCGTCTTGATTGGCCTTGTCCATTCATGTGGTCGGTACACCCCGCCGATCGCCGTCTGTTGTGGGGCTCTTCACAGTCGAGGGTGTAGTTGCGGTCTGAAGCCGCCGGTTTCGAGCAGGGATCTGGCGATGTAGTTGGTGAGGTTGCGGAATCCGAGGGCGGAGCCGCGGAGGTGTTCGAGTTGGCCGTTGATCGCTTCGGTCGGGCCGTTGCCGCGGATGGGCGTCAGGTCGGTGATCACGGTCACGTACTTGTCGCCGCGGCGGGTGTGGCGCCACACATGTTCGTCCACCCCGATTACCGTGACGCCGTCGAACCGGCCGGGATCATCGATCAGCACCCGCTTGCCCTCGGCCAGGGCAGCATCGTTGGCGGTGTTCCATGCGACTCCGAGGCCCTCGGCGACACGGGCGACAGTGAGGTGCTGGACGAGGGTCGTGGGGCGCCAGCCCAACGGCTCGTGCGCCAACCGCCGGGTCACGGTGTCACGTGGCGTCCCTTCGCATCCGCAGCGCCGGCACCACTGGTCGGGCTCGACCACCCGACACGCCAGCACCGCGCGATCCGGTTCGAGCCGCTGCCCGATGACTTCGAGGCCGAGCACGTCGAGCCGGCAGAAGGTGGTCAGGTCAGGGCAGCCGAAGCTTCGGTCAGGGGCAGCGTCAGGCACGGCGAGTTGTCGCGTCCGGGCCCGCCGCCGAAGGTCGCTCACGTGTGCTTTCACTGGGCGTTGGGCCTTTGCGAGGCTAACCTTGATGACCGGCATCTGGCGCTTCGTCCCTGTCGTTGCCGGCGGGCATGCCGACAAGGCGTGCGCTCTCGCGCCACAAGGCTTCGATGCGGACAGGATCGGTTGTGTGCGAAGCGGTGCTGGTAGCCGTGCGATCCACGAAGAACGAGCCGGTGACTCCCTCGACCGCGGGGTCCGTCGCAAGCCAGAGCGGGGTCTGGGCGCCAGCCTCGCTGGCGGGCGTAAACAGGTTCAGCGTCGAGCCGAAGAGCTTCAGCGCGCCCCGATCGTGCCGGCTTAGGCCGGTTCCCTTGATGATGCCCGGGTGGGCTCCGTTGATGGTCGTGGAGGTGCCGGCGAGGCGCTGGGCCATCGCATAGACGAACATCGTGTTCATGTTCTTGGTCCGGGCATAGGCTACGAACGGCCGGAAGCTGGGCGGCCAGCCGAGTCCCCGTCGAGTCTCGGTATTCAGGTCATCCAGGTCGACCGGCACCCGCGCGAGCGCGCGCGGCGATGCGCCCACGACGATGAATCGCCGCGCAGCTTCTGGCAGGTTCGCTGCGAGCAGGCGCAGCAGGAGGTACGGCGCCAGGTGGTTCACCGCAAGGGTTCGGTGCAGGCCAGCAGGCGTGCGGTCGTCCAGCGGTGCGATCACCGCGGCGTTGCTGACCACCACACTCGGTTGGCGCGGGATCAGTCGCTGGGCCAACGCGCGCACCTCGGCCAGGTCGGCAAAATCGACCGGGTCGATCTCGATGCTCGCCCCGGGGACGGAGTGTGCGACCCGCTCCGACGCCCAGCTCAGGCGCTCCAGGCTGCGCGCGACCATGATGACCGTGGCGCCCGCATCAGCGAGACCGACCGCGATCTGCTCGCCGATGCCTCCGCTTGCCCCGGTGATTACTGCGACTGGGTTCGACATGCCACCAGCGTCCGTGCAACGACCTGGGTCGTTCCAGGTACTACCAGTACCACCCGGTGATCATGCTGCGGGTGCGACAGTGAGGACATGAGTCCCGAACTGTCCCGTGCGTTGCGCTCCTGGCGCGAGCGGGTGACACCGGCCGAGGTCGGAATACCCGACGTTGGGCTTCGGCGGACGCCCGGGCTGCGCCGAGAGGAGCTGGCATCACTCGCTGGGATCTCGGTCGACTACCTCGTCCGGCTCGAGCAGGGACGCGCGCGACACCCCTCACCGCAGGTACTGGGGGCGTTGGCCCGGGCACTGAGGTTGTCCGCTGCGGAACATGACCTGCTCTGGCGCGCGGCCGGCGCACAGACGCCGGCGTCCGGATGCGTCCCGCAGCACGTCGGGCCGGGTGTCGCACGAATCATGGACAGTCTTGCCCACACACCAGTGGCCGTGTTCACCGCGAGCTGGGACCTGGTCGTGGCAAACGCGCTGTGGGTCTCCTTGTTCGAACTAAGCGAGCGGCTACCGACCCGAGAACGGAACTTGGTCTGGCGCCACTTCCGAGACCTGCCGAACCACGTGGTCCACACCAAGGAGGAACACCAGCAGTTCGGACGACAGCTCACTGCCGACCTTCGGCGTGCCACCGCCGTGTACCCGAACGACCGCACCCTCGCCGAGCTGGTCCGAGACCTCCGAGAGAGCAGTCTTGAGTTCGCTGAGCAGTACGACACCTTCGCTCTTACCCCGCGCAGATCACAGCCCAAGACGATCGACAGCCCCGCGGTCGGCCTCGTCACGCTGGACTGCGACGTGCTCACGACACTGGACTCGGACCTCCGAGTAATGGTGTACAGCACTCGACCGGGAACCGACGCCGCCAGCAAGCTCGACCTGCTCCGCGTCGTTGGATCGGCACAGTTCGGGAGCTGACTACACCCTCAACTGCGAAGAGCCTGTTGTGGGCGCCTCATGCGGCCATGGATCACACAGGCAATCAGAGATTTGGACGGACCACTTGAATAGTGATCACTTCCGCACCTTCGTGCAAGGTAACCGTGTACCAGATGGTTACATCGTCGCGGACGAGATTCAGCTCGTAGGCGTCTGGGACGCCGTCCATGGGTCGGCGAGCGTAGGTCGTGGCTCGTCCAGGAGGGTGAAAATGGCGAGCTGAACGGGTCTCCGCAGCACTTCTGGCAGGGCCTCGATCTGTTCCCACGCACGCTCAGGGAAGGCGATACGCCGGTCAGCCACTGATGCCCCACTCGGCGGCCAGCTCGTCGCGCGTGAACGTTCGCAGCCGGCCTGGGTTGGCGGCGTTGTCCATGATGGCTAGCAAGGCCTGCTGGCGTCCCAGCTCTCGGCGCAGCCGCCTGACCTCGGCCTTGAGCGCCTCATATTCGTCACGAGGGACGGTGATGACCTCGTCGCGGTGATGTGCCGTCATGCTCTCACGCTACCTGCTCTCTGCGACGTTCTCAGGTGCCGAATGTCAGCACTCGATCACGTTGACGGCCAGGCCCCCGCGCGAGGTCTCCTTGTACTTGTCGAGCATGTCCTTGCCGGTGTCGCGCATCGTCTTGATGGCCTTGTCCAGGGCGACGAAGTGCCGGCCGTCGCCGCGCAGGGCGATGCGGGCCGCGGCGATGGCCTTGATGGAGGCCACGGCGTTGCGCTCGATGCACGGGATCTGGACCAGACCGCCGATCGGGTCGCAGGTCAGGCCCAGGTTGTGCTCGATGCCGATCTCCGCCGCGTTCTCCACCTGCTCGGGCGTGCCGCCCAGGACCTCTGTGAGGCCCGCGGCGGCCATGGAGCAGGCCGAGCCGACCTCGCCCTGGCAGCCGACCTCGGCGCCCGAGATCGAGGCGTTCTCCTTGAACAGGACGCCGATCGCCGCCGCGGTGAGGAAGAAGCGGACGATGCCGTCGTCGTCGGCGTGCGGGATGAAGCGGGAGTAGTAGGTCAGAACGGCGGGGATGATGCCCGCGGCGCCGTTCGTGGGAGCGGTGACGATGCGGCCGCCCGCGGCGTTCTCCTCGTTGACCGCCAGCGCGAACAGCGACACCCAGTCCATGGCGTGCAGCGGGTCGGTCTTCGGCGACTCGGTCTGCAGGCGGCGGTGGAGGCGGTTCGCGCGGCGCTTGACCTTGAGACCGCCCGGCAGCACGCCCTCCTTGGCGATGCCGCGTTCGACGCACTCGCACATGACCTGCCACAGGTGCAGGATCTGCGCGCGGATCTCGGCGGCGGAGCGGCCGAACGCCTGCTCGTTCTCCAGCATCAGCGCGGAGATGGACAGACCCGTGTTGGAGCAGTGCTTGAGCAGCTCGTCCCCGGTCGTGAAGGGGTAGGGCAGAACGGTGTCGTCAGGCTTGATGCGGTCGGCGCCGGTGGCCTGCTCGTCCACCACGAAGCCGCCGCCGACCGAGAAGTAGACCTTCTCGCGCAGCTTCTCGCCCGATGCGGAGAAGGCGGTGAAGCGCATGCCGTTCGGGTGCTCGGGCAGGGAGATCTTGCGCTCGAAGACGAGGTCCTCGCCCACGACGAAGGGGATCTCGTGCGTGCCGTAGAGCCGGACCGTGCCGGACTCGCGCATCGCGGCCAGGCGCGCGTCGATGGAGTCCACGTCGACGAGTTCGGGCTTCTCGCCCGACAGCCCCAGCAGGACGGCCTTGTCGCTGCCGTGGCCCTTGCCGGTCAGGCCGAGCGAGCCGTACAGGATCGCCTCGACGCGGGCCGTACGCGTGAGCAGGTCGTCGTCGTGCAGACCGCGCGCGAACTTGTGCGCGGCGGCCATGGGACCGCCGGTGTGTGAGCTCGACGGGCCGATGCCGATCTTGAACAGGTCGAAGACGCTGATCGCCATTGATGGGCGCCCTTCAGAAGGGCCGGGGTCCGGCAGGACCCCGGCGGGTGGGTCAGGACTCGCCTGAGGTGAGCGCCGAATACTCCTCGGCGGTGAGCAGGTCCTCGGGGTCGCCTTCCACGCGCACGCGGAACATCCAGCCGTCGCCGTAGGAGTCGCTGTTGGCCAGCGACGGATCGTCCACGACGGCCTGGTTGACCTCGACGATCTCGCCGCCGACGGGGGTGTAGATCTCGCTCACCGACTTGGTCGACTCGACCTCACCCACGGAGTCGCCCGCCTCGACGGTCGAGCCGACCTCCGGAAGCTGCACGAAGACGACATCACCCAGCGCCTCGGCCGCGTAGGCCGTGATGCCGATGGTCACGGTGATGCCGTCGTCGAGCCCGGCCACCCACTCGTGCTCCTTGGTGTAGCTCAGGTCGTCTGGGATGTTGCTCACTTGTTCCTCCTGTAAAAGGGCAGCTCAATGAGGTCCATAGGTTCATGGCTGCCCCGGATGTCCACGGCCAGACCTGCGTCGGCCCCATTGTCGACGTAGGCCATGGCGATGGGCTTACCCAGGGTCTGGGAGGGTGCCCCGCTGGTGACCTCGCCGACGACGGCGCCGTCCTTGGTCACCGGGTATCCGTGGCGCGGCACCCGGCGACCCCGCGCGACCAGTCCGACGAGCCGGCGCCGCGGCGGCGTGTCCTTGACCGCCTCCAGCGCCGACCTGCCGACGAAGTCGCCCGGCTTGTCGAATTTCACCACTCTGCCCAGCCCCGCGTCGAACGGGGTCAGCTCGACGCCGAGCTCGTTGCCGTACAGCGGCATGCCCGCTTCGAGCCTGAGCGTGTCACGGCTGGACAGACCCGCCGCCCGCAGCCCGTACGGCCGGCCGGCCTCGGTCAGCGCGTGCCAGAGCGGGACGGCGTCCTGGTTGGCCACGAACAGCTCGAACCCGTCCTCGCCCGTGTAGCCGGTGCGCGCGATGAGCGCCTGCCGCCCGTCGACCAGACCGGGCAGGCCCGCGTAGTACTTCAGCCCGGCGAGGTCGGCGTCGGTGAGCGTGGCGAGGATCTCCTGCGCGCGCGGCCCCTGGACGGCGATCAGCGCGTACTGCTCCGAGCGATCCTCGACCACCGCGTTGTACGACTTGGCGCGATTTTTCAGCTCTTCCCCGACTTTTTCATAGTTGGAGGCGTTAGCCACCACCATGAACTCCTCGTCCCCGAGCCGGTAGACGATCAGGTCGTCCAGCACCCCGCCATGCTCGTTCACGATCATGGTGTAGCGGGCCCGGCCGGGCGCGAGCGCTGACAGGTGTCCCACCAGCGCGTAGTCGAGTGCCTGACCCGCCTGAGGCCCGGTCACGAAGATCTCGCCCATGTGGGAGAGATCGAACAGCCCGGCCGCCTGGCGCACGGCGTTGTGCTCGGCGGACTCGCTGCCGTAGCGGAGCGGCATCAGCCACCCGGCGAAATCGGTCAATGTCGCGCCGAGGCTCTCGTGGACCTCTCGGAGCGGTGTAGGACGTGACATATGCGCACCTCAGGGCAGGATCGGATGCCAGACATCCTCCCCCTCTGTCATGGGTGCCTGAGAGCTTCGCCCGTAATTTGCCGGACTTTCACCTTCGGCGAGGCCGCCAGGCCTGCTTTCCAGAGGACACCTCGTCCGTGCGGTCCTTTGCCTTGAGAGGTTCGCGGGGAGGGCTTGCTCCTTCAGGGGACCTGGCCGGATGCCAGGACACTCTCCCGCACGGTTTCGACGGTGATGTCCGCAAGCCTAGTGCTGTTATGGGGGAGTTGTCGCGTGCGGATCCGGTCGCTTGGGGCCAAAAGGGCTGTACCGGGGGCGGCTCAGCAGGTGGCGACGAGCGCCTCGAACAGCGCGCAGTCCTTCGCCGCCTCCGGATGCCACTGCACGGCCATGGCGAACGTCTGGGAGTCCAGCTCCACCGCCTCGATCGTGCCGTCGTCGGCCACGGCGGACACGGTCAGGCCGGGCGCGAGCCGGTCGATGGCCTGGTGGTGGTAGTGCGGCACGGCCACCGGCTCGGCCCCGAGCGCCTTGCCGACGAGAGTTCCCGCGACGGGCCGGACGGGCAGGTGGCCGAACTCGCCGGGTGCGGGGGAGTGCCCGGTGTGTCCCACCACATCGGGCAGATGCTGGTGCAGGGTCCCGCCGAGCGCGACGTTGAGCACCTGCATGCCCCGACATATCCCGAGATAGGGCAGGTCGGCCTCAAGAGCCGCCTCGATCACCGCGAACTCCGCCGTGTCCCGAAATTTCCGGATGTAGCCGGTCTGGTCGTGTGGCTCCTGGCCGTACCGCTCGGGCGAGACATCACCACCACCGGCCAGGATCAACCCGTCCAACCGCGCCACCAGCCGGGCGGGCGACCCGGCGGGCGGCAGGATCACCGGCTGCCCGCCGGCCCGGACCACCTGCTCCACGTACATGTACGGCAGCAGGGCGACCGGCAGCTCCCACACGGTGTAGCGGGCAGGCTCGACATAGGACGTGATCCCGATGACGGGTCGCTCCACAACTTCCCTTCCTAAAGTTCCCTTCCTAAAGGTCCTTCCTAAAGAGGCGTGACGTACGCGCCCGAGATGCCGCCGTCGACGAGGAACTCCGAGCCCGTGATGAAGGAGGCGTCGTCGCTGGCCAGGAACGCCACCGCCGCCGCGATCTCCGACGCCTCGGCGAAGCGCCCCACCGGCACGTGCACCAGGCGCCGCGCGGCCCGCTCAGGGTCCTTCGCGAACAGCTCCTTCAGCAGCGGCGTGTTGACCGGCCCCGGGCACAGCGCGTTCACCCGGATCCCCTCGCGCGCGAACTGGACGCCGAGCTCGCGCGACATCGCGAGCACCCCGCCCTTCGAGGCCGTGTACGAGATCTGCGACGTCGCCGACCCCATCACCGCCACGAACGACGCGGTGTTGATGATCGAGCCCTTGCCCTGCCGTTGCATGTACGGGATCGCGTGCTTGCAGCACAGGTAGACGCTCGTCAGATTCACCTCCTGCACCCGCCGCCACGCCTCGATGCCGGTCTCCAGGATCGAGTCGTCCTCGGGCGGCGAGATGCCCGCGTTGTTGAAGGCGATGTCGACGGAGCCATAGGTGTCGTACGCCGTCCGGAACATCCGGACGACGTCGTCCTCGCTGGTCACATCGACCTTGACGAAGAGCCCGCCCACCTCGGAGGCGGCCTTGGTGCCCGCCTCCTCGTCGACGTCGGCGCAGACCACCTTGGCGCCCTCTTCGGCGAACCGCCGCGCGGTGGCCAGGCCGATGCCGCCGCCCGCGCCGGTGATCACGGCGACGCGGTTGTGCAAACGCTGCATGTGTGTCACTCCGTTGAGATGAAGACGTTCTTGGTCTCGGTGAACGCCATGAGGGCGTCCGGGCCCAGCTCCCGGCCGAGGCCGGACTCCTTGAAGCCGCCGAACGGCGTCCAGTGGCGGACCGAGGAGTGCGAGTTCACCGACAGCGCGCCCGCCTCCACGGCTCGCGCGACGCGCAGCGCCCGGCCGACGTCGCGGGTCCAGATGGAGCCGCTCAGGCCGTACGGCGTGTCGTTGGCGATCCGCACCGCCTCCGCCTCGTCCGCGAACGGCACCACCGACACCACCGGCCCGAAGATCTCCTCGGTGAACGCCCGGTCGGTGAGCGCCGGCGTCAGGACCGTCGGCGGGAACCAGAACCCCTTGCCCTGCGGACAGTCGCCCTGCCAGTACGACGGGCCGTCGATAAAGCCGCGCACCCGTTCCAGATGTTCGGCGCTAATCAGGGGGCCCATCTCGGTGCTCTCGTCGAGCGGGTCGCCGACCCTGACATTCTGTACGGCCGGCAGCAGCAGCTCCAGGAACGCGTCGTAGACCTCCGCCTGCACCAGGATCCTGGATCGGGCGCAGCAGTCCTGCCCAGAGTTATCGAAGACGGCATACGGCGCCGTTTTCGCCGCTTTTTCCAGATCCGAGTCCGCAAACACGATATTTGCGGATTTGCCGCCTAGTTCGAGGGTTATCCGCTTTACCTGGGTTGCTGCCTTGGCGGCGATCTCCTTGCCCACCTCGGTCGAGCCGGTGAACACGATCTTGGCCACCTGCGGATGCTCGACCAGGCGGGCCCCCGCGACCTCCCCTGCCCCAGGCAGCACCTGGAGCACCCCCTCGGGGAGGCCCGCGGCGAGGGCCAGCTCGGCCAGCCTCAGCGCGGTCAGCGGGGTCCATTCGGCGGGCTTGACGATCACCGTGTTGCCCGCGGCCAGGGCCGGGGCGACGCCCCAGCTCATGATGAGCATCGGGAAGTTCCAGGGCACGATCACGCCCACCACGCCCAGCGGCTCCTGGAAGGTGATGTCCACGCCACCGGGCACCGGGATCTGCTTGCCGTGGTTGCGCTCGGGGGCGCCGGCGTAGAAGTGCAGCACGTCGCGTACCGCGCCCGCCTCCCAGCGGGCGTTGCCGATCGGGTGGCCGGAGTTCGTGAGCTCCAGCAGGGCCAGCTCCTCCCGGTGCTCGTCCACCAGGTCGGCGAAGCGGCGCAGCAGCCGCGCCCGGTCGCCGGGCGACACGTCGCGCCAACCCTGGTAGGCCCGCCTGGCACGCTCCACGGCCCGGTCGACCTCGGCCGCGTCGGCCAGCTCCACGTCGGCGAGGATTTCCTCCGTCGCCGGATTGATGATCTGCATCGTGCTCACATCCGCTCGAAACCCCGGAACAGCTCCCAGTCCGTGACAGCCGCGTCGAAGGCGGCCAGCTCGATCCGGGCGTTGTTCGCATAGTGCGCCACCACGTCGTCGCCGAACGTCTCCCGCGCCAGCTTCGACCCCTCGAACAGCGCCAGCGCGTCCCGCAACGTGTGGGGCACGGTCTCGGCGCCGGAGTCGTAGGCATTGCCGCCGAACGCGTCCTCCAGCGGCAGCTCCTCGTCGATGCCGCGCAGCCCGGCCGCGATCAGCGCCGACACCGCGAGGTAGGGGTTCACGTCGCCGCCCGGCACCCGGTTCTCGATGCGCAGCGACTCCCCGTGGCCGACGAGCCGGAGCGAGCAGGTGCGGTTGTCCACGCCCCATTTGACGGCCGTGGGGGCGAAGCTGCCGGGGACGTAGCGCTTGTAGGAGTTGATGTTCGGGGCGTAGAAGAGGGTGAGCTCGCGCATGTGGGCCAGCTGCCCGGCGATGAAGCGGGCGCCGAGCTCGGACAGCCCGTGGGGGCCGTCGCCCGCCATCACCGGGTCGCCGTGCACGCTCCGCAACGAGATGTGGATGTGGCAGGAGTTGCCCTCGCGCTGGTTCGGCTTGGCCATGAAGGTGATCGACTTGCCCTCCTGAGCCGCGATCTCCTTGGCGCCGTTCTTGTAGATGGAATGGTTGTCGCAGGTCTTCAGCGCCTCGTCGTAGCGGAAGGCGATCTCGTGCTGGCCCAGGTTGCACTCGCCCTTGGCGGACTCGACGTACAGCCCAGCTCCCTCCATGTCCCGCCTTATCCGGCGAAGGAGGGGTTCGATGCGGGCCGTACCGAGGAGGGAGTAGTCGACGTTGTAGAGGTTCGCGGGGGACATGTCGCGGTACGCGCGCTTCCACGCGTCCTCGTAGCTGTCCTCGTACACGATGAACTCCAGCTCGGTGCCCACGAAGGCGGCCAGGCCGCGGTCGGCGAGCCGGGCGAGCTGCGCGCGCAGGATCTGCCGCGGCGAGGCGGTCACGTCGTCGCCGTTCTCCCAGGTCAGGTCCGCCATGAGCATGACGGTGCCCTCCTGCCACGGAACCCACCGCAACGTGGAAATATCGGGCTTCATCACGAAATCGCCGTAGCCGCGCTCCCACGACGACATCGCGTAGCCGTCGACCGTGTTCATGTCCACGTCCACGGCGAGCAGGTAGTTGCAGCCTTCGGAGCCGTGCCCCAGCACCTCGTTCAGGAAGTAGCGCGCCGACAGCCGCTTGCCCTGCAACCTGCCCTGCATGTCGGCGATGGCGAGCAGCACGGTGTCGACCCGTCCGGCGGCCACCTCGTCACGCAACTCGTCGACGGACAGCGCTCCGGGCTGTGGAAGACCTCGCTCGCTCACAGAAGTTCGCTCGCTTTCCCGCTAATTGGGCTACTCTTAGACCATTGATGTGCATATGGGGATCGCTTGTCAAGACCTGAGGACACGTTGGACGACTCGGCGCGGTTGATGACGGTGTTACGGCCGGTCAGGGCAGGAAACGCCTTCGAGGAGACGGTAGAACGGCTGCTCCAGGCGATCAAGCTCGGCGTGGTCGCGCCGGGCCGGAAACTGCCCCCGGAGCGTGAACTGGCCGTTCAGCTCGGCATCAGCCGGGTGACGCTGCGCGAGGCGATCCGGGCGCTCCAAGACGCCGGTTACCTCGACGTACGGCGCGGCCGATACGGCGGCGCGTTCGTCACCTACGCCCCGCCCCCGCCGGAGAGCGGCGACCTGCGCAGGGTCGTGGCCGACATGGGCACGGCCGACCTCGCCGACGCGCTGACCTTCCGCATGGCGGTCGAATGCGGCGCGGCGGCGGTGCTGGCGGCGGCCACGCTGACCGACGACCAGCGCTCCCTCCTGCGCGGCCGGCTCGCGGCACTCAACAAGGCGGGCATCGGGGACTACCGGCGGCTGGACACGGCCTTCCACCTCTCGATCGCCGAGCTGACCGGCTCCGCCCTGCTCGCCACCGCCTGCGCCGACGCGCGCCTGCGGGTCAGCGACCTCCTCAACGCCATCCCGATGCTCCAGGTGAACCTCGACCACTCCGCCCGCCAGCACGAGGCGATCGTGGCGGCCATCCTGGCGGGCGACCCGGAAGGGGCCCGCCGAGCAGTGGCGGAGCACCTGGAGGGCACGGCGGCGCTGCTGCGCGCGTTCCTGTCTTGAGTTCGTTTCCCGGTCCAAATGGTCAAGGGATGACGATTGGCCTCGTAGCATCGTTTTCAAGGTCATGGGGAACTGGTTCGAGCTGAGCATTGTCGACACGGGACGGCTGCCGCTGTTCTGTTTCTTCGTCGCGCTCATCGGGGCCTTCGTGGCCACCCGCGTCAACGTGCGGCTGATCAGGGCGAAGGTCGGCTGGTTCCGCAACGTCAACGTGGGCGAGATGCACATCCACCACGTGGTGTTCGGGGTCGTGCTCATGCTGGTCGGCGGGGTCAGCGGGCTGATCGTGTCCTCGGCGTCGCAGGTGGCCTACGCCGCGGCGGCCGCCGTCTTCGGGATCGGGTCGGCGCTGGTGCTGGACGAGTTCGCGCTGATCCTGCACCTGCACGACGTGTACTGGGAGGAAGAGGGCCGCACCTCGGTCGACGCGGTGTTCATCGCGGTCGCGATGACGGGGCTGCTGCTCACCGGGCTCCGGCCGCTGTCGTTCGACTACGGGACCCCGGTCAACCCGGGTGCGCTGCTCGTGGCGAACATGGTGCTCGCCGTGATCACCCTGCTGAAGGGAAAGATCTGGACCGGGATAGTGGGCCTGTTCGTGCCCGTGCTGCTGCTGGTGGGCGCGGTGCGGCTGGCCAGGCCCGGGTCTCCGTGGGCCCACCTGTTCTACCAGAAGCGGCGCCCGCGGAGGCTGGCCACGGCCGCGCACCGGGAGGAACGGTGGCGCCGGCCGGTGATCAGGGCCAAGATCGCGGTCCAGGAGTTCGTCTCGGGGCGGCACGACCTGCCCTCCACCCGGCGTGGACGCCGGCAGATCTAGCCCGCGCTGTAGACGGGTTCGTCCCAGTCGACGTGGTGTTCGTAGATCCACCGGCTCGGGTTGTCGCCGGTGCGGGCCATGCGTCTCATGGCGAGGCTCATGATCAGGTCGCGGGGCACGCGGGCGACGGGACCGAGCGTCTTCCAGCCGCCGGTGCGCTTGCCCTGCGCGACGACGCGTTCCACGCGCTCGCGCCGTAGCGAGCCGCAAACCCCCAGCCAGTGGGAACAGTGGCTCAAGGTCACCCGCACCGCGATCTGCAAACACGCGATCACCGCTGATAGGGGCAACGGCAAGCCGGACAAACCCGCCGCCCCACGCCTGATCCACACCCACTGCCACCGTCGGCCGACCGCCGACACCGGCCAGCACTTCTGGCAGCCCGCGAGCCCACGGAGCTTGCTTGAGCCGGTTGCTCGGAAACGGGCATGGCCGGTTCTGAGGCCCGCTGCAGCAATGCAGCGGGCCCAGCGGCGACGGCGGTCGGCAACTTCCCGAAGGGCACAACAGGCTCAACTACCGCAAGCTGGCCTTTACCGGCTCATTCATCTCCCGATTCTGCCGCTTTACTGAGCGACAGGCTCACTTCCCTGACCTGCCGCCAAGAGGACATATGGCAAACGGCCTCTTGCCCAGTACGTCGGGAGGTGACTCGGTACTTACGGACTCCCAAAAACCCGGCACGGGCGGAAGGGGCGGAGACTCTCTACAAGCGTCCTCCATGAAACCCTTGCGCAGGTTGGGCAGTAGCCACGAATAGGCACCTCCCGTTCTCGTCCCCACGGCTAATGTTCTTCCGTCCTTGCTCATGGCCACCAGCCAGCTCTCGGACTCGGGCGTTCTGAGCGTTGCCAAGCTGACCGGGCGGTAGCCGTCCTTCAGCCCCCACACGATAACTGGGTCAGAACTCGCCGGACCGCTTGGCTCATCATCCACTGTGACAGCAATAGATCCGTCATAGGAGATTGCCACCGGAGTCGCCCATTCGGGGATAATAGACAAATCACCCAGATGAGTCGGCGACTGCGGATTGGTCGTATCCCACACTCCTCGTCCGATTATCGCCCTCTTGCCATCTGCGCTAAGCGCGCCACTGCTCCATTCGCGCACCTCCGGCTCGAGTGTCGCGCTTTTGAGCTCCGCAAGCTTGGTGGGCCGGCTCGGATCAGTCATGGACCAGAAAATTGCAGAATCATCGCTGACAGTAAGCAGCGTTTTACCATCGGATGTCCCGGATAAAATACGAACTCCAGACGCATGTTCATGCCTGCGCGCCAGCTGCCTTGGCTTCCGTCCGGCACCCAGATTCCAGATCTCAATGGAACCGTCCTCGAACCCTGCGAACAGGGTCGTGCCGTCAGCGGTCAACGACAACTCGAGAAGCTGTTCGCGGTAGTCACCTTTACGCACGGGCGTCCTGGACGGCCTATCAGGATCGCCCAGATCCCACACATCGATGCCGCCGCTCACGTCTTCGCCTGTTACCGCCCTCCGCCCATCCGAGGACAGGGCTATCGGCCCAGACCCAGCACCAAGGGTGCCCGTTCTGGTGGCCTGAAGATTCTCTCTGCCTGACTCAGGACCCTTTCCCTGGAGTTGCCAAATTCCGTAGCCCTCCTGGGCGTCAGAGATAAGCGCCGTTCTGCCGTCGGCAGCCAACGCGACATCGACAATGGTCGCACTGCCCGGAAATAGGCCACGACGCTCTATGGCGAGCGTATCCGCAAGTGCAGATGTAGTGTAATCATCCGAGTGGATCCCCACGGCAACGTAGCCTAATAGCTTTGCGGCATACCAATCGTGATCGCGTTGTTTGACGCCGTCGAGGGCAATCGCCCGTGCTTGGGAGACCAGCAAATCTTGCTGGTGCACATATATAGGCACGGCCGCCACCAGCGCAACACATACCAAACCGATGACGACGCGAAGCCACAGCGAGCGGCCTCGCCTTTCCCCTGGAGATGGTTCGTTGCCAGTACTTGGATTCGACGGGTGTTCGCTGAAAGTCTCCATCAGATCAAATCTATCTCCCTAGGGGGCTTCATGAGAGACTGCGCGAATACCAGCGAGCCGGCTGTCGTTCGCCGCTTGTGCTGATCCAGTGACAGTCGGGGAGGATTCCCATGTCAGCGGCGGCGGAGTGTTCAGCCCTTTCGTGGCCGGCTCGCCCACCACCTCGCGCGGTGTCTCTAGCGGAAGCGAACCCTTGGGCCGCTTGCTATTGTCACGAGTCTTGCCCTCGCCCTGCGGCTGAGTGGCGGCCGGGCCGACGAGGTGCGGCAGTTTTTCCGCGGACCCGGAATCCTGGACTGGAACACCACTGACGGAGCCTGAAGATGGAGAACCGGGGAATCTGACAGAGAGGGCATCGCCAAGGTGGTTGGCGTCGAACGGCAACGATCGCCATCCCACCCGGCGGTCCTTTCCTCGGCGGTCCGGCAAGATGGGGCCGATGACCGTCATGTCCGCCGTCCGGGCGTTCTCCCTTTTTGTGCTCTGCCTCGCCGGCTGCGGCGTAGACGGGCCAGGCGCCGCGCCGGTCGGCCCGTACCACTCCACGATCGCACCGCGGCCGACGTCGTGGTCCCCTTCCCCCACGCCGTCCTGCCCCGGCTCGGGGACGTCGTTGACCGCCGAGGAGCCGAACGCCGCCATGGGGCTCCGCGTCCAGACCGTGACCCTCACCAACTGCGGCAACAAGGTACGCAGCGTCCACGGCTACCCCCGCGTCCGCCTCTTGGACAAGGCCGGCGAGCCACTCGACATCGAGATCGACAGAGGTGCACGACAGGTCACGACCGCGGTCAAGGACCCCGGCTCCAGAATCCTGTCCCTCCGCCCGGGCCGCTCCGCCCGCTTCACCCTGGTGTGGCGCAACACGTACGGTGGCACCGATCACCCACCCGCGCTCGGCACCACCCTCGTGGTCGGCGGCCACCGCGTCCCCGGCAACTTCGACCTCGGCTCGACCGGCCGCCTGGGCGTTACCGCTTGGGAACCGGCGAGTAGCCCCCGAACCCCTGAAGGGGGGCGCATCAGCGACGTTCCCTGGCCAACCGCGAGGTGACGCTCCGACGTCGACCATGACCGAGGAACTGCTTGGCGCGCATGTTCTCGGTGTGCTTGGGCTCCAGCCCTGTGTTCATCATCCGGCAGATGTCCTTGGCGCGCAGCCCGTCCGGTGCTTGCTCTACGATCGCCAGGTCTGCTGGTAGGCGGGCGGGAGCGAGGTCGCCTCGGGGCTGGATTCGGGCAGGTCGCCGGTCATTTCCAGGATCGTGTCGCGGGTGATGCGCAGCCGGGACAGCACCTGTTCGGCCGCGCTCAGCTGCGCGGATAGTTCGGCGATCTGCTTGTGCAGCCGGTCGGCTTCGGCTTGTGCGGCGGCTTGGCGTTCGGCCAGGCACTCCAGAAACGCGCGTATTCGCGCCCCAGCCTGCTATGTCGGCGTCTGGCTGGGTTGGCGCCAGGTTGGGGTGGTCGGGGTGGTCGGCCTGGTCAACCGCCGGGTCATGTTGTCGGTCATCGACCAGTAGATCATCGATTCGGAGCTGGTGGGCAGCGCCTCATAGTCACGCGCCAGCCGGCGGTGCAGCATCAGCATGCCGAAGACCTGCTCGGCCACCCAGCGCTTGGGCAGCGGCGCGAACCCGATGGTGTGGGGGTCGCGGGGCACCACTTCCACATCGAGGCCCAGGCCGACGCCATGAGCGATGACCGCGTTCTTGAACCCGGCGTCGGTCCACGCTTTGGTCACGCTGGGGTTGTCGGCTGCGACGACGCCGCACGTGACGTCGCGTTCGCCATGCTCGCCGGCTATGCGGCGGCCACCGAGACGGGGGTGCGGCAGCCCTGAAGCGCCGACCTGCCCACCGATCCTCGGTAAGAAGTGGTCGAGACGCTCAACGGGCTTCGGAGGGCACCTCTTGGAGTGGTTTGTCCCAGTCGATGTGGTGTTCGTAGATCCAGCGGCTCGGGTCGTTGCCGGTGCGGGCCATCTGTTTCATGGCCAGGCTCATGATCAGGTCACGCGGCACCCGGGCGACGGGACCGAGCGTCTTCCAGCCGCCGGTGCGATTGCCCTGCGCGACGACGCGTTCCACGCGCTCGCGCCGTAGCCGTTCGTAGGCGGCGAACGCGGCGGCGATGTCCGGGCTGTCCCGCAGGCACTTGGCCAGCACGACGGTGTCCTCGATGGCCATGGCCGCGCCCTGCCCGATCGAGGGGGCGGTCGCGTGGGCCGCGTCGCCGATGATGACCATCCGGTCGTCGTGCCACTTCGGTACGGTCGGCACGTCGTAGGTGCTCCAGCCCGCGAAGCTCTCGCCGGTCGCCGCGATGATGTCCGCGGCGGGCCCGCGATCGTGCCGGAACAGGTCGATCAGCCGGGACCGCCACTGTTCGGGGGTGATCGCGGCCAGTTCTGCGGGGGTGGGCTCGGCGGCCTGGGCCGGATTCGCCGCCCACCACACCTCGCCGCTCGGATGCGTCGTGTGGGTGAAGAAGCAGCGCTTGCCGAAGATCGCGTTCATCGTGCCCGGCTCGCAGCCGGTGGAGACGCCGCGGGCGTAGCCGCCCGTGTTGAGCAGCCCGCCGTAGCGCGCGTCCGGAGCGTGCGGGTCGATGATCTCGCGGGTACGTGACCGCAGGCCGTCCGCGCCGATGAGCAGGTCGCCGCGGACCGAGGTGCCGTCGGCGAACCTCGCCAGCACCCCGTCGCCGGTGCTCTCGGCGTCGACGAGCCGCTTGCCGTACTCGACGCGCACGCCGGATCGGACGGCCAGCTCGCGGAAGGCGCGGTAGAGGTCGGCCCGCTTGACGGTCCGGCTCACCGTGCCGTCCAGCAGGGCGGTGCCGTACGGCAGCTCGCCGAGTCGCCTTCCGGAGCCGTTGGTGAACACGATGCGCGGCGTGTCGAAGCCGACGTCGCCGAGGTCGACATCGAGGGCGCGCAAGGCGTCGAGCGCGTTCACCGCGAGCGTCAGGAAGGCGCCCGTGTGGTCCGCGGTCCGGTCGTACGCCTCATAGACGAACGGCGTGATCCCCACCTTGCGCAGGGCGACCGCGCATAACGAGCCCGCTATCCCACCACCGATGATCAATGCTGTGTATGTCATACACTGAGTGTATGTCATACACTTGACGAGAGCGCAAGCGTGCGGCCGAGCCCCTCGGCGACGGCGGCGGGGATGGACGGACGTCGCGAAAGGTGAGGACGATGCGCGAAGGTGAGGACCATGAACGACAAGCTGCCGCCGGGGCTCGACCTGCTCTGGGGAAGACTCGACGAGCCGGCGCCTGAACCCAGGCAGGGGCTCAGCCCGCCGCGCATCGCCCGCGCGGCGGTCGAGCTGGCCGACGCCGGCGGCCTTGACGCCGTGTCGATGGCCAGGGTCGCCGAGCGGCTGGGCTTCACCACGATGTCGCTCTACCGGCACGTCAAGAGCAAGAATGAGCTGCTGCTGCTGATGCTGGACACGGTCGCGGCCGTGCCCGCCGAGCTCGACGAGCCCTGCGACGACTGGCGGCTCGGCCTGGAGCGCTGGTGCGCGGCGCAGTGGGTGATGCTGCGCGCCCACACCTGGATCGTGGACCTGCCCGTCACCGGACCGCCGATCACCCCCAACCAGCTGGCGTGGACCGATCGCGCCCTGGGCGCGCTGCGCGACACCGGGCTCCCCGAAAGCGACAAAGCGGGCGTGGTCCTGCTGATCGCCAACTACATGCTCACCACCGCGCGGATGAGCGCGCATCTCGGCCCCGCCGCCTCGGGGGAGTCGATCGCCGCCTACAGCGCGCTGCTCGGCGACCTCGTCGACGCGCGGCGCTTTCCGGCCCTGCGCACGGCGGTCGACGCGGGCGCCTTCGACTATCCGGCGGACACCGCCGAGCCGGAGCGGCGCTTCGACTACTCCTTCGGCCTCGCCCGGATCCTGGACGGCGTGGACACGCTCATCCGTCAGCGCGGCGGCCCCGGGGCGAGCTAGAGCGTGGCGGCCCCGAGGCGAGCCAGGGTGCGGTGGTCCTGGGGCGGGCTAGAGCGCGATGGCCGAGCGGAGGGCCAGGCCCGCGCCCAGCAGCATCACCATGCCGGCCGTGCCCAGCGGCGCCAGGGTGGACAGCCGGGCGGCGAGGCCCCGCCCCCGTGAGGCGCGCCGTTCGAGGCGGTCGACGAGCTTGACCAGCAGCAGGCCCGTCACGGTGAGCGTCGCCGCCATGCCGAGGCCGTACGCCGTGACCAGGGCCACCCCGAACCAGGTACGACCCAGCGCGATCGCCCCCAGCAGCACGATGAGCGCCGACGGGCTCGGCACCAGCCCGCCCGCCACTCCCATCCCCAGTAGCCCGGCCCGCGTCGAGCCCTCGTGCCCATGCCCATGCCCATGCCCGTGGCCGTGCTCGTGCGCATGGCCGTGACCGTGACCGTGGCCATGCCCGTGGCCGTGCCCCTGACCGGTGGCGCGGCGGGTGGACAGGAGCAGGCGCAGGCCGATGAAGGCGATCAGCACGCCGCTGGCCACCCCCAGCCACCCCAGCACCGCCTCCCCGGCCAGCGCCGTGAACGCGCTCAGCAGCAGGCCCACCACCAGCACCCCGACCGTGTGCGTGGCCGTCACCGTGGCCCCCACGACCAGGGCGTCACGCGGTCGTCCGCGCCGCCCGGCCAGGTACGCGGCCATGATCGTCTTGCCGTGTCCGGGGATCAGCGCGTGCCCGGCCCCGAGGAGCATCGCCAGGGCCACGGCCAGCAGCCCGAGCGGCACGGTGAGCGAGTCGGCGCCGACCAGGCCGGTGAACGTCCGGTCCAGCGCCGCCAGCGCGTCCCCGATCGGTCCACCGACGCTGATCGTGCCGAGCCCGGAAGGCGTACCGCCGGAGCCGGGGGAGCCGCCGGACAGGGCGGAGGCGCCGCCGCCGACGGTGACGGCGGCGGTGCGCTGGTCGAGCGGGTCGGTCAGCAGGTCCTCCGGGTATTCGCGCAGCTCGTTACTCACGCTGACCGCCGGCACGGACGACTGGGTCAGCCGTACCCCATCGCCGACGGCGGTGATCTCGCGCCAGCCGATCCGTTCCTGCTCGAACGCGTCGGTGAAGGACACCGCGCCCGACACCCGGGCCTCGGCGACCAGCCCGCAGGTCAGGCGGCTGGTCTGCAGACCGCCCTGCCCCGGAGCGTAGGCGAACGCCGAACGCGACACTCGCCACGGCACCGCCGTACCCCGGACGGTGAGCCGCTGGGCGGCGGCCAGCGTGGCGCAGGTCCTGGCCGCGTACGAGCCGTCCACGCCCGGTTTCGCCTGGAGCGTCGGCAGTTCCGCCGCGTCCACGACCGCCTCGTTCTCCACCCGGTCGGGCCGCAGGCGCAGCCCGTTGTAGTGGTTGACGGTGAAGTTCCCGAGCGGATGCCGGGCCACCGTCTCCGCCCGCGCCGCCGCCACGAACAGCGCCGAGGCGCACGTCGACAACACCAGGCCCGCGACGACGGACAGCAGGCCGAGCCGGAGCACCCTCATGAGAACCTCGCCAGTGCGGGCAGGGACGGATCGAAGCCCGGAGGCACGCGCGCGGGCTTGCCGAGCGCGCGCTCGATCCGGGCGCGGTGGTAGCCGAGCAGCGGGTTGCGCCAGCCGGTCGAGGTGGCCTTCTTCGCGTACGGCAGGGCCTCGCGCGGCTTGCCCGCGTTGAACAGGGCCCAGCCGAGCGCGTCGGCGGCGACGAGGTTGGGATTGCGCGCGTACTCGGTCCTGGCATGCCGTACGGCCAGCGCCGGGTCGCCGTGATCGGCCTCGAACTCGGCCCAGGTGAGGTCGTCCCGCACCCCCGCGGCCCGCAACAGCTTCCGCTGGGCCTCCAGCAGGGTCCAGTCCGGTTTCAGGCCCGCCTTGATCCGGGTCTCGCCCTGCTCGATCAGGTACTGCGACAGCGGCAGCCGCTCGACCACCCGCTGGTAGAGATCGAGGGCCTCGGCCGTCCGCCCGCCGAGCGCCGCGACCCTGGCCTGTCCGGCGAGCGCGGGGGTGTAGGCGGGGTAGGCCTGGAGCGCCTTGGCGTACCAGTCGCCGGCCGCGGCCAGGTCGCCCGAATGCAGGGCCAGTTCGCCCAGGTAGTAGCGGGTGTAGGCGACGTCCGCCGGGGCGTAGGCGTCGTTCTGGGCGTACTCCAGGAACTTGCGCGCCCCCGTCCGGTCGCCCCGCAGCTCGGCCGCGTAGGAGGCGCGGGCGAACGACGCCACGCCGGGACGCAGCCCCATCATCCTGTCCACGGCCTTCGAGGCCCCGTTCAGGTCGCCGAGCTGCGTCTTCGCGTCGGCCAGCACCCCGTGCGCCACCGCGCTGTAGGGGTTGACGCCGATGGCCCGCTGCGCCAGACGTACCGCGTCGGAGAACTCGTGGCGGCCGGCGGCGAGCGCCGCCTGGCCGGTCAGGACCGCGTCATCGGCCGGGTTCAGCCGGGCGGCGGTGGCCAGGGCGCCTTGGGCCTTGGTGTAGTACGACGGGTCGCCGGTGACCCTGGCCTGGTCGACGTACTCCAGGCCGAGCTGGGCCCAGCCGCGGTAGTCGCCGGGCAGGCGCTTCAGGCGGGCCTGCAGCGTCTCCGTGAAGGTCACGGCCTGCGTGGTTCCAGTAGAGGTCGCCGGCGGGGCGTAGACGGCGTAGGCCGTGACGGCCAGCGCGCTGGCCACGACGAGGCCACCGGCAAAGGCGAGGGATCGCATCCAAGGCTCCGGAGATCGGAAGGGGTCGGCGCGGACGGGTCGAGGGCCGGCCGGCCCTGACGGGGGACAAGGCCGGCCGGCCGGGGGCGCGGCGGGAGTTTGGGAGACGGGCCCGCCGCGGAGGGACCGGCCGGCCCGGAGAGGAGGCCGACCGGTCGGGGCTCACCGCTGGTTCACCGCCACGTTGCTGGGCAGCGGGATGTACGGGAACGAGTCCAGGATGGGCTTGTCGTTCTTGTCGACCTTGTCCGTCAGACCCGGGACGAGCTTGCCGGACAGCGCGGCGCCCGCCACGGCCTGCAGCGAGATGTCCACGACGTCGTCGGACAGGCGGCGGCCGTTCGGGAAGCCCGCCAGGTCACCGGCCAGCACGCCGAGCCGGTTGGGGTCCTTGGACGGCGGGACCGCCATGTTGAGCCGCAGCATCTCGGCGGGCCGCAGCCGGCCGGCGTCCTTGTTGAGGGTCTGCGAGTTCAGGTCGGCCTTGATCGGCCCGTTGCCCTTGGCGATGCCGGTCAGGAAGATCTCGACCAGGTCGCCACGCGGGGTCGCCGGCGCCTTGATGCCGTAGATGCCCTCCAGCAGCCTGGCCACCTCGGGGTCGGTGACGCGCTTGACCACGGCCGGGATTCCGGCGTCCTTGACCGGGGGCAGCGAGTTGAACGCGTCCTTCAGACCGGCCGGCATCACGACCTCGTTGACCAGCGGGTTGCCCAGGCGGGAGACCTGGACGTAGCCGTTCGGGCGCCACTTGTCCGTGGTGGACCAGATGCCGACCACCGGGTTGCGCCGGGCGTCGCCCCGGAGCGCCAGGTCGTGGGCGGGCACCTGGACGGCCAGGGTGCTCACGTTGTAGCCCTTGGTGGTGTCCTGGCCGACCTCGGACAGGTTGCCGCCGTAGAGCAGGTCGAAGACGCGCAGGTCCAGGAAGAACGCCTCGTCGGACTGGCCGGCGTAGGCCTTGCCGCCGTTCGGGAGGCTCTTCAGTGACTGGGCGCGCAGCGTGCCGTAGTCGGGCATCGAGGCGGGGCCGACGTTGCTCGGCGCGACGATGCCGTCCGAGATGAGCGTCCTGGTGCCGCCCTCGGTGATCCGCCTGAGCGTGTAGTGCTGGCGGAAGAGCAGGTTCTCGTCGTGGAGCGAGGTGACGGGCCCGTTGTTGTACAGGAACGTGGCGTTGCCGCGCCGGTCCTCATCGCGGAAGGTCCACTGGTAGACGATGTCGGGCTTGGCGTCGCCGTCGTTGTCGATCTTGATGTTGTAGCGGGACTTGGTGTCGAACGTGTAGAAGTTCGGGCCGCCCTGCGGCTCCTGGAACGGGATCCAGTTGGCCAGCAGCGTCACCGTGTCGGCCTTGTCGGGGCTGACGAACGCGTACACGTCGGTGTTGTCGTTACGCGGGTCCCCCGCGATCATCGGCGCCTCGCGGTGCGAGGAAGCGTCGCCGGAGTCGGTACGGAGCAGGGCGAACGAGGAGGCGGTCAACGCCGCCGCGACGCCCAGTCCGACTAGAGCGCGCCGGTTGATCCGGAGCTCCATGTTCGGTCCTTTCGAGAGTGCTGATCGAGATCGAGAGGTTCCGGCCGGGTTCCTCGACGGCGTATTCGTCGCAACTCCGCGAACGGATGTGTCTTCTCCTCCTCGAGAATGAGACGTCAACGAAGGTTGACATACTTTGGTCGTCAATTTAGGTTGACGGGTGCGGATCGCGATCCGCCGTTCGTTGGGTTTTCGGGATATGTCGCGAGAGGAGACACGGTGATCAGAGAGCTGCTCGCCTACATGCGCCCGCACAGGAAGATCCTGGTGCTCGGGGGGTTACTCGGCCTGGTCGGCTCGGCGGCGGGCCTGGCGATGCCGTTGCTGGCCAAGTACGTGGTGGACGCCTTCGGCCAGGACCGGTCGATGGCCGGGCCGTTGCTCGGGCTGACCGTGGCGGTGCTGGTCGGAGCGGTGGTGTCGGCTCTGGGCACGTACCTGATGGAGCGCACCGGCGAGGGCATCGTGCTGGGCGCGCGGCGCCGGCTCATCGACCGGATGTTCCGGCTCAAGGTCGCCGACGTGGACCGGCTCAAGCCCGGCGACCTGCTGTCGCGGGTGACCGGTGACACGACGCTGTTGCGGGCCGTACTGACCAACGGGGTCGTGAACTCGATCGGCGCGGTGTTCATGATGGCCGGCGCGATCATCATGATGGCGACCATGGACGGCGTGCTGCTGCTGGTCACTCTGCTCGTGGTGGTGGTGATCGGCGGGCTGACCGGGCTGGTGATGCCCAGGATCCAGCGGGCGCAGAAGCAGGCCCAGGAGGCCGTCGGCGAGATGGGCGCCGTGCTCGACCGGGCGCTGCAGGCGTACCGGACGGTCAAGGCCAGCGGCGCGGAGGAGCGCGAGATCGCGGTCGTCGGCGGCGCCGCCACGCGCGCTCGCGACCGGGGGCTGCAGGTGGCCGGGTGGACCTCGCTGGCCGGCGTGGCGACCTGGATGACGGTGCAGATCGCCTTCCTGTGCGTGCTGGCCGTCGGCGGGGCGCGGGTCGCCTCGGGCGTGCTGGAGGTCTCGTCGCTGATCGCGTTCCTGCTCTACCTGTTCTACCTGGTCGCGCCGATCGGGCAGATCGTCGAGGGCATGGTGCAGCTGCAGCAGGGCCTGGCGGCGATGAAGCGGATCAAGGAGATCGAGGACCTGCCCGCCGAGCCCGTCGGCGCCACGGTTCCGGCACTCCTCGCGGCGCGGCCGGCCGGGGTGCGGTTCGAGGACGTGGTGTTCCGGTACGGGGACGACCGGCCGATCGTGCACGACGGGGTCAGCTTCGAGGTGCCGCCCGGCGGGCTGACCGCGCTCGTCGGGCCGTCGGGCGCGGGCAAGTCGACGGTGTTCGCCCTGCTGGAGCGGTTCTACGAGCACCAGGACGGATTGATCACGGTCGACGGCCGGGACATCCGCGACTGGCCGCTCGCCGAGCTGCGGGCCACGCTGGGCTATGTCGAGCAGGACGCGCCCGTGCTGGCGGGCACGCTCAGGGAGAACCTGCTCTTCGCCGCCCAGGACGCCACCGAGGAGGAGCTGCGACGCGCGATCACCCGCACCCGCCTGGACGACCTGGTCGCCAGGCTGCCCGAGGGGCTCGAGACGGCCGTCGGACACCGGGGTGTGCTGCTGTCGGGCGGCGAGCGGCAGCGGGTGGCGATCGCCAGGGCGCTGCTGCGCAAGCCCAGGCTGCTCCTGCTCGACGAGGCCACCTCGCAGCTGGACGCGGTCAACGAGCTCCGGCTGCGCGAGGTCATCGCCGAGGTGGCCGCCGAGACGACCGTCCTCGTCATCGCGCACCGGCTGTCGACGGTGACCAACGCGGACCGCATCGTGGTCATGGAGGCGGGCGGGGTACGCGCGGTCGGTACGCACGACGAACTGGTGGGCCAGGACGACCTCTACCGCGAACTGGCCGCGACCCAGTTCCTGGTGAGCTAGCCCCGTCTTCCGAACGTGCCGCCCCTTGGCGGGCCCAGCCCTGTCTGGGTGAACCGGGCCAGTACTGCGAGTGACATAGGTGAATATGCTCATTCAGGGCTCGCGCCGGGCGAGCGCCGCAAGGCCCGACAACCGGGCCATCCTGGAGCTGTTCCCCGGCAACGAGCCGCCGGCCGGGTGGATCCACCTGGCGCGGGAGGGATGAGAAGTCGGACAGATAGTGTTGGAGCTGCTGTGACAGGTGGATACCACAGTGGTCTGGCCGGGCTTCTCGACGGGCGGCGACTTTCTCCGGTGCAGCGGCGGATCGCCCACTACCTGTCCGAGCATCTCGACGAGGCGATCTTCCTGTCCAGCGTCGAGCTGGCCGAGCGGTCAGGGGTGAGCCAACCGTCCGTGACGAGGTTCGCCATGGTGCTCGGCTTCGCCGGCTATCCGGAGCTGCGGCAGGCGCTGCGCCCGCTGGTGCTGGGCGGGCCGCCGGAGGAGAGCCTGCTCCAGGGCGCCATCGACAGTGAGATCCGTAACCTGGCCGCAGTCAGGGAGCGGCTGGCGGGCCTGCCGCTGAAGGAGCTGGGGGAGTCGCTGGCCGCCACCGAGCCGCTCCCGGTGCTGGGGCTGCGGGTCTCCTGCGGGCTGGCCACCACCTTCGCCTACTACGCGCGGCGGATCCATCCGGAAGTGCGGCTGCTGACGCACGGCGGCTCCGAGCTGATCGAGGGGCTGCACGCCGCGCGGCGGGCGGGCGCCGAATGGCTGCTCGCCGTGGTGCTGCCGCGCTATCCGGCCGAGGTGATGCACGCCCTGGAGTACGCCGAGAAGCTGGGCCTGCGGATCGCCGCCATCTGCGACAAAGCCGACTTCCCCGCCGAGGTGGTGCTCGACGCGCCGGTGGGGGACCGGCTGGTGTTCGACTCCCACGCGGCGCCGCTCACGCTGGCCATGGCCCTGGTCGATGCCATGGCCGACGCCGCGCCGCTGCGTACCCAGGCCCGGCTGGAGGAGTACGAGCGGATGACCGACGAGACCGGCACATTCGTCACCGGCGATCTCCCCTGACCGGTTCCGGGCCGCCCGCTTCCGGTCTGACCGGTTCCGGTTCCGGCCCGACCGGCTTGGGGCTAACCGGCGATCCGGCGCAGTGAGCGCACCGACCAGGTCACGGTCAGCGCGGCCAGCACCAGCATGACCGCGAACGCGATCGGGATCGACACGTCGGTCAGATTCCCCGCGAACAGCGCCCGCCCCGCCACCACCGGGTGGTACATCGGATTGAACACGGCCACCTTCCGCATCCACTCCGGCGCCAGCGTCATCGGCAGCAGCGCCCCCGACAGCAGCATCACGGGCAGGGCGAAGAACTGCATGATCTGCGCCATGCCGTTCTCGTCCCGCAGCGACAGCGCCAGACCGTACGCGATGCCGGAGGAGAACAGGCCGGTCACCGCGATGAGCAGCACCATGACGACGAGCCCGGGCAGGCTGGCGCGCATGCCCATGACCAGCGCGATCACGATCACCACGACCGACTGGAGCATGAGCACGACCCCGTCGCGGAGTGTGCGGCCGAGCACGATCGACGGGCGCCAGGCGGGGCTGACCGCGATGCGCTCCAGGACGCCGCTGCGCAGCTCGTAGATCATGCCGTAGCCGACGCCGATCGCCCCGAACAGCGCGGTGATCACCAGCATGCCCGGCGCGAAGCTCGTGAGCTGCGCGGAGATGGGCTGCCCGGCGGCACCCGCCACCAGCGGGCCGAACAGCAGCAGGTACACCACCGGCTGGACGATGCCGAACAGCGGCCAGATCGGGTTCCTGAACGTGTTGCGCAGCTCGTACACCAGAAAAAGCAGCGTGTGGCGGATCATGCGGCGGCTCCGGTGTCGCGCAGGGATCGGCCGGTCTTGGCCAGGAAGACGTCGTCGAGGGTGGCGCGGTCGAGCGCGATCGAGGACAGGGCGAGGCGCTGCTCCTCCAGCGCCCGCAGCAGTGTGGGCAGGGCGTGCTCGCCGTCGTCGACGTACACGCGCAGCACGTCGTCGTCGACGCGCGTCTCGCGGGCGTACGGCTTGAGCGTTGCGGCGGCCCGCTCCGTCTCGTCCAGCCTGAGCGTGACGACGTCGTCGGCGACCTCGCGCTTGAGCTCGCCCGGCGTGCCCTCGGCCACCACCAGGCCGTGGTCGACGATCACCAGCCGGTCGCACAGCGCGTCGGCCTCGTCGAGGTAGTGGGTGCTGAGCAGCACGCTGGTGCCGAGCTCGCGCAGCTGCCTGACGCGGTCCCAGAGATTGGCGCGGTTCTGGGGGTCGAGCCCGGTGGTGGGCTCGTCGAGGAAGAGCAGCGGCGGGCTGTGCACCAGCCCGAGCGCGATGGCCACGCGCCGTTTCTGGCCGCCGGAGAGAGTACGGCCGGGCCGGTCGGCGATCTCCGTCAGGTCGAACCTGGCGAGCACGTCGGCCGTGGCCCCGGCCGGGTCGGGCACACTGTGGATCTTCGCGGCCATGATGATCTGCGCTCGTGGCGTGGTGCTCTCCTCAACCCCGCCGGCCTGGCTGACGTAGCCCAGGTTGCGCCGGACGGCGCCGGGTGCCTTGAGCAGGTCGTGCCCGGCGATGGTGGCCGTGCCGGCGTCGGGCGTGATCAGCGTGGCGAGCATTCTGATCGTGGTCGTCTTGCCGGCGCCGTTCGGGCCGAGGACGCCGAAGATCTCGCCCTTGCCCACTTCGAGGTCGACACCACGGACCGCTTCCACGGTCTGGGTGCCCCTTCTGCCTCTGGTGACGAATGTCTTGCGTAAGCCGTGCGCCTCAATGATCATTTGCGGCTCCTTACGGTAGTTCGTCGTTCTCGACTCTGGTGACCGCCTTCTCCGCCCAGTCGAGGTGTGCGGCGAGCATGGCGACGGTCAGGCGGAGGTTCTCGTCGACGTGCCGGGGGGCGCCGTAGCGCTGCTTGACGCCGTAGATGCTCTCCATCGTCTCGATCGACATCCTGAGCTGCCGGATCCTGCCGTCGAGCGCGTCGAGGATCTCCTGCTTGGGCAGGCGGTCCATGAACGTGAGCGCCACCTGGAAGGGATCGATGATCGGCCTGATGTCGTACCAGGTCTCGAGCAGTTGCCGGTGGAAGTCCCTGCGGCCCGCCTCGGTGATCTCGTAGACCGTCTTGCCGCCCTTGCCGCTCTCGACCACCTCAAGCAGGCCCTCTTCGGCCATCTTGCTCAGCCCGTGATAGATCGAGCCGAACGCCACGTTGGCCCAGTGCTCCGCGCCCATCACCTCCAGATGCCGGCGGACCTGGTATCCGTTGAGCGGCTTGTCGAGGAGGCAACCGAGGATGAGCACACGGGTTGAAGAAGACATATACAAGTTTGTAGTCAAATTTGAACTCATGTCAAGGTCATAAACTGAGCCGCATGACTGAACGACCGATCGCGCTGGTCACCGGCGCCTCCCGTGGTGTCGGCGAAGCGATTGCCAGAGCGCTGGGGCCCACGCACCACGTCATCCTCGGCGGCCGCGACCGCGACGCGCTGGCCGCCCTGGCGGCCGAACTGCCCGATGCCAGGGTGTGGCCGGTCGAGCTGACCGAGGTCACCGAGGCCGACGTGGCGGGCGTCGAGCGACTCGACCTGCTGGTGCACAGCGCCGGGATCGGCCTGCTCGGCAAGGTCGCGGAACTGAAGACCGACGTGTGGCGCAGGACGATGGAGCTCAACGTGATCGCCGTCGCCGAGCTGACCCGGCTGCTGCTGCCCGCGCTCAGAGGGGCCGGCGGTCATGTGATCTGCGTCAACTCCGGCGCCGGGCTCCGGGCGAACCCCGGCTGGGGCGCCTACGCGGCGAGCAAGTTCGCGCTGCGGGCCTTCGCCGACGCGCTGCGCCAGGAGGAGACCGAGCTCAGGGTGACCACCATTTACCCGGGCCGGGTGGACACCGACATGCAGCGCGGCGTCCGTGAGCAAGAGGGCGGCGACTACGAGCCCGACAAATACCTCAAGCCCGAGTCCGTGGCCCGCGCGGTGCTGGCCATCGTCAACGCCGGGCCCGATGCGCACCTGACCGAGCTCACGCTGCGGCCCAGCGCGGGCCCGGTCAACTGAATGGATTCATTCACTACCGCGTCCTCGCCCCCGCCGGGGGTCGTACGCGATCCCACCGGCGTGTCCCAATCCCCGGACGAGCATGCCGAGCAGGCAGACTGCGAGGCGGGGGTCGTCGCTCTCGCGAACGTTCTGGAGGACCTGTGTCGGTGACCTACTGGTGCGAGCACGCCTGGCTGCCCGACGGCGTCCACGAAAGCGTGCTCATCAGGGTCGACGGGACCCGGATCGCCGACGTGACGCAGGGCGACCCTGACGGCGCCGAACGCCTGGCGGGCCTGACGATGCCCGGCCTGGCCAACGCCCACTCCCACGCCTTCCACCGGGCGCTGCGCGGCATCACGCAGGCGGGCGCGGGCGACTTCTGGACGTGGCGGGAGCGGATGTACGAGGTGGCCGCGGCGCTCGACCCGGACCGTTATCTCGCCCTGGCCAGGGCCGCGTACGCGGAGATGGCGCTGGCGGGGGTCACCTGCGTGGGCGAGTTCCACTACCTGCACCACGCGCCGAACGGCCGGCCGTACGACGACGCGAACGCGATGGGCCACGCGCTCATCCAGGCCGCCCGAGACGCGGGCCTGCGCATCGCGCTGCTCGACACCTGCTACCTGACGGGCGGCATCGGCACAGGCGCGGCGGCCGGTGGCGGCACGGGACTGGTGGGGGCGCAGGTGCGCTTCGGGGACGGGGACGCCGACCGGTGGGCGAGCCGGGCCGACGAGCTGGCCGCCGCCTACAAGGGGCAGCCCGACGTGGAGATCGGCGCGGCCGTCCACTCGGTGCGGGCCGTACCGGCGGAGCAGATGCCGGTGGTCGCCGAGTTCTCCCGCCACCACGCGGCGCCGCTGCACGCGCACGTCTCCGAGCAGCGGGCCGAGAACGCCGCGTGCGTGGAGATGTACGCGGCCAGCCCGGTGCAGGTGCTGCACGAGCGGGGCGTGCTCGGACCGCGCTCCACCGCCGTCCACGCCACCCACCTGAGCGACGTCGACATCGAGCTGCTCGCCCAGTCGGGCACGCACATCTGCATGTGCCCCACCACCGAACGCGACCTGGCCGACGGCATCGGGCCCGCCAGGACGCTGTTCGACCGCGGCGCGCCCATCACGCTCGGCTCCGACAGCCATGCCGTCGTCGACCTGTTCGAGGAGGCCAGGGCGGTCGAGCTGGACGAACGGCTGGCCACCGGCGAGCGCGGCCACTGGCGCGCCGAGGAGCTCCTGACCGCCGCCACGGCCGCGGGCCACACCTCGCTGGGCTTCCCCGACGCCGGGCTGCTGGTGCCGGGCGCCTGGGCGGACCTGGTCTCCGTACGCCTCGACTCGGTCCGTACGGCGGGTGCCGGCGGGGTGGAGGCGGTGGTGTTCGCGGCGACGGCGGCCGACGTGCACTCGGTGATCTCAGGTGGCCGGCGCGTCGTGTCGGACGGGCGGCACACGCTGGGCGACGTGGGCGCCATGCTGACCGAGGCGATTGGATGGGTTCGATGACCTCTGTGCTGTTCGACGGGATCAAGCTGCTCTACACCGGGGATCCGGAGCGGGAGGAGATCGAGGACGCGGCGCTGGTCGCCGAGGACGGCCTGGTCACCTGGGTGGGCCCGGCGGAGCGGGCGCCGGACGCCGACGAGCGGGTGGACGCCGGGGGCCGGGCCGTCATCCCGGGGTTCGTGGACAGCCACGCGCACCTGGTGTTCGCCGGTGACCGGACGCACGAGTTCCAGGCGCGCATGTCCGGCGTGCCCTACACCGGTGGCGGCATCAGGACCACGGTCGCCGCCACGCGCGCCGCCTCCGACGCGGAGCTGGCGACGAGGGCCGCCGCCCTGGCCGGCGAGATGCGGGCGCAGGGCACCACGACCGTGGAGATCAAGAGCGGTTACGGGCTGACCGTCGAGGACGAACGGCGCTCGCTGGAGATCGCCACTGGCCTGACCGACGAGACCACCTACCTCGGGGCGCACGTGGTGCCGTCGGGCATCGGGGCCGACGACTACGTGCGGCTGGTCACCGGCGAGATGCTGCGGGCGTGCGCGCCGTACGCCAAGTGGGTGGACGCCTTCTGCGAGCGCGGCGCCTTCGACGGCGACCAGACCAGAGCGGTGCTGGCGGCCGGGATCAAGGCGGGGCTGCAGGCCAGGGTGCACGCCAACCAGCTCGGTGAGGGGCCCGGCGTGCAGATTGCCTGCGAGGTAGGCGCCGCCTCGGCCGACCACTGCACCCACCTGAGCGCCGCCGACGTCGACGCGCTGGCCGCCTGCGCCCCGAAGGACGCCCCTGGCACCGTGGCGACGCTGCTGCCCGGCGCCGAGTTCTCCACCCGCTCGCCCTACCCCGACGCCAGGAGGCTGCTCGACGCGGGGGCGGTCGTCGCGCTGGCCACCGACTGCAATCCCGGCTCCTCATACACCTCGTCGATGGCGTTCTGCGTGGCGCTGGCCGTGCGGGAGATGGGCATGACGCCGCTGGAGGCGGTCAGGGCCGCGACCCGTGGAGGGGCCCGCGCGCTGCGGCGTACGGACGTAGGCTGGTTGCTACCGGGAGCCCGCGCGGACCTCGTCGTGCTCGACGCTCCGTCCTACGTCCATCTCGCCTATCGGCCGGGTGTTCCCCTCGTTCACCAGGTGTTTCTCGGTGGTCTCCTCCTTTAGGAGGACATCCAGAACCGTCCCCTGGTCGTAGCCCTTTAGGGAATCTTTGCATCTGGCCGGACGTTGGCCGGATAAGAACGTAGCTGCGGAACGAGGTGCCTGGGGATGGCAAGGCCTACGGGGAGTCGCACGCAGGAGCAGCACGTCGCTGATCGCGATCTGCTGGGGACCTACCTGGCGGAGATCGGGCGGGTCCCGCTGCTCACGGCGGAGGAAGAGGTGGAGCTCGCCAAGCGCATCGAGGCGGGCCTCTTCGCCGAGCAGCTGCTCGACAGCGGGGGTGCGGAGCCGCGCATCGGTGACGCGGCCGATGAGGAGCTGGAGCGCGTCGCGGTCTCCGGCCGGCGGGCGAAAGACGAGTTCATCCAGGCGAACCTTCGCCTGGTGGTGGCGGTGGCCCGCAAATACTCCGGCCGCGGGATGCCGCTGATCGACCTGGTCCAGGAGGGGAACCTGGGGCTGGTCCGGGCGGTGGAGAAGTTCGACTACAAGCGGGGTTACAAGTTCTCGACGTACGCCACGTGGTGGATCAGGCAGTCCGTGGGCCGGGCCATCCACGAGCAGGCGCGGCCGGTGCGGCTGCCCACCCACGCGGGTGAGCAGATGACCAGGCTGATGCGGGTGCGCCGGGACATGCTGGCGGAGTTCGACGTCGAGCCGACCGACGAGGACCTCGCCGGGATCCTGGAGCTGCCGATCGAGCGGGTTCGGGAGCTGCGCCGCTGGGCGTCGGACCCGGTGTCGCTGCAGCTCGGGGTGGGCGACGAGGACGAGACCGAGCTGGGCGACATGATCGCCGACGAGACCTGGGCCGATCCGGAGCAGCAGGCGATCGACATCCTGGAGCGCGAGCGGCTCGACCAGTGGCTCACCGATCTCGAGGGTGACACCCGCGACATGCTGCGCTGGCGCTATGGGCTGGTGGACGGTCGCGAGCACACCCTGACCGAGGTGGGCGAACGCTACGGCATCGGTCGCGACCGCGCCCGCCGCATCGAGCGCGACGCGCTGGCCCGGCTGCGGAAGATGGCCACCGCGGCGGCATAACAACCAATTTTCTTTTACGGCAGAGCACGGTGGGCCCCACCCGCCGTGCTCGGTTGCCGTCTGTCCAGGGGCACGCTCCTCCGGTGGCGCGGGCTGGGCGCCGTGACGTGCGCATTCTTGGCCCCGGTCCGTGGATCCCAGCCGTCTTCAGGGGTGGTGCAGGATGCGCCGGAGGAACTCCTCTACCGCCGCCTCCGCCGTTTCGCGCTCGCCGCCCCTGGCGACCAGCAGGGCGCTCTCGTTGATGGCGGCCAGCAGCATGTGGGCGTGCAGGTCCAGGAAGCCGTCGGGGATGGCGTCCGTGGCGCGTAGCGCGCCCTTCAGCATGCCGAAGGAGTAGCGCTCCTCCATCGCCCGCCACCGCTCCCACCCCAGCACCGACGGCGCGTCGATCAGCACGATGCGCTGGATCACCGGATCGCCCGCGAGCCTGATCCAGGCCAGAACGCCGGCCCGCAGCGCCTCGGCGGGGTCGGTGATGCCCGCGACCGCCTCGACGATCTTGACGCCGATCCCCGCCTCCGTCGCCTCCAGCACCGCCTCGAACAGCGCGTCCTTGCCCGCGTAGTGGTGGTAGAGGGCGCCTCGGCTCAGCCCCGACTCCTGGAGGACCGCCTCGATCGAGGTGCCCTCGTAGCCGTGCTCGGCGAACAGCCGCGTGGCGATCGCGAGGAGCTGGTCGCGGGTGGCCGCGCCGCGTTCCGCCTTGAGGTTCATGGAACCACTGTAGAAGCGGACCTCTGCCCGCAGGCCATAGACAAACCGACAGTCGGTCTGTAATTTCATATACCGACAGTCGGTTTGTAATCCAGGCATGAGGACACAAGATCATGAACGACATCAGTTACGTGGACGTCGGCGACGGACCGGTCGCCCTGTTCGTGCACGGCGTAGGCACCAGCTCCTACCTCTGGCGCAACGTCATCGCCGAGCTGCGCGACGAGCGCCGGTGCGTGGCGATCGACCTGCCCCTGCACGGCGGCAGCGCGCCGCGCGACGACCTCTCCATCCCCGCGATGGCCGAGGCGGTGGAGGAGCTCTGCGCCGAGCTCGGGCTGGACCAGGTCGACCTGGTGGCCAACGACACGGGCGGCGCGGTGGCGCAGGTCTTCGCCGTACGCCACCCGGAGCGGCTGCGCTCACTCACGCTCACCAACTGCGACGTCCACACCAACACGCCGCCGGAGACCTTCCAGCCCACGGTCGACCTGGCCGCCCGGGGCGAGCTCGCGCCGCTGACCGCCGCGCTGCTGGACCAGCCGGAGCTGCTGGCCCGGACGGCGCTCGGCGACGGCTATGAGCGCATCGACGATCCGGCGGACCTGGTCGACCACTACCTGCGGCCGATCTTCGACAAGCCCGACGGCGGGCGGGCCTTCGAGCGGCTGCTGACCTCGATCGACGCCAAGGACATGATCGCGATCGAGCCGCTGCTCACCGTGCTGGCCGTGCCGACCCTGGTGGTGTGGGGGACCGGCGACGTCTTCTTCGACGTGAGCTGGGCCCGCTGGCTGCGCGACACGATCCCTGGCGTGAAGGAGATCGTGGAGATCGAGGGCGGGCGGCTGTTCTTCCCCGACGAGCGGGCCGGCGAGCTGGTGCCGCACCTGCGCCGGTTCTGGGGCTGATCAGGCGAGCGGGGCCAGGTACTTGTCCAGGTCGTCGAGGATCCCGCCGGCGGCCGTGACGCCGATGCCGAGCATCCAGACCTCGTCGTCCACGTTGTGGGCGTTGCCCGACTTGACCGCCCCGAGGTTCTTCCAGAGCGGGCCGCCGGTCACCGACGCCTGGCTCTTGGCCGCCGCCTGGCCGTAGGCGGTGTAGAAGACGGCGTCGGCGTCGGCCTGGGCGATGTTCTCCTGGCTCAGCTTGCCGAAGCGCTTGTCCTGCTGCGTGGCCAGCATCTGCGTCTCCGGGCGGGGGATGCCGGCGTCGCCGACGACGATGCCGCTGAAGGACTCGGGGCCGTACATCCGGATCTCCGTCGGCATGAAGCGGACGATGCTCACCTTCAGCTTCGCGTACTTGGCGCCGACCTGCTTGGCCCGCGTCTCGTAGGCCGACAGCAGCCCGGCCGCCTGGTCCTTCTTGCCCAGGGCCTCGGCGTCGAGCAGGAAGTTCTGCTTCCAGGTGACGCCGACCTTCTCCGTGAACACGGTCGGGGCGATCTTGCTGAGCTTGTCGTAGAAGGCCGCCTGCCGGAACTTGGTGCCGAGGATGAGGTCCGGCTTGAGCGCCATGATGGCCTCGATGTTCGGCTGCTGGAGGGTGCCGACCGCCTTGGTCGCCGACAGCGCCGAGCCGAGGTACTTCGGCCACGCCTGGCTCTCGGTGGCCTGGGCCGCGCCCACGGGGGCCAGGCCCAGCGAGACCATCGTGTCGAGTTTGTCGGTGTCGAGAACCACGACCCGCTTCGGCTCCATCGGCACCTTCGTCTGGCCCATGGCGTGGGTGACCGTCCTGGTCGGCCCCGCCTGCTGGGCGGTGGTGGAGGTGCCGCAGGCGGCGAGCACGAGAAGGGGCAGCAGGAACGCCAGACGCATTGGGGGATCCCTTGATCGATTAGGTTAGGCAAGCCTAAGTCTATGCCCGAATATTCGGAACGCGCGGTCCGAAACATGGACGAAACACCAGTGGGACGAGATTCACGAATGTGAAACACACCCGGTCGAGCCACGAAACTCCGGGCGAACACGCTGTGGCCACACGTCACATGTAAGGAGGGTCGCGTCGTGAAGATCGACAGCGGCACGACGGCCTGGATGCTAGCGGCCACCGCGCTGGTGCTGCTCATGACACCAGGGCTCGCGTTTTTCTACGGGGGCATGACCAGGGCCAAGAGTGTCCTGAACATGATGATGATGTCGTTCGTCAGCATCATCACCGTCACCATCGCCTGGGTGCTCTACGGACACTCGCTGGCGTTCACCGACAACAGCATGTCGTGGCTGAACAACTTCGTCGGTGGTCTCGACGCCCTCGGGCTGCAGAGCCTGGTCGAGACGGCCACCAAGCCCGACGGCACCGGCATGCCCAGCCTGGTCTTCTCGGCCTTCCAGCTGACGTTCGCCATCATCACCGTCGCTCTGATCAGCGGCGCCATCGCAGACCGGGCCAAGTTCGGCGCCTGGGTGCTGTTCAGCTTCATCTGGGCGAGCATCGTCTACTTCCCCATCGCCCACTGGGTGTGGGGCACCGGCTGGCTGAACGCCCTGGGCATCGAGGACTTCGCCGGCGGCACGGTGGTCCACATCAACGCCGGTGCCGCGGCGCTGGCGCTGGCCCTGGTGCTGGGCAAGCGCAAGGGCTGGCGCAAGGAGCCGATGCGGCCGCACAACCTGACACTGGTGCTGCTCGGTGTGGGCCTCCTGTGGTTCGGCTGGTTCGGTTTCAACGCGGGCTCCGAGCTGGCGGTCGACGGCACGGCCGGCCTGGCGTTCATGAACACCCAGATCGCCACCGCCGTCGCGGCCGGCGCCTGGATCGTGGTGGAGAAGCTGCGCGACGGCCACGCCACCAGCCTCGGCGTCGCCTCCGGCGCGGTCGCCGGTCTGGTCGCCATCACCCCCGCCTGTGGGTTCATCGACCCGTGGGCCGCGATGCTGCTCGGCCTGATCGCCGGCGCGGTGTGCGCCTACGCGGTCGGCCTGAAGTACCGCTTCAACTTCGACGACTCGCTCGACGTGGTCGGCGTGCACCTGGTCGGCGGCGTGATCGGCGCCGTCTCGCTCGGCTTCCTGGCCGTGTACCCCTTCCTGGACCAGCAGAACAAGGGCCTCTTCTACGGCGGCGGCTTCACCCAGCTCGGTCTCCAGGTGCTCGGCCCGATCGCGGTCGGCGGTTACTCCTTCATCGTGACCTGGGTCATCGGTAAGATCATCGACAAGACGATGGGCTTCCGCATCCCGGTCGAGGACGAGGTCACCGGCATCGACGTCACCACCCACGCCGAGACGGGATACGACCTCGGTACGGTCCACGCCTCGGGCGTGAGCTCCCCGAACGGCCCTCTGGCCCCGGTAACCAAGAAGGTGGAAGCATGAGGCTCATCACCGCCGTCATCAAGCCGTTCAAGCTGGACGACGTGAAGGCCGCCCTCGAACAGTTCGGCGTCAAGGGCATGACGGTCAGCGAGGCCAGCGGCTACGGCCGGCAGCGCGGCCACACCGAGGTCTACCGCGGCGCCGAATACCAGGTGGACCTGGTCCCCAAGGTGCGCCTCGAGGTGCTGACCGAGGAGGAGGACGCCGAGGACGTGATCGACGTCATCGTCAAGGCGGCTCAGACAGGCAAGATCGGTGACGGCAAGGTGTGGTCCGTCCCGGTCGACACGGTGATCCGGGTCCGCACCGGAGAACGGGGTCCAGAGGCCCTGTGAGGGGTGAGGCTCGTACCTACGCCGCGGCCCGCAAGGAGCGGGCCGCGGACACTGACCGCTGGCTCAAAGACCTCTTCCGTACGGCGAGTGACGGCGAGCACGTCGCACTGGTCGCCGTAGGGAGCCTGGGGCGCGGCGAACTGGCCCCCGGCAGCGACCTCGACCTCGTCCTCCTGCACAACGGCAGGGACGACGTGGCGCGGATCGCCGACCGCGTCTGGTATCCGATCTGGGACTCCGCCGTCGGCCTCGACCACTCGGTGCGAACCGTGGACGAGGCCGTGGCGGTCGCCCGCGACGATCTCAAAGCCGTGCTTGGCCTCATCCAGGCCAGGCACATAGCGGGCGATCCCGAGCTGACGAAGAAGGCCAGGGAGTCCGTGCTCGCCGAGTGGCGCGCCGACTCCCGCCGCCGGCTCGGCGAGCTGCGTGAGGCGGCGGACCGGCGCGCACAGGCCAGCGGCGAGCTGGCCTTCCTTCTCGAACCCGACCTCAAGGACGGCCGCGGCGGCCTTCGCGACGTCCAAGCCATGCAGGCTGTGGCAGCGGCCTGGGTCGCCTCCGCGCCCGGTCCCCGGGCGCGTGAGGCCTATGAGTTCATCCTCGACGTACGCCACGCCCTGCACACCGTCACCGCGCGAGGCACCGACAGACTGGTGCTCCAGGAGCAGGAAGCCGTCGCCGGGCTGCTCGGCTTGCTCGACGCCGAGGCCCTGATGCGCAGGCTCGCCGAGGCGGGCCGGACGATCTCTCACGCCTTCGACGCCACCTGGCGCACGGTTGACAGGCTGGTGTCGGGACCGGCTCCACGGGGCCGCCGGCCGCTGGCCGACGGCGTGGTCGAGCACGGTGGTGAAGTGGTGCTCGCGCGTGGCGTCGACCCGCGCAAGGACCCGGTCCTGGTGCTGCGCGCCGCCGCCGCGGCGGCCGACTCGGGGCTGCCGCTCGCCCCCGCCACCATGTCCGTCCTGGCTGCTCAGTCGCCCCCCATGCCCGTGCCGTGGCCCGAGGAGGCCCGTGACGCGCTGGTGTCCATCCTGGGCGCGGGCCGGGCCGCCGTGCCCGTCTGGGAGGAGCTTGACCAAGCGGGCATTCTTGTCAGGCTGCTTCCTGACTGGGAGCGCGTACGACACCGCCCGCAGCGCAACCCGATCCACCGGTTCACCGTCGACCGGCACCTGATCGAGGCCGCCGCCAACGCCGCCAGCCACACCCGCGAGGTCTCCCGCCCCGACCTGCTGCTGATCTCGGCGCTGCTGCACGACATCGGCAAGGGCTGGCCCGGTGACCACTCGGCGACCGGCGAGGTCGTGGTCCGCGACATCGGGACCCGCATCGGCCTGCCCGCCGCTGACGTCGAGACGCTGGCCACCGTCGTACGCCACCATCTGCTGCTGCCCGAGACCGCTACCCGCAGGGACCTCGACGACCCCGTCACGATCGAGAAGGTCGCCGGCACGGTCGGCTCGCGCGAGGTGCTGGACCTGCTCGCCGCGCTGGCCGTCTCCGACGGGCACGCCACCGGCCCGGCCGCCTGGAACGCCTGGAAGGCCGGGCTCGTCGCCGACCTCGTGCGCCGCGTCCGCTCCGTGCTGTCCGGCGCGCCGCCGCCCAAGGCGCCCAGCCTGTCGGCCGAGCAGGCCGCGCTGGCCCGTCACGGCGGCGCCGCCATCCGCGTCCATGGGGGAGCCGTCACGGTCGTCGCCCCCGACCGGGCCGGGCTTCTGTGGAGCGCCGCCGGCGTGCTGGCCGCGCATCGCTTGATCGTCCGCTCCGCCTCGTCCGCCGCCGCCGGCTCCACCGCGGTGATCGAGTTCTCCGTCATCCCCGAATACGGCACCCCGCCGGACCCCGCCACGCTGGAGGCCGATCTCCGTCTGGTCCTTGCTGGGCGCCTTGACATCGAGCAGCGTCTTGCCCGCCGTACCAGGTCTATGAGACCCCCTCGTGTTCCTGTCGCTCCACCCCGTGTCACCTTGGTAGACGATGCCTCGGCGACCGCTACCGTCGTTGAAGTCAGGGCCCATGACAGACCGGGACTCCTGTGGCGCATTGGACGGGCTTTCGGCGAATGTGGTCTTGACGTGAGGGCCGCTCGCGTGGAGACTCTCGGCGCGGAGGCGGTGGACGTCTTCTACGTGGTCGATCGTGCCGGACGGCCCCTCAGCGACGGCGCCCAGCGGACCCTGGTCCGCGATCAGGTGCTTGCGGCACTTCGATAACCAACAGCACACACGAGTTACGGGTATGTTTTGCAGCGACGTGCCCGTTTTGCCGGGAAAGTCGGGTGCTTTACCTAGTGGACGGGCTCAACCCGCCGACGGAACGGGATGATTGAGGGGTAGCGGAAGCAGTGACTACGGGGAACTCCGAAGGCGGCCAAACCGCCAGGCAGGCCCGCGGAAAGCGGCTGCTGCCCCGGCTGGGGCTGCGTAACTGGCGCGTGAGATGGCGTCTCACCGCGCTGGTCCTCGTTCCCACCATGGCGGGAGTCGTGCTCGGGGGAGCGCGCGTGGTGGGCTCGGTCCAGAGCATCGGCGACTACGACCGCACGGCACTCGCCGCGGAGCAGGCAGGTCACATCCGCGACCTGGTACAAGCGCTCGGGCTGGAGCGTGACACCGGCGGCTGGCTGGCCGCCTCCAGCAGGGTGCGCAAGAAGCTCACCGAGCCGTACAAAGAGCGCAAGGCGAAGGTCGACGCGCTGGTCAGGACCGTGCAGGCCGACATGGCGGTCATGGACGAGTCCTACGGCGACCGCGTGCTCAACGCGGTCAAGCGGGCCCGCTACGACTTCAACGTCCTGAACAGGACCCGCAGCGAGGGCCAGAAGGACACCACCCGCTACGACTCGCTGCTCGACACGCTGCTCAAGCTGCACGACGAGCTGAGCCTGCTCAGCGACGACTCGCAGATCATCGGCCAGTTCCGCGCGCTGAGCGCGCTGGCGCGCGCGAAGGAGGAGGTCTCCAAGCAGCGCGTCCAGCTGCTCAAGGGCTACTACAACTCCGCGAGCGTGGACGCCAAGGAGGTCGAGCGGTTCATCGCCTCCAACGCCAGGCAGCGCGCGGAGATCGCCTCCGTCGGCCAGGAGGCCGGACCGGTCGTCGGTCTCGCGCTGTCGAAGGCGCTGACGGCGCCCGAGTACTACAACACCGAGCTGACCAAGGCCCGCGCCATCACCCTCGCCGCCGGTAAGGCGCCGGGCGTCAGGATCAGGGACGACCTGCTCGCCCAGACCGACCCCAAGAAGCCGGCGCCGGACCAGTGGTTCGACGACAACGCCACCGCCATCGACATCCTCCACTCGATCGAGGGCGACCTGAGCCAGAAGGTGGCGCTGCGCAGCCAGGAGCTACGCGACTCCGAGACCCGCAACGCGATCATCGCCGGTGTGCTCATCGTGGCGCTGCTGCTGCTCGTCCTGCTGTTCACCGTCGCGATCGCCCGCTCGATGGTCACGCCGCTGCGCCGCCTGCGCACCGAGGCCCTGGAGATCGCCGGGTTCCGGCTGCCCGACGTGGTGCGCAAGCTCCGCGTCACCGGTGACGCCCCCGCCGACGTCCGCCCGATCGAGATCGAGGGCGACGACGAGATCGGCGACGTGGCCAGGGCCTTCGACCAGGTGCACCGCCAGGCCGTACGGCTGGCGGGCGAGGAGGCCGACCTCCGCAGCAACATCAGCTCGATGTTCGTCAACCTTTCGCGCCGCACCCAGACGCTGGTCGAGCGGCAGATCTCACTGATCGACGGCCTGGAGAAGGGCGAGCAGGACGGCGCCCGCCTGGCCGACCTATTCAAGCTCGACCACCTGGCCACCCGTATGCGGCGCAACTCGGAGAACCTCCTGGTCCTGGCCGGGCACGAGGCCACTCGCCGGCGCAGTCAGCCGGCCAAGCTGGTCGACGTGGTCCGCGCGGCGCTGTCGGAGGTCGAGGGCTACGAGCGCGTCCAGGTCAAGGTGCACCGAGCCACCTCGGTGCTCGGCAGCGCGGCCAACGACCTCGTCCACCTGGTGGCCGAGCTGGTCGAGAACGCCATCCAGTTCTCCCCGAACAACTCCAACGTCGTGGTGTCGAGCAGCCTCATCGAAGGCGGCGGCGCACTGCTGTCGGTGAACGACGTCGGCATCAGCATGACCGACGACGAGCTCGCCGAGGCCAACCGGCGCCTGGCCGAGCCGCCGGTCGTGGACGTGTCGGTGTCGCGGCGGATGGGCCTGTTCGTGGTCGGCCGGCTGGCGCTGCGCCACGGCATCCGGGTCCAGCTGCGCAAGGGCGAAGGCACCGGGCTGATCGCCATGGTGCTGCTGCCGCCGTCGCTGATCCCCGACGGCTCCCGGCCGCCGCTGCCCCAGCGGCCCGGGTTCGGCGCCGGTACACCTCCGAACGGCATGCCCGCGAACGGCGTGCCGTCGGCAACACCGTCCAACGGCGTGCCCGCGCCCAACGGCACGTTCCGGTCGTTCGCCAGCTTCGACTCCTTCGACACCGGCTCGGGGCCGTCGCGTCCCTTCACCGCCGACACGGACGGTGGGGCGCACCGGCCGTCCTTCGACTCGGGCGGCTTCCCGTCGTACCCGAGCCAGTCGCCGTCGTACCCCAGCCCGAGCCAGCCGCAGTCGTATCCCACGCCGGACCAGGGGCCGCGGTCGCCCGGCCGCGCGTATCCGGTGCAGCCGCCGGCCGCCGGGCCGCAGTATCCGGCCCAGCCCCCGTCGTACCCCAGCCAGGAACGTACCGGTTCCTTCCCCTCCTACCCCGGTCCCGGCTCTGATGGCGCGTTCCAGACGCCCTACAGCACCGGTGAGCCGCGTAGGCAGGACGCGCCGCCGTCGGTGGACGTCTCGCCCATGGAGCCCGGTCAGGAGGAGTTCCTGCCGATCTTCGCCGCCGTGGAATCCGCCTGGTTCCGCCGGCCGTCGGAAGAGCGGGCACCGGATTCGCCGGGCCGGGATGAGTCGACCCCCGCACAAGCCATACTCTCTGTGGAGGATTCGTGGCGAAACCCCGCTGACGCCGGTTGGCAGGCGGCGGCCGCCGCGAGCGATCCCAGCCTTGGGGGCACCACGTCCTCGGGGCTACCCAAGCGCACTCCGAAGGCGAACCTGGTTCCTGGTACGGCCGGCCAACCGCAGCAGTCGCAGCGGCAGGTCCCGATGCCACCAGTCTCCGCCGAGCGGTCGCGCAGCAGGTTGGCGAGCTTCCAGCAGGGAGTACGCCGGGGTCGTGCGGAAGTACGTGGACAGGAGGAACAACAGTGATGGAGCGTCCTGCCGGGGAGGGCGAGTGACCACCCTTAGCCATGAGGCCCACAGGTTCGACTGGCTGATCACCGACTTCGTGCGGAACACGCCCGGAGTCGCGCATGCCGTCGTCGTCTCGGCCGACGGCCTCTGCCTGGCCAGCTCCGAGGGCTTCCCGCCGGACCGCGCCGACCAGCTCGCCGCGGTGTCCGCGGGCCTGCTGAGCCTGACCGTGGGCGCGTCCCGGGTGTTCGAGGGCGGCTCCGTGTCGCAGACCGTCGTCGAGATGCAGCGCGGGCTGCTCGTCGTGATGGCGATCAGCGACGGCTCCGTCCTCACTGTGCTGGCGGGGATCGACTGCGACATGGGACTGGTGGCGTACCAGATGACGCTGCTCGTCGACAGGGCGGGCCAGGCGCTGACGCCGGCCCTGCGGGCGGAGCTTCAGGCGGCCAGGACGCGGTGATGCAATGGAACTGAAGGGGGAGGGCCGTGTACGGCATTGACGGAACCGGGGACGATGAGCCCCTGTTCCGTCCGTACGCGGTGACCGGCGGCCGCTCAGAGCCGCGCTACCACCTGGCGATGGAGACGCTGATCTCGTCGATGTCCATACCGGATGACGAGATGTCCATGCTCACTCCCGAGCAGGAGGCCATCATGCAGCTCTGCCGCTCGTTCCGGTCGGTCGCCGAGATCTCGGCCCTGCTCCGCGTCCCGCTGGGCGTGGCTCGAGTGCTCGTGGCGGACATGTCCGACGAAGGACTTGTCCGCCTGCACCAGCCACGTCTCAGCGAGGGACAGCCAGACCTCAACATGCTCGAAAGGGTGCTCAGTGGACTTCGCAGGCTCTAGCCCCGGCCTCACGTCGACGAAGATCGTCGTCGCGGGCGGGTTCGGCGTCGGCAAGACGACGTTCGTGGGGGCGGTGTCCGAGATCCTGCCGCTCACCACGGAAGCGGTGATGACCGACGCGTCCGCGGGCATCGACGACCTCGGCATGACGCCGAACAAGCAGACGACGACCGTCGCCATGGACTTCGGGCGCGTGTCGCTGGACCGTGACCTGATCCTTTACCTGTTCGGCACACCGGGACAGCACCGGTTCTGGTTCATGTGGGATGACCTCGTGCGCGGCGCGATCGGCGCCGTGGTGCTGCTCGACACGCGGCGCCTGGCCGACAGCTTCCCGGCGATCGACTACTTCGAAGAGGCCAAGCTGCCGTTCGTGGTCGGCGTCAACGGCTGGGAGGGTCAGTTCCCGCACTCGGAGGAAGAGGTGCGCGAGGCGCTGGCGCTGTCGTCGAACGTGCCGATCGTGCGTACGGACGCGCGGCACCGCGAGTCGGTGAAGGGGACGCTGATCTCGCTCGTGGAGCACGTCGTTCGCCTGCGCGCGGCGCCCGTCTCCTAGCGGGCATCATGTGGATCGCGCTCGCGGCCGCCGCCGTGGTGCTCGGCGTGGCCGTCTGGTGGTCCCGCCGTGTCGCTGTATCGGGATCATCCGGCGTGCCTGAGGCTGGGCCCAGGGCGGGGTGGGAGACGCGGCTGGACGAAGAGGCCGCGACCGCGCTGCTGGAAGGTCTGAGGGCCTACGCCGACGCGGGGAACGCGGTGGACATCGGCGGGGAGTGCGGTGTCCTGACGGTGTTCGAGCCGCCGCGGCTCATCTCGCTCGACCTGCTCGCCGGCCGCTTCGCCGCGCGGGGGCAGGCGGCCATGCACGACCCGCAGACCACGGTCGGCGCGCTGCTGGCCGGCTTCCTGGCCACCGAGGAGCCGGGGGTGCTGCACCTGCGTCCCGGCTGGACGGATGGCGACGGCTTTGCCGCCAGGGTGCGCGCGATCATCCGCTCTGAGGCCGCCGTACCTGGTGGGAGCGCTCTGGGCGTGCTGGGAGTCGCCGTACCGGGTGGGGACGGCCTTAGCCCGCAGGGGGTCGCCGTGCCGGATGACGACGGGCGGCCCGGCACCACGCTGCTGCTCGACCTGGCCCGAATCCGTGACCAGTACGACGAGTCGCGGGCCCGGCAGCCGGGGGCACCCGACGAGGTGGTGCTCCGGAGCGTGCTGACGAGCGCGATCGCCAACGGCGGACCCGGCCTGACCTGGACTGTACCGCCTACGGACCGGCAACTCGGCAACGCGCTCGCCACCGCGGGCCTGCCTGATCGCCGCCCCGCACCCACCGTCAAGCAGGCGGCCGACCACTAGCGGAACCGGCGGAACGGGGATCGCCAGGCCGATCCGACCCGCTGGGTGACCCTTCCGGGCTAGGCCGATCCGGCGCGCCGGGTGATCAGGGCGTCGATGCCGTCGAGGACGCGTTCGAGGCCGAACTCGAAGGCGTGTTCCGCGCTGTAGGCGCCGCCCAGGGCCTCCGCCGCGGCCTGTCCGACGCGGGAGGCCGTGGGCCAGCGCGCCGGGTCGGTGATTCGGCTGAGGAACGGCGCGTGCGCCGCCCACCATTGCTCGTCCGTCAGCCCGGTCTGGCTCTCCGCCTGCGCGGCCTCCACCGCCCCCCGGGCCGTGCCGTGCACGAACCCGGTCACCAAGGTGATTACCGAGTCCATCTCCACGTCCGTCAGCCCGATGCCATCGACGGCGCGCAGCTCGTAGTCGTATTTGGCCGTGGTGTTCGGTCCCAGCACCGGCCGGTTGGTCGCCACCTGCAGGAGCCAGGGGTGGCGCTGGTAGAGCGCCCAGTTCTCCTTGGCGATGAGCGTCAGCCTGGCTCGCCAGTCGCCGCCGGGCGATTCCTCCGGCCTGGCAGTCTCGCCGTACACGGTGTCGAGCATGACGTCGAGTAGTTCCGGCTTGCCCGGCACGTACGTGTAAAGCGACATCGTGCCGACGCCCAGCCGCTCGGCGACGCGGCGCATCGACAGCGCCTGGAGGCCCTCGGCGTCGGCCACCTCGATGGCTGCGCGGACGATCCGGTCGACGCTCAGGTCGGGCTTGCCCTTGCGGCTGGTCCGCTCGCTGGTGCGCCAGAGCAGGGCCAGGCTGCGTGCCGGGTCGCCCTTGCCGGAGTACTCGATGGTCACCTTCGTACGGTACACCGTACGGTTGCCGGGCTGGATCGTATGTTGTACGGTACGGCGTACGGAATTCAAGGAGGCGTTATGGCGGCGGTGCTCGCACAGGGCCTGCGCAAGGCGTACGGCAAGAAGACGGCCCTTGACGGCTTCGACCTGGAGGTGGCCGAGGGCACGGTCTGCGGGCTGCTCGGCCCGAACGGCGCGGGCAAGACCACGGCCGTCAGGATCCTCACCACGCTCCTGCGCCCGGACGGCGGCCGCGCGGAGGTGGCCGGGTTCGACGTGGCGGCCCGTCCCCGGCTGGTACGGCGGAGCATCGGTCTCGTCGGCCAGCACGCGGCGGTGGACGAGGTGCTGACCGGCAGGCAGAACCTGGAGCTGTTCGGCCGCCTCTACCACCTGGACGCCGGTGCGGCCAGGAGGCGGGCCGCCGAGCTGCTGGACGCGTTCGGCCTGGAGCATCCGGGTCCCGTCAAGGAGTATTCCGGCGGTATGCGGCGCCGGCTCGACCTGGCGGCCGGCATGATCCTCTCCCCGCCCGTGCTCTTCCTCGACGAGCCCACCACGGGGCTCGATCCGCGCAGCCGCGGCGAGGTGTGGAAGGCGGTGCGCGCCCTCGTCGCCACCGGCACCACGGTGCTGCTCACCACCCAATACCTGGAGGAGGCCGACCAGCTCGCGGACCGCGTCTCGGTCATCGACACCGGAAGGGTCGTCGCCGAGGGCACGCCGGGCGAGCTCAAGTCCAAGCTCGGCGGCGACCGGCTCGACGTGGTCGTCAGGGACGCGGCGCGGCTGGCCGAGGCCGCCGGCATCGTCGGCCGGGTGGCCGCCGGGGCCGCCGAGATCGACGAGGACACCCGTCACGTGAGCGCCCCGGTAAGCGAGCGGGTTCAGGCGCTCACGGCGGTCCTGGCGGCGTTCTCGGCCGCGGGCATCGAGGCCGAGGACGTCGCGCTGCGCAGGCCGACACTCGACGAGGTCTTCCTGAGCCTCACCGCCGCCTGAAAGCCCTCCTGTTGCGAGACACCCACAGACCGCAGCGCCGAGTGAACTCCTCGGACCTCAACCGACCTTAGGAGCTCCGACATGACCGCAGTAGCTTCCGACCTGACCGCGACCGCCGTGGACGGGCCGCTCACCCGGCTGCGCTGGGCGCTGGCCGACGGGTGGTCGGTCGCGCGGCGTGACCTGATCCACTGGATCGCCCAGCCCATGACGATCGTGTTCGGGGTCGCGTTCCCCGTGGTGATCACCCTCGCGTTCGGCTACCTGTTCGGCGGCGCGGTGGACGTGCCGGAGGGAGCCGACTACTTCGCCTTCCTCATGCCCGGCATGTACGGCATGACGATGCTGTTCGGACTCGGTGCCACCATGGTCGCGATCACCACGGACCTCTCCCGTGGCGTGACCGACCGGTTCCGGTCCATGCCGATGGCCCCCTCGGCCGTCCTCATCGGCCGGGCCGTCGCCGACCTGCTCAACTCGGTGCTGGTCCTGGCGGGCCTGCTGGCCTGTGGCTTCGCGGTGGGCTGGCGTCCGGCGGACCTCGGCGGGGCGCTCGGAGCCGTGGGACTGCTCCTGCTGTTGCGCTTCGCCCTGCTGTGGGTGGGGATGTACCTCGGTCTGGTGGCCAAGGACCCGGGGGCGGTGACGGTCATCCAGACGCTGGAGTTTCCGATCGGGTTTCTCTCAAACGCCTTCGTCGCCCCGGCCACCATGCCGGGCTGGCTGGGCGCCGTCTCCGAGTGGAACCCGCTGTCGTCGACCGTCGCGGCGGCCAGGGAACTGTTCGGCAATCCCGGCTGGGGCGGCGACTCGTGGGTCGCCCAGCACGCGGTGACGATGGCGATCGTCTGGCCGCTGGCGATCACCGCCGTCTTCTTCGTCCTGTCGGTCCGCCTCTACCAGCGCCTGGACCGGTAGCGCGGTAGCCACCATGGTTTCCCGGTGTTTCGTCACGCGGGTGACGGTCCGTCGGGGCGGGGTCCCTTCGGGGGGATCACGGAGTGTGGCGGTAGAACTCGACGGGTTCGGGTGGCAGGGGGGTGTTGCCGAGTACGAGGTCGGCCGCCTTCTCGGCCAGCATCATCACCGGCGCGTAGATGTTGCCGTTCGTGACGTACGGCATGGCCGAGGCGTCCACCACCCGTAGCCCGTCCAGGCCGTGCACGCGCATGGTCGCGGGGTTCACGACGGCCAGCTCGCCGGTGCCCATCTTGCAGGTGCACGACGGGTGCAGCGCGGTCTCGCCGTCCCTGGCCACCCAGTCCAGGATCTCCTCGTCAGTCTGTACGGCGGGCCCCGGCGAGAGCTCACCGGCGTCCAGACCGGCCCAGGCGGGCTGGGACAGGATGGCGCGGGCATGCCTGATGGCCTCCACCCACTCGCGCCGGTCCTGGTCGGTGGACAGGTAGTTGAAGCGCAGCGCGGGCTTCCGCCGGGGATCGGCCGACCTGATCCGCACCGAGCCGCGGGCATCGGAGTACATCGGGCCGATGTGCACCTGGTAGCCGTGGCCGCCCGCCGGGGCCGAGCCGTCGTAGCGGATCGCGATCGGCAGGAAGTGGAACATCAGGTTCGGGTAGCGGACCTGGTCGTTGGAGCGGATGAAGCCGCCGGCCTCGAAATGGTTGGTGGCGCCGGGGCCGCCGCGCAGGAAGAGCCAGTTCGCGCCTATGAAGGGCCGGCGCCACATGGCCAGCGACGGCTGCTGCGACACCGGCTCGGCGCAGGCGTGCTGGACGTACACCTCCAGGTGGTCCTGCAGGTTCTCGCCCACGCCCGGCAGGTCGTGGACCACGTCGATGCCCAGCGGTTCGAGCAGCGCCCGGGGGCCGACGCCCGACAGCTGCAGCAGCTGCGGGGAGTTGATGGCGCCGCCGCACAGGATGACCTCGCCCGCCGGGATGCGCCGGCCGTCGCAGATCACCCCGACCGCCCGGGTGCCCTCGAAGACCACCTTCTCCACGAAGGCCCGCGTCCTGACCGTGAGGTTGCGGCGATGCCGTACGGGATGTAGGTACGCGCGGGCGGCGCTCAGCCGGCGGCCCCGGAAGACATTGCGGTCGAAGGCGGCGAAGCCCTCCTGCCGGAAGCCGTTCACGTCGTCGGTGAGCGGGTGCCCGGCCTGCTGGACGGCCTCGAAGAACGCATCGAAGAGCGGCCCCTTCGCGGGACCGCGCTCCAGCATCAGCGGCCCGTCGTCGCCGCGGAACTCCGAGCCGGGGTCGGCCAGGCAGTGCTCCATCCGCTTGAAGTACGGCAGGCAGTGCGCGTAGTCCCAGCTCTCCATGCCCGGATCGGCGGCCCAGCGCTCGTAGTCCAGCGGGTTACCGCGCTGGAAGATCATGCCGTTGATGCTGCTGGAGCCACCGAGCACCTTGCCGCGCGCGTGGTAGACGCGCCGGTCGTTCATGTACGGCTCGGGCTCCGACTCGTACTTCCAGTCGTAGAACCGGCTGCCGATGGGGAACATCAGCGCGGCCGGCATGTGGATGAACACGTCCCAGGAGTAGTCGGGCCGGCCCGCCTCCAGCACCAGCACCGACACAGAGGGATCGGCGCTGAGCCGGTTGGCCAGGGCGCACCCCGCCGACCCGCCGCCCACGATGACGTAGTCGAACCTCAACGGGGGATCCAGTCCTTCCACACGATCTTGTTCTCGTCGACCCACTTCTTGGCCGCCTCGTCGGCGGTCATCTTGCCGTTGATCATGTCACTGGCGACCGCGTTCTGGTTGTCGTTGCTCCAGGTGAAATTGCGGACCAGCTCGTACGCCGGGCCGCCGGTCTCGGCGAACTTCTTGCTCACGATCTTGTCGAGCAGGTACGGCGGATAGTCGCAGGCGACCTTGGTGGCGGCGGCGTCGCAGCCTATCGAGTAGGCGGGCAGGTTGATCTTGACGAGTTTGACCTTGGTGAACAGCCACTGGGGTTCGTAGAAATACATCAGCACCGGCGTACGATTCTTGGTCGCCACCTGTGCCGCCTTGATCAGAGCGTCCTCACTGCCGGAGTAGACGACCCGGTAATCGAGGCCGAGGTTCTTCACGAGCGCCTCGTCATTGGTGACGAACGACTGATCGCCGTCGAGCACCTGACCGAAATTTCCGGATTTAGCGGTCCGAAATAGGCTCGAATACTTGTTCAGGCTCCGCCAGTTCGTGATGTCCGGATATTTCTTGACCATCCACTCGGGGACGTACCATCCGATCACGCCTTTGTTTCCGGTGAGACCAGCGGAGAGTGCGACCTTCTTGTCCTCGATGTACTCCTTCTTGAGATTGTTATGCCCCCAGTTCTCGACGATCACGTCGACCTGGCCGGTCTCGAAGCCCTTCCAGGAGTCCTCCTCCTTCATCTTGCGCTTCTGGACCTTGTACCCCAGCTCGTGTTCGAGCAGGTAGGTCAGTACGGCGGCCTGGGCCTCGTAGCCCACCCAGCCGTGCACGTCGATGTGCACCGTGCCCTTCGCCGCGGCGGCGGGCGACGGCGCCCCGCTGGAACAGGCCGTCAGCAGCAGGGCCGCCACCAGCGGCCCGGCGATCGTCTTGCCTTGCGTGAGAGAAATGAGAGGCATGAGAGGCTCCACGACCGCGGCCCGCCGGGGGCCGCGGTCAAGAGGGGTTAAGACGGTTACTTGGGGATCCACGCCTGCCATTTGGCGGTGTTGGCCTCGACCCACTTCTTGGCGGCCTGCTCGCCGGTCATGCCCGCGTTGGTCATGTCGTTGGCGACGGCGTTCTGGTCCTCGTTGGTCCAGTTGAAGTTCTTGACCAGGTCGTAGGCCTTGCCACCGGTGTCGGCGAACTTCTTGCTCACGATCTTGTCGAGGTCCAGCTCCGCGTAGTCGCAGGCGACCTTCTTGGCGTCGGCGTCGCAGCCCTGGGTGTAGGCGGGCAGGTTGACGCGGACGAGATCGACCTTGTCGAAGAGCCAGTGCGGCGTCCAGAAGTAGAACAGCAGCGCCTTCTTCTGCTCCTGCGCCTGGGTCGCCGACTTGAGCAGGGCCGCCTCGCTGCCGCCCGTGACCACCTTGAAGTCCAGTTTGAGGTTCTTGACCAGGGCCTCGTCATTGGTGACGTAGCTGGGGTCGCCGTCGAGGAGCTGGCCCTTGCCGCCGGACTCCGACGTCTTGAACAGGCTGGCGTACTTGTTCAGGTTCTTCCAGTCGGTGATGTCCGGGTACTTGTCGGCCATCCACTTGGGTACGTACCAGCCGATGACGCCCTTGTTGCCGGTCGAACCGGCCGACAGGGCGACCTTCTTCTCCTCGATGAACTTCTTCGCCAGGTCCGGGTGACCCCAGTTCTCGATGATGACGTCCACGTCGCCGGTCTCGAAGCCCTCCCAGGCGAGCTGCTCCTTGATCTCCGGGAGCTGGACGTCGTAGTGGAGCTCGTTCTTCAGCAGGTACGCCACCACGTTGGCGCTGGCCTCGTAGCCCACCCACGGGTTGATCGCTATCTTGACGGTTCCGGCGCTCGAGGCGCTGCCCTGGGCCTTGGGCGCGGCGGAGCTGGACGGCTCTTCGACCTTGGCGCCGCCGCATCCCGCAGCCGCGAGCCCGAGCGCGAGAAGGCCTGCGAGCAGGCGAATCTTCATGTGGTTTTCCTTCTTTGGGGGGAAGGGCGCCTGTCGGCACCCTGCGTGATGCGGTCGAGCATGACCCCGAGCAGGACCGTCGCGATGCCGGCGACGAACCCCATCCCGAAGTCGGTCCGCTGGGAGAAGCCCACGACCACGTCGTAGCCGAGGGCGCCGGCCCCGACCAGGCCGCCCACGACGACCATGGCCAGCGTCATCACGATGCCCTGGTTGGCGGCCAGCAGGATCGCCCGGCGGGCCATCGGCAGCTGCACCTTCCACAGGAGCTGGCCCGAGGTGGACCCGGCGGCGGTGGCCGCCTCCACCACGGTCGCGGGCACCGCCCTGATGCCGTCCTCGACCAGGCGGACGACCGGGGGCACCGCGTAGATGACCGAGGCGAAGATCGCGGTGAACCTGGTCGTCTCGAACAGGGCGAGCGCGGGCAGCAGGTAGACGAAGGCCGGCATCGTCTGCGCGGCGTCGAGTATCGGGCGCTGCACGGCCGAGTATCGGGCCGACCGCGCGGCGGTCACGCCCAGCAGCAGGCCGATGACCAGGGTGACGAGCACCGCGACCGCGACGGTGGTGAGCGTCTGCATGGCGTGCTCCCAGATGCCGAGCAGCGCGATCGCCAGCAGGCAGCCGAGTGCCGTGAGTGCCGGTCGTACCCCGCTCACCCGCCAGGCCAGGAGCAGCGCGGCGGCGGCGATCAGCCACCACGGCGCCGAGGTGAGCAGGCCCTCCAGCGGGTTGAGCAGGAGATCGGTGGTGACGTCCTTGACGAACGTCGTGACGCCGTACCAGCTGGTCTCGGCCCAGTGCACCGCGTCGTTGACCTGGACGACGAAGTTGACCGTCCAGTCCTCGGGCCACTCGGCGGGCAGCAGCGGCGTCAGGGCCAGCCCGCCGGCGGCCAGCGCGGCGGCGACGATCAGCCGCACCCGGCCGATTCGGCTGTGTGGGTCTTTTCTGGCGAGTGCGACCAGCATGCGGTCCAGCACCACCGCCATGATGACGATCGCGATCCCGGCCGGGAGCATGATGCCGACCTGGGCGCGCGACAGGCCCCGGATGATGTCGCCGCCCAGGCCCGGCGCCGAGATGAGGTTCGCGATGACGACCATCGACAGCGCCATCATGATGGTCTGGTTGACCGCCAGCGCCATCGTCGACCTGGCCAGCGGCAGGTAGACCTTGAACAGCGTCTGGCGGCCCGTGGCGCCCAGCGAGGACGACGCCTCGACGGCGGTGGGGGAGACCTGCTCGATGGCCAGCGCGGTGATGCGGATGGCCGGCGGGATCGAGTAGATCATCGTCGCGATGGCGCCGGCGGGCGCGCCGATGTGGAAGAACAGCACCAGCGGCGCCAGGTAGGCGAACGTCGGCATGATCTGCATGACGTCGAGGACCGGAGTGATCGTCCGGCGCACCCGTGGCGAGAGTCCCGCCCAGACGCCCAGCGGGATCCCGATCGCCAGCGACAGCAGCACCGAGGCCGCGACCAGGGCCAGCGTGTCGACGCTGGACTGCCAGAGCCCGAGCACGCCGAACGAGCCGACCCCGGCGACCGCCGGCAGCGCGATCCGCCAGCCGCCCGCGAGCCAGGCCAGCGCGCCCATCACGCCGATGAGTCCGGGCCAGCCGAGCGCGTACAGCCCGGCCTGGAAGGCCGTGTACACCGAGCCGACGAAGATCCGGATGTAGTTCAGGAAGTACAGGAACAGCGGGTTGGAGTTGCGGTGGTCGTCGATCCACTCGCGCAGGTCGGTGAGCGCCAGGAACTGCGGCGCCGACTTGTCGTGCGGGAGCGTTCCCGTGCCGCGGAAGAGGAGGTAGGCGACGGCGAACAGCACCGCGATCCCCGCCGGCACCGCCCACCTGGGCACACGCAGCCTGGAGGGAGTCGTGACGGCCGTGGTGCTCATGCGTTCGCCTGTACGGCGGTCGCCGGGTCCTGCCCCGCGAGGAAGGTGAGCATGTCCACCCGGTCCACGACTCCGGCCAGCTCGTCACCGTCGACGACCCGGATGGGCCGGGAGGAGGATGACATGGCGCCGATCGCGTCCTTGATGACCGTGTGCGCGGGCAGGACCGGGCCGTCGAGGGGCTCGCCGGGCTCGGGCGGGCGGCAGATCCAGCGAAGCGTGAGCACGTGGCTCCTGGGGATGTCGCGCACGAAGTCGGCCACGTAGTCGTCGGCCGGCGCGCCCACCAGCTCCTCCGGCGTGCCGAGCTGCACGATCGACCCGGCCCGCATGATCGCGATGCGTTCGCCCAGCTTCAGCGCCTCGGACAGGTCGTGGGTGATGAACACCATCGTCTTGCCGACCTCGCGGTGCAGGCGGATCACCTCGGCCTGCATGTCTCGGCGGATCAGCGGGTCGAGCGCGCTGAACGGCTCGTCGAAGAGCATCACCCGGGGGTCGACGGCGAGCGCGCGGGCCAGGCCGACCCGCTGCTGCATGCCGCCGGAGAGCTGGTCGGGGTAGGCGTCGGCGTGCCCGTCGAGGCCGACGAGGGAGAGGATCTCCCCGGCCCGCGCGTGCCGGGCGGCCTTGGCCAGGCCCTGGACCTCCAGGCCGTAGGCGACGTTGTCGATCACCCGCCGGTGGGGGAGCAGGCCGAAGTGCTGGAACACCATGCTGACCCGGTGGCGGCGGATCTCGCGTAAGCGGGCGGGGGCGGCGCGGCCGATGTCCTCGCCGTCGATCCTCACCTCGCCCGCGCTCGGCTCGATGAGCCTGGTGAGGCAGCGGACCAGGGTGGATTTACCGCTTCCTGAAAGGCCCATGACGACGAACACCTCGCCGGGCCGTACCTCGAAACTGACGTCTCTGACTGCGGCGGTGCAACCTGTCTTCTCTCTCAGTACGGCGGGTTCGAGATACCTGTCATCGCACTCCAGGACCCTTTCCGCCTTTGGGCCGAAGATCTTCCACAGCCCGTCGACTTCGATGGCCGCACTGTCGGGAGAAACCGCCACACTCGCCTCCTCGCTTTGACGGGCCTCAACCTATGTCGTGGATAACGCAAATCTCAACGCTGTGACCTTTAGGAGACATCTGCGCTTCTCCGGTGTTACAGCCCTGGAACGGTACAAACGCCCACAAGCGGACACTTGTTCAGTTATTGGAATATTTCTCGGCCAATGGTCGGCATAAATGGGGCTCCAGGTTCTCGCCTCATGTGCCACACAACTCAACTTTTGTGGCCTTATGTTCGCTTGGCCGAGCTGGTAGGTATGTGTTCCAATTACCGGCACTTGCTGATTTTCCCCAGGGGCCTCAGGCGCCCTTCATATACGCCGATTCGGGCGAGAGGTTGCGTTCGGTGAGTACTCAGTTGGGTGAACGGCAGGCGGACGAGGCAAACTGGCGTCTGCGCAACTGGCGTGTCCGGGCGCGGCTGGTCGCCCTCATCGTCATCCCGACCGCCGCCGCCGTCCTGCTCGGCGGCTTCCAGGTGTTCGCCTCGATAGGCGCCGCCGGTGACTACACCCGTACCAACCGGCTGGCGCAGCTGTCTCAGCAGGTCGGCGCGCTCACCCACCTGGTCGCCGGCGAGCGCGCCAGGACCTCGTGGTTCATCGCCAGAGGCCGGCCCGTGACGGGGCTGGCCGCCGTGCGCAACCAGATGGACCAGGTGGACGAGTCCACCAAGGAGGTACGCGCCAGCGCCGAGCAGTTGGTGGGCGACGTCACCGGCCGTACCGCCGACCAGATCGAGAACATGCTGAGCCGCCTGAACGACCTGGCCGGCCTGCGTGAGCAGGCGCTCGAAGCCGAGCTGCTGCCCGGTGCCTGCGTCGAGCTCTACACCACGGTGATCAATGAGCTGCTGTCGGTGCACAACGAGCTGATCAAGGGCAGCCAGGACGACGAGCTGTTCCGGCAGACCCGCATGCTCGACGCGCTGGCCCAGGCCAAGGAGAGCGTCTCGCTCCAGCAGGCGCTGGTCACCACCGGCCTGGTGGAGGGAAGTCTCGACCAGGAACAGCTCAAGCGCTTCCTCGGCGAGCTGTCGCGCGAGCGCAACGAGCGCAAGAGCTTCGGCGACGAGGCCACCGCCGAGGAGCGCCGCTTCTTCGACGAGACCGTCAACGGCAGGCCCGCCGACCGCATGCTGTTCCTGCGCGAGCTGGTGCTGATCCGGGCCACGGCCGGGTTGCCGCTGCGCGGGCTCGACCAGGCCAGCCGCGGCGACGACGCCAAGGAGTGGTACGACGCGGGCAACGTCGTCGTCGACTCCTTCCGCAAGGTCGAGCAGCGCCAGGCGGCCGGCATCCTGACCCGCAGCGAGGCGCTGGGCGCGGACGAGCGCCAGCGCGCCCTCGTCATCGCGGGCGCCGTGCTCGCGCTGCTCATCGCCGTCCTGCTGATCACCACCGGGGTGGCCAGATCGCTGGTCCGCCCGCTGCGCCGGCTGCGCGGCGAGGCGCTGGAGATCGCCGGCCGGCGGCTGCCGGAGTTCGTCCAGCACCTGCGCGAGTCGCGCGACGGCGCGCTCAACGCCGAGGTGCCGCCGATCGGCATCTTCTCCAAGGACGAGGTGGGCGAGGTCGCGCGGGCCTTCGACGAGGTGCACCGCGAGGCCGTACGACTGGCCGGCGACGAGGCACGGCTGCGCTCGAACGTCAACGCGATGTTCGTCAACCTGTCGCGGCGCAGCCAGACCCTGGTCGAGCGGCAGCTCACGCTGATCGAGCGGCTGGAGCGCGGCGAGCGCGACGACACCCGGCTCGGCGACCTGTTCCTGCTCGACCACCTGGCCACCCGCATGCGCCGCAACAGCGAGAACCTGCTGGTCCTGGCCGGCCAGGAGGCGGCGCGCAAGTGGAGCGAGGCCGTCGAGCTGATGGACGTCGTACGCGCGTCGCTCGGCGAGGTCGAGAGCTACGACCGGGTCAGCGTCCAGGTGCAGTCGGCGGCCGCCATCGCCGGCCAGGCGGTCAGTGACGTCGTGCATCTGCTCGCCGAGCTGGTCGAGAACGCGGTCTCGTTCTCCCCGCGCGACACCAAGGTCATCATCTCCAGCAGCCACATCGACGGCGGCGGGCTGATGGTCTCGGTCACCGACCACGGCATCGGCATGGGGCCGGAGGAGCTGGCCCAGGCCAACTGGCGGCTGGCCAACCCGCCGGTGGTCGACGTCTCGGTCTCCCGGCGGATGGGCCTGTTCGTGGTCGGCCGGCTCGCGCTGCGGCACAGCATCAGGGTGCAGCTGCGCCCCCAGGACACCGGCGGCCTGACCGCCATGGTGCTGATCCCCGAGATGCTGCTCACCGCGCTCCCCGGGCCCGTGGCGCCCCCGGAGCCGCCGCCGTTCGTCCAGGTGCCGATGCAGGCCACACCGGCGATGCCCGGCCTCGGCCACCCGTCGTACGACCCCGCGTTCGACCAGCCGCTCGATTCGGCGTCGTGGTTCAGCTCACAGCACACGCATTCGGTGGAGGTGCCGATGCCCGACCTGGCCGCCCCACCGGCGCGGGCTGACAACGAGTTCTACGACACCTTCGAGTCGAGCTGGTTCACCAAGGCGACACCGACGCCGGACCAGCGCGACCCCGCCTGGACCTCGCCGGCCGACACCGGATGGCAGGCGGCGGGAGCGATCGGCGAACCCGCCCAGAGCGGGACGACAACATCCGGACTGCCCAAGCGGACGCCGAAGGCCAACCTCGTGCCCGGCTCCGCCGCGCCCCCGCCGACGCCCGCGCAGGCGCCGCCGGTCTCGCCCGACCGGTTGCGCAGCAGGCTCGCCGGCTATCAGCAGGGCGTGCGCAAGGGCCGCGCAGAGTTAGAGGAGGACTCATGATGAAGAACCTGAGCCAGGCGGCCAGGGACCTGAACTGGCTGGTCAGCGGCTTCGTGGAGCAGGTTCCCGGCGTCGCGCACACGGTGGTGGTCTCCGCCGACGGGCTGCCGGTGGCCATCTCGCGGGGATTCCCCCAGGATCGCGCCGATCAGCTCGCGGCCATCGCGGCGGGGCTGATCAGCCTCACCCAGGGCGCCGCGCGCGTCTTCGAAGGCGGCGGAGTCACCCAGACCCTCATCGAGATGGACCGCGGGCTGCTCCTGGCCATGTCCATCAGTGACGGTTCGTGCCTGGCGGTGCTGGCCGCACCCGACTGTGACATGGGCCTGGTGGCCTACCAGATGACGATTCTGGTCGAGCGCGCGGGGCAAGTGCTCACGCCCGCCGTCCGCGCGGAACTCTCGGCCGCGCGTACCTGGTGATGGGAGCGGACTGTTGGCAGCGTGGGACGACCGCGGACCGGAGCCCGAGCGCAGCTCGTTGGTCCGGATGTACGCCGTCACGGGCGGCCGGACCGCCCCACGCGGTGGCCTGGCCATGGAGGCGCTCATCTCCTCGTCGACCTCGATGCGGCTCGGTATGGCCTACACCCGGGAGTACCGGGCGATCAGCGAGCTGTGCCGACAGGTCCGCTCGGTGGCCGAGGTGTCGGCTATGCTGCGGATCCCGCTCGGAGTGGCGCGGGTGCTGATCGCCGACATGGAGTCGGAAGGGCTGGTACGCGTCTACCAGCCACAGCTCGAGGCGGGCATCCCTGACAAGGGCCTGCTCGAAAGGGTACTAAGTGGACTTCGCAGGCTCTAGCGGGCTCACCTCGACGAAGATCGTCGTCGCGGGTGGGTTCGGTGTGGGCAAGACCACCTTCGTCGGCGCGGTGTCGGAGATCATGCCGCTGACGACGGAGGCGGTGATGACGGACGCCTCGGCGGGCATCGACGACCTCGCGCACACACCGGGCAAGACGACCACCACCGTGGCCATGGACTTCGGGCGTGTGTCGCTCGACCGTGATCTGATCCTCTACCTGTTCGGTACGCCAGGACAGCACCGGTTCTGGTTCATGTGGGACGACCTCGTGCGGGGAGCGATCGGGGCCGTGGTCCTGGTGGACTCCCGGCGGCTGGCCGACAGCTTCCCCGCGATCGACTACTTCGAGAACGCCGGGTTGCCCTTCATCGTCGGGCTCAACGGGTGGGACGGGCGGTTCCCGCACGTGGAGAGCGAGGTCAGGGAGGCACTCACGCTCTCCCCGCACATCCCGATCGTGCGCACCGACGCGCGGGCCCGCGAGCCGGTCAAGAACACGCTCATCGCGCTGGTCGAGCACGCGCTGAACGCCAGCGCCGCGTCCGGCGCCCGCTGACGGCTTGTCTCAGGACGCTCTTTCAGGACGCCGCCCACCTCCCAGGACGCCGCCTTTCAGGACACGGCCGACCACCAGTGGGCGGCCACCAGCTCCGCCACCAGCGTCTCCGTGAGCAGTGCCACGTCCGCGTCGCCGTCGTGCGCGTAGCGGATGGCGGCCGTGGCGTCCTTGAGATCCCCGCCGAGCAGATCGCCGCCGATGAGGTCGCCGCCGACCGTGACGACCGTCGAGCCGCGCTGCCGCACCCAGTCCATGGCCTGGTCCTCGTAGCCGGAGCCGCGGAAGAGCAGGGCGCGGTAGTCGAGGGTCTTGGTGAGGTAGACGTCCACATGGGCCCAGTCGCCCGTCTCGCAGGCGTCGGCCGGCCGGCGCGGACCCTCACGGAACATCAGCGCCGACTGCTCCGCCGACGACAGGCGCTCCACGGGCGCGATGGTGTAGACGCCGTCCGGGCCGTCCAGCAGCTCCAGCGTCAGGGGCAGCCACTCCTCCCTGCGGTCGAGGAGGTCGGCCGACGCCTCGGCGCTGCGTCGTACGAGGTCGGCCAGGTCGCGCCCGTCGCCCGTGAGGTGCGCCTCCAGCGCGAGCAGGAGGGCGAGCGTGTGCTGGAACGTACGGCAGGACACCCCGCCCCGCTCCTCACCCGCGTGCATGGGCACGACCAGGTCGGCCGCCTCGGCGAGGGCCGAGCCGGGATGGTTGGTGAGCGCCGCCACGAACGACGGGCCGCCCGCGTAGCGGGCCACCGCGTCGAGCGTCTCGCGGCTGGTACCCGTCGCCGAGATGGGCACCACGAGCGTCTCCGGGCTCGCCGGGTATGACGCGGCGGCCGAGGCGTAGTCGGCGTAGGCGTCGATGCCCGCGGCGCGCAGGCGGAGCGCGGCCACTCCGGCGGCGTAGCGGGAGCTGCCCATGCCGAGGAACAGCACCCGCCGGACACCGGCAGGCAGCCCCTCGTAGAGGCCGCCGGCCGCCAGCTCGTCCGCGAGGGTGGCCAGGGCCGCGGGCTTGGCCTCCAGGTCGGCCAGGTAGAGCTCGGAATTCACGGGGTCTCCTCAGAAGTGTCTGCCTGGCACGGCTCGGGGTTCACGGGGTCTTCTCGGGATAGCGGGCGCGCAGCACGCCCATCGGGGCGTAGCGCCAGCGGGGCAGGTGGCGGGCGGCGTAGACCAGCTCCCGGCACTCCTGCTCGATCTCGAACGGGCGCAGCAGCGACTCGTCCAGGAGGTCCGGCCGCCCGCGCTCGGCCAGGCGGCTCCGGTAGGCGGCCAGCAGGAGCTCGCGAGCCTCGCCGGCCCAGTCGAGCGCCTGACTCGGCGGGGTGCCGCGGCGCTTGATCACCACCTGGGCGACGTGCTCCAGGCTCGTGGCGAGCTGGGCGAGGTCCCTGGCCGCCGGCTGGTACGGCGCGGCCTCCATGACGGTGGGGTTGCCGTCGAAGTCGATCACGGCGTAACCGTCGCGCCACCGCAGGATCTGGCCGACGTGCAGATCGCCGTGGATGCGGATCAGCGGCGTGCTGATCGGCCTGGTCAGCGGGGCCAGCTCGGCTCTGAGGGCGTCGGCCCGGCCGGCCAGCCACGCGCCGTCCTCGCCGTCCGTCAGGGCGAGAGCCTCGGCCAGCGCCTGCTCGGCCCTTTCCGCCAGACGGGAAACAGCCAGACGGGAACCCGCCAGACGGGAAACAGCCAGACCGGAAATGGGTGTAACGGTTGGGGGAGTGGCGACGATGGAAGGGGGTGGGAAAGTGGAGAGCGCCAGGTGGAGGTCGGCGGCCAGGCGGCCGAGGGCTTCCGCGAAGGCGGTGCGGCCGGCAGCGGCCTCGTCGGCGCACCACTCCCAACCGTCCCTGGCCTCCGGCAGGTAGCCCGTGACCAGCGCGAGCAGCGTCTCTCCCGCCCCGTCCACCCGGGTCAGAGCGGCGTACGGCGGAGCCGTGTCCCGGAACCCGGTTCCGGCCAGGTGGGCGAGCAGATCGGGAGCGGGATGCGGCAGCGCCGCCGGCGGCGTCAGCCACTTGACGACCACCCGATCGGCCACGACCACGGAATAGTTCGTCTGGTCGACATGCGCGCCGAAATCCCGTTCGACCGGCACCCCAGTGTCGAGATCCCCAGCCTCGTACGAGAGGCTGGGCAGCGCGGAGAAGCGGCGGACCGCGAACGGCGGCGGCACGTCATCCCCTCCCCCCAGCGCCGTCACGAGCGCGGCCGAGACGCCGCGGTCCCGTGATGTGAGGGGCTTCTCACCGAGAGAGAGCAACCGCCTCCAAATTGAATCCATGTTCAACAGGAATACCAAACATCCAGGTAACAGTGTCCGCAAAAGTCTTGCTCATGTTGATTTCTGCTGCAACACTCCTCGTCTGGTCTGCCGTGCCCGGTTGGTCGCGCGACCCCTCATCCACCGGAACCCTGAAGGAGTAGCGGCCGTGTTCCGTACCCGGTTCACCCGTCGTCTTCCGGCCGCCGTAGCGGTGGCCGGCCTCGCGCTCGCCGCCGCGGCGTGCGGCGGTGAGTCGACCAACGCAGGCGCGGCGCCGGCGGCGACTGCCGACCAGCTCAACCCGAACGCCGACCTGTCGAAGCAGTCGGTCAACGTGACGGTCTGGGACGGGTACACGCCCAAGGAGCTGCCGCAGAAGGTCAAGGACAAGCTCAAGTTCCCGCTGAAGATCGCGATCCACGACACCAACGAGACCGCGATGACCAAGCTGACCGCCGGTGGCGACAGCGGCATCGACGTGGCGTTCGTGTCCGGACAGTACGCCCAGGCGCTCAACGAGCAGGGCCTGCTGGAGCCGATCCACCCCGAGCTGATCCCGAACCTGTCGAACCTCTACCCCGAGGCGACCCAGCTGTCCTACGACAAGGGCAACAAGTACTCGGTGCCCTACACCTGGGGCACGACCGGCATCTGCTACCGCAGCGACCTGGTGAAGACGCCGCCGACGAGCTGGAAGGACCTCCTGCAGCCCCCGTCGTGGGCCGACAAGAAGGTCACCATGATGACCACCGAGCGCTGGCTGGCCCTGCCCGCCCTCAAGGCGCTCGGCTACTCGGTCAACACCGACAAGGACGCCGAGATCGCCAAGGCCAAGGAGCTCCTTGTCGCGGCCAAGCCGCACCTGCTCGGCTACGACGACACGACCTTCGGCGACAAGCTCAAGTCCGGCGAGGCGGTCATGGTCGAGGCGTGGGACGGCTGGTGCCCGACCACGGACGAGAAGCAGAACATCAAGTTCGTGGTGCCGAAGGAGGGCAGCGACCTCTGGGTGGACACCATGGTGATCATGAAGTCCTCCAAGAACAAGGAGGCGGCGCACGCCCTGATCAACTACATCCTCGACCCCGAGATCCACAGCTGGGCCGCCGTGAACATCAACTACAAGGTGCCCAACAAGGCCGCCATGGACAAGGTGGAGATCGCCAAGGGCTCCCTGCTGGACATCAAGCCGGCCGAGCTGCTCAACGGTGAGTCACTCATCGACCTGGGCCAGGCGGGCGTCAAGTACACGCGCCTGGCGACCGAGATCAAGGCGCAGTCGTAGTCGCGGGATGAAGTCAGAACACGAATGAAGTCAGAAGCTCAAGCCCGGCCGGTGTCTCCTTCCAGAGGACGCCGGCTGGGTGCGTTCGTTTTCCTGTCACCCGGCCTGACGTACCTGGTGGTGCTCCTGCTGGTGCCGCTGGTGCTCGTGCTGAGCTACACGCTCTTCCAGCGCGGCCGGTTCGGCGGTGTCGTCTACGAGGTCACCGGCGAGAACTTCAGCCGCCTGATCGACCCGCTCTACCTCAGCGTGGTGGGCGCCTCCCTGAAGATCGCGGGGCTCACGACGCTGCTCGCGCTGCTGCTCGGCTACCCCACGGCGTACTTGATCGCGCAGCTGCCGCGCAAGTGGAAGACGGTCGCGCTGGTCGCCGTCGTGCTGCCGTTCTGGACGAACTTCATCATCCGCGTCTACGCCTGGATCATCCTGCTCAACGGTCCCGGCCTGCTGAACTCGGGGTTGAAGGCGCTCGGCCTGGGGCCGTACGAACTGCTCTACAACCAGGGCGCCATCGTCCTCGGGCTGCTCTACTCCTACCTGCCGCTGATGGTGCTGCCGCTCTACGCGGCGATCGAGCGGCTCGACCCGCAGTTGCGCGAGGCGTCGGCGAACCTGGGCGCGTCGGCGTTCAGCACCTTCCGCAAGGTGACGCTGCCGCTGACGGTGCCGGGCGTGCTGACCGGGTGCCTGTTCGTGTTCGTGCCCAGCTTCGGCAACTTCGTCATCCCCGAGATGCTCGGCGGCGGCAAGTCGGTCATGGTGGGCAACCTGATCCGCACCGAGTTCCTGCAGGCGCGCGACTGGCCCTTCGGCTCCGCGCTGACGCTGGCCCTGGTGGCGGTCCTGGTGGTGCTGCTGATCGCGCAGTCGTGGGTGGCCCGTCGTGCGTAGGTCGAAGTGGCTGCATGTCCCGTTCTGGGCGACGTACGTCTTCCTGTACGCGCCGATCATCGTGCTCGTCGTGATGTCGTTCAACTCCGGCAGGTCGGCCTACACCTACGAGGGCTTCAGCCTCAAGTGGTACGGCGAACTGGCCCAGGACGAGCGCATCAGGGACGGCGTGGTCAACACGCTCATCGTGGCCGCGGGCTCGACCGTCGTCGCGACGGTGCTCGGCACGCTGCTGGCCGTCGGCCTGGCCAGGTACACCCGGTCGAAGACGCTCGACGCGCTCGCCCTGATGCCGGCCGTCCTACCCGACCTGGTGCTGGCCATCGGGCTGCTGGTCTTCTACGGGATGATCCAGCTCACCCTGGGGCTCTACTCGGTGATCCTCGCGCACGGCGTCTTCTCGATGGCGTTCGTCGCCGCGGTGGTGCGTACCAGGCTGTCGAACGCCGACACCTCGCTGGAGGAGGCCTCGCGCGACCTCGGTGCGGGCCCGGTCGTCACGTTCATGAAGGTGACGCTGCCGCAGCTCACGCCGGGCATCATCGCGGGCGCGCTGCTGGCCTTCACGCTGTCGCTGGACGAGTTCGTCATCGCCTTCTTCACGATCGGCAACAACGAGCAGACGCTGCCGATCGTCATCTATTCGATGATCCGTTTCGGGGTGACCCCGAAGATCAACGCGCTGGCCGCGATCCTGCTCCTGGTGAGCTTCACCGCGGTGATCGTGGGCCAGCGGATGACCAAGATCGGGGAGAGGGAGCCGAACCGGACACCTGGAGGACCACGTGCGGACCTCAGGGTGCAAGGTGAGGCGGACTCGACCATGAGGAGTGTGTCACGTGCTGAAGATTGACGGGATCACCCGGCGGTTCGGTGACGTCACCGCGCTCGACGGGGTCTCCCTGGACATCCGCCAGGGTGAGTTCTTCGCCCTGCTGGGGCCCTCCGGCTGCGGCAAGACCACGCTGCTGCGCATCCTGGCCGGGTTCGAGACGCCCGACAGCGGCACGGTGACGCTGGACGGCGAGGACCTGCTCGGCAAGCAGCCGAACCGGCGGCCGATCAGCCTGATGTTCCAGTCGTACGCGCTGTTCCCGCACATGACCGTGGCCAAGAACGTGGCCTACGGCCTGGAGCGCGAGAAGCTGCCGCGCCAGGAGATCAAGCAGCGCGTCGGCGAGGTGCTGGAGACCGTCGGCCTGTCGGACCTCGGCGGTCGCAAGCCCGCCCAGCTGTCCGGCGGTCAGCGCCAGCGCGTCGCGCTCGCCCGCTCCATCGTCAAGCGCCCGCGCCTGCTCCTGCTCGACGAGCCGCTGTCCGCGCTGGACAAGAAGGTCCGCGCCGACATGCAGCTGGAGCTCAAGCGGCTGCAGCACGAGGTCGGCATCACCTTCGTGGTCGTCACCCACGACCAGGAGGAGGCCATGTCGCTCGCCGACCGCATCGCGGTCTTCGAGCGCGGCGGCGTGCGCCAGGTGGACCAGCCCGTCGAGCTCTACGAGCGGCCCCGCACCCCCTTCGTCGCCGACTTCGTCGGCGCCAACAACCTGTTCGAGGGTACGGCCGGCGGCGCCGAGGCCCTGCGGACCGACGACTTCGGCCTGCTGCCCGGCACCCCGCTGGAGGAGCTGGAGACCGGCGCCAAGGCACTCCTGGGCGTCCGCCCCGAGAAGATCGAGCTGCGCGAGGAGACGGCCGCGCACGGCCTCAAGGGGACCGTGCTCGACGTCAGCTTCTACGGCGGCGTCTCCCACGTCTCGGTCGACCTGCCCGGCCGCGTCAAGCCGGTCCTGGTGGCCGTGCAGGGCGCCAGCGCCGTGGAGCAGGGCGCCAAGGTCAAGCTGCACTGGCGGCACGACGAGGCCGTCATCATCCCGGCGGACCAGGGAACGGCTCAATGAGCGGCGGGCCGGCGAACGGCTCAGTGAGCGAGGCCGTGGCCCGTCGCCGTGCGCGCGTAGGAGAGGATCAGCTCGGCCGCCTCCTGCGGGCCTATCACCGGGTGCCGGGCGGTGATCCGGTAGCCGTAGGCGTCCTCCAGGGCCACCAGGTTGCGCGAGATCGTCAGCGAGTCGGAGCTCAGCGTGAAGACGCCCAGCGCGGCCCCCGTGTCCAGGATCGACTGGTACATCGACACCTGCCGGTCATAGAGGGACGTGAGCAGCACCCCGTACACCCGGCTGCGCCCCGCCGCCCCGCCCAGCTCGTTGAGCAGCCGGACATCGGGGTCGAGCGGACCGGTCGGCAGCCCGGACCTGATCGTCATGACCAGCTTCTCCGCCGGGTCGGTGAGCGCCGCGAGCTGCCGCACCCGCTGCTCGTAGAATCGCTCCATCCCGGCGTGCTGCGCCTCGACCAGCAGCTCGCTGAGGTCGGGATAGTGATAGAGCACGGCGCCCGAGGTAAGCCCCGCCTCCTCGGCCACATGCGAGAGCTGGACGCGGTCGATGCCGTGACGGATGATGGCCCGCCGGGCCGCCTCGATCAGGTCGATGCGCCGGTCGCTGCGGCTCTTTCGCTGGGTCACACTCACCGCCTTGTTCGTCTGCCGTTCAGGAAGCCGTGACCATAGTGCCTTGAAGTTGACCGGCCCGCTAGATGAGTATTTGAATTCCCCTTCAAATTGATGCCACCTCGGAGCGCGTGATGTCCCTCACCATCCTGTTCATGCCGGAAAGCGCCTACGGGCCCACGAACAACAGCATCGGCATCGGCGACATTCTCCGTCGCCGCGGTCACCGCGTCGTCTTCGCCGCCGAGGCCTCGTGGAAGGGCAAGCTCGAAGCGCTCGGCTTCGAGGAGGACCTCGTCGACCTGGCGCCGCCCGCCGAGGGGGACGAGGAGCAGGACGCGGGGCAGTTCTGGAAGGACTTCATCCGCGAGACCGCCCCGGAATACCGCAAGAGCACGCTGGAGCAGCTCGAAACGGTGACCAAGCCCATCTGGGACTCGCTCATCGACGGCGCCAAGTACTGCGAGCCGCAGCTCAAGGCGATCATCGAGCGGGTCCAGCCGGACGTCATCGTCGAGGACAACGTCATCACCTTCCCCGCGCTGCTCACGGCCGGCAAGAAGTTCGTCCGCATCGTGTCCTGCAACCCGCTGGAGGTGCGCGGGGACGACGTCGCGCCGGTGTTCTCGGGTCTGCCCGCCGACCACCGCGCGGAGTGGGACGCCTTCCGCGCCGAGTACGACCGTACGCACCGGGAGATCTGGAACGCCTTCAACGAGTGGTGCGTCGAGCAGGGCACCGAGCCGCTGCCCGACCTCGACTTCATCCACGAGGGCGACCTGAACCTCTACGTGTTCCCGGAGATCCTCGACTACACCGACGCCCGCCCGCTCGGCCCCACCTGGCACCGCCTCGACTCCTCGGTGCGTGAGACCGACGAGGACTTCCAGCTGCCCTTCCAGCGCACCGGCGGCGCGCTGGTCTACTTCTCGCTCGGCTCGCTCGGCTCCTCCGACGTGGAGCTGATGCAGCGGGTGATCGACGTGCTGGCCACCACCCCGCACCAGTTCATCGTCTCCAAGGGTCCGCTGCACGAGGAGATCAAGCTGGCCGACAACATGTGGGGCGCCGAGTTCCTGCCGCAGACGAAGATCATCCCGCTCTGCGACCTGGTCATCACGCACGGCGGCAACAACACCACCACCGAGGCGCTGCACTTCGGCAAGCCGATGATCCTGCTGCCGCTGTTCTGGGACCAGTACGACAACGCCCAGCGCGTGGACGAGCTCGGCTACGGCGTGCGGTTGTCGACCTACGCCTTCACCGACGAGGAGCTGACGGGCGCCCTCGACCGCCTGCTCGGCGACGAGCAGCTGCGCGCCCGGCTGGCCGCCGAGGGTGAGCGGATCCGCGGCCTGGACGGGCTGCGCAAGGCCGCGGACCTCATCGAGGAGCTGGGGCAGCGGTCCGATGCGTGAGCTGATCAACCCCGCGACGGGGCTCGTCTTCGACAAGATCCCCGACACCCCCGTCGAGGACGTGACGCGGGCCGTGGGGGCGGCGCGCGCCGCCTTCGAGGAGTGGTCGCAGGCCACCCCGGCCGAGCGGGCCCGGGTGCTGCTGCGACTGGCCGACCTGGTCGAGGCCGACGCCGAGGAGCTGACCCGGCTGGAGGTCGAGGAGACGGGCAAGCCCGCGGCGGTCTTCAGGGACGGCGAGCTGCCGTTCGCGGCCGACAACCTGCGCTTCTTCGCCGGGGCCGCGCGCTCGCTCGAAGGGTCGGGCGCTGGGGTGTTCAGCCGCGGCTACACCTCGGTCATGCTGCGCCGCCCGGCCGGCGTGGTGGGCTCGATCGCGCCGTGGAACTTCCCCTTCGTGATGGCCGTGTGGAAGCTCGGCCCGGCCGTCGCCGCGGGCAACGCGGTGGTCATCAAGCCCGCCCCGCAGACGCCCCGCACCACGCTGCGCCTGGCCGAGCTGTTCGCCCAGGCGGGCGCGCCGGCCGGTCTGGTGCGGGTGGTCACCGGCGACGCCGAGGTGGGGGAGGCGCTGGTCACCGATCCGGGCGTGGACATGGTCAGCGTCACCGGCTCGACGGAGACCGGCCGAGCCGTCATGAGCGGCGCCGCCAAGACGCTCAAGCGGGTGCACCTGGAGCTCGGTGGCAAGGCGCCCGCGCTGGTCTTCGAGGACGCCGACCTCGAGGAGACGGCCCGCGGGGTGGCCATGGGCGCCACCTACAACACCGGCCAGGACTGCACCGCCGCCACCCGCGTCTACGTGGCCCGGCCGGTCTACGACGAGGCGGTGGAGGCCATCAGGCAGACGCTCGCCGGGATCACCGTGGGCGACCCGTGGGACCCCGCCACCGACGTCGGCCCGCTGATCTCGGCGGCCCACCGCGACCGGGTGCACGGCTTCGTCTCCGGCTCCGGCGGGCGCGTCGTGCACGGTGGCGCGCCGGTCGACGGACCCGGCTTCTACTACCTTCCGACACTTGTTAACGAAGTGTCACAGAACAGCGATATCGTCCAGGGAGAGCTATTCGGTCCCGTCCTCGTGGTCCTGCCGTTCGACACCGAGGACGAGGCGGTCACGCTGGCCAACGACACGCGTTACGGTCTGGCCTCGTCCGTGTGGTCACGAGACGTTGCCAGGGCGATGCGGGTCTCGCACCGCCTCGATGTGGGTGTGACCTGGATCAACGACCACCTGCCGATAGCCAGCGAGGCCCCGCACGGCGGGGTCAAGGGCAGTGGTTTCGGCAAGGACATGAGCCAGGAGGCGGTGCAGGAGTATTCGGTGACCCGTCACCTGATGGTCAAGCACGCGGCGCCGGTGGAGCGAGACTCCTTTCGGCCCGCCTGAAAACGCGCGCGGCGAAATGCGACCTTGTGGGCACGTTTGGTCGTATTTGATGGGATATGTACGGTTGGCCGTCTGGTACGGGTTGTGTTCCAATTACCCAGCCCGCAGAAATCCCATGCGCCCCAAGCGTGTCAGATTTTCGAGCACGTAACGGCGAGAGGTTGCGAGAGTCAGTGAGGACGGATAACCCCAGGCACACCAGGTCAGGGGAGTACACAGGCGGACGGTTCCGGCTGGCGAACTGGCGCGTGCGCTCCAGGCTGGTGGCGCTGATCCTCATCCCCACGATCGTGGGTGTGCTTCTCGCCGGCGTCCAGCTCGCGAACGCCATCGGCACCAGCGCCGAGTACCGCCGGCTGACCCAGGTCGCCGAGCTGGTCCAGCGCGCCTCCGCGCTGTCGCACGAGCTCGCCAAGGAACGTACGCTCACCGCGTGGTACATGGCCGACCGCCGGCGTCCCATCCGCCTGAGCCAGCTCAAGACCCAGCGCGAGGCGTCCGACGCTGCCAAGCAGCGCGTGCTCGCCGCCACCACGTCCATCGACGCCACCCACACCACCCGCGTCCAGCAGGAGGTCGTGGAGATCCGCCGGTGGCTGACCGGCCTCGACGGCCTGCGCAGGTCGATCGCGGGTGAGGCGAGCGTGCCGCCCCGAGCCGCCATCCGCACCTATTCCTCCCTGATCGAGGTCCTCGAGCGCCTCCAGAGCGACCTGGGCGACGGCATCAGCGACGACGCCCTCCAGGGCGACGTGGCCGCGCTGACCGCTCTGGACGAGACCAGGGAGCAGGTGCTGCGCCAGCAGGGCATCCTCGTCGTGGCGCTGATCGAGCGGCGGCTGGACTATGACGACCTGTCCGACTTCCTCGGCTCCTGGAACAGTCAGCAGCTGGAGCTGACCGCCTTCGAGCAGGAAGCCAAACCTCAGGACCTCCAGGCGTACAAGAAGGGCGTGCGCGGCCCGCAGATCGACCGCGCGGACGCGATGCGCCAGCGGGCCCTGGCCCAGCTGCGCGAGTTCAAGACCATCAGGGACCTGGACATCACGACTCGCCGTGACCTCCAGCTCTGGTACGAGAGCACCTCGCTGTCCGCCAACGCCATGCGCAAGGTCGAGGACGGCCTGACCACCAGGATCGTGGCCACCACCCGGGACCTGAGCGACACCGAGCAGCGCAACGCCATCATCTCCGGCGCGACCATCCTGGTCCTGCTGCTGCTCGTCCTGGTGATCACCACCCGGGTGGCCGGTTCGCTGGTCCGCCCGCTGCGCCGGCTGCGCGCCGAGGCGCTCCAGGTGGCCACCACCCGGCTGCCCGAGACCGTCCGCCTGCTGCGCGAGTCCGGGGACAGCGCCGAGGTGCCCGACGTGCCCTCCGTCGGCGTCAACACCCGCGACGAGATCGGGGAAGTGGCCCGGGCCTTCGACGAGGTCCACCGCGAGGCGATCAGGCTGGCCGGCGACGAGGCCAAGCTGCGCGCCAACGTCAACTCGATGTTCGTCAACCTCTCCCGGCGCAGCCAGACGCTCGTCGAGCGGCAGCTGCAGCTCATCGAGGGCCTGGAGCAGGGTGAGGAGGACGAGAACCGGCTGGCGAACCTGTTCCGGCTGGACCACCTCGCCACCCGCATGCGCCGCAACAGCGAGAACCTCCTGGTCCTCGCCGGCCAGGAGGCCGCCCGCAAGTGGAGCGAGCCGGTGCCGCTGGTCGACATCGCCCGCGCCTCGCTGTCCGAGGTCGAGAACTACGAACGGGTCCAGATCCAGATCCCGTCCGGCATCGAGGTCGCCGGCCCGGCCGTCACCGACGCCGTGCACCTGCTCGCCGAGCTGATCGAGAACGCCATCTCCTTCTCCCCGCGCGAGAGCAAGGTCCAGGTCACCAGCTCGCCCATCGAGGGCGGCATCCAGGTGACGATCACCGACCTGGGCATCGGCATGTCGGCCGACGAGCTGGCCGAGGCCAACTGGCGGCTGGCCAACCCGCCGGTGGTGGACGTGGCCGTCTCGCGCCGCATGGGCCTGTTCGTGGTCGGCCGCCTGGCGCTGCGCCACGGCATCAGGGTCCAGCTCGGGATGCGAGAGGCGGGCGGCCTGGCCGCGCTCGTCATGCTGCCCGACATGCTCCTCGGCGGTGGCACCGCCGCCGGCGCGGTGCCCCAGCAGCGCGGCCAGTACGAAGCCTTCACCACCTTCGACCCGAGCCAGCTGGAGCCGTCCTCGACGAACGGCTCGGGCGTCTACGCCGCGCCGCAGGGCACGATCGACACCCCCGACATCCGTGACGACGCGCCGGTGGACACGCAGTGGCCGGGCACGCTGCCCGTGCCGGGCGGTGGCGGCAACTGGCCGCCGTTCGGCGAGGAGCAGCCGCCGAGGCAGCAGCCTGACGAGCAGCGCTGGCCGTCGTTCGCCGAGGAGCCGCCCGCGGCCGCCGCTCCGGGCGAGCAGCGCTGGCCGTCCTTCGCCGAGGAGGCGCCGCGGCAGGACGAGCAGCGCTGGCCCTCCTTCGCCACCGAGCCGCCGCCTCCGGCGCAGGACGAGCAGCGCTGGCCGTCCTTCGCCACGGAGCCGCCCCCGCCCTCGTCCTCGGAGGAGACGCGCTGGCCGTCCTTCGGCTCGGCCGAGGATCTGCCGCCCAGGTCGCCGTTCGTCGCGACGCCCAAGCCCTTCGACGCCGAGCCGCGGCCGGCGTACGGGTTCGAGGAGCAGCGCTGGCCGTCGTTCGCCGACTCGCCGATCCCGCCCGTCGAGCCCTTCACGCACAACGGTCGTGGCGCGTTCAACCCGTTCGGTCCCGGCGAGTACTCCTCCAAGGACCTGACCGGCCCGCTCCCGGCGGTGCGCAACAACTCGCCGCTGGAGCAGAGCGACGACTTCCTGCCGATCTTCTCCTCGGTCGGCTCCGACTGGTTCCGCAGGCCGGAGCCGGAGCCCGAGCCGGCCAAGCCGGATCAGGAGCAGCACTCCGAGATCTCCGCGCAGGAGGAGACGCAGATCGGGGGGATACCGGCCGTGCCGCCGATCGGCCAGTTCCCGCAGCAGCCCGTCGGGCAGCCCTACGCCCAGCCTTACGCTCAGCTCCCCGTGCCTCCCGCGGCCACGCCCGCCGCGCCCCCGCCGGTCGCCGCGTCGGCCGCCTCCGCCGGGACGTCGGACAAGCCCTCGCTGCCGCAACGCGTGCCGGGCAAGTCCGGCGCGGGCTCGACGTGGTCCTCGCCCGCCGACACCGGCTGGCAGGCCGCGCAGGCCGCCGCCGAGCCGGCCATGGGCGGCACGACGGCCTCTGGCCTGCCGCGGCGCGTGCCAAAGGCCAACCTGGTTCCCGGTACGGCCAGCCTGGCCGAGCCGCAGGCGACGTCACCGGCACCACAGATCTCTCCCGATCGATTGCGGAGCCGGCTGTCCAGCTTTCAGCAGGGGGTACGGCAAGGCCGCGCGTTCACCCGCGGAGAAGACAATGAGGAGGAGCAATGAGAGAACTGAGCCAGGGAGCGCGTGGCATCAGCTGGCTGATCACCGATTTCGTCAATAACGTGCCCGGAGTCGCGCACACCGTGGTGGTGTCGTCCGACGGCTTGCCGCTGGCTTTCTCCGAGGGTTTTCCCAAGGACCGGGCCGACCAGCTGGCCGCGGTCGCCTCAGGTGTGATCAGCCTGACGCAGGGCGCGGCTCGTGTGTTCGAAGGCGGTATGGTCACCCAGACCGTCATCGAGATGCAGCGCGGACTCCTGATGATCATGTCCATCAGCGATGGCTCCTGCCTCGCTGTGCTCGCCGCGCCCGATTGTGACATGGGCCTGGTCGCGTACCAGATGACGCTGCTCGTGGAACGGGCGGGCCAGGTGCTCACCCCGGCCGTGCGCGCCGAGCTGCAGGCGTCCCGCCCGCGTTAGTGGGACGGTGACAGGAGAAGAACATGATGTCAGGTCAGGGTTGGGCTGGTGATAGCACTCCGCCGCATCCGTCGGCTCCGCGTCCGCAGAAGCCGAGCTCCCTTGTCCGGCCATATGCCGTGACAGGGGGCCGCACGGCCCCACGGATGAAGTTCGCCATGGAGGCCCTTGTGTCCTCCGTGACCTCGGAATATAAAGACATTTCACTATTGAGTCCGGAGTATCAGGCGATCATTCAGCTAACCCGGAACGTCAGGTCGGTTGCCGAGATCTCCGCCCTTTTACGGCAGCCTCTTGGGGTGGTCCGGGTGCTGATCGCCGACATGGCGTCGGAGGGCCTGATCCGCGTGCACCAGCCTGCGCTGGACGCGGGAAAGCCGGACCTCAACTTGCTCGAAAGGGTGCTCAGTGGACTTCGCAGGCTCTAGCCCCGGCCTAACCTCGACGAAGATCGTCGTGGCCGGCGGCTTCGGCGTGGGCAAGACGACGTTCGTGGGTGCGGTCTCGGAGATTCTGCCGCTCACCACGGAGGCGGTGATGACGGACGCGTCGGCGGGTGTCGACGACGTCTCTCTCACGCCCAACAAGACGACCACGACCGTGGCGATGGACTTCGGCCGGGTCTCGCTCGACCGTGACCTGATCCTCTATCTGTTCGGTACGCCCGGACAGCACCGGTTCTGGTTCATGTGGGATGACCTGGTGCGTGGTGCGATCGGCGCGGTGGTGCTGGTGGACACGCGGCGGCTGGCCGACAGCTTCCCCGCGATCGACTACTTCGAAGAGGCCAAACTCCCCTTCGTCATCGGCATCAACGGCTGGGACGGGAACTTCCAGCACCAGCAGGAGGAGATCCGGGAGGCGTTGTCACTCAACCCGCACATCCCGATCGTCCGCCTGGACGCCCGAGTCAGGGACTCGGTGAAGGGCACGCTGATCACGCTGGTCGAACACGCCCTGACCCGCCACTCCCACACTCCGGCCTGACTTCCTCTGCACCAGTGCCGCCGGGCTGGACGCCCGGCGGCACTGGTGGTTCGGCCTGTGCTTCAGTTGTGGGGACGTGCGGGTATGGGGACGTGCTCAGACTGAGGCCACGCCGCGCACCAGACGCCCCACCTCGGCGCGCAGGTGGACGAAGTCCGGGTGCTCGCGAGAGCTGATCTGGTCGCGGGGGCTGGGCAGCTCCACCTTCAGGTCGCCCACGACGTGCGCGGGCGCCTTGGACAGCACGACGACCCGGTCACCCACGTACACGCTCTCGTCGATGTCGTGCGTGATGAGCACGATCGTCATCTGGTGGTGCCCGCGTACCTTCAGCACGAGGTCTTCGAGGTCCTCACGCGTCTGCGCGTCGACCGAGCCGAACGGCTCGTCCATGAGCATCAGCGCCGGCCGGTAGGCCAGCGCGCGGGCGATCGACACGCGCTGCTGCATGCCGCCCGACAGCTGGAACGGGTACTTGCGACCGGCCTCCGCCAGCCCCACCGACTCCAGCGCCTCGTGCGCCGCCTCGCGGCGCTGCTGCTTGGTCATGTCCTTGCGACGCAGCGGCAGCGCGACGTTGTCGGCCACCGACATCCACGGGAACAGCGACCGGCTGTAGTCCTGGAAGACGACGGCCAGGTTGGCGGGCGTCTGGCGGACCAGCTCGCCCTGGACCTTGATGGCGCCGCCCGTGGGCTTGATCAGGCCCGCGATGGAGCGCAGGAGCGTCGACTTGCCGCACCCGGAGGGCCCGACGATGCACAGCAGCTCGCCCTCGGCGACGCTCAGGTTCAGGCCGTCGATGGCGTGGTGCCGCGTCGGGCCCTCGCCATAGACGTGCGTGAGGTTGTCTATCTCAAGCAAGGGGTTTCCTTTCAGCCCAGCGGCCGGGAGATGTACTGGCCCACCGGACGACCCACGATCTTGCCCGCGTCGAGGACGTGGTTGCCCCTGACGAACGTGTCGGTGACCTTCGCGCTCAGCTCGAAGCCCTCGAACGGGGTGTACTCCTGCGTCGACTCCGACTCGGCGGCGCGGACGGTCCACGTGCTGCCGGTGTCGACCAGGCAGAAGTCGGCGTCGAAGCCGGGCGCGATGGTGCCCTTGCTCCGCAGGCCGTACCTGCGGGCGGGGTTCCAGGAGGTGAGGGCGGCGATGCGCCCGTAGGACAGGCCGCGGCGGCGGCCCTCGGTGATCAGGCCGGGCAGCAGGTATTCGGCGCCGCCGAACCCGGCCTTGGCCAGGAACACGTCGTCGGCCGGAGCACCGAACTTGAGCTCCTCCCGGCAGCAGGCGTGGTCGCTGACCACCCAGTCGACGGTGCCGTCGAGCACGTACTCCCACAGCGCCTCGACGTCCTCGCGCGGCCTGATGGGCGGGTTCACCTTCGCGCCGATCCCGTTGGCGGTCTCGATGTCGGCGAGAAGATGCCCGATCGTGACCTCGCGGCGGAAGTCGATGTGCGGGAAGGTCTTGGCCATCCGCACGGCCGCGTCGAGCGCCTTGCGCGAGGACAGGTGGAGCAGGTTGATGTTGGCCAGGCCGGTCTCGTGGGCGAGGTAGGAGGCGATGAATACCGCCAGCCCCTCGGAGTGCGGCGGCCGGGAGGCGCTGTAGGCGGCCAGCCCGCTGAGGTCGCCGGCCTCCTCCACCAGCTTGGTGTAGGCGGTCATGATCTCGGCGGTCTCACAATGTAGCGACAGTGAGATCTCGTCGGCCAGGTGCGGGAAGCGTTCGCGGGCCTCCTGCACGCCACGCATGACGAACTCGAAGTGCCCGTAGTCGTAGCGCTCGCCCTCGGGCAGCATCAGGAACTTGCTCTGGTCGGCCGAGCGCCCGTGCAGCCCGTGCCCGCCGTAGAACATGAAGATCTTGAACGACGAGACCCCGAACTTCTCCACCAGGTCGGGCAGCTCGCCGATGTGCGTGCTGGACATGGGCGCGAGGTGGAAGCCGTAGTCGATGTAGGCCTGTCCCTCCGCCTGCCTGCGCACCTCGGGGAAGAACTCCGCGTACGAACCGCCTCTGTTGAGGTAGTACTGGCCGGTCCGCATGTAGGTGAGCGCCGTGGTGACGCCGCCCTGGGCGCTGGCCATGCTCTCCGAGGCGGTGTCCTCGGGCAGCGGGTTGTAGATGCCCCAATGCTGGTGGGCGTCCACGACGCCCGGGAAGGCCAGCTTCCCGTCGCCGTCGAGCACCTCCTCGACGCCCTCGGCGGACAGGCCGGCTGCCACCTGCTCGATGCGCCCGTCCGTCACGGCGATGTCCGCGACGACCGGTTCGTCTCGGTCGTGCGTAACAATACGCACGTTCTTCAGCAACAGGTCAGTCACATCCGCCTCCTACGCGGTACGGCGAGCGCCACGGTGCCACGTGAGCATCCGGCGCTCGACCATGAGGAACAGGGTGTTGAGTACGTAACCGAGCACTCCGAGCACGACCACTCCTCCCCAGAGGGCCGGCATGTCGGAGCGGTCGCTCGCGCTGGCCAGCAGGTAGCCGATGCCGTCGGTAGCGCCTTTGAGCTCGGAGACGATCATGAGGATCAGCGCCAGCGAGACGCTCAGCCGCAGACCAGCGAAGATCTTCGGTGAGGCGGCGGGCAGGATGATCCGGACCAGGCGCAGGCTCGCCGGGACGCCGAAGACGGTAGCGGTCTCAATCTGGAGACGATCCACGTTACGCGCGCCATCGATGGAATTCAGCAGGATCGGCCAGATGACGCCGAAGACGATCGTCGCCACCTGGACCTGCGTGCCCATGGTGAAGAGCACCAGGAACACGGGGAACATCACAGGTGGCGGCACGGCCCGGGCGAACTCCACCAGCGGGTCGATGTAGTCGGACAGCCAGGCGGTCCTGCCGATCGCGACACCGAGTGCTATCCCGAGGGCCACGGCCACGCTCCACGAGCCGACCAGCCTGATGATGCTGGGGACGAAGTTGTCCACCGCCTCGTCGGTGAGGATGAGGGGCCCGGAGAACCACATCTCGTACATGCGCGCCACGATGACCGTGGGGCGGGGCATGAAGGGGTCGTCCACCGCCCTGGTGATCAGCTCCCACGCGACGAGGGCCACCGGCACCAGCCAGAGCCGTTTGACCAGGGTTTTGATCATGCGTTCCGCCACTTGAACAGCCGCCGCTCGGCACGCAGCAGCAGGGTGTTGACGATCAGTCCGATGGCGCCCGACCAGACCAGCACGGCTATCACGTCGACCATCGCCGAATCGTCCAGGGCGGTGCTCGCCTGGATGAGGAAGGCGCCGATCCCGCCGGCGCCGCCGACGACGTACTCCACGCTGATGGCCAGGATGAGCGTGATCGAGGCGGCCAGCCGGATGCCGGTGAAGATGAACGGCGCGGCGCTCGGCAGCGACACCCGCCAGACGACGGCCGCGGAGCCGAAGCTGAACGAGCGCAGCGTCTCCGCGGCCAGCGGGTCGACGTCACGCACGCCGTAGAGCGTGTTGATCAGGATCGGCCAGGAGGCGGCGTAGACGATGAGCGCGACCTTGGCGTTGATGTCGGGCTGGAACAGGAACAGCGCCAGCGGGATCAGCGCCACCGAGGGGATGGGACGCAGGAACTCGACGATCGCGCGGGTCATCTCCTCCACGACGGGAACGGTCCCAAGCAGCAGCCCTACGGGGACGGCCACCAGGATGGCCAGCGGCAGGCCGATGACGGCGGCGAGCATCGTGGAGCTCAGATCGGCGAGATATTCGGGATCGAACGCCAGGCCGATCACTCTGGCCAGGCAGGTAGAGGCCGGGGGCAGCCATTCGACCAGGCCGGTCCTGCTGGCGAGCTCCCAGACAAGCAGAAAAACCGCCACGCCGATGGCGTGGCGGATGAGCTTTCCGACCCTGGCGCGGGCGAGCGTGGAACGCCCGCCCCGCGTCAGTGTTGTGGCAGCGGTCATCCCTGCGACGTAACGATCATCGAGGAGACGTCGATCTTGTTCTTGATGAAGCCGTACTCGGCCATCAGGTCAGCCACCCGCTGAATGCGCTGGGCGTTCAGTGAGGTCGGGTAGTTGCCCAGGTTGATCGTGGCAGCGGTCGCGGCCGGGATCTGGGTGAAGGTCGGCAGGATCTTCGTCACGGCGCTGCGGTCGGTGGCTGCGACGTTCTGCGCCTTCGCCATCGCCCGCTGGAAGGCGGCCATCGTCTTGGGGTTCTTGCCGATCCACTTCTCCGTGGCCGCCCAGCCCGTGATCGGCAGGCTGTCCGTGGGGCCGGACATCGTGTCGAGCAGCATCGTCGCGCCGTCTTGGTTCTTGGCCTGGCTGACGTACGGGTCGGTCATCCAGACGGCGTCCACGGCACCGCTCTTCAGCGACTTGAGCCAGTCGGTGCTCGGCACGACGACGTACTTGACGTCCTTGGTGGGGTCGAGGCCGGCGATCTTGAGGTGGGGGTTCATGGTGAGAACACCCAGGCCGACGAGCGCGTTGACGCCGATCTTCTTGCCCTTGAGGTCACCGACGCTCTTGATGGGCGAGTTCTTCGACACCATCACGCCGAAGGCCCCCGCGGCTCCCTGGTAGGAGTCCGCGATGTACTTGAACTTCTCCAGCCCCTGGGACTGGATGGACAAGATGGTGGCGTAGCTGCCCAGCACCACGTCCATGCTGCCGTTGGCGAGCTTGGGCAGTACGGCCTGCGGAGCCTGGATGGCCTCCGTCTTGACATTGAGGCCCTGCTCCTTGAAGAAGCCGCGCTCGATCGCGATGAACAGCGGGGCTGCGTCCGCCCCGGGGTACTCGCCGATCAGGAGGTCTGTCTTCTCAAGACCGTTGGCATTCGAGGCGCCTCCGGTCTTGCTATCTGAGCTGGAACACCCCGTAATGACAAGGGTGGCCACAAGTCCAATCAGGGCGGTGCGCCCTAGTGCACCGAACCTCATGTCGCGTCTCCTTCGAACGGGGGGTGATCGACGACGGTCGCACCCTAGCGCAGCTAACTCTTGCGCATGGTCCCCCGATTCTGGAAATTACCAATATATATACGGAAATGATGATCACAATGTAGGTTTGGGATGATTGTCCGAATCAAGGAGGTGGCAGCCCGGCATCCACCAGGAGGATGTGGCATTTGTCCGGGTTTGGCATGTTCTGCGAAGAGATGGGTTGACTGCGACCTTTGCGGTATTGGCCGATCTCCTGTTGTTGTGCTCAAATAAGCTCTCGCCCCATGGGTGCGTCGGCGTCACACGGCAAACACAATGCATGACGTGATCCTCTTGCACCAGACCATCAGAGGAGAGGTTGCGGAGGCCAGTGAGGAACGCATTCCCCCCAGCAGGTGGGGATCCCGGCTTAACTGCTGAAGCGCCCGCTCCTGCGGCACTTCACGCCAAGTCAAAGCCCAAAGCACGGGCCGGGCGTGCGAAGAAGACGGGCGGCCTCGCGCTGCGCAACTGGCGCGTGCGCTCGAAGCTGCTCGTTCTGGTTGTCATTCCCACCTTGGCGGCCCTGGTCCTCGGCGGCTTCCGCGTAGCCACCTCGATCAGCAGTGCCACCGAGTACGAGAGGGTCAACGAGGTCGCCGTCCTGGCGAGCCAGCTGACCGCGCTCGCCCACGAGGTCGAGCTCGAACGCGACCTCACCGCCAGCTTTGTCGCCCTCGGCCGCAGGAGCAGCGGCAAGGCGGATGTCGACGCCCAATACACCACGGTCAACAAGCTTCGCGACAGCGTGCGCGGCCCGGTCAACACGCTCGCGGCCTCGGACAGCCCCCAGCGCGCGCAGGCCATCCGCATCAAGAACCGTCTGGACGAGCTCGACCAGTCACGCAAGACCGCGGTGGACTCGCAACTGAACGTCGGCTCCGTCATCGAGCTGTACGACCGGAGCATCTCCGACTTCATCGGGCTCAACGACAACATCGACCTGGGTGCCGCTGACAAGGAGCTCGCCGACAGCGTCTCCGGCTTCGCCGCTCTGTCCAGAGCCAAGCAGTTCGTCTCCAGGCAACGCGCGCTCCTGGTGTCCGCGCTGGCCGCCAGGCGATTCAGCAAGGACGAGCTCGACGCCTTCATCGCCGCTCGCGCGCAGCGCAACAGCGAGCTGGCGACGTTCAGGGCCCAGGTGCCGCTGAACATCCGCCAGGCGTACGACGACGTCGTCAGCGGCTCGGCCGTCGACAAGGCCGAGCTGATCCAGGCCCGCGCCCTGTTCCTGCAGGACTCGGGGGCGCAGCTGGTCGACCCGGAGGTCGGCCTCGCGCGCGACGGCGAGGAATGGCTCAAGGCCATCGGCAAGACCATCGACGGCATGCGCAAGGTCGAACAGCAGGTCTCCGACTCGATCCTGCTGCGCAGCCGCACCCTGCAGGGCCAGGAGCAGCAGGGCGCGATGATCATCGCGATCGCCATCGCCATCCTGTTGATCCTGGTGCTGGTGATCACCTCGTTCATGGCGCGTTCGCTCAGCGGCCCGCTGCGCCGGCTGCGCAGGGAGGCGCTGTTCATCGCCAGCCGCCGCCTGCCGGAGACGGTCCAGCAGCTGCGTGAGTCCGAGGCGAGCGGCCCCGTAGAGGTCGAGCCGATCGGCGTCATGTCCGAAGACGAGATCGGTGAAGTCGCGCGGGCGTTCGACGAGGTACACCGGGAAGCCGTCCGGCTGGCCGGTGAGGAGTCCCGACTCCGAAGCAACGTCAACGCGATGTTCGTCAACCTGTCCCGCAGAAGCCAGACGCTGGTCGAGCGGCAGATCACCCTCATCGACGGGCTGGAGCAGGGCGAGCAGGACGAGAGCCGGTTGGCGAACCTGTTCAAGCTGGACCACCTGGCCACCCGTATGCGCCGTAACAGCGAGAACCTGCTGGTCCTCGCCGGTCAGGACCCGCCGCGCCGCTGGAGCCAGCCGGTCAAGCTGGTCGACGTGGCCCGCGCCTCGCTGTCGGAGGTCGAGAACTACGAGCGGGTCGTCCTGCAGGTGCCCGACGGCGTTGCCGTCGCCGGTCAGGCCGTCAACGACGTCATCCACCTGCTGGCCGAGCTGGTGGAGAACGCGCTGTCGTTCTCGCCCCGCGAGACCCGCGTCACGGTCTCCGGCAGCCGGATCGACGGCGGCGGCGTGATGCTGTCGATCACCGACTCCGGCATCGGCATGACCCAGGACGAACTGGCCCAGGCCAACGACCGCCTCACCGACGCGCCCATCGTGGACGTCTCGGTGTCGCGCCGCATGGGCCTGTTCGTGGTCGCCAGGCTGGCGCACCGGCACGGCGTCCGCGTACAGCTGCGCCCGCACGGCTCCGGCGGTCTCACCGCCATGGTCCTGGTGCCCGAGAGCCTGCTCGGCAGCCAGTCCCCGGCCTACGCCGGGACGCAGGGCGGCATGCCCGTGCGCGAGGAGACCTACGCGGCTCCCGCTCCCACGGCCGCGCCCCCCGCGCCTCCGCAGTGGCAGGGCGGCGGCTACCAGATGGGCCCGGGACACCCGTCCTACCCGTCCAACCCGGAGCCCGCCGGTGCGGGCGCGGGCGCCTGGCCGTCCATGCCTCAGTGGCCGTCCGACGTCAACGGCTGGCCCTCCGACCCGCGCGCCAGCAGCGGCGGTTACGACACCGCCGACGTCTGGGTGCCGTCGCGAGGCCCGGGTGGTGGCGGCGGTGGCGGCTGGGGCAGCGACAACGGCCTGCCCAAGCGGCCCACCAACGACCAGCCGCCGTTCCAGCCGCCACCGGACTGGAGCTTCGGCAACCGGCCGGTGGAGCAGAGCCTGCCGCCCAGGCCGAGGTACGACTTCCCGGAGACGGAGTCGGCGGCGACCGGCCCCATCCCGGTGGTCAACCCGCCCTCGTCGGGTGACGAGTACCTGCCGATCTTCGCCTCAGTGGAGTCGGCCTGGTTCGAGCACGGTGGTGAAAGCGGCGCGAACTGGGGTTCCTCCAAGGCGGATGCCGGTTGGAACGCTGCGGCGGCCGCGGTCGAGCCGGTACGTGACGGCTCGACGGCCGCAGGGCTGCCCAAGCGGGTTCCCAAGGCCAACCTCGTGCCGGGTTCCGCCGACACCGCCTCGGCGCCGAAGGGCGTCGCCCCGATGCCCTCCGTCTCGCCCGATCGTGTCCGCAGTCGGCTGTCCAGCTTCCAGCAGGGTTTCCGCGCGGCACGTGACGACATCAGCGAGGGCAGGGCGCACCCCACCGGCTCGAGGCCCGTTGATAGCAGGGAGGAGGGCGTATGAACGACCTGAGCCACGCGGCACGCGGAGTCGACTGGTTGATAACCGACTTCGTCAGTACCGTTCCAGGTGTCGCCCACGCGGTCGTTGTCTCGTCCGACGGTCTGCCGCTGGCGGCATCGTCGGGCTTCCCCGTGGACCGGGCTGATCAACTGGCCGCGATCGCGTCCGGCCTGGTGAGCCTGACGCAGGGAGCGGCCAGGGTCTTCGAGGGCGGCGCGGTCAATCAGACCATCGTCGAGATGCAACGCGGGCTGATGCTGATCATGTCGATCAGCGACGGCTCCTGCCTGGCCGTGCTGGCGGCGCCCGACTGCGACATGGGCCTGGTCGCGTACCAAATGACGCTTATGGTCGATCGTGCCGGTCAGGTACTTACTCCGGCGGTGCGCGCCGAGCTGCGCGCTAGCCAGACCAGGTGATGTAGGTGACGGACCCAAGGTGGAACAGCGGTGGCTGGGATCCCCATCCGCAACCCCAGCCGCAGCTGAGCTCAGATCCCGCGTCGCCGGTCCGTCCTTACGCCGTGACGGGAGGACGGACCGCGCCGCGGGTCAAGCTGGCGATGGAGGCCCTGGTCTCGTCCGCGACGGCCGAGCACCGGGAGTTCTCCCACATCACGCCGGAGTATCAGGCGATCAGCCAGCTCTGCCGGCAGGTCCGGTCGGTGGCCGAGGTATCGGCCCTGTTGCGGATCCCGCTCGGCGTGGTGCGCGTGCTGATCGCCGACATGGCGGCCGAAGGTCTGGTACGCGTACACCAGCCAGCGCTGGAGTCCGGACGGCCAGACGTAAACCTGCTCGAAAGGGTGCTCAGTGGACTTCGCAGGCTCTAGCCCCGGCCTCACCTCGACGAAGATCGTGGTGGCCGGAGGGTTCGGGGTGGGCAAGACGACGTTCGTCGGCGCGGTGTCGGAGATCATGCCGCTGACGACCGAGGCCGTCATGACGGACGCTTCGGCGGGCATCGACGACCTCGGTATGACGCCGCTGAAGTCCACCACGACCGTGGCCATGGACTTCGGCCGGGTCTCGCTCGACCGTGACCTGATCCTCTACCTGTTCGGCACGCCCGGACAGCACCGGTTCTGGTTCATGTGGGATGACCTGGTGCGTGGTGCGATCGGCGCGGTGGTGCTGGTGGACACGCGGCGGCTGGCCGACAGCTTCCCCGCGATCGACTACTTCGAAGAGGCGCAACTGCCGTTCGTCGTGGGCGTGAACGGGTGGGATGGGTCATACCCGCACAGTGACGCGGAGGTGCGCGACGCTCTCACACTGGCGCCGCACATCCCGCTGGTGCGGCTGGACGCCCGGTCGAAGGACTCGGTCAAGAGCGCGCTCATCAACCTGGTCGAACACGCGCTTACTGTCCGGATGGCGGTGCCGGGCTGGAGCGGTAGCTGACCTCGCCTGCCGCCTGGCAGGCCGCCGTCCGGGATGTCGCCGTCTGGGGCATGCTGACAGACCGGATGGCCGAGCCAGGCTGGAAGGGCTGCCGGAGCGGATAGGCTGAACCATTAGACCAACATTCGCTTCGAGGACTGGCCTACCACGTGTTCGAGACGCTTTCCGACCGGCTGACATCGGTCTTCTCCTCCCTCCGCTCCAAGGGTCGGCTGTCTGAGGCCGACATCGACGCCACCACCCGCGAGATCCGCATCGCGCTGCTCGAGGCCGATGTCGCGCTGCCGGTGGTCAAGGCGTTCGTCGCCCAGGTCAAGGAGCGCGCCCGCGGCATCGAGGTCTCCCAGGCGCTCAACCCGGCGCAGCAGGTCGTCAAGATCGTCAACGACGAGCTGATCGAGATCCTCGGCGGTGAGACGCGCCGGCTCCGTTACGCCAAGACCCCACCGACCGTCATCATGCTCGCGGGCCTGCAGGGCGCCGGTAAGACCACGCTGGCGGGCAAGCTCGCCAAGTGGCTGCGCGAGCAGGGCCACGCGCCCATGCTCGTCGCCGCGGACCTCCAGCGCCCCAACGCCGTGCAGCAGCTCCAGGTCGTGGGCGAGCGCGCGCAGGTGGCCGTCTACGCGCCCGAGCCCGGCAGCGGCGTCGGCGACCCGATCCGGGTCGCCCGCGCGTCGATCGACGAGGCCAAGCGCGCGCAGCACGACGTCGTCATCATCGACACCGCCGGCCGTCTGGGCATCGACCAGGAGATGATGCGGCAGGCCGCCGACATCCGCGACGCGGTCTCGCCCGACGAGGTCCTGTTCGTGGTCGACGCCATGATCGGCCAGGACGCCGTGACGACGGCCCAGGCGTTCATGGAGGGCGTCGGCTTCGACGGGGTGGTGCTCACCAAGCTCGACGGCGACGCCCGTGGCGGTGCCGCGCTGTCGGTCAGGCACATCACCGGCCGGCCGATCATGTTCGCGTCGACCGGTGAGAAGCTCGAGGACTTCGACGCCTTCCACCCCGACCGGATGGCCTCCCGCATCCTCGACATGGGTGACATCCTCACCCTGATCGAGCAGGCCCAGAAGACCTTCGACGAGGAGCAGGCCGCCAAGATGGCGGGCAAGCTCACCTCGGGCGAGAACTTCACGCTCGAAGACTTCCTCGAGCAGATGATGATGGTCCAGAAGATGGGCCCGATCAAGAACCTGCTCGGCATGATGCCCGGCATGGGGCAGATGCGCGACCAGCTCAACTCCATCGACGACCGCGATCTCGACCGCATCGCGGCCATCATCCGCTCGATGACGCCGGGCGAGCGTCAGGACCCGAAGATCATCAACGGCTCCCGCCGTGCCCGCATCGCCGCCGGCTCCGGTGTGACGGTGAGCGCCGTCAACAACCTGGTGACGCGGTTCTTCGACGCCCAGAAGATGATGAAGAAGATGGCGGGGGGCATGGGCATCCCCGGCATGCCGGGCGGCCGGGGCAAGGTGGCCAAGGCTCAGAAGAAGGCCAAGAAGGGGCGGCGCGTGAGCGGCGACCCGCGCAAGGCCGCTCTGGGCAAGGGCGACTCGGCTCCCGCCGAGCCGCAGCAGCCGGCCAAGGGTGGTCTGCTGGGCAACCTGGGCGGGAAGCTGCCTCCGGGCATGGAGCTGCCGCCGGGCTTCGACCCCAGCAAGTTCAATCTCCCGGGCCAGAAGTAGCAACTTTTCTGGATATTCCGGGTTTAAGAGTGCGGCGACCCGCGTCTGCGGGTCGTGCGCAGTCCTGTGCGTCTGGCACAATGACATGTTGGAACACCGTGGCCAGGTGGGTGCCCTCTCACCTCCCGCCGGTCATGCCTGTCCCTGGAGCGGACTCCCATCGTGCCCCACTCGATGTGATGCCGTTCACCCACGCTCGAATGCAGGAGAGACCACACCAGTGGCAGTCAAGATCAAGCTCAAGCGGCTCGGCATGATCCGTAGCCCTCAGTACCGCATCGTCGTCGCCGACAGCCGCACCAAGCGTGACGGCCGGGCGATCGAAGAGATCGGCCTGTACCACCCGAAGGAAGACCCTTCGCGCATCGAGGTCAACGCCGAGCGCGCGGCCTACTGGCTCGGTGTCGGCGCGCAGCCGACCGAGCCGGTGCTCAAGCTGCTCAAGCTGACCGGTGACTGGCAGAAGTTCAAGGGCGAGGCCGCCCCTGCGCCGATGAAGGTCGCCGAGGCGGCGCCCGACCGTCACGCCCTCTACGAGGCCGCGGCCAAGGAGACGCTGTCCGGTGGCGACACCGGCACGTCCGCCACCACGCCGAAGAAGGCTCGCAAGAAGGACGAGACGGCCGAGGCCGCCCCCGTCGAGGCCGCTGCCGCCGCTCCCGCCGAGACCAAGACCGAGGGCGAGGCCTGACGTGCTCGAGGAGGCTCTCGAGCACCTCGTTAAGGGCATCGTCGAACATCCCGACGATGTCCGGGTCCGCGCACGCCGCATTCGCAGCGGGCGCGTCCTGGAGGTCCGGGTGCACCCCGAGGACCTGGGCAAGGTCATCGGTCGCGGTGGGCGCACCGCCAAGGCGCTGCGCACTGTCGTGAATGCCCTGGCCGACGGGAAGTACGTCCGGGTCGATCTGCTCGACCTGGACGAAGCCGTCCGTTAGCGTCAGGTTCCTGCGCCCTCATCGGTTTCTTGCCGATGGGGGCGCTTGCTTTAGAAAAGGTGGGTTCAGGGTGCAGTTGGTCGTCGGCCGGATAGGCCGCCCGCACGGAGTACGCGGTGACGTGACCGTGGAGGTGCGTACCGACGATCCCGAGCTCCGCTTCGCCGTCGGCGCGGCCGTCGCCACCGATCCCGCCGACAGGGGGCCGCTGGTCATCGAGAGCCGCCGCTGGCACAAGGGCGCGCTGCTGATCACTTTCGCCGGGGTGACCCAACGCGACACGGCCGAGGAACTCCGCGGCACGATGCTGGTCATCGACTCCGACGAGGTGACGCCCTCCGACGACCCCGACGAGTTCCACGATCACCAGCTCATCGGGCTCACGGTCGTCACCGTCTCCGGGGAGGCCGTCGGCGAGGTCACCGACGTGCTCCATCACGGTCAGGACCTCCTGGTCGTACGGCGGAGCGGCCAGGACGACGCGCTCATCCCGTTCGTCAGGGCGCTGGTGCCCGAGGTCGATCTCGAAGGCGGCCGGCTCGTCGTCGACCCGCCCGAAGGGCTGCTGTGATGCGGCTCGACATCGTCTCGATCTTCCCCGAATACTTCGCGCCGCTCGACGTCTCCCTCATCGGCAAGGCCCGCGAGCGCGGCACCCTCGACGTCCGGGTGCACCAGCTCCGCGACTGGGCGCACGACGTGCACAAGACCGTGGACGACACCCCCTACGGCGGCGGACCCGGCATGGTCATGAAGCCCGAGGTGTGGGGCGAGGCCATCGACGCGGTGATCGCCGGCGGCTCGCCGACCACGGTCACTGAGGGCGGCCCGTCGACCACGGTCACCGGGGGCGGTTCACCGGCTGCGGTCGCTGGGGGCGGCTTGCCGCGTCTGATCGTGCCCACGCCGAGCGGGCGGCCGTTCACCCAGGAGCTCGCCCAGGAGCTCGCCGACGAGCCCTGGCTGCTGTTCGCGTGCGGGCGCTACGAGGGCATCGACTCGCGTGTCATGGCCGAGTACGGCACGCGCCTGCGCGTCGACGAGATCAGCATCGGCGACTACGTGCTGGCCGGCGGCGAGGTCGCGACGCTGGTGATGGTGGAGGCCATCGGCAGGCTGCTGCCCGGCGTGCTCGGCAACGCCCACTCGGCCGTCGACGACTCCTTCGCGCCGGGGGCCATGCGCAACCTCGTCGAAGGCCCCGTCTTCACCAAGCCGCCGGTCTGGCGGGGGCACGAGGTGCCGCCCGTACTCCTGTCCGGGCATCACGGGAAGGTCGCGCGGTGGCGGCGTGACGAGGCGCTGCGCCGTACCGTCGCCAACCGGCCCGAGCTGGCGGCGGCGCTCGACCCCGAGACGCTCGACAAGCACGACCGGCGGCTGCTGGAGGAGCTCTCGTTTCGCTTCCAGCCGGAAGATATGGCAAACTGAAGCGCTACCGACCATCATGTGGTTGGTCTGCCATGCCCGGGGGACAGTCCCGGGTTCATCGAATCAGCAGGCGCGTCCGCCGCGAGCTCAGGCCGGGTGGACCTCCGCGTGCTCGCGAGGACTTGAGGACAGCTCTCATGCACACGAAGATTCAGGAGCTCGAGAAGGCGACCCTGCGCGGCGACGTGCCGGATTTCCGCCCCGGTGACACGCTCGAGGTTCACGTCCGCGTCGTCGAAGGAAACCGCTCCCGCGTCCAGGTCTTCAAGGGCTTCGTGCTGCGCAGGCAGGGCAGCGGCGCCCGCGAGACCTTCACGGTCCGCAAGGTCAGCTACAGCGTCGGCGTCGAGCGGACCTTCCCCGTGCACAGCCCGATCATCGAGAAGATCGTGCTCGTGACCCGCGGTGACGTGCGTCGCGCCAAGCTTTACTACATGCGCGATCTGCGCGGCAAGGCCGCCCGGATCCGCGAGAAGCGCGAGGCCGTGCCCGCCAAGTGACACAGACCTTTCCGAATGGCCCGCGTCTTGCGCGGGCCATTCGGCTTTGCAGGGGCATTTCCTTTATGTGGAGCGACTCGGGCGCGGGTGTAACGTCGGTCGAGACTTGTCGAGCCGACGCATCATCTAGGCTCGTCAGCGATGACTAGCGAGAGCCAGGAGCACGGCGCGTCGCGCCGCCCTGTCAAGGACGAGGTGGACGTGGTCGCCGAAGAAACAGAGAAGCCAGCAAAGGGCGGCAAGAAGGACAAAAAGGGATCGTTCTGGAAAGAACTTCCCGTCCTGGTCGTCGTGGCGCTGGTGTTGGCCCTGATCATCAAGACGTTCGTGATCCAGGCCTTCTACATCCCGTCGGAGTCGATGGAGAACACTCTCCTGAAGAACGACCGGGTCCTGGTGAACAAGATGGTCTACCACACGCGTGACATCGAGCGCGGCGACGTGGTGGTGTTCTCGGGCGTCGACTCCTGGGACGGCGAGTTCGAGATGGAGGAGCCGTCCAACCCGGTCGCGGCGTTCTTCCGCTGGGTCGGCACCGCGTTCGGCGTGGTGCCCGGCGAGAAGGACTACATCAAACGGGTCATCGGCGTCGGCGGCGACCACGTCAAGTGCTGCGACCCCAAGGGGCGCATCACGGTCAACGGCGTGGCGATCGACGAGGGTGGCTATCTCTATCCGGGCAATGTGCCCTCCGACAAGTTCTTCGACATCAAGGTGCCTGAGGGGCGGCTGTGGGTGATGGGCGACCACCGCTCGGTGTCGCTCGACTCGCGCTCGCACCAGGGTGACCCGGGCGGCGGCTCGATTCCCGTGGGCCAGGTGGTCGGGCGGGCGTTCGTCATCGTCTGGCCGTTCAACAGGGCGACCACGCTGCCCATCCCCGACACGTTCGCGCAGCCGGCGTTGCAGGCGCTGGGCGGCTCCGTGCCGCTGGTCGCCGGGTTCGCGGGAGCACTACCCTTGGTGCTGATCCGTCGGCGCAGGCGAAGCAGGAGGCCCTGATGTCCTTCACCAAGAAGGCGGCGGCGGGGGATGACAAGAAGAAGAAGGGCGGCTTCCGCGAGACGATCCTGCTGCTGGTCCTCGGCGTCGGCATCGCGCTGCTGTTGCAGGCGTACGTCATCGGATCGTTCTACATCCCGTCGGAGTCGATGGAGAACACCCTGCTGATCAACGACCGGGTGTTCGTCAACAAGCTCTCGGGCAAGCCCGAACGCGGCGACATCATCGTGTTCAAGGGCTGGAACGGCGAGGACACCATCAAGCGGGTCATCGGCATCGGCGGCGACAAGGTGGCCTGCTGCGACGCCAAGAAGCGGGTGACGGTCAACGGCACCCCGCTGGATGAGGAGTCCTACCTCTATCCGGGCGACTTCCCATCGGATCCGGGCGAACCATTCAAGTACACCGTGCCGCCCGGCAAATTGTGGCTGATGGGCGACCACCGCAGCGCCTCCGCCGACTCGCGCAGCCACGTCGAGGAGCCCGGGGGCGGGTTCATCTCGGAGGACGCGGTGGTCGGCAAGGCCGTCATGCGCTACTGGCCGCTGTCGCGAGGCAGCATCTTCATGCACCCTGACACCTTCGCCAAGGTCAAATAGCGGCGGCTCCCGGTCGCGGTTTGCGGCGATTGGGGCGTACGCTGCCTCTTGTCATGACAGTTGCGTTCCGCCCTCGGCCCAGCGTTGTCCGGCGTGATTCCGGACTCTATGCCTACGAGCGGGCATTGGCCCGCCGTGGCTTGACCCCGATCGCCGGGGTCGACGAAGCAGGCCGGGGGGCCTGTGCCGGTCCGCTGGTGGTCGCCGCGACCATCCTGCGCAGGCCGATCGAGGGTCTCAACGACTCGAAACTGCTGGTGCCGGCCGTACGAGAACGGCTCTATGACCTGATCATGGACTCGGCGCACGTCGGGATCGTCGTCATTCCGCCGGCGGAGATCGACGCGCGAGGGCTGCATAAGAGCAACGTGGCCGGAATGCGCCGGGCCGTCGCGCGGTTGACCTGTGACCCGGGGTACATCCTCACGGACGGCTTCCCCGTCCCGGGCCTGCCGGCGCCTTCGCTGGCGGTGTGGAAGGGGGACCAGGTGGCCGCTTGCGTGGCGGCGGCCTCGATCGTGGCCAAGGTGACCAGGGACCGCATGATGATCGAACTGGACGCCGAGTTCCCGGGCTACGGCTTCGCCGAGCACAAGGGGTACGTCACTCCCGGACATCGGCTGGCGCTGGAGACGAACGGGCCGTGCTCCCACCACCGTTACTCCTTCGTCACGGTGGCCAGGGAGATGGGGGAAAATGAAATGGGGGCCGGGGTTGCCTGACCAGGCGAACCGGAAGACCGGTACGACAGGAGGACCGCGATGAGCGCAGAGGATCTCGAAAAGTACGAAACCGAGATGGAGCTGCAGCTTTACCGCGAATACCGCGATGTCGTCGGGCTGTTTACGTATGTCGTGGAGACGGAACGGCGCTTCTACCTGACCAACTCGGTAGACCTCGACGTCCGGACCGCGGAGAACGGGGACGTGTTCTTCGATGTGAAGATGCAGGATGCTTGGGTTTGGGATATGTACCGGCCGGCGCGGTTTGTGAAGAATGTACGGGTGGTCACGTTCAAGGACGTCAACGTCGAAGAACTGGCCAAGGCCGACCTGGAGATGCCGAAGGAGGGGTTCTCGGGGTAGGCGCTTTTTGGGGGTGTTCGTTCGGGGTGGCTCGGTTTGTTGGAGCGGGTTGCTGTGGGCGGCTGTCCGGTGGGAGGACAGTGCCTTGGGGGGCCGGAACACCCGTGGCCGGGGCCCTGCCAGCCCTGAGGCCCGTCCAGGCCCGCCCTGAAGGGTTCACCGTCCAGGGCCGTCTCGAAGGGTCACCGTCCGGGCCAGCCCTGAAGGGTCGCCCATGGGCCAGCATGGCCACCCACCTGCTCGGCCACTCGCTCGCTGGGAGCCACTCACTCACTCGGGGTCAGTCACCCCGGTTCCTCACACGTCCGCCCGTGGCCAACCGGCTGGCCGTCATGGCTCATCGAACGGGCCGATCCATAGCCCCGTCGCCGGGGCCTGCCCACAGTCAGCCGCTGGGCACCACAGCCACGACAGCCCGCCACCTGCAGCCCCGCCGCCGGGGTCTGCCCACAGTCAGCCGCTGGGCATCACAGCCACGACAGCCCGCCACCTGCAGCCCCGCCGCCGGGGTCTGCCCACAGTCAGCCGCTGGGCATCACAGCCACGACAGCCCGCCACCTGCTGGGCCACACGCTCAATCGGGGGTCAGTCGCCCGGTTCCCGCGCGCTCACGGATATCCGACTGCCTGGCCGCCATAGCCAATCCACAATCACCCGCCGGGGCCTACCCGTAGCCGGCCGCCCGGGCACCGCAGCCACACGGTCACCCGCCAGCCCGCCCGCCCCCCGAACCACTCATCCAACTTGGGGTCGACGCCGTGGTTCCTCGCACGTCCGCCCGTGACGAACCGCCGGGCCGTCAGGGCCCATCGACCGGGCCGATCCACAGCCGCGCCGGGCCTACCCACAGCCAACCACTGGGCGCCGCAACCACTTGGCTACCCGCCCGGGTCCCTTCCTCCTAGGCACTCGCGGGATCCCCAGAGGGCCGCCCGCTAGGGCGCCAGCTCCTCATGGGCCCCAAGCACAGCCCCCTGCCGGCCACCCCCATAGCCCTCTCTAGGGCCCGTAGAACCCCACAGGCCGTAGACCCCTTGCGGACCGTGGAACCCCACGGGCCGTAGACCCTGCGGGCCGTAGCCCACGGTGAACCGCTCAACCGAGGATAAGCGGGAGCTTAGCGGCGAAATCACCCAGCGCGGCCTTCTCCGCGTCGGTCGGCGTACGACGTCCGGTGCCGATCAGCAGCGCGTCCTTGTCAGAGAACGAGGCGGGAAACGAGGTCCCGCCGATCTTCTCAAGCGACGCGCGCGCCGCCACGAGGGTCTCGGCGGGCGGCTCGGCGGCCGACGGCAGATGCGCGATCAGGTCGAGGTGGTGCAAGGTCCATTCGAGCACGTACGCGGACAGATAGTCGCCGACGGTCAGCACCTCGTCGCGTGTACTGACGTGCACGGCGGGATCGGCGAGTTCGGCAGCACGACCAGCGGCGGAACCGACGTCGTCGAGATGGAACTTGAGCAACCGCGGCTCGCCGTACGCGGCGGCCAGCCGGGGGATCAGCGCATCGAGCGGGTCCTCGCCGGTCGGGGGCTCGACAAGGTTCCAGTAGGTGACCGCGTCCACGGTCGGTTCGGTTTCTACGGGCGTGACCAGCGTGATCAGTACGTCCTGGGCGTCGATGACCAGGTGGCACGCCAGGTCTCGAACGAGCCAGCCGACACAACCGGACGGCCGCTCGAAGTCCTCATCCGGGATTTCGGCGACCGCCGTACGCAACGCCATCCAAGAGCGTGAGAAGAGATCCACTGCGGCACGGTAATGCCGGACGCGAACGGCGGACAAGCGTAATAGAACGCCCGATTCACGTACCCGGACGGTTGTTCGCGCATCTCGGCGGCCTCCCACGTTAACTAGCGCAGCTCACCCGCCACCACCTGCTCCGCCACAGGCCACCCGCAACGCGACGGGCCACTCGCAATCCCCGCAGTCACCCGCACGCGCACTGTCGCTCCACTGCCACCTGCACCCGTACAACCACCCGCACTCCCCGCGGTCACCCGCTACAGCCGTCCCGCAGCCGCCATGGGGCCCCTGACCGACGCAGGCCGGTCAGCCGCACCGCCGTAAGCCACCCGCGCTCCCCCGCTACAGCCGTCCCGCAGCCGCCACGGGGCACCCGCACCGCCGCAGGCCGGTCACCCGCACCGCCACTGACCACCTGCACCTGCCACAGGCCACTCAGGGCGGATGGATCACCTGGACCGATTCATTCTGGGCGGATGGATCACCTGGGTCGGCTCATTCTGGGCGGGTGGCTTACGGCGAGGCCATCCGGAGCAGCCATTCGGCGAGGCCACCCGGAGCGGCAGCGCACCTCACCCGGCGCCTGGCGCGTTGCCAGATGCCCAACCCCGCCCCCGACTTATCCACAACCCCCGGACCCACAGCCCCCTCTGTCCACAGAACCTCGCTCGGCCCCAATCGCCCATCCCCGATCCGCGAAAGTCAGGGCCCGGAGGTGCCACATGGCCGCGAGGAACGACCTCGGCAAACACGGCGAGCAGCTCGCCGTCAACTACCTGGAAGCCGAGGGAATGACCATTATCGAACGCAACTGGCGTTGCCGCCACGGCGAGATCGACGTCATCGCCGAGGACGGCCCCAACCTGGTCGTGGTAGAGGTCAAGACCAGATCCAGCCGATCACACGGCACAGCCCTGGAGTCGGTACGACCGGCCAAACTGGCCAAGCTCCGCATGCTCGCCGCCAAATGGCTCATGACCCAGCCCCGCGCCTTCGACACGGTCAGAATCGACGTGATCGCCCTGGAGCGCTTCGCCGGTGACTACTCCCTCCAGCACGTACGGGGGGCGATCTGAGATGGCAGTCGCGAGGACCCGCAGCGTGGCCCTGGTCGGCGTCAAAGGCCGCAGCGTGGAAGTGGAAGCCGATGTGGGCAACGGCTTGGCGGGGATCCACCTCATCGGCCTGCCGGACATGGCACTCAGCGAGGCCAGAGAACGGGTCAGATCGGCGATGGTCAACAGCCATTTCCCCTGGCCAGACGCCCGCATCACAGTAAGCCTCTTCCCCGCAAGCCTTCCCAAGCGTGGCAGCCAGTTCGATCTCGCCATAGCCGTGGCCATACTGGGCGCCGCCGGGGTGGTCCCCGCCGACCGGGTCGCGGAGCCTTTCTTCCTCGGCGAACTCGGCCTCGACGGACGCCTGAGACCCGTGCGTGGCGTTCTCCCGTCGGTGCTGGGCGCTGCCGAGCACGGAGACGTCACGGTGGTCGTCCCCGCCGCGAACTCGGCGGAAGCGGCGCTGGTGCCCGATGTCAAGGTGGCGCCGTTCACCGACCTGCGCCAGCTGGTGGAGTGGCTACGACGGGGAGACGACCTGCCCGAGTGGCACATCCAAGAGGTTCCAGAGCCGCCTCAGCCGACCATTCAGCCCGCCGTCGACCTGTCCGACGTGGCCGGCCAGCCGGTAGCCCGCCGAGCACTTGAGATATGCGCGGCGGGAGGCCACAACCTCTGGATGCTCGGCCCGCCCGGCACAGGCAAGACCTTGCTGGCCGAACGCCTCCCCACACTCCTCCCCGACCTGGAGCTGGACCACGCCCTTGAGGTGACGGCCATCCACTCGGTGGCAGGCGTACTCCCGGCCAGCAGCCCCATGCTGAGCAGACCGCCGTTCGTCAGCCCTCACCACACCGCCACGGCGGCGGCCATCATCGGCGGCGGCAGCACCGTCATACGCCCCGGCGCGGTCTCTCTCGCCCACCGGGGAGTCTTGTTCATGGATGAAGCCCCCGAATTTCCCCGCCATATCCTCGACTCCCTCCGCCAGCCCCTGGAGGCCGGTCGCGTGACGGTGTGCAGATCAGCGGGCTCCGTCACCTTCCCGGCCCGCTTCATGCTCGTTCTCGCCGCCAACCCCTGCCCTTGCGCTCAGCCCCAGGACCAGGGCGAAAGCTGCCAGTGCTCACCCACGATGAGACGCCGCTACCTGGCCAGACTGTCCGGCCCGCTTCTCGACCGCGTAGACATGAAGGTCACAGTCGCCCGTACGTCCAGACGCGAGCTCATGGCCGACCGCCAGTTCGTCGAACCGAGCAAGATCGTGGCCGAGCGCGTGCTGGCAGCCCGCCAACGAGCCGCCAAACGCCTGGCCGGCACCGCCTGGCGCACGAACGCCGAAATCCCGTCCGCCGCCCTCCACGCCGACTACCGCCCTTCAGACGCCGCCATGAAGTGCATGACGACCGCCCTCGACTCGGGCGCCCTCAGCGCGCGCGGCCTCGATCGCGTCCTACGAGTCGCGTGGACCCTTACGGACTTGGCCGGCAAACCCCGCCCCGAAGACACGGAAACGTCGACAGCCCTCGCCTTGTGGCTGGGGGTGAACACGTGACCCCTCAACCCGCCGCGCAGCCACCACCGAGGCCCGGCGCACCCGAAGCCCGCATTCCCACCCCTCAGGAGCGTCGATGACGAGAGCAGAAGTGGAGGCGAGGGCCGCGCTCATGCGCGTAGCCGACGCTGGAGACCCGACGATGGGTCGCCTCGTCGCCTGCTGCGGCGCCGAGGCAGCAATCGACGCGGTACGTACGGAGACCCTCCCGCCCGATTTCATCTCCCAGGAAACCCAAGACCACCACATCCCGGACCCCGGCCAACGCCGACTGGCGGACCCCAGCGGGCAGCACCTTCCGGACCTCACCCAACACCGACTGGTGGACCCCAGCGGGCAGCACCTCCTGGACCCCACCCAACGCCGACGGGCGGACCTCAACGGGCAGCACATCTCGGACGCCCCCCAGCACCAATTGTCGGATCCCACCCGGCAGCACATGCCGGACCCGACTCAGCCACACATCCCGGACCCAATGTGGCAGCACATCGCAGCCGACCTCACCCAACGTCAGCTAAATGACCCAAGCCGACAACACGGAGACAATCCCACCCAGAGGCAGACCACAGACTCCGGGGGGCAATGCGGAACGACGACAATCCCCCAGCAACGGATCTCCGACTCCACTCAGCAGCACGTCACAGGCCCCGGCCAGCAACTCGGCACGGCCTTCACAGAGCGTCGCATAACAGAGCTCACCCAGCGACTACGCGCCTGGCGCGCCCGTCTGGAGTCCGCCGATCCCGCAGCCGACCTCGCCAACGGCGAACGAAGCGGCGCCAGATTCATCATCCCCGGCAGTCCAGAATGGCCTACTCAGCTGGACCAACTCGGACCGCGCCGCCCTCTCGGCCTGTGGCTCCACGGCTCGGCCGACCTGCGCTTCTCCTGCCTGCGATCGATCGCCGTCGTCGGCGCACGAGCTGCCACGGCGTATGGTGTGCACGTCGCGGCTCAGTTCGCCGTGGGATTCAGTGACTCCGGCTGGACCGTGGTCTCGGGCGGTGCGTTCGGGATCGACGGCGCGGCCCATCGCGGCAGCCTGGCCGCCGACTCTCCGACGGTCGTCGTCCTGGCCTGCGGCGTCGACGTCAGCTACCCGACCGGACATCACGAACTGTTCGCCGCCGCCCGCGACCAGGGCGTTGTGGTCAGCGAGTGCCCTCCCGGCGTACACCCCACCCGTGCGCGCTTCCTCATCAGAAACCGGTTGATCGCCGCCCTGTCACGAGGCACCGTCGTAGTGGAGGCGGCACTCCGCAGCGGCGCACTCAACACAGCCGGTCACGCTTTGTCACTGCAACGCCACCTGGCGGCTGTGCCAGGCCCGATCACCTCCACCATGTCGGCCGGCTGCCACCGCCTCCTTCGCGAACGCAAGGCCGTCTGTGTCACTTCGCCAGAGGAAGTGATCGAACTGGTCGGTTCGATAGGCGACGACCTAGCCCCCCAAACTCGCGGCCCGGTCGTCCCACGAGACACGCTGAGCGAGACAACCAGCCGGGTCCTCGACGCCATCCCCACACGCGGCGCCGCAGGCCCCGCCTCCATCGCCGTAGCGGCCGGAGTCTCTCTGGACACGGCCCTGAGCGCACTGGGCGGCCTGGCCGCCGCAGGCTACATAGAACGAGTGGCCAAGGGCTGGCGCACCCGCAAAACACCATCAAGGACGTACGTGAAGGCCGACGAAACAGCACCTCCTAGGCAGTACCCCTCAGACCTAACCGATGACGACGATCTCCCACCTTCACCCGACGATCCGTGAACTTCCCGCGGGCAGTCCACACCCATGTGCCAGCGAGTCGCCCATGGCCGTAGGCGACACTCCCCGGCGAAGGGGCGAAGGGGCGAAGGGGCGAAGGGGCGAAGGGGCGAAGGGGCGAAGGGGCGAAGGGGCGAAGGGGCGAAGGGGCGAAGGGGCGAAGGGGCGAAACGCCTACCGATCTGGCCCCTGGGCGACCACCCGTTGTCTTATTTCCCGTATGACCACGCCATTCACGACGGCTCCCGCCGCTTCGCCCGATCTACGAACGCAGCCTCCGATCCGACGTCGTTGCGGCGGCGGCGATTCCGGTGGGGCGGATCAACGGGCCGGTGCTGCTGGTGACCGGAGAGGACGACCAGATCGGGTCGGCCAAGCGTTTCTCCCGTGAGCCCGAGGCGTGGCGTGGCGTGGCGGGCCGGTCTGCTGACCCAGATGCGGATCGAGGCGGGGGCGGGGGTCACCGGGTCTTGCTACCGGGGGATTAGCTGCCCGGCCGGGCGATCGTCCACGGCGGCGCACCGGAAGTGGACGTGGCGTTGGGCGCGGGGCACCGGGTCTTGCTACCGGGGGAGTAGCCGCTTGGCCCGGCGATCCTCCACAGCGGCGCACCGGAAGCGGACGCGCGCCGCCGCTCGGCGGCCGCCGTGGCCTGGCGGCGTTCGGGGCGCTGGTCCTGTACGGCCCTGGGCCACGCATCCGGCAAGGTCGTGATCTCCCTCTGAAACCACGCCCGATCATTCCCATATATTGGACTGATATGTCTTAGAAAGAGAGATGCGCTCTAGAGTTCCGAGCATGGCACCACTTGAGATGGTCGCGGTGCTGGCGGCCGGGATTGCGGGCGGAGCGATCAACACCGTCGTCGGCTCCGGGTCACTGATCACGTTTCCCACGCTGCTGGCCGTCGGCCTGCCGCCGATCACGGCGAATGTCTCCAACAACATCGGCCTGGTCCCCGGCGGCCTCACCGGTGTCATGGGCTACCGGGCCGAGCTGAAGGGCCAGCGGGAGCGGCTGCTCAGGCTGGCGCCAGCCTCCGTCATCGGCTCGCTGGCCGGCGGGCTGCTGCTGCTCACCCTGCCCGAGGGCAGCTTCAACGTGATCGTGAGCGTGCTGATCGCGCTGTCCTGCGCGCTGGTCATCACCCAGCCCAGGCTGAGCCGTCTGCTGTCCGCCCGGCCGGGGCACGCGCACGGCGGGCCGTGGCTGTGGCTGGGCACGCTCGCTGCCGGCGCGTACGGCGGCTATTTCGGCGCGGGCCAGGGCATCCTGCTCATCGGCCTGATGGGCATCATGCTGGACGAGGAGTTGCAGCGCATCAATGCGGCCAAGAACGTGCTCGCCCTGCTGGTCAACTTCACCGCCGCTGTCCTGTACATCCTGGTCGCGGACGTCGACTGGCAGGCCGTGCTGCTGGTGGCGCTGGGTTCGATGATCGGCGGCTTCTTCGGCGCACGCCTGGGCCGCAGGCTGCCCGCGCCGATCCTGCGCGGCGTGATCGTCTGCATCGGCGTCGTCGCGATCGCCAAGCTCCTGACGGCCTGATCAGCCGGAGGGTGGCCGCGGGCATGCACCGGTTGTTCCCCGTTCCAGAGCACTAGTCTGCCCAGTGAAACTTTCAAGCATTCTGCCTGGTCACAGCCATAGAACCCACGGTGCATTGACGAGCGTGAAGACGGCAGCCGAGCATGACGCCGCGTTCTCCCTCTCCGAAAGGCACCCCCATGCACTTGTCCAAGGCGATGACGGCCGCCCTGGCCACGCTGGTGGCCGGAGCGGCAGTCGCTGTCGCGGTGACCACGGCTGCCCCGGCAGGCGCAGCCGGCGGCACGGGCACCGGCTACCTGCACACCAGCGGCAACAAGATCGTTGACAGTACTGGCGCGACCGTGCGCCTGACCGGCCTCAACTGGTTCGGCATGGAGACCGACAACCGGACCTTCCACGGCCTGTGGTCGAGCACTCCCTGGAAGGGCCACCTCGACAAGATGGCCTCGCTGGGCTACAACACGATCCGCGTGCCGTACTCCAACGACGCGCTCAAGTCCGGCGCCACGGCCACCGGCATCAACGACTACGTCAACCCCGACCTGATCGGCCTGTCGCCGCTGCAGATCCTGGACAAGATCATCGCGTACGCGGGCGGCAAGGGCATGCGGATCATCCTCGATCGTCACCGCCCGACCGCCGCGGGCCAGTCCGCGCTCTGGTACGTCTCCGCCACGCCGGAGAGCACCTGGATCAACGACTGGAAGGCGCTGGCCCAGCACTACGCGAACAACCCCACCGTCATCGGCGCCGACCTGCACAACGAGCCGCACGCCGAGGGCACCAACCCCAACGCAACCGGCTCCTGCTGGGGCTGCGGCGACCAGGCCCGCGACTGGCGGCTGGCCGCCGAGCGTGCCGGCAACGCGGTTCTGTCGGTCAACCCCAACTGGCTGATCTTCGTGGAGGGCGTGAGCTGCCCGAGCGGCGGCCTGTCCAACGTGTGGGACGGCGATCCCAGCAACGACGAGGACTGCGGCTGGTGGGGCGGGAACCTGTCGAAGGCGGGCCAGTATCCGGTACGGCTCAACGTGGCCAACCGCCTGGTCTACTCGCCCCACGACTATGCGACCTCGGTCTACCACCAGACCTGGTTCGACGCCCCCGACTACCCCGCCAACCTGCCAGCCATCTGGGACAAGTACTGGGGCTACCTGTACAAGCAGAACATCGCGCCGATCATGATCGGCGAGTTCGGCACCACCTTGGCCGCGAACGTGGACAAGATCTGGCTGCAGGAGCTCCTGAAGTACACGGGTACCGGGGTGAACGGGATGTCGTTCACCTACTGGTCGTGGAACCCGAACTCTGGTGATACCGGGGGCATCCTCAACGACGACTGGACCACCGTCAACCAGGCCAAGCAGGCCATTCTCCAGCCGTACCTGATCCCGCCGACCGGCGGCACCGGGCAGCCCTCCGATACGCCCACGCCCAACCCACCCGGGCAGTGCACGGTGACGTACAAGCAGACGAACTCCTGGCAGGGCGGCTTCCAGGGCGAGCTGACGGTGAAGAACACCGGCACCGGCACGATCAGCGACTGGGCCGCCACCTGGACGTACCCGTCGGGCGTGACGCTGGTCAACGGCTGGAACGCGGTCGTGACCCAGTCGGGCACGACGTGGACCGCCAAGGGCCCCGACTACGCCAAGAACCTCGCCCCCGGCGCGTCGGTCGCCGTCGGCTTCACCGCCAACGGCCCGGCCGCCCAGCCCACCAACGCCACCTGCTCCTGACCCTTCCACCACGCCACCTGCTCCTTACCCTTCCCACCGTTCCGAACTCGCGCTCCTTCCCACCGTCACGGGCTCCCCGCTCCTCCCCACTGCCATGGGCGCTCGACTCTTCCCACCGTCAAAGGCTGCTGGCCTTACGACCGTCGCGAGTTCCTGACCCTCCCGCCGTCGCGGGCGGACGCGCTCCCGCCCGCGCCTCCGAACGAGCGCCCGCCTCGCGATCCACGACCGAGCACCGCGGGGCGGGCGCTCGCCTTCCCTCTTCAAGGGGCGGCACCCCAACGGCCCTCCCCCAAGAACGGCGAATTCCAACGCATCCGAGGTCTCTGGCTGGGGCTGCCGGGCGGCCGGCGCAGATGGCACTGACAGCCGCTGGGGGAGCATGGGTTGCTCATCCCTTCACGGGGGAGGCGCTGCCGCGAGCAAGGGATCATCGACGGTGGGCCCAGCGGGTGTGGGCGCGTGATCGCGATCTGGGCCGCTTCGGGCCAGGGCGGCGGGTCTGTCCCACCCAGTGGTGGATCAACGATCTTGTTGTGTGTTTTCTACGTGGGCGAACAACGAGCGCGCAGAAACTACACCGCTCTGCGGGACGTCATCTTCGACCGACGACCGACCGCGGTGGACAGGTTCTGCCAGAGGTGGAAACGGTCGGTTACCTGGACCGCTTCTGGCGCGCCGGTGCGAGCGGGCGATCTCGGCTTTCAGCTTGGCTAGATCGCTGATCCGCCGGTGGCGTCCCACTGAGTGGTGGATCCACGAACTCGCCGCATGGCTTGGTTTCTACCAGGGAGGATCGGTCCGAGCGACCGAGAAACCACGCCACTCCGCGGGGCGTCATCGATTCGCGACCAACGAGACACCGTCCCATCGGTCGGCTGCTGGTCGTGGACCAATGTGCAAAGGTGAAAGAAACGAGGCGACGGTAGGCCGATATACGGGTACAAGCCCGGCCGTGGGCTGTCGATCGCCTGGTGCGCGTGGCTCCGGCAGCGGTCGGCTTCTGTGGGAGGGGAGGCGCTTATGACCGACGGGTGGCTGGGGGCGGATGAGGTGACAGCCGAATTCGGCAGGTACTTGCGGTTTGAAAGAGACCTGTCCCCGCATACCGTGCGTGCTTATCTCTCCGACGTCACGGCCCTGTTCGAGCACCTGGACGGTCAGCTCCACGGTCTTGATATCAGTACGTTGCGCGAATGGCTGGCCGAGCAGCACGCTAACGGCAAGGCGAGGGCGACGCTGGCGCGCAGGACCGCCTGCGTACGTACCTTCACGGCCTACTGCCATCGCAGAGGCTGGTTGCCGGACGACCCCGGCCTGCTGTTGGGCAGTGCCAAGGCTCCCCGTCCGTTGCCTGCCGTACTCGATCTGGAGCAGGCTCAGGCCACCCTTGAAGTGCCGTCGGACGGAGAGCCCAAGGAATTGCGGGATCAGGCCATCCTGGAGCTGCTTTACGCCACAGGGGTGCGGGTGAGTGAGCTGTGCGCGCTGGACGTCGACGATGTCGATCGGGATCGGCACGTCATCAGGGTGCTCGGCAAGGGCCGTAAGGAACGGTCGGTGCCGTTCGGGTTGCCCGCGCTCCGTGCTCTGGACAGGTGGTGCGTCCACGGACGCCCCCGGTGGATCCGCGCCGGCTCGGGGGCGGCGGTGTTTCTTGGGGTACGAGGCGGGCGGATCGACGCGGGTACGGTGCGCCGGGTGGTGCACGCTCGCTTGCGTGAGGTCGAGGGAGCACCGGACATGGGCCCGCATGGGCTGCGACACACCGCGGCGACGCACCTGCTTGAAGGCGGCGCCGACCTGCGCAGCGTCCAGGAGCTTCTCGGACACGCATCGCTGCACACCACCCAGATCTACACGCATGTCTCGATCGAGCGCCTCCGCACGGCATACCGCCAGGCACACCCCAGGGCGTGACTGGACATCTGTTCGGGGCCCAGTGGGGGATTGGTTCGGGTCCTATCGCGGGAGCTTCGGCAAGACCGAGGTAGACACAGCTCAGGCCCCTCTCCGGGATCAAGGATGAGGGGCCTGAGTCGTTCCGGGCGCCAACGGGGGAGCCACTACCCAGCTTGGTCGCCGTTGCCGAAGACAGCATCCATGGTCTCAGCGCCATGGACGATGACCGGTCTGATCTGGTGTCGATAGACAGTTTGCGTGGTGGTGGGCGTCGAGTGCCCGACGAGATCGGCGATGCGTTCCACCGAGACGTCCTCATCGCTCAAGATCGAGACGAAAGAGTGGCGGAGCTCTCGTACCTTCAAGGCGGCCCAAGGAGCCGCACGCGCCGCCGTCACGGCGCACGCCACCACCTCCCGCTGCGCTCCCGGCGGCGACGCGCAGAACGCCGGACGGCTGGCGCGGACGAGTGGAAGGGGCCGCCAGGCGACAGTACAGACCTGATCACACAGGGGGCGCACTTCTCGGTTCACGTGGACGAGCCAGCCAGCGCACGCGTGCGCGGTCACGGGGCCGGCCTCACTGCATGCCTCCAGCGGGGGCGCTCCGGCTCCGGGATGTCGATCGCACGCACGTGCGGGTTGTGGGGTGGCTGGTGGGGTCCATCCCGCCTGCCATCGACCCAGGCAAGCCCAGCAGACCGCCTCCTCCGCCGCAAGCCCGGCTGTAACCGTTGGCGGCCAATGAACGTGGAAGCTGCCCACGCTGAGGGACACGTCAAGCCGGGCTTGCACCTCCGTCGCCGGTCCGCTGCCGCTCCGCGGTGGGTCAACGGCAGGATGGACAGAAGAATGCGTGGTCGGCTCGGCTCCTCAGCTGATATTTCGGCCTGAGGATTAGTTTGCGTCGCGTAGATGCTGTTCGCATGCATCTATAAGATCCAGTCGGCGTCCAGGTGCACTTCCCAGCCACACCTACAAGCCACCCGAGTTTCTCCGTTGGAATCAGTCCACCGAGTCGCATCGCTCTCATCGTGCTCGAAATATGCACGCGCCTTGCGCAGCTGCTTTTGCCAAGCGTCTGCGGGCTCTCCCCAGTATGCCTTCTTTCGCCAGCCGCAAGAGCACCCAACGGTTGGAGATGACATGCTGTCGTCACCCAATATAAATTCGTGATCCAGCCAAGGCATGCAGCCCCCCTTCATCTCCGCACTAATACCCGTTAAGTCGCGCAGCTTGTATTGATTTCTGAATTTTTGACTTTTCGTAAGTCTCTGGGAGGGGGCATTTTGCGGATGGTTTAGACCCGCCGGCTGAAAGGTAGCCTGCTCGTTGCGAGCGCTCCTCGCGTGAGTGACTGTCATCGCGCTGCTGCGCCCTCGACAGCACAGTGGTTCAACTGCTGGCAGGACTCTATGCCCTGGCCGTCGGACACGCCCAAGCTGGAGAGGCGTGATTGGCTGAGAGCCCGAAGGGAGCCAGAATGGGAGCCACACAGCGTGAACGGGCGCGAACGGGTCTGGGCTCGATTGACCGGCCTAACCACGCACCTGAACTCGCGTGGACTCATCAAAACCCTGAACTCCTGGTTCGAGTCCAATAGCGGACTGAGTTCCGGGTTCAGCGGGGGCTTGGTTCCCTGGTTCGAGAGAGGGAGATGGTGTCCCGCCCAGCGGCGGAACAACGATCTCGTTGTGCCTTTCCTACGTGGGCGAACAGGGCCGAGGGGGTGAGAAACTTCACCGCGTTGCGGGACGTCAGCTCGAGAGGGCTGGGTTTCGGGTCCTGCGGGATTCGGGTTTCCAGTCCAGCGGGGTTGTTGCTGGGGCTGGGTCCGGCCGGGGGACGAAATTGTGGGGTTCGGCGGGGTGGACCTAGTGCGCGCTGGCGTATGACCGACTTCGCTCGGTGAGATTTGGCGGGTTCGTCGGACCGACTGGCCGCATGACCGGGGGTCCCGTGTGGCAAGGCCTGGATGACGTCCCGCGGAGCGGTGTCGCTTCTCGGCTCCTCGGCTCCTCGGCTCCTCGGCCCTGTGAGTCCCCGGTAGAAGTCCTATAGCGAGATCGTGGATCCACCACTCAGTGGGACGCTGCCTCACAGAGGCTGGCAGCAGCCATCAGCCATCAGCCATCAGCCATCAGGCAGGCGGGCGCCCTGGGTTATCGCTTGATGGGCCTGGCTCTGCGTCGGCGCTTTCGTGGGGGTCGATTTCGCTGCTGTTTGCGGTGTTGACCTCGTGTGGTGCGCGGGTGCTGCGTGCGCGTACTTCGATGGCGGCGGATCAGGGTCATCAGCAGTAATGCGCTGAACAGCGTGCCCACGCTGATGATTGAGATGGCGGGTGTCGAGGCGGAACGTGCCGCGAAGCGGAAGGCGGGATTGGCGTCGGGAGGCCAGGAGGGTTCGTTCGAAACGGTGGGGCCGGGCGCAGGGGTGCGACCTGGCTGAGGTGGCGATGTCAGCGGTCGGGTAGTTGCCGTTGTTGCCGTAGAGGGAGTCATGTCGGCGGATGCCGGGTGGAGGTGTTCGGTGCTTGAGGGTGGTGGCTGCGTCCAGAGGGCGGCGGTGTCCAGGGCGTCCAGGTTCCAGTAAGGGAGGAGGCGGATGTGGGCTTGTCCGAGGAGGAGCAAGGGGTCCAGGTAGTGGGAGCCGCGCAGGAGGCCCCAGTGAAGACAGGATTCTCGGCAGTGGCCAGTTGGCCGTTCGATGACTCCCAGGCGGGTGCCGGGCGTTACGCGCTGGTGCCGGCGTACTGATGCGTTGACCGGCAGATACGTCGTGCGTAGGCCGTCCGTGTGCTCGATGGTGACCACACCCCGGCCCGCGAGGGGGCCGGCGAAGCGGACGATGCCTGGGCCTGCGGCTACGACAGGGGTGCTGGGTGGGGCGCCGAGGTCGATGCCCCGGTGGCCCGACAGCCACGGCTCGGGTGGGGGTGCGAACTGGCGGAGGACTCTGGGGTGTCCGCCCAGTGGCCATCGCCAGGTGGGGCGGTCGGCAGCGGCGGCGGGGCTTGCGAGTGCCAAGGAGATCAGGGGGATGGCTAGGGCGAGGAGGGCGGCCAGAAGCGTCACCGGGTATGACGGCGCTCCTCGCTGAAGGTGTTTTGTTGGCGGGGGATGGGTTGACCTGCCGCTGTCGGAGGGGCGTGGGCGGATTGTGGGGGTTTCGTGGTTGAAGGGGTGGTGGTGAGTTGTGGGCTTTTGGTGGGCGAAGAGGTGCGTGGGTTTGAGGCCGAAGAGGCGTGGAGCTGTGGGGCCGAAGAGGTGCGGGGATTCGGGGCTGGAGTGGCTGTTGGGAGTGTCAGGGCGGGAGTGAAGCGGATGGTTGCGATGCCGTGATGGAGGGGTGGGGTGGGAGCGATGCCGTGATGGAGGGGCGGGGTGGAAGTGATGCGGTGATTGAAGGGCGGAGTTGGAAGAGGTAAGAGGTGGCGGACAGCAGGGGGTGGGATGGATGGGCATGCGGTGAGTTTGCGGGAAAGGTGGGGGCGGTCGGAGGGGCGAACGTAATTCTGTGGAAAAGGAGGGTGCGGGTCGGTAAGCCTGTGGATTACTGCTGCCATCGTGGCGCGGGCGGGGTTGGGGAGGCGGCATGGTTGAGCTGCGTGGGTCCCGGGTGATACTGCGGGACGTCGTACGGGATGACGAGGCGCGGCTGGGGGAGATCGCGGGGACGCCGGAGGTGGCCAAGTGGTGGGGGCCGGTCGATGAGTTCGACGACATGCTCGCCATTACGGTCGGCGGCGAGGTGATCGGGGCCATCCAGTACGAGGAGGTCGAGGATCCGATGTATCGCAGCTCGGGGATCGACATCTTCCTCGGACCGCGGTGGCACGGACGCGGGTTCGGGCAGGAAGCCGTTCGTACGTTGGCGCGATGGTTGATCGAGGAGCGGGGGCATCACCGGCTGACCATCGATCCTGCGGCGCACAACACGGTGGCCATCAATGCCTACGAGCGGGTGGGGTTCAAGCGGGTGGGGATTATGCGGGCCTATGAGCGGAATCCGGTGACTGGAGAGTTTCACGATGGGTTGCTTATGGACCTACTGGCGGACGAGTTGATCTAGCCAAACGAGGGGCCGCGTCTGGCTGGGTGAAGGATTGTGTTTGAGGGCCTGTGCTCAAAGGGTTGGTGGCTGAGGCCGGGGTGTAGTTGCCTGAGCCGTATGTCACGGATGGCGACGCTGGATGCTCCACGCTGCGGTGTTCGCAGAGCTGGGCCGTCAGGTTGATGTTCGGTCGCCACGGTGCGTCGGATAGACGGTGTCGGTCGCCATGGTGTGTGGTGCGGACGGTGAATGTCGGTCGCCGTGGTGCGGACGGTGGACGTCGGTCGCCATGGTGCGTCGGCTCGATGGGGAACGTCAGTGGGTGGCGGTGAACGAGGCGTTCTCGTCTGGAAGGGTCAGGACTTCGAGGGCTCTGGTGAGGGCTGGGTCGATGCCGGGTCAGTGGGGTCCGCGAAGCGACGGCGGCGGCCAGGGCGCAGGGGAGAGGCCCAGATCCAGATCGTACTGAGTGCGATGCCGACCGCTGAGACGAGAATGACGGGACGCAGGCCCGCGAACTCGGCCAGCGCGCCACCCGCGAGGCCGCCCAGAGCCATGACGCCCTGTACGGCGAACGTCATGGTGGCATTGACGCGGCCACGGAGTTCGGGGGCAGTTTCGCGCAGGACGATCGCGCCCATGCAGGTCGCGAACGCGACTACGACGCCACCTGTGACGACGCCGGTGAGCGTGAGCAGAGCCAGCTTCCACCAGAGGGGTCCGCTGAGCAGCCCCACTGCCAGTATTTCGATCGGGAAGAAGAGTACGGAGGCGAGGAGCACGCGGTTCTCGCCGTAGCGTTTGGCGGCGCGGGTGGTGATCCAGGCGCCGATGAGCCCGCCGACGCCGCCGAGGGCGATGAGGGCGCCGATGAGGCCCCTGGGGATGCCGAGGGTGTTCACCATGTACAGCATGTAGACGGCCGTGTAGGCCAGGGCGAAGAAGTTGATGGTGACGCCCGCGCCGAGGAGGGCACGGAGTACGGGATGGGTGGCGCTGACGCGGAGCCCTTCGGTCACGTCTCGCCACATGCCTCGGGAGGGGGCCGGCTCGTTCTTCTCCGGGGTACGGATCGAGCGCAGCAGCAGTGCCGAGGCCAGGAACGACAGCGCCTCCGTGAACACCGCCAGCGGGGCCGTCAGCAGTTGTACGAGGAGCCCGGCCAGGCCGGGGCCGCCGACGGAAGCCACTGAGTAGGAGGCGTGGAAGCCGGCCATGGCCTCCGTTCGCTGTTCGGGGGAGACGATCGCGGCCACGTGCGGGAAGTTCGCGGCCCTGAAGAGCACGCCCGCTGAGCCGATGACCAGGGCGACGACGATGAGCCAGAAGGCGTTGAGCACGCCCAGGAGCCAGGCCACAGGGACCGTCAGTGCGGCGGCGCAGGAGACGAGTTCGCAGGCGATCATGAGGGGGCGGTGGCGCGAGAGGCGGTCGGCGATCGCGCCCGACTGGAGGCCGAGGAGCAGGGCGGGGAGTGAGGCCGCCCCAGTGAGCAGGCCCATTTCCATGGGGGAGGCGGCGAGCAGGGTGACCGCGGACAGCGGCACGGCCAGCTTGGACACCTCGGAGCCGGTTATGGAGATGGTGCGAGCGGTCCAGAGCAGTCGATAGTCGCGCTGTTTGAGGAGCGGGGTGAGGTCTGGCGCCGGTGGGGCGTCCCCAGGTGAGGCCGGCGCGCCTCCGGGTGCGATCCGATCGCGAGTTGGCGCCGATTTGTGAAGGGAATGCTTCATAACTATGAAAGTAACCCTTCAGGGTTATGAAGGCAATGCTTCACATCACTTCCGGGTACCTTGGTGCCATGACGCGGGAGAGCCTCAGTGACCCCAAGGCGATGCGGGCCCTGGCGCACCCGGCCCGGCTGGCGATCCTGAACCGGCTGGGTGTCGACGGCAGCGCCACCGCCACCGAGGTCGCCGAGGTCGCCGGCATCACTCCGAGTGCCGCCAGCTACCACCTGCGCATGCTGGCCAAGTACGGGTTCGTGGAAGATGCGCCGCCGCGCGGCGACGGGCGGGAGCGGGTCTGGAAGCCGACGAGTACGCCCCTGTCGGTCGGCGTGCAGCCCGGCGATCAGCCGGAGGTGCGTGAGGCCAAGCACCTGCTGATCCAGGCGTTTCGCAAGGAAGCGGACGAGGAGGCCCGGCGGGCGCTGGAGAACATCGACCAGGAGCCCGAGGAGTGGCGCGAGGCGACCCGCTTCAGCCGCCTGATGCTGCGGCTCGACGCCGAGGAGATGGCGCGGCTCAATGTCGAGGTCGAGAAGCTGTTCGAGCCGTACCTGGCGCGCCATCGCGATGAGCGGGCGGCGCCTCCCGGTGCCAGGATCGCCGAGGCCCAGGTCAATCTCTTCCCGCATGTGCGGAGGGCGGCGCCGGGGCTGCCTACGGAGGACCACGACGCGGGCTGACCCGAGACGGTCAGGCCGGGGCGGCGTGGGAGGTAGACTTTTGGGTGGCCTGCGCATCACAGGCCGACTTCGCATGCCCCATCGCGGACCGCCCCATCGGTCCGAGCCACGGCTCGGCTGGAGCGGGTTCGGGGCATCAGGGCGACAGCCATTGGGCTGCCGCGGCACAACCGAGAACCGCGCCCGCCCGCACGGGCGCCCAGACCTGGAGGACCATCACATGGCCCCCGTCGTCACCATGCGACAGCTGCTCGAGAGCGGCGTTCACTTCGGGCACCAGACCCGCCGCTGGAACCCGAAGATGAAGCGCTTCATCTTCACCGAGCGCAACGGCATCTACATCATCGACCTGCAGAAGTCGCTGTCGTTCATCGACCGTGCCTACGACTTCGTCAAGGAGACGGTCGCCCACGGCGGCACGATCCTGTTCATCGGCACCAAGAAGCAGGCGCAGGAGGCCATCTCCGAGCAGGCGGCTCGCGTCGGCATGCCGTACGTCAACCAGCGCTGGCTGGGTGGCATGCTCACCAACTTCTCCACCGTGCACAAGAGGCTTCAGCGTCTGAAGGAGCTCGAGGAGCTCGACTTCGACAACGTCGCCGCCTCGGGGCTCACCAAGAAGGAGCTCCTCATGCGCCGGCGTGAGAAGGACAAGCTCGAGCGCACGCTCGGCGGCATCCGTGACATGGGCCGCGTGCCCAGCGCGGTGTGGATCGTCGACACCAAGAAGGAGCACATCGCGATCAGCGAGGCCAAGAAGCTTGGCATCCCTGTCGTCGCGATCCTCGACACCAACTGCGACCCCGACGAGGTCGACTACCCGATCCCCGGCAACGACGACGCCATCCGCGCCGTCGGCCTGCTGACCAGGGTCGTCGCCGACGGTGTCGCGGCCGGTCTGATGGCTCGCTCGGGCGCCGCCCGCGGTGACGAGAAGCCCGCTGCCGCCGAGCCGCTGGCCGAGTGGGAGCGCGAGCTCATCGAGCAGGGCGCCGCCGAGCAGGCCGCCCCTGAGCCGGCCGCCGAGGCCGCCGCTCCCGAGGCTGAGGCCGTCGCTCCCGAGGCTGAGGCCGCTGCCCCTGAGGCTGAGGTCGCGGCTGAGGTCGCTCCGGCCGCCGCCGAGGGCGAGACCGAGCAGCAGCAGGCCTGACCGCTCACACCTCGGGTGAACACCGAGGTGGCGAGCAGTCGCCTACCCAGCCCGGCTCCGTGGAGTGACCCGCACGCGAGGCCGAGCGGAAATCGCAGACGCTGAGCCCGGCGGCGGGGGGTCGAGACCCCCGCCGCCGGGCAAGGCCGGAAGAGCCGGGCAGGCCGCGAAGGCAGGGCTGCTCACCAGGTAAGACGCTGAGCTCCTGTACGGCAGCCGCCGGCCGTTCGAACCATAGGGTGGGTGCCGGAAGGTCGGCGCCCACCCGATCCACGACGAAATCCCACAAGGAAAAAAGCAATGGCTTCCGTGAACATGGCCGACGTCAAGCGGCTTCGCGAGATCACCGCGGCCGGAATGATGTCTTGCAAGAAGGCGCTCGAAGAGGCTGACGGCGACATCGACCGCGCCATCGAGCTGCTGCGCCTCAAGGGCGCCAAGGACGTGGGCAAGCGCGAGGCGCGCACCGCCTCCAACGGCCTGGTCGCGCTCAAGCAGGACGGCGACTCCGCCGCCGCGCTGCTGGAGCTCAACTGCGAGACCGACTTCGTGGCCAAGGGCGAGCGCTTCCAGGAGCTGGCCGGTCAGGTCGTCGCGCACATCCTGGCCACCAAGCCGGCCGATGTGGCGACGCTGCTCGAGTCCTCGCTTGACGGCAAGACCGTCAAGGAACTCCTCGACGAGGCCAACGTCGCGCTGGGCGAGAAGATCGAGATCCGCCGCTTCGCGGTGCTGGAGGGCGGCTACATCGGCGCCTACATGCACCGCACCGACCCGGCGCTGCCACCGGCCGTCGGCGTGCTGGTCCAGCTCGACAAGCCGAACTCCGAGGTCGCCAAGGACATCGCGCAGCACGCCGCCGCGATGGCCCCTCAGTACCTCAACGCCGCCGCCGTGCCCGCCGACGTCGTCGACAAGGAGCGCAAGCTCTTCGAGGAGATGACGCGCGAGGAGGGCAAGCCCGAGGCCGCCATCGGCAAGATCGTCGAGGGTCGCGTCAACGGCTGGTACAAGGACTTCACCCTGCTCCAGCAGGCGTTCGTCAAGGACAACAAGAAGACCGTCGGCAAGTACGCCGAGGAGAACGGCGCCGAGGTGCTGGCCTTCGTTCGCTTCAAAGTCGGCCAGGCTTAGGCTTGAACGAAATTCCAGCCCATCGAACCGCCTAAGAGGGAGGCCGCCGCCGTGCAGGAGAACCAGGAGCCAGCTACGTCGGCGGCTTCTTCGTATCAGAACCCGCTCCGGTGGAAGCGGGTCATGCTGAAGCTGTCAGGTGAGGCGTTCGCCGGTGGCGACCCGCTGGGGATCGACCCGCTGGTGGTCGACCACCTGGCCGACTCGATCGCCGAGGCCGTACGCGAGGGTGTGCAGGTGTCGGTGGTGGTCGGCGGCGGCAACATGTTCCGCGGCGCGGCGCTGTCCGAGCAGGGCATCGACCGCGCCCGCGCCGACTACATGGGGATGCTGGGCACCGTCATCAACTGTCTCGCACTGCAGGACTTCCTGGAGCGGCGCGGCGTCGAGACCCGCGTGCAGACCGCCATCACCATGCAGCAGGTCGCCGAGCCGTTCCTGCCGCGCCGCGCGATCAGGCACCTGGAGAAGGGTCGCGTGGTCATCTTCGGCGCCGGGCTCGGCTCGCCGTTCTTCTCCACCGACACCGCGGCGTCCCAGCGCGCCCTGGAGATCGGCGCCGAGGCGCTGCTCAAGGGCACTCAGGTGGACGGGGTCTACGACTCCGATCCACGGAAGAATCCCGACGCGGTCAGGTTCGACCACCTCGACTATGGCGAGGTGCTGATCCGCGACCTCCAGGTCATGGACGCCACCGCGATCAGCCTGTGCAAGGACAACGACCTCCCGATCGTCGTCTTCGACCTGATGGGCGAGGGCAACATCCTGCGAGCGGTCCGCGGTGAGAAAATCGGCACGCTGGTGAGTCCCGCAGGCAAATGAGGGAGCGCGCCCGACATCGCCAGCCAGAAGACAGGGAGCCGCTGTGATCGACGAAACCCTCCTCGAAGCCGAGGAAAAGATGGACAAGGCCGTTACGGTCGCGAAGGAGGACTTCGCGGGCATCCGGACGGGCCGGGTAACCCCTTCGATGTTCAACAAGATCAATGCCGAGTACTACGGCACGCCGACCCCGATCCAGCAGTTGGCCTCGTTCCATGTGCCCGAGGCCCGCATGGTGATCATCCAGCCCTACGACAAGGGTTCGATGGCCGCGATCGAGAAGGCGATCCGTGAGTCCGACCTGGGCGTCAACCCCGGCAACGACGGGGCGGTGATCCGCGTGTCGTTCCCCGAGCTGTCGGAGGACCGGCGCAAGGAGTACATCAAGGTCGCCAGGAACAAGGGCGAGCACGCCAAGGTCTCCGTGCGCAACATCCGCCGCTCCGCCAAAGAGATCCTCGACAAGATGATCAAGGACGGGGAGGCGGGCGAGGACGAGGTCCGCCGCGCGGAGAAGGAGCTCGACGACATCACCCAGAAGCACGTCGCCAAGATCGACGAGCTGCTCAAGCACAAGGAAACCGAGCTGCTCGAGGTCTGAGCGGCGCGCCGCACGGCCCTCGCCCGGTGGCGGGGGCCGTGGCTCATGGAAGACCCAGGAAGAGATCTGTGGACGAAAGTACGGCTGGCACCAGCCCGAGCGGCGGCAGCCGTACCGGACGGAACCTTCCTGCCGCCATAGCGGTGGGCTTGGGGTTGGGCGCGCTCGTCATCGGCACGCTCTACACCGTCAAAGAACTCTTTCTCCTGGTGCTGGCGGGAGCCGTGGGCGTCGGGGTCATGGAGCTGATCCAGGCGTTCGGGAGCCGCGGCATCAAGGTGCCGGCCGTGCCCCTGCTCGGTGGCATGGTCGCGATGTTCGCCGGTGCCTACTGGGGCGGGCCTGTCTGGCTGCTCGGCGCGTTCGTGGTGGTCGTCTTCGTCCTGCTGATCTGGCGGATGTTCAGTGACGGCACCGACGGCTACGTACGCGACACGACCGCTTCGGTGTTCATCCTGGTCTATCCGCCGCTGCTGGCCGGGTTCGCGGCGTTGCTGCTGGCGCCTGGTGACGGCCGTGATCGGGTGGTCATCTTCATCGCGGTGACCGTGGCCAGCGACATCGGCGGCTACATCGCGGGCGTGCTGTTCGGCAAGCACCAGATGACCGTCATCAGCCCGAAGAAGACCTGGGAGGGGATGGCGGGGTCCATCATCGCGTGCGTGGCGGTAGGCGCCTGGCTGGTGAGCTGGCTCATGGACGGGCAGCTCTGGCAGGGCGCCCTGATCGGCGCGCTCGTGGCGGTGCTGGCGACCGTCGGTGACCTGATCGAGTCGATCATCAAGCGGGATCTCGGCATCAAGGACCTGGGCACGCTCCTGCCGGGCCACGGCGGTCTCATGGACCGGCTCGACTCGCTGGTGACCACGCTGGTGCCGGTCTGGCTGCTGATGACGGTGTTCTTCTGACGTGTCGCTAGTGGCGGTGTTCTTCCATCGCCTCGATGGTGATCGGCTGGAGCCAGAGCCAGCGGACGGCCTCACCACCGAAGGCGAATCCTGATAAATCCGGCATGGCGGGTGGGTCGGCGACCATCATGACCCCCGCGTACTGCGGCCCCAGCGGGAACGTGGCCGGCTCGTGATACCACTTGGCCGTATGCCCGTGCCCTAGCCACGTGACCGAGTGCCACGGATACTGCGACAGCCACACCAGCAGCAGCGCCGCCTCGCGCGGATCCTCGCGGGTGGCCACGGCCAGCTCGATCCTGGCGTACGCGCCCGGCCGGTCGATCCACTGCTCGACGGTGGGCATCCGCTGGCAGCTCATCCCGACTGTGGAGAGCACCGTGAACCCCCGGCGCCCGTACGGCGGCCGCTCGGTGACGCCGACAGCCGGCAGCCGCTCCCCGCTCACGTCCCAGTAGCGCCCGGCCGGCCCGAGCCCCCGTTCCAGATGCCCCATGACGAACTCCTGGAACGACGCCCAGGACCCCTCCAGATGCCGCCAGCGCCAGTAGGACCTGGCGTTGGAGATGCGCGGCCGCAGCCCGTCGAGCGCCTCGGACAGCGCCCAGGCGAACGGCGTCTCACCCACGGCGTCACGGGCGTAGCCGGGCATGCCCCTGCTCATGTCGGCCCACCCGGGGATGACCGCCAGCAGGTCCTCGTCCTCATAGACCGCGACCCCGTCGCCCTCCTCGAACCACAGCGCCGTCAGCTGCCCGAGCGGCCGGCGCCCGGCCGGGTGCGTGGTGTTGGGCCGGGGCATGAGCGGCGGCAACCCGGAGTTGAGCCTGGCCAGATCGACCACCTCGGGCGCGGGACGGTGGTTGGCCAGCCACACGGCGCCGTGCACGGCACCGTCAGGCGAGCACAGGTAAGCTACCGAGGCGTCCTCGTCCCGCTCGACCACGAGCGTTCGGCTGCCGTACGGGTTGCCGGCGGTGAGGACGACCTCGGTCTGCCCCTCGCCAGAAGCCGACCGGAAAATCGCCATACGAGATGCACTCTAGATCGGCCCATACCCTCATGCGAGAGCTTCCGCCACCCGGAGCTCCCTCATGGAATGACACCTGGGAGCCGAACGTTCACTAACCTGGTCGGTAACCACCCAAGCAAAGGCAGGAACGTGTCCCAGCAGCCAGGCCAGCTCACCTTCGTCGCGCCGCGCAGGGCCAAGCCGGCTCGGCACCTGGCGGACCTGTCCATGCCCGACCGCCGCGCGGCGGTGACGGAGCTCGGCGAGAAGGCATTCCGCGCCGACCAGCTGTCCCGGCACTACTTCGAGCGCCTGAACGCCGACGTGCACGCGATGACCGACCTGCCCGCGGCGGCCCGCGACAAGCTGTCGGTGCTGCTGCCGTCGCTGCTCACCCCGGTCAAGGAGCAGACCACCGACGCCGGCACCACCCGCAAGACGCTGTGGCGCCTGTTCGACGGCGCGCTGGTCGAGTCGGTGCTGATGCGCTATCCCGACCGGGTGACGATGTGCGTGTCGTCACAGGCCGGCTGCGGCATGAACTGCCCGTTCTGCGCCACGGGCCAGGCCGGGCTGACCCGCAACATGTCCACCGCCGAGATCGTCGAGCAGGTGGTCTCCGGCGCCCGCGCGCTGGCCGCGGGCGAGGTGCCCGGCGGCACAGGGCGGGTGAGCAACGTGGTCTTCATGGGCATGGGCGAGCCGCTGGCCAACTACAAGCAGGTCATCGGGGCCGTACGCCGGATGGTGGAGCCCGCCCCGCACGGCCTCGGCATCTCGGCGCGCGGCGTCACGGTCTCCACGGTCGGCCTGGTGCCCGCCATCGGCAAGCTCGCCGACGAGGGCCTGCCGGTCACGCTCGCCCTGTCGCTGCACGCACCCGACGACGAGCTGCGCGACACGCTGGTGCCGATCAACACGCGCTGGAAGGTGTCGGAGGTCCTCGACGCCGCCTGGGCGTACGCGGCCAAGACCAAGAGGCGGATCTCGATCGAGTACGCGCTGATCAAGGACATCAACGACCAGGAGTGGCGGGCCGACCTGCTCGGCAAGCTGGTACGCAACAAGCTGGTGCACGTCAACCTGATCCCGCTCAACCCGACGCCCGGCTCCAAGTGGACCGCCTCCCGGCCGGAGGACGAGCGGGCGTTCGTGCGGCGGCTCGAATACCACGGTGTGCCGGTGACCGTGCGAGACACCCGCGGCCGCGAGATCGACGGCGCCTGCGGCCAGCTCGCCGCCGCCGAATAGCCCTGGGAAGAGCTCTAGAAAGGCTCAGGAAGAGCGCACGACGCCCTCGATCAGGTCCGCGATCATCCCGGCGCCGCGGCTGTTCAGGTGGACGGTGTCCGTGGTCAGCAGCAGGCCGCGGCTCTTGGCGATCGAGTCGAAGCCGCGCCCGAGAAAGAAGTGCTGCATCGCGGCGGTGGGCGCCAGCAGGCTGTCCGCCCGGTAGTGGACGCGCGGCTTGCGCTCCGCCTTCTCCAGGTGCGCCACCATCTGCTCGTTGAGCGGGAGATACTGCACGAACTGCTCGGCCGCCACCTTACGTACGATCTCCCCGAACTCCGACGTCCGCCGCAGCGCCTCCGAGTCGAGGTCCTCGCCGAGCACCGGCGGCGAGATCAGCGCGATGCGGGCCCGAGTCTCGTCCTTGAGCCGGGTGGCGATGGCGGAGAGGTTCGCCGCGTAGCCGTCAGGGCTGATGTCCTCGCTCAGCTTCCACCGGTCGCGCAGCTTGCGGGCGGTGCTCTCGCCCAGTGTCGCTGTGGCGTCGTTGGTGCCGATGAGCACGGTGACCACGTCGGGATCCTGGTCGACGACCTCGGAGAGCCGGTCCAGCACATGGGCGGAGACGTCGTAGTTGACGCCCGCGTTGATCACAGTGGTGCCCGGCAGCCTGGACTCCAGCATTTTCACGTAGTTCGCGCTGACCTGACCACGCGTGATGCTGTCGCCGACACAGATCACCTTCATGGCGCCTGCTCCTCATAGGTGGGTGAGTACTCACTAACCTAGCGGCTAAAAGGGGCACGCGTGACGTTCCCGTCGTGTTTTCAGGGTCGGGTACGGCGCAGCCAGGCGTAACAGCCCAGGCCGAGCAGGCACCACGCCAGCGAGATGGTCGCGAGCTCAGGCAGCCGGGCGGTCAGCTCGGCGGAGTTCGCGGACTTCATCCAGGTGATGACCGGGACCGTGAGCCAGTACAGAGGCGAGGCGCTGAGCATCAGCATGACCAGGAAGCCCAGCAGCAGCGACATGATGGAGATCGCGGGGGAGCGCAGGATCGCCCGGCTGGTGAGGGCGCCGAGCGTGACCCCGGCGAGCGTCGCGAGGCCGTACAACGTCAAGACCGCGGCGAACTCCTCGGGCGCCGGGACCGTGCTGACGCCCAGTGCCAGGCCCCAGCCCAGGGCCAGCGCGATGAGCACCAGGGACGTCGCGAAGGCCGCCAGCAGGCCCGCGCTCAGCTCGCGCAGCCGGCCGCCCACGCTGATCGCCGACATGGCGCGCTGCTGATCCGGCTCGGTGTCGAGCACGCTCCTGCTGGACCAGGCCAGGATCGGGATCACCAGCACCGCGGCGTCCGTGAGGACCTCGGTCTCGGCGCCCTTGGGCGCGCGGCTGCCGTAGAGGATGGCGACCAGCGCGAGCATGAGCAGGAGCGCCTGGAAAATGCGGTGGGACCGGATGTAGGCCGCGACCCGGAAGACAGTCAAGGCGATCATCGCTGCTCCTCGGTGACGTCGGCGACGTTCGTAACGTTGGCGTCGGTGACTTCCGCGACGTGGCCGACCTCTGCGACGGATGTGGCGACGGACACGTCTTGGACCCGGTAGCCCTCGTCACGCATCCTGGCCACGAACGACCGGACCTCGTCCACCGGCAGATCCACCCGCACGGTCGCCCGCTGCCCCGCCGTACCCTCCTTGACCAGGCCGTCCACCACCGTCCAGTGCCGGATGGAGGGAAGGTGACGCAGGCCGCCCTGGTGGTCACTGGCGACCACGATGGCGCCGCCCTCGGAGAGCTCCGTGACGATGGACGGCAGCACCTCGCGGGTGTCGGCGTCGAGCCCCGCGAACGGCTCGTCCAGGATGAGCAGGCCGGGCCCGCACATCAGGGCCTGGGTCAGCCCGACCTTGTGGGCGCTGCCCTTCGATAACTCGCTCAGCCGCAGGCCGAGCAGGTGAGCCATGCCGAGGCGTTCCGCCCAGGGCTCCCATCGGGCGCCGCCGCGTATCCGGGACATGTGGCGCAGGTAGCCGGAGACCGTGAAGGGCTGCTCGAGCGGGAAGCGGTCCGGGGCGAAGCCGACCACCGCCGGGCGGTCGGTGATGGTGCCCGACGACGGCTTGGTGAGCCCGGCCAGCAGGCGGAGCAGTGTGGACTTGCCCGCACCGTTGACGCCGGCGACCTCGATCACGTCACCGGGATCAAGGTGCGCGTCCACGTCCTTCATGACAGAAGGATCACGTCTTCGATAACGGAAAGAGACCTTGGTCAATCTCATGGTGCAGTAACGGTATATCTCAGTTCGCATTGTCAGGATAAAGAGCCCCACAATATGAGCAGGCCCCCAGCACACCGCAGAAGGAGTGAGCTTGAACCGCTTTCCACGCGTCATGGGTATGCGTTCAGGCTACGACCCGGTCGAGGTCGACGCCCTGATCGGGCGCATCGAGGCCACACTGGGCAGGGGGCCGCGCGACATCGAGCAGGTCACGGCCGACGACGTACGCAGGGCGACGTTCCGGGCCAGGCGCGGCGGTTATCAGGAGACCGCGGTGGACTTCGCGTTGGAGGCGTTCGTGGTGGCGCTGGAGACGCGGGCCAAGAGTCCCGTACGGCTGGCCATGGCCGAGCCGACCGGTGAGATGCTGCGCGAGGAGTGGTTCGAGACGCAGGCGGCGCGGGTGGAGCGGGTGGCCTTCCGGCCCGGGCGGATGGGCACGGGCTACAACGAGGACGAGGTCGACGCCTTCCTGGACCGGATCGTGGCCACGCTGCGCGGCACCACCGACTATCCGGTGACGGCCAAGGACGTCCGCGAGGCGAAGTTCTCGACCGTGCTGCTGCGGCCCGGCTACCTGATCGCGGACGTCGACTCGTTCCTGGCGGGCATCGCCGACGTCCTGAAGCAGCGCGCCTGAAGCAGCGTGCCTGAAGCAGCGTGCCTGAAGCAGCGCCCCTTCTGTCAGGTGGGCGTGATGTGCGGCTTCTGGGCGCTCTTCTCGGACTCGTACGAAGCGCGCACCATAGGGCCTTCCGGCGCGGTCGAGAGCTCGGCGACCGGGACGTCCCACCACGCCTCCGACGACGGACTGTCGATCATGGGGTCGGCGCGGACATAGATCACGGTCGTCTCCTCGGCGGCGCGGGCCGCCTCCAGAGCCTTGCGGAAGTCGGTCAGCGTGTCGGGCCGCAGCACGGTGGCGCCGAGGCTGGCGGCGTTGGCGGCCAGGTCCACCGGCAGGCCGTCGCCGTCGTAGCGGCCGGTGCCCCGGTAGGCGTAGGAGGTGCCGAGCCGCTGGGCGCCGACGCTCTCCGAGAGGCGGCCGATCGAGGCGAAGCCGGAGTTGTCCACCAGCACCACGATCAGCTTGATGCCCTCGGAGACGGCCGTGACGATTTCCTGGGCCATCATCAGGTAGGACCCGTCGCCCACCATGACGAACACCTCGCGGTCGGGGACGGCCATCTTGATGCCCAGCCCGCCGGCGATCTCGTAGCCCATGCAGGAGTAGCCGTACTCCACGTGATAATTGCCAGGGCCGCTCGGCCGCCACAGCTTGTGCAGGTCACCGGGCATGGAGCCGGCCGCGCAGACCACCACGCCGTCGTCGCCGGCCGCGGCGTTGACCGCGCCGATCACGGCCGACTGTGGCATCGGCCGGCCGTCCAGCGCGTACGCCTCGTCCACCACCGCGTCCCAGGCGGCCGACAGCTCGGCGGCGCGCGAGCGGTAGGACTCCGTGGTGCTCCAGCCGGCGCAGGCCCCGGTCAGCTCGGTCAGGCCCTCGCGGGCGTCGGCCACGAGCTGGAGCCCCGACAGCTTGGCCGCGTCGAAGCCGGTGATGTTCAGGTTGACGAACCGGGCCTCAGCCGAGAAGAGCGTGCGGGAGGCCGTGGTGAAGTCGCTGTAGCGGGTGCCGACGCCGATGATCAGATCGGCCTCGCGGGCCAGCGCGTTGGCCGCGGTGGTGCCGGTCGCGCCGACCGCGCCCATCGCGAGCGGGTGCCCGTACGGCAGCGCGCCCTTGCCCGCCTGCGTCTCGGCGACCGGGATGCCGTACGCCTCGGCGAAGGCCCGCAGCTCGGCCGTGGCCTCGCTGTAGATCACCCCGCCGCCGGCGATGATCAGCGGCCGGCTGGCCGACTTGATCAGCTCGGCCGCCCGCGTCAGGGCCGCCCGCTCGGGGCGTGGTCGCGGCACGTGCCAGAGGCGGCGCTCGAACAGCTCCTCCGGCCAGTCGTAGGCCTCGGCCTGGACGTCCTGCGGCAGCGCCAGCGTCACCGCGCCCGTCTCGGCCGGGTCGGTGAGGACGCGCATGGCGGCCAGCAGCGCCGATGGCAGCTGCTCGGGCCGGTTGATCCGGTCCCAGAAGCGCGACACCGGCTTGAAGCAGTCGTTGACCGAGATGTCGTACGAGCGGGCGTCTTCGAGCTCCTGGAGCACCGGATTGGCGACCCGGGTGGAGAACACGTCGCCGGGCAGCAGCAGCACGGGCAGCCGGTTGATCGTCGCGCCCGCCGCGCCGGTGATCATGTTGGTCGCGCCGGGGCCGATCGAGGTGGTGCAGGCCAGGGTGGACAGCCGGTTGGCGGCCCGCGCGTAGGCGGCGGCCGCGTGCACCATGGCCTGTTCGTTGCGGCTGAGGTGGTAGGGCAGGTCCTCGGTCGAGGTGGCCAGCGCCTGGCCGAGCCCGGCCACGTTGCCGTGGCCGAAGATGCCGAAGCAGCCGCCGAACAGCCGGTGCTCGACGCCGTCGCGCTCGCTCCACTGGTGGGACAGGAAGCGCACCACGGCCTGCGCCACGGTCAAACGGGTCATGAAGTCCTCCCGAACGGCAGTCTCGCATCGATGGCCTGGCCGTCCCAGGAAGAACGGATCCAGGCGTGCCGGGGGTCGTCGCAGAACGCCATCGACCGCTCGTCGGCGGGACCGGCCAGGACGTTCAGGTAGTAGAGGTCGTAGCCGGGCGCGGCCATCGACGGGCCGTGGTAGCCATAGGGCACCAGCACCACGTCACCGGAGGAGACCTCGGCCAGCGTGTCGATCTGGCCCCGCCCGGAGGAGTAGACGCGCTGGTAGCCCAGGCCGCCGTCGGCCACCTCGAAGTAGTAGATCTCCTCCAGCACGGCCTCGCCCTCGTTGGGGGTGTCGTGCTTGTGCGGGGGATAGGACGACCAGTTGCCGCCCGGCGTGAGCACCTCCACGGCCACGAGCTTGTCGCACTCGAAGACGCCGGGCGCGCAGAAGTTGTTCACCTGGCGGCTGGCCTGGCCCGCGCCCCGGATCTCGACCGGCACCTCCGAGGCCGGAACGTACCGCGGTGCCAACCGCCGGGTCGCCCGAGCGGAGGGGAACGCGATGCGGCCCGTCCCCTCCACCGTCACATCCGTAGAAATCGGGATATAGGCGAAATCAGAAGGCCCGGCGAAGACCGACGTGCGGCCTGTCAGCTCGAACCGCTCGGCGCCGCACGTCACCGTGCACGAGCCCGACAGCGGCAGGACGAGCATCTCCTCCTCCCCGGTCGAGAAAGAGACCGGGGCGCCGCCGAGGTCGGCCACGCGCAGCCCCGAGTAGGTCCAACCGGCCAACGCGGGCGTGATCTCCACCGACCACGACCCGCCGGCGGCCGTGCCGTACGGAAGGTATGTCATGAGCGCACCTCTCGAACCAGCGCGGCCGCGCCGTCCACCGCGGCGGCCACGTCGTCGTCCGGAGGGTAGAGCAGCGCGCGGCCGATGACGAGCCCGCGCACCCCCGGCAGGCGCAGCGCGCGGTCCCAGTCGGCGTAGGCGGCGTCGATATCGGGCGGGTCGCCGCCGAGCAGCAGCGCGGGCAGCGTGGTGGCGGCCATGACGCGCTCCATCTCGGCGACCGCGGGGATCTTCAGCCAGGTGTAGGCGGAGGTCGTGCCGAGTGCCTGGGCGACGCTGATCGACCGGATGACCGCCTCGGGCGACAGGTCGTTGCGCAGGACGCCCGCCTCCGTACGCGCCGCCCAGAACGGCTCGACCATCGCCAGCAGCCGCCGGCGGGCCAGGTCGGTGACCGCGTGGGCGCATGATTCGAGCGTGGTGACCGTGGCGTGGTCGGCCGGGTCGATGCGGCAGAGCATCTTGCCGCCGTCGAGGCGCATCGCGTCGATGGCGGCCGCGTCGAAACCGGTGAACCGGTCGTCCAGCTCGAACACCGAGCCCTGCAGGCCGCCCCGGTTCATCGAGCCGAAGGCCAGCTTCTCCTCCAGCGCGCCGAGCAGCAGCAGGTCCTCCAGCACGTCGGGGGAGGCCAGGATGCCGGCCACGCCGGGCCGGGCCAGCGCCGTCTGGAGCCGGTCGAGCAGATCGGGACGGCTGGCCATGGCCAGCGGCCGGTCGCGGACGCCGAGCGACCCGCGCGCCGGATGGTCGGCCGCGATGATCAGCAGGCGCTCGCCCTCACCTGGCAGCCCCCGGCGCTGCCGCCGGGCGGCGGCGCGCTCGATCTCCTCCGGCCTGGTGGCCCGGATGTGGGTCAGGTGGTCGTAGCGGGCGGTTCGGGGCAGCGTCATGTCGCTCATAGGAGTGCCTGCACCTCGTCAGTCGTGGGCATCGCGTCGGCGCAGGCCAGGCGGGCGGCCACGTAGGCGCCGGCGGCGTTGGCGAAGCGGATCGTCCGCTCCAGCGGCCAGCCGCTCAGCAGCCCCAGGCAGACGGCGCCGCCGAACGCGTCGCCCGCGCCGATGCCGTTCACCACGTCGACCTTGACCGGCTCCGCCACCACGTACTCGTCCCTGCTGCGGGCCAGCACCCCGTTGGGGCCCATCTTGACGATGGCGACGCGCATCCCGGCGTCGAGCAGCGCCTGCGCGGCCGCCTCCGGGTCGCGGGTGCCCACCGCGTTCTCCACCTCGTCGAGGTTGCCGACGGCCACGTTGGCGTGCGGAAGCGCCTGGCGTACCGCCTCCTGGGAGGCCTCGGGCGACTCCCACAGCATGGGGCGGTGGTCCAGGTCGAAGACGGTCCAGCCGGAGGTGCGCGCGGCCAGGGCGGCGGCGTGCGCGGCCCGGCTCGGCTCCTGGCTCAGGCCGGTGCCGGTGAACCAGAACAGCTTCGTGTCCCTGATCGCGGCCAGGTCCAGCGACTCGGCGGTCAGTTGCAGGTCCGGCGGATGCTCGCCCCGGTAGAAGTAGAGCGGGAAGTCGTCCGGCGGGAAGATCTCGCAGAACGTGACGGGCGTCGGGGGACCTTCGACGGTGGCCACGAAGGAGTCGTCCACGCCGAAACCGCGGATCGCCTGCCGTACGTACTCCCCGAAGGGGTCGGCGCCGACCGCGGTGATCACGGCGGCGCGCAGCCCGTGGCGCGCGGCCGCGACCGCGACGTTTGTCGGGCTCCCGCCGAGGAACTTACCGAAGGTGTCGACGTGGGCCAGGCCCACGCCGGTCTGCAGCGGATAGACGTCGACCCCGGAGCGGCCGATCGTGATCAGGTCGTACAACGCACCTCCAGTGACGGAGCCTTCGTGCCTACTATGGCATATTGTCATGACATTCGGATGTCCGCTATGCCGGGCTTTTTTCCCTGACCGAAACCCCCGATAGGTGGATCGTCTAGGGCCGGACCTCCCGCCGAGACCTCCTCGTGACAAAGATGCAGCATGCGGACACACTCCTGAAATATCGGCAGGCCTTTACGTCATCTGGATGTCATGACATATTGGCCGGGTTCCTGGCTTTAAGGACATGTCGGAGGGTTTGCATGGGATTGCGGAAAAGGTCGGTAGGCGCGGTCGCGGTCCTCGCCGTGTCCGCGCTGGGGCTCGCCGCGTGCGGCCAGTCGTCCGGCGGCGACTCCGGTGGCACGATCGAGTTAACGATCGCCCAGAACGCCATCGCGGGCGGCAAGAACGCGGCGGCGGCCGACTTCCTCGCCAACTGGGTCGCCCCCAAGTTCGAGGCGGCCGAGAAGGCGAAGGGGAAGGACGTCAAGGTCAAGTTCATCCCCAGCGGTGTCGACGACGAGCAGTACAAGACCAAGCTCTCCCTCGACCTGAAGTCAGGCAAGGGCGCGGACGTGATCGACCTCGACGGCATCTGGGCCGGTGAGTTCGCCGAGGCGGGCTACATCAAGCCGCTGTCCGACGTGGTGGGGGCGAGCGCCGACAGCTGGGACGGCTGGCAGCAGATCCCCGAGTCGGTCCAGGGACTGGCCACCTTCAACGGCAAGAAGTACGCCCTGCCCGTCGGCACGGACGGCCGGGTGCTCTACTTCAACAAGACGCTCTTCCAGAAGGCCGGGCTGCCCGCCGACTGGCAGCCGAAGAGCTGGCAGGAGATCCTCGACGCGGGCGCCAAGCTGAAGACGGCGGGCGTACCGGTGCCGATCCAGATCAACGCCGGCACCGCGATGGGCGAGGCCACCTCGATGCAGGGCGTGCTCCCGCTGCTGGCGGGCGCGGGCGGCGAGGTGCAGAAGGACGGCAAGTGGACCGGCGCGTCCCAGCCGCTCAAGGACGCGCTCGGCCTCTACCAGAAGATCTACGGCGGCAGCGGCCTCGGTGACCCCAAGCTCCAGCAGGAGGCCAAGGGCCGCGACAAGTCCTTCCAGCAGTTCGCCGGCGGCAAGATCGGCATCCTGATGGAGGGCGACTACTTCTGGCGCGGCGTCGTCAACCCCAAGGACGGCGTGGCCAAGATGGCCGACCGTGACCAGACCGTCGGCTACGCCCTGATCCCCGCCATGGAGCCCGGCAAGGGCCTGCGGGGCCAGGACTTCGTCAGCATGTCGGGCGGCGCGCTGCGGACCGTCAACCCCAACAGCAAGCATCCGAAGGAGGCCTTCGACCTGCTGGCCTTCACACTCTCGCCGGAGGGGCTGAAAGAGGAGACCAAGAACGGCAACGTGCGCATCACCCCGCGCACCGACGTCAACAAGGAGATCCTCGCCGGGGAGCCGCTGCTGACGTTCATCTCGGAGAAGGTGCTGCCGTTGACGGCCTACCGGCCGCCGGTCGCCGTCTATCCGCAGGTGTCGGCCGCACTCCAGGAGGCCACGGCCGCCGTCGTCGGGGGCACGGCACCCGACCAGGCCGCCGCGGACTACCAGAAGAAGCTCGAAGGAATCGTCGGTGGCGCAGGCAATATCGCCTCCTGAAGCTCTCGAGGACGCACCGGCCCGTCGCTACAGCTCGGACGCGGCGGGCCTGGGCAGGCTGAGAGCGGGCGCGTTCGTGGCGCCCGCGCTGGCGCTGATCGCGGTGTTCCTGGTCTTCCCCGCGCTCTGGGTCCTCTACCTCGGCCTCACCAACTACCGCCTCACGGGCACCGCCGCCGCCGAGCCTCAGCTCGTCGGCCTGGACAACTTCGTCAAGGCGGTCTCCGACCCCGCGTTCTGGAACTCGACCTGGCTGACCGTCCAGTTCGTGCTCGGCTCGGCCGTCATCGGCCAGGTCGTGCTCGGGTTCACGATCGCCTGGCTGATGCGCGATCGCACCGGACCGCTCAAACGGACCGTCGAGGGCCTGGTCATCCTGGCCTGGATCCTGCCCAGCGCGGTGGTCTCGTTCCTGTGGGTGGCGCTGCTCGACCGCGACGGCGGCACGCTCCAAGCGCTGCTGCACGTCCCGGGATTCGCGCCGCTGCTCGACCACCCGATGCTGTCGATCGTCATCTTCAACACCTGGCGCGGCGCCGCCTTCTCGATGATGTTGTACGGCGCCGCGCTCGGGAACGTGCCGCCCTCGCACCTGGAGAGCGCCCGCCTGGCCGGGGCCTCCGGCTGGCAGCAGTTACGTGACGTGGTGTTTCCCCACATCAGGGGACACATCCTGACGAACCTCCTGCTGATCAGCCTGTGGACGTTCAACGACTTCACCCCGTTCATGCTCACCGCGGGCGGGCCCGATGGTCAGACCGAGGTGCTGGCGGTCCACGTCTACAAGGTCGCGCTGCAGGGCAGCGAACTGGGCTACGGCGCGGCCGTCTCCACGGTCATCCTGCTGATCAACCTGGTCGTGGCGGTGTTCTACCTGCGCCTGCTCAGGAGAAAGAAATGACGCGGTTCGTGCTGGGCCGGATCGGCTTCTACACGCTGATCGCGGTGCTGCTGGCCTTCTTCACCATCCCCTTGCTGTGGCTGGCCGCCGCGCCGTTCACCTCGGACCCCACCTACGAGGTCCGGGTGCCCGACTTCACGCTGGACAACTTCACGGCGATCCTGGAGCATCCGTACGCGCTGCCGTCGCTCCTGAACTCGCTGGTGCTGGCGGTCGGCACGGCCCTGCTCGTGGTGGTCTTCGCGGCGCTGGCCGCGTACGCGCTGAGCCGGGTGCGGCTGCCGGGCCGCGACGCGCTGCTCTACGCGCTGCTGCTGCTGTCCTCGATCATCACCGGCACGGCCGCGATGGTGCCGCTGTTCCAGCTGGCCGTCGAGCTGAACCTGATCGACTCGCAGTTCGGGGTGATCCTCATCCTGACCGGCGGCCTGCTGCCCGCGGCGATCTTCATGCTCAAGGACTTCATGGACTCCACGCCGAAGTCCTACGAGGAGTCGGCGCGCGTCTTCGGCGCCTCGCCGCTGCAGATCGTCCGCCACGTGGTCGTCCCCCTGGTACGGCCGGGGCTGGCGACGATCGCGGTGTGGGCCGTGGCGAACGTGTGGGGCAACTTCCTGATGCCGTACCTGCTGCTCAGCGATGTCGAGAAGCAGCCCGCGGCGGTCATCATGTACACCCTGTACACCGAGGGCGGCCAGGCCAACCTCACCCTGCTGTCCACGTTCGGCCTGCTCTATTCGGTCCCCGTGGTGCTCATGTACCTGTTCGTCAGCAAGAAGTATGGCTTCCGCTTCCACGGAGGGATCAAGCGCTGATGGCCGCAATCGAACTGCGAGCCCTGACCAAGGTCTACCCCGGGGGAGTCAAAGCGCTCGACTCGCTCGACCTGGCCATCCCCGACGGCGAGTTCTTCGCCCTGCTCGGCCCGTCCGGCTGCGGCAAGACCACGCTGCTGCGCACGATCGCCGGGCTGGAGACCGCCACGGGCGGCGCCGTCGTCATCGGTGACCGCGACGTCACCGGCGTCCAGCCGGGCGGCCGGGACATCGCGATGGTCTTCCAGGACTACGCGTTGTTCCCGCACATGGACGTCACCGACAACATCGCCTACCCGTTGCGCATCAAGAAGGTCGGCAAGGCCGCCCGGCAGCGCAAGGCCGAGGAGGTCGGCGCCAGGCTGGGCCTGGACCAGCTCATGGACCGGCGCCCCGGCCAGCTGTCCGGCGGCCAGCAGCAGCGGGTCGCGCTGGCCCGCGTCATGGCGACGCAGGCGCAGGCGTTCCTGTTCGACGAGCCGCTGTCGAACCTCGACGCCCGGCTCCGCCTGGAGGCCCGTACGTTCCTGAAGAAACTCCAGCGCGAGCTCGGCGTCACCACCGTCTTCGTCACCCACGACCAGGCCGAGGCTTTGGCCATGGCCGACCGGATGGCCGTCATGGAGTCCGGGCACATCCGTCAGATCGGCACGCCGGCCGAGGTGTTCCAGCGGCCCGCCAACACCTTCGTCGCCGCCTTCATCGGCTCGACGCCGATGAACCTGCTCGACGGGACCGTCCGCGGTGACACGCTGGAGGTGGCCGGGTGCAAGGTGCCGGTCCCCGTCTCGGCCGAGGGCCTGCTCACCGACGGCGAGCGGGTCGTGTACGGCGTGCGGCCCGAGTACAACACCTACTCGGCCGAGCCCGCCGAGGGCTCGCTGGGGGGAAAGGTGGTCATCGTGGAGAACCTGGGGGCGTCCCACCTGGTGACGCTGGAGGTCGGCGCGGTGCTCGTGCAGGCGGTCGTGCCCGAGGGCGGCGAGCCGTCGATCGGGGCCGACGGCTTCGCCACGCCGCGCCGCGACCGGGCCCTGGTCTACCGGGACGGCGAGCTGGTGTCGGCATGACCATGATCCGCGGCCATTGGAGCCTGGACGACCGGCTGGAGCGGATCCTGCGCGAGGTGCCCTTCGAGGTGCCGGCCGGCACCGCCGCGCTGACCGTACGGCTGAGCTTCGACCGGTCACAGGGCGTGCTCGACCTCGGCTGCGGCTCGCCGGACGGGTTCCGCGGCTGGTCGGGCGGCGCGCGCGACGAGTACACGATCACCGCCGACTGGGCGACTCCCGGCTACCTGCCCGGCGAGCTGGGGCCGGGGACGTGGCAGGTGTGGCTGCGGCTGCACCGGGTGCCGCCGCAGGGCCTCGACTACACGCTGGAGATCCACACCGAGGCCGCCGCGCCCCCACGGCCGGTGATCGAGGAGCCGCCGCACGGGGACCGGCCGCCGCGCCGCGACCTGCCCGGCGTCGACGGTCTGCGCTGGTTCGCGGGCGACTTCCACTCCCACACCGTCCACAGCGACGGCGTGCTGACCGTCCCCGAGTTGGCCGAGCTGGCCAAGGGCCGTGGCCTCGACTTCCTGGTCGTCACCGACCACAACACCGTCAGCCACCACCCCTGGCTCGGCGACGATCGAGGCATCGCCCTGCTGCCCGGCCAGGAGGTGACGACGGATCGGGGGCACGCCAACGTGTTCGGCGACGTGGGCTGGGTGGACTTCCGGCAGCCCGCCGACTCCTGGGTCCGGCACGCCGCGCGCGAGGGCGGGCTGATGTCGATCAACCACCCGCTCGGCGGTGACTGCGCCTGGCTCCAGCCGCTGAGCGAGCGGCCGCGGATCGCCGAGGTATGGCACTCCGGTTGGTGGGATCGACGCTGGGGCGCGCCCCTGGCCTGGGCCGACGCCTGGGGACCCGACCTGGTCGCGATCGGCGCCAGCGACTTCCACCGCGTTGGCGACGACGGCCTGCCGGGCGCGCCGACCACCTGGGTCCTGGCCGAGGACACCAGCACGATCTTCGATGCCGTCGCCGCGGGCCGTACCGCGATCTCCGCGGGCCCCGGCGAGCCGCTGCTGCTCAGGCTGGGCGACGAGCTGCTCGCGCTCGACGCCGACGGCCTCATCCTGGTGCGCCCCGGCGGTGATCGCCAGGTAATCCGCGGCGAGCGGGTACTGGTTTCCGCGGGAGAGGGACGGCACCGCCTGGAAACGTACGAGAACGAGGTGATCGCCATATGCGCGTGACACGAGTCGCCAACGCCCCCGTGAGCTTCGGCGTGTTCGAACTGGCCGACGCGCCGCCCCCGCTGAGCGCCGACCAGATGGTCCGTGCGCTCGCCGACGCCGGGTACGCGGGCATCGACCTGGGGCCCATCGGCTATCTCGGCACCGGCGCCGACCTGGTGGAACGCCTCGACGGGCTGCTGCTCGCCGGCGGCTGGGCCGACCTGCGCTACAGCGACGCCGTGGAGTTCGAGAAGGGACTGGCCGCGCTGGACGCGACGCTCGACGTGTTCGCCGCCGCGCCGGCCGCCCCCGAGCACCTGGCGCCCCGGCCCACGCTCGGCTGCTCGGGCTCGCCGGCGAGGTTCGCCAGGCCCGGTGGGAACGCTCCGGGGCTGGCCGCCGTCGACTGGCCCGGCTACGCCTCCCGCGTCCAGATCGCGGCCGACCGCTGCCGCGAACGCGGCTTCGAGCCCGCCTTCCACCACCACCTCGGCACCTACGTCGAGACGCCCGAGGACGTCGAGCGGCTGCTGGAGCTGACCGACGTACAGCTCTGCCTGGACACCGGCCACCTGCTGCTGGCCGGCGGCGACCCGGTGACCGCCCTGCGCGACTGGTCGGACCGGGTCGGCCACGTGCACGTCAAGGACGGCGACACCGCGATACTCGGCCAGGCCCTCGCCGACGGCGTGGACCTGCGCGAGCTCATGGGCCGGGGCGGCTTCGCGCCGCTGGGCGAGGGCGAGCTGGACCTGCCGGGCGTCGTCCGCGCGCTCGACGAGATCGGCTACCAGGGCTGGATCATCATCGAGCAGGACACTCTGCCGGGCCGCCGGTCGGTTGAGCGGAACATCGCCGATCAAGCCGCCAACCGCGAGAAGCTGAGAGAGCTGGGACTGTGACCCCCAGGCTGACCCCACGCTGGAGGATCGGGTTTTGAAGATCGCGCTTGTCGGGTGCGGCGCCGTCACGCAGGCGGTGTACGTGCCGCTGCTGTCGAGACGCCGTGACCTGTTCGAGGTGACCGCCGTCTGTGACCTGTCGCGGGCTCTCGCCGACGTCGTCGGCGACCGGCTGGGGGCGCCCGGGCGCTTCACGGCCGTGGAGAGCATGCTGGCCGAGGGCGGGTTCGACGCCGTGCTCATCCTCGCCTCCGGCTCCCACGGCGAGCCGGTACGCCGGGCGCTGGCCGCGGGCTACGCCGTGCTCTGCGAGAAGCCGCTCGCGCTGACCAGGGCCGAGGTCGAGGCGCTGCCCGAGGGGCGGCTGATGGTCGGCTACATGAAGCAGTACGACCCGGCCGTGCGCCGGGCCGAGGCGCTGCTGGCCGAGCTGGGCGGCCCGGCCGCGATCCGGTCGGTCGAGGTGACCGTGCTGCATCCGAGCGCCGAGTCCCAGCTGGCCTTCGCGAGCCTGACGCCGGCCCGCGACGTCGACCCCGCGCTGCTGGCCTCGCTGCGCGCGGCGGAGCACTCGCTGGTCTCCTCGGCGCTGGGGGAGTCGGCTCCGGACTCGGTCCGGGCCCTCTACGGGGTAGCCCTCGGCTCGATATGCCACGATTTGTCGCTCCTGAGGCGATTTAGCGGGTCGCCTGCCGAAATTTCGGCTGTTGAGACGTGGGGGCCGGGTCCCGGGTCCGTCGAGATCTCCGGAACGCTGCCGGTCAGCGGACGGTTCTCGATCCGGTGGCACTACCTGGAGGACTACCCGGCCTACCGGGAGACCGTGGTCATCCACCACGACAAGGGCTCGCTGGAGCTGGTCTTCCCCTCTCCGTACCTGATGAACGCGCCCACGACGCTGACCGTGGTCTCGGGTGACGGCTCGGGCGGCGAGAGCCGGACCGAGTGGCGTGATGTGACCGAGGCGTTCGAGGTGCAGCTGGCCGCCTTCCACGCCTACGTCACCGAGGACGAGCCGCCGTTCACCGCCGCGGCCGGCGGGCTGGCCGACATCGTCACGGCCCAGAGCATCGCCGCGCGCTATGCCGTACAGCATGACCTGCCCATCGGAGGGGAAGCCGCGTGAGCGCCGAAATCGTCGTCGTCCCGCACACGCACTGGGACAGGGAGTGGTACGAGCCCTTCCAGCGCTTCCGGCTGCGGCTGGTGGCGCTGCTCGACGAGGTGCTCGACACGATGGAGCGCGAGCCCGACTACCACTTCACCCTCGACGGGCAGCTGGCCTGCGTGGACGACTACCTGGAGGTCCGGCCGGAGAACCGCGACCGCATCGCCGCGCTGGTCGAGTCCGGGCGGCTGGCGGTCGGGCCGTGGCAGATCCTGCTCGACGAGTTCCTGTGCTCGGGCGAGAACATCGTGCGCAACCTCGAACTCGGCATGAACCGGGCCGACAAGCTCGGCGGGGCCATGCCGGTGGGGTACCTGCCCGACATGTTCGGGCACACGGCGCAGATGCCGCAGATCCTGCGGCGGGCCGGGCTGCTGCACGCCTGCGTCTACCGGGGTGTGCCGTCGTCGGTGGTGACCGACGCCTTCGCCTGGGTCGCGCCCGACGGCTCGGCGCTGCGGACCCAGTACCTTCCGGCCGGCGGCTACGGCAACGGGGCGCACCTCTTCGAGGATCCGGCGCGTCTGCCGGAGCGGGCCGCCGAGTTCACCGAACGGATGCGGGAATGGCACGGGCCCGAGGGGGCCTTGCTGGCGATGTACGGGACCGACCATTCGGCCCCCGTGCGCGGGTTGCCCGGCATGGTGGCGGACATCGGCGCCCGCATGGACACCTTGTCCGGATATATCGGTGCCTATTCGGGTTCTGTGGACGGGCTGCCCCGGGTCTCCGGCGAGTTGCGCTCCCACGCCCGCGCGAACATCCTGCCCGGCGTCATCTCCGTACGCGCCCACGTCAAGCAGGCCATGGGCCGGGCCGAGCGGATGGTCGAACGCTACGCCGAGCCGCTGGCCACCCTCTGGGGCGGCGACTGGCCCGGCCGCTTCCTCGACATGGCGTGGTGGCGGCTGGTGGACGCCAGCGGGCACGACTCGGTGACCGGCTGCGGCGTCGACGACACGGCCCAGCAGGTCGCCGCGCGCATCGCCGAGGCCGAGCACCTCGGGCAGGCCGTACGCGACATGGTCACCGCCCGGCTGTCGGCCGCCGTCCCGTCGGACGGGGTGCTCGTCGTCAACCCGACGCCCGCCACGCGACGCGGCGTCGTACTGGTGGACGTGGCGGGCCTGGACCCCCTGGTGGACCCGACCGGAGCACGGGTGCCCGCGCAGCCCCTGGAGTACGCGCCCACGCTGCTGCTGGACGCCGAGATGGACCCGGCCACGGCGCTGACGTTCATCCACGGCACGGAGCTGTACGGCCAGCACATCACCGGCTGGTCGGTGGACAACGGCACGCTGACGTTCACGGTGGCGCGGGAGTCGGCGACGGCCTTCAACGTGGCGCAGCTGCGCGGGGCACTGGACGGGGTGACCCGGGTACGCATCGTCGCCGAGGCCCGCCGTACGGTCGCCGCCCTCGTCGAGACGCCACCCCTGGGCCACACCAGCATCCGCCCGGCATCCCACGACACCTTGCGCGACACGGCGTCCGGCGGCTCCCAGGAGGCGTCGGGTGGCTCTCCGGCGGCGTCCGGTGGCGAGCGTTTGGCGTCCGGTGGTAAGGGTTCGACGTCCGGGGCCTCCACCGCGATGATCGCGCCAGTCACCGGGGTGCGGGCCGAGGAGCGGGCGCTCGACAACGGGCTGCTGCGCGTCGAGGTGGCGGCGGACGGGACGCTGGCGCTGACCGGCGCCGACGGGACCACCCTCACGGGCGCCGGCCGCATCGTCGACGGCGGCGACGTGGGCGACACCTACAACTACGCGCCCCCGGCCCAGGACCGGATCGTGTCGGACCCGGTGTCGGTCGAGCTGACGCCGGTCTGCTCGGGCCCGCTGGTGGCCGCCTTCGACGTCCGCCGTACCTACCGCTGGCCCGCCGCCGGTCAGGGCATCGAGGGCACTCCCGAGATCCCGGCCGCCGCCAGGAGCGAGGCGACCGAGGAGATCGTCGTCGACACGCGGGTCGAACTGCGGGCCGGAGAGCCGTACGTCAGACTGCACGTCTCGTTCGACAACCGCTGCTCCGACCACCGGGTACGCCTGCACGTCCCGCTGCCCACGCGGGCGGCGGCCTCGCACGCGGAGGGCCAGTTCGCGGTCGTCACCCGCGGCCTGTCCTCGGAGGGCGGCTGCGGCGAGGAACCACTGCCCACCTTCCCGGCCTCCGGGTGGGTGGCCGCCGGTGGTGTCGCGGCGCTGCTGGAGCACGTCACCGAGTACGAGCTGGTGGACGACGGCGCGGAGCTGGCCCTCACCCTGCTGCGCTCGGTCGGCTACCTCTCCCGCAACCTGCACGTCATGCGCCCCGAGCCCGCCGGCCCCCAGCTGCCGACCCCGGCCGCTCAGTCGCGCAGCCTGCGCTCGGTCAGCCTCGCGCTCATGCCGTACGGCGAGTCGTGGGCGGCGGTGCCGTCGGCGGCCGAGACATTCCGGCACGACCTCCTCGCGGTGCCCGGCACCGGCGACCCGTCACTCGCCCTGCCCCCGGCGGCTTCCGGCCTGTCGGTGACGGGCGACGGCGTGGTCATGACCTCGCTCAGGGTCCGCGACGGCCGACATGAACTCCGCGTCGTGGCGTACTCGGAAACCCCCACGAACGCGATCATCTCCGGCACGTTCACTCAGGCCCGCCACGCCGACCTCCGCGGCCGCCCAGGCGACCCGCTCCCCGTCTCCTCCGGCACGATCCACCTTCCCTTGCGCCCTTGGGAGATCGCCACCGTCCAACTTGGAAACTGAGAGTATTTTCATGACTACGTAGAGTAATATCTCGGCCATGATCACCCCATTGCACGAGGGGCTGGTCGGGATCACTACTCTCGACCCCGAACTTACGGCGCGGATGCTGCGCGAGCTGTTCGCCCTCCCGATACCCGACGAGTCCAAGGGCGCCCAGGTGTCCTGCGACTTGTCGGAATGCGTACCGGCCGTCTACCGGGCGGACGCGGCGCTGCTGTACAGCGATGACGCCAAGAGCAAGCTGGGCGTCATCGCCGAGGTACAACTGGAGCAGGACAAGACGAAGCGCTTGTCCTGGCTCGCCTACATCGCCAACCTCCGCGCCCGCGACAACTGTCCCGTCTGTCTGGTCGTCATCTGCCCGAAGCGAAGCACCGCCGAGTGGGCGTCGCTTCCCATCGAAACCGGCCATCCCGGCCTGACTCTCACCCCGTTGGTGATCGGGCCCGACAACACCCCGGTCATCACGGATGTGGCCGAAGCCGTCGGCAACATCGGGCTGGCGGCCATCTCGGCGATCACGCAGAGCAGCCATCCGCAGATAGCGACCATCCTCGCCACCCTCACGAAGGCTTTGGACAGCCTCGATCCGCAGGTGGCCCGACGCTACGCTGAATATGTCACCGTGGCGCTGAAAGGCAACGCACACAAGGAAATGGAGCGACTCATGGCCACAGAGACCTACCTCTACCAAGGGGAGTACGCCCAGAGCCTGCTCGCCAAGGGGCGTGTCGAGGGCGATATCGAATCCCTGCTCATGGTGCTCGAGACTCGAGGGATGACGTTGTCCGACGGCGACCGTGAGCGCATCACGACCTGTGGCGACATCGCACGCCTCCAGCTGTGGCTCAAGCGGGCGGTTCTGGTCTCCACGGTGGAGGAAGTCTTTGCCTGAGAACTCTCTCTACTAGGAGGCGTGCGCCCAGAGTTTGATCGCCGAGGGATACGCCGAGGCGATCGCCCAGGGGTATCCCGAGGGGATGGCCAAGAGGTACGCCAGGAGATACGCCGAGGGCGTGACCAAGGGGATGGTCAAGGGGCTCCTCAGGGTGCTCGCGGCCTGCGAGATCGTGTTGTCCGACAGCGACCGCGAGCACATCACGACCTGCGATGACGCCGCACAGCTCGAGCTGTGGCTGAAGCGGGCGGCTCTGATCTCCACGGCAGAGGAACTCTTCGCCTGACCCGCAGCCGAACGATGACTTGAGGCGGGCGTACAGACCCCGCCTCCAGTCAGCTCAGCGCGTCCCCCACGAGTAAGTCTGCTTACGCAGCTTCAAGTACACGAACGACTCGGTGGCCCGCACGGCCGGGATGGCCCGGATCTTGCTGAGGATCTCCAGCAGGTGCCCGTCGCCCTCGCACACCACCTCGACGATCACGTCGAAGGACCCGGCCGTCAGCACGACATAGTCGATCTCGTCGATCGCCGCCAGTTCGTCCGCGACCGACTCCAGGTCGCCCTCGCAGTTCACCCCGATCATCGCCTGCCGTGGGAAGCCGAGCGTCAGGGGGTCCGTCACCGCGACGATCTGCATCACCCCGGCCTCCTGCAGGCGCTGCACCCGCTGCCGGACCGCCGCCTCCGACAGGCCCACGGCCTTGCCGATCGCCGCGTACGGCATGCGCCCGTCGCTCTGCAGCTGTTCGATGATCTGCTTGGAGAGATCGTCGAGCACGAACGGCCCAGAGGGCGCGTCACTGTTGCGTCGTACGCGGGGCGGCGTGGACATTGCGAGGATCCTCCTAGCGGTCCGGCGTTGCGGGCGCATTCCCGCGGTGTTGCCGTCCTGGTGCGACATGGTGTCAGTTCTGATCGCTCTGTCAAGCGAATTCGTAGCAATTTGGTATATTCGCCACGAAATCCCTTGTCGTGAGGCGTGTGCTCTGTAAGAGTCTCGGCATCTCAGCCACCTCACCAGGAGGTCATATGACCGAGCTTGTCGAGGTCATCCATAGGCACAGCACCTTGGTCAGGCGACCGACGAAGGAGAGCGCATGACGACCCGTCTGCAGAACTTCATCAACGGTGAGTATGTGGACGCCAAGAGCGGCCGATTCTCCGATGTCATCGACCCCTGCACGGGCGAGGCCTATCTGCAGGCCCCGATCTCGGGCAGCGAGGACGTCGACACCGCCTACGCCGCCGCGGCTGCCGCGTTCGAGTCATGGGGCCGGACCACCCCGGGCGAGCGGGCTAACCTGCTGCTCAAGGTGGCCGACGCCATCGACGCCCGCGCCGACGAGATCAACGAGGCGGAGTGCCTGAACACCGGCAAGCCGCGGGCGCGCATGGCCGAGGACGAGACCCCGGTCGCATCCGATCACTTCCGCTTCTTCGCCGGCGCCGCCCGTACGCTGGAAGGCCCCACTGCGGGCGAGTTCCTCGCCGAGCACACCAGCGTGATCAGGCACGAGCCGATCGGCGTGATCGGGCAGGTCACGCCGTGGAACTACCCGATGATGATGGCGGTCTGGAAGATCGCCCCGGCGCTGGCCGCCGGCAACACGATCGTGCTCAAGCCGTCCGACACCACCCCGGCCTCCACGCTCAAGCTGGCCGAGATCCTCGGCGAGGTGCTGCCCGCCGGCGTCTTCAACGTGGTCACAGGTGACCGGGAGACCGGCGCGCTCGTCGTGGGCCATCCGACCGCGGCCATGGTCGCCATCACCGGCTCCGTCGGCGCCGGCATGTCGGTGGCCAAGACCGCCGCCGACGACCTCAAGCGGGTGCACCTGGAGCTCGGCGGCAAGGCGCCCGTCGTGGTCTTCGAGGACGTCAAGGACCTGCGCAAGGCCGCCGGCGACATCGCCACCGCGGGCCTGTACAACGCGGGCCAGGACTGTACGGCCGCGTGCCGCGTACTGGTCCACGAGAGCGTGCACGACGAGTTCGTCGCCGCGCTGACCGAGGCCGCCGCCGGCACCGTGACCGGTGACCTGTCCAACGACGAGGCGCTGTACGGCCCCCTCAACAACGAGAACCAGCTGGCCAGGGTGCAGGGCTTCATCGAGCGCGTCCCGGCGCACGCCAAGGTGCTCACCGGTGGTCACCGCGTCGGCGAGAAGGGGTACTTCTTCGCCCCCACGATCGTCGACGGGCTCAAGCAGGACGACGAGATGGTGCAGAACGAGGTGTTCGGCCCGGTCATCACTGTCCAGACCTTTTCCGACGAGGCCGACGCGCTGACCAAGGCCAACGACGTCAGGTACGGCCTGAGCGGCTCCGTCTGGACCTCCGACCACGGCCGCGCCATGCGCATGTCCAACAGGCTCGACTTCGGCGTGGTCTGGGTGAACACGCACATCCCGTTCGTGTCGGAGATGCCGCACGGCGGCTTCAAGCACTCGGGCTACGGCAAGGATCTCTCGGTGTTCGGTCTGCATGACTACACCCGGGTCAAGCACGTCATGCACTACATCGGCGACTAAGGACTGTGCCGGGACATGGCCGAGTTGAACGCGATCGAACTGGATGACGTCGTCAAGGAGTACCTCTCGCACGGCGAGGTCGTCCAGGCCGTGAAGGGCATAACGCTGGGCATCGCCGAGGGGGAGTTCTTCTCGCTCCTTGGCCCGTCCGGGTGCGGCAAGACCACGACCATGCGGATGGTCGCGGGGTTCGAGGACCCCTCGCGTGGCGTGGTCAGGCTGCACGGCAAGGACGTGACGGATGTCCCGCCGAACAAGCGTGACGTGAACATGGTTTTCCAGTCCTACGCGCTGTTCCCGCACATGAGCGTGTGGGACAACGTGGCGTTCGGGCTCAAGCAGCGCAAGGTGCCGCAGCAGGAGATCAGGCAGCGCGTCGGCGAGATCTTGGAGATCGTCGATCTCACCGGCCGGGAGAAGCGCCGGCCGCGCGAGATGTCCGGCGGCCAGCAGCAGCGGGTGGCGCTGGCCCGCGCCCTGGTCAACAAGCCGCGGGCGCTCCTGCTCGACGAGCCGCTCGGCGCGCTCGACCTCAAGCTCCGCCAGGCCATGCAGATCGAGCTCAAGCGCATCCAGCGCGAGGTCGGCATCACGTTCGTGTACGTGACGCACGACCAGGGCGAGGCGCTCACCATGAGCGACCGGATCGCGGTCATGAACGACGGCCTGGTCGAGCAGCTGGCCGGGCCGCGCGAGATCTACGAGCGGCCCGCGACGGCGTTCGTGGCCGGGTTCATCGGCACCTCCAACCTGCTGGCGGGCACGGCGGCCGGCGGCGTGCTGACCGTCGGCGGCGGCCGGGTGCTGGTGCCCGAGCGGAACGGTCAGGTCACCGTGACCGTCCGGCCGGAGAAGATCACCATCTCGACGGAGCAGCCCGACGGCGACGTCAGCGCCGTGCCCGGCACCGTGGCCGAGGTGGTCTACCTGGGGACCTACAACAGTTACGCCGTGAGCCTCGCCGACGGGGCCGAGATCACGGTGTTCCAGCAGAACGCGCTCGACTCGACGACCACCGCGGAGCGGGGCGATCCCGTCTGGCTGTCGTGGAGGGCGCAGCACTCTTATGCGATCGGAAGTTGATTCATGGACCCCTCGATCAACCCAGCCCTCCTGAGGGGCATGACCCAAGCCCGTACCCGTCGAGACGCCTTCAGGATCGCCGGTCTGTCCGCCGCCGGGCTCGCCCTGGCCGCCTGCGGCGTGCAGGGCAAGAAGGCGGCGCCGCCCAAGGCCGACGCCGTCAAGGAGTTCTGGGCCAAGCAGACCAAGCACGGCCGCGTGGTCTTCGCCAACTGGCCCGAGTACATGCCCGAGGACCAGGCGCCGCTGAAGAAGTTCCAGCAGGCCACCGGCATCTCGTACGAGTACAAGGAGGTCATCCAGGAGAACGCCGAGTTCTTCGGCAAGGCCGACCCCGTGCTCAGGGCGGGCCAGTCGCTCGGCTTCGACATCGTCGTGATGACCAACGGCGTCCAGCTCCAGCACATGATCGACCTGGGCTACGTCACGGCGCTCGACCACTCGCAGATGCCGAACTTCCTGGCCAACGTCGGTGACAAGTACAAGGATCGCGCCTACGACCCCGGCAACGTCTACACGATGCCGTACACGTCGGGTGTGACGGGGATCGCCTACAACACCAAGTACGTCAAGGACGAGCCCAAGAGCATCGAGGCGCTCTTCGATCCGAAGTACAAGGGCCGGGTCGGCATGATGAGCGACGCGCAGGAGATCGCCAACTTCGGCATGTTCGCCCTGGGCCTGGACCCGGAGAAGTCGACCGAGGCCGACTGGCAGAAGGCCGGGGCGAAGCTCAAGGCCCAACGCGACGCCGGAATTGTCCGGAAATATTACGACCAGAGCTATATCGATGCCGTGTCCAAGGGCGACGTCTGGATCAGCATGGCCTGGTCGGGCGACGTCTTCCAGCGGCAGCTCGCCGGTGAGCCGGTCAAGTTCGTCGTGCCCGAGGAGGGCGGCACGATCTGGACCGACAACATGCTCATCCCCAAGAACGCCGCCAACCCGCTCGACGCGCTCATCCTCATGGACTACCTCTACCAGCCGGCCGTCGCCGCCGAACTGGATGAGTTCATCCAGTACGTCACGCCGGTGCCGGCCGTACAGGATCTGCTGCGCGAGAAGGCCGGGAAGGCGACGGGCGAGGCGAAGAAGTCGCTGGAGGACATGGTCGACAGCCCGCTGATGTTCCCGTCGGAGGCCGACTACGCCAAGCTGCGCACCTACACCAAATTGAGCACCAAGCAGGAGCAGGTGTTCAACCCGATCTTCCAGTCGATCACGCAGGCGTAGCCGATGAGGCGGCTCACCCCCTATCTGCTGGCGCTGCCGAGCTGGATGTGGCTGGGAATCTTCCTGGTCGTGCCGATGGCCGCGATGGCGTCGGTGTCGTTGCAGACGGGCAACGCGATCGACGGCTTCGCCATGACGTTCAGCTTCTCCAACTACACCGACGCGCTCAGCCGCTACAGCCCGCAGCTCCTGCGCTCCCTCCTGTACGGCGGGCTCGCCACGGTGGCGATGCTGGTCATCGGCTATCCCGTGGCGTACTGGATCGCCTTCAAGGGCGGCGCGCGCAAGTCGATGTACCTGTTCCTGCTGCTGCTGCCGTTCTTCGTGTCGTTCGTGCTGCGGACGATCTCGTGGGGCTTCCTGCTGGCCGACGACGGCGTCCTGTTCGGCCCGCTGAAGAGCTGGGGCGTGCTGCCCGTCGGCTTCCACGTGCTGGCCACGACGTTCGCGGTGGTGGGCGGCCTGACCTACAACTTCCTGCCGTTCATGATCCTGCCGATCTACGTGGCGCTGGAGCGCGTCGATCCGCGGGTCATCGAGGCGGCCTACGACCTGTACGCCTCGCGCACGGCGGCCTTCCGCCGGGTGGTGCTGCCGCTGTCGCTGCCGGGGGTGTTCGCCGGGGTGCTGATGACGTTCGTGCCCGCCACGGCGGACCCCGTCAACGCGCAGATCCTCGGCGGCACGTCCAACACGATGATCGGCAACATCATCCAGACCGAGTATCTGACGAACCTCGACTACCCGACGGCCTCGGCACTGTCGTTCACGCTGATGGCCGTGCTGCTCGTGGGCATCTTCATCTACGCCAAAGCGCTCGGCACCGAGAACGTCCTAGAGGCGGCGGCGCGATGAGGGGCCGCGGGCTCGGGGACCGGCTGCTGCACGTCTACACCTGGCTGATCATCGTCTGGCTGTCGTCGCCGATCGCCGTGATGATCCTTTTCGGGTTCAACGACAAGAAGAGCAAGTCGAACACCACCTGGCAGGGCTTCACCCTCAAGTGGTACGGCCAGCTCTTCGACATCTCCGACCTGACCGTCGCGCTGCGCAACTCGCTGGTGATCGCCCTGGTCAGCACGCTCATCACGGTCGTGATCGGCACCATGCTGGGACTGGCCATCGGCCGCTACCGCTTCCGGGGCCAGGGGGTGACGAACTTCCTGGTGTTCGCCGCGATCTCGACGCCCGAGCTGGTCATGGGGGCGTCACTGCTGTCGCTGTTCGTCTCGGGCAACGTGCCGCGCGACGCGAACACGATCATCGTCTCGCACGTGCTGTTCTCGCTGTCGTTCGTCGTCGTCACCGTACGGGCCAGGGTGATCGTGCTGGATCCGGCGCTGGAGGAGGCGGCCAAGGATCTCGGGGCGACCAGCTGGGGGACCTTCCGGCAGGTGACGCTGCCGTCGATCCTGCCGGGCGTGCTGGCCGGGGCGATGCTGTCGTTCGCGCTGTCGATCGACGACTACGTGGTGACCAGCTTCGTCAACGGCTCCACCGTCACCTTCCCGCTGTGGATCGTCGGGTCCGTCAAGACCGGCATCCCGCCGCAGGTCAACGTCATGGGTACGCTGATCTTCGGCGTCGGGGTACTGATCGCCATCGCCACCTCGGTCACGGCTCGCCGTCGTGCCTGAAAATTCCTGACGAACATTGTGAAGAAGACACTGTGGGGAAGTGGAATGTGTGGATCCGCTGAAGGCGCTTGCTGACGCGGAGCGCAAGCCGTACTGGCTGGACAATCCGGCCAGACCGGAGCCGCGACCGCGGCTCTTCGGAGACACCAGCGCCGACCTCGTCGTGGTCGGCGGCGGCTTCACGGGGCTGTGGACCGCCCTGCTGGCCAAGGAACGCGACCCTGACCAGGACGTCGTCCTACTCGAAGGCCGCAGGATCGGCTGGGCGGCCTCCGGCCGCAACGGCGGTTTCTGCATGGCGACCCTCACCCACGGCCTGCCCAACGGCCTCGAACGCTGGCCCGACGAGATCGACCGGCTCGAACGCCTCGGCGTGGCCAATCTCGACGAGATCGAGCGGACGCTGGAGCGCTACGGCATCGACTGCTCCTTCGAGCGCACCGGCGAGCTGAACGTCGCCACCGAGCCATGGCAGCTCGACGCGCTCAACGAGCACCTCGATCTCGTCTCCGAGCTCGGCCTCGACTACGTGCCACTCGACCAGGACCAGGTCCGGGCCGAGGTGAACTCGCCCACCTACCTTGGCGGGCTCTGGGACCGCAGCGGCTGCGCCATGCTCGACCCCGCCCGGCTGGCCTGGGGGCTGCGCGAGGCCTGCGTGTCGCTCGGCGTCCGGGTCTATGAGCGCAGCCCGGTCCGCTCGCTGGTCGACGACGGCGTCACGATCAGCCTGCGCACCCCGCACGGCGTCGCCACCGGCCGCCGCGTCGCGCTCGGCACCGGCGTGTTCCCGCCGCTGCTGCGGCGGCTCAAGCACTTCGTGGTGCCGGTGTACGACTACGCGCTCATGACCGAGCCGCTGACCGAGGCGCAGCTCGCCGAGGTGGGCTGGCGCAACCGGCAGGGCGTCGGCGACGGGGCCAACCAGTTCCACTACTACCGGCTGACCGACGACAACCGTGTCCTGTGGGGCGGCTACGACGCCGTCTACTACAACGGCGGCCTGGTCAAGCCGGAGTACGACCAGCGCGACGAGACGTTCGTGAAACTGGCCGGGCACTTCGCCACCACGTTCCCGCAGCTCGCCGACGTGCGCTTCACGCACCGCTGGGGCGGCGTGATCGACACCTGCAGCCGCTTCAGCGCCTTCTACGGCCAGGCGCACGCCGGCCGGCTGGCCTACGCCGTCGGCTACACCGGCATGGGCGTCGGTGCCACCCGCTTCGGCGCGAACGTGATGCTCGACCTGCTTTCGGGCGAGCGTACCGAGCGGACCGACCTGCGGATGGTACGCGAGAAGCCGATCCCGTTCCCGCCGGAGCCGGTGCGGTCCGGGGTGATCCAGTTCACCCGGTGGTCGATCGCGCAGGCCGACCAGCACGAGGGCAGGCGCAACCTCTGGCTGCGCGCACTCGACCGGATGGGCCTCGGCTTCGACTCATAACCAGCCGAAGACTCATGACCCGGCCCAAGGCTCATAACCCGCCAAAGACCGATAATCCATCAGAAGGCGAGATCATGGACATATGAGGGTTGAGTTCACCGCTGACGGGATCGTGCTGGCCGGGGACCTGCGGGTGCCCGAGGGAGCGGGCCCGTGGCCGGGTCTGGTGTTCACCGGACCCTTCACCGGGGTGCGTGACCAGGTCACCGGGCGCTACGCGGAGCGGCTGACCGCGCGGGGCTATGCGACGCTGGCCTTCGACCACCGCAACTGGGGCGAGTCCGGCGGAGAGCCGCGCCGCCACGAGGACCCGCAGGGCAAGCTGGGCGACCTGCGGGCCGCGGTGTCGCTGCTGCGGGCGCGACCCGAGGTGGACGCGGCGCGGATCGGCGCGGTCGGCATCTGCCTGGGCGGGGGATACGCGCTGCGGTTCGCCGCCTTCGATCCCCGGGTGAAGGTCTTCGCCGGGATCGCCGGGGCGTACAACAACCCCTACGCGATGCGCTCGGGCATGGACTACCCGGCGGCCCTGACCTCGTTCACCGAGGTGCTGGAGCGTCAGGACCTCGGCGGCCCGGTGGAATACCTGCCCGCCGTGGCGCAGGAGGGCGAGGCGGCCATGCCCGGCGACGAGCCGTACGCCTACTACGGTGGCGCGCGCGGCGCGTCGGCGACCTGGGCGAACGAGGTCACCCGGGCCAGTGTCCGCGAGCTGATCACCATGGACAACGTGATGGGCGCCGACTTCCTGTCGCCCAAACCGGCGCTGATCGTGCACGGCGTGGTGGACCGGTTCTGCTCGCCGGAGGGCGCGGAGGAGGCGTTCCGGCGGCTCGACCAGCCCAAGAAGCTCGTCTGGGTCGACGCCAAGCAGCACATCGACCTCTACGACCAGGAGCCGTACGTCACTCTGGCCGTCGACGCGACAGCGGACTTCCTGCGCGAGCACCTGTGAACGTCAGACTCTGGCCGTCTCGGACACGGTCTCGGGAATGACCTTGGGCACGCCGCGCAGCCCCACCAGCGCGAGCACCGCCACCACGGCCAGCATCGCCGCGGTGGCCAGCGCCGTGACCTGGACGGCCTCGACGTAGGCGACCCGGGCCGCCTCGATGAGCTGCCCGGCCTGGGCCGCGGGCAGCGTCTGGGCCGTGTGCAGCGCGCCCGCGATCGACTCCCTGGCGGCCTCGTCCGGCACTCCGGCGGGCAGGCGCAGGCCGGCGCTGTAGGAGCTGTTCAGCAGGGTGCCCAGGATGGCGATGCCCAGCGCCCCGCCCAGCTCGAACGCCGTCTCCGACACCGCGGCCGCCGCCCCGGCCCGCTCCTTGGGCGCGGTGGCCAGCACGTTGTCGTGGTTGACGGTGAAGGCGAACCCGATCCCGATCCCGCTGAGGAACTGCGGAGCGAGTATGGCGAGCAGGCTCGTGTCGAGCCCGAACGTGCTGTAGCAGAGGAACGCGCCCGCGGCCAGCGCCAGGCCGAGCGCCACGACGCCGTTCCTACCCAGGAGCCCGATGACCCGGCCCGCCAGCATGCCGCTGATCGCGCCGCTGAGCCCGCCCGGCAGGCTCGCCAGCCCGGACTGAAGCGGCGTCCAGCCGAGCACGAGCTGGAAGTACCAGGCGGACATCAGCGACATGGCGGTCATCGTGAAGATCGCCAGCAGGTTGGTGCCGATCGACGCGCTGAAGGCCCGGTTCCTGAACAGCCGCACGTCGATCAGCGGCTCCGCCAGCCTGGTCTGGCGCCACCCGAACAGCCCCAGGCACGCCACGCCCAGCACGGCCGCCACCGGCACGCCGACGTTCCCGAACCCCTGGTGGGCCGCCTCCTTGATCGCGTAGATGGCCGTCACGATGCCGACGAAGGAGAGTGCCACGCTCGGCAGGTCGACGCGGCCGGCGTCGGGGTTGCGTGACTCCGGCAGTACGAGAACGCCGCCGACCAGCACCAGCGCCATGATCGGCACGTTGATCAGGAAGACCGAGCCCCACCAGAAATGGTCGAGCAGCAGCCCGCCGATGACCGGCCCCACGGCGAATCCGGCGGCGCTCATCCCACTCCAGAGGCCGACGGCGGCGGTCCGCTCTCCGGGATCGGTGAAGACGTTCCGGAGGATCGACAGCGTCGACGGCATGATCGTCGCCCCGGCCACGCCGAGCAGCGCCCTGGCCGCGATGAGCAGCTCCGGATTGGGGGCGTAGGCGGTCACCGCCGAGGCGACCCCGAACGCGGCGGCGCCGATGAGCAGCAGGCGCTTGCGGCCGACGCGGTCGCCGAGATTGCCCATGGTGACGAGCAGGCCCGCGAGCGCGAAGCCGTATATGTCGCCGATCCACAGGAGCTGCGTGGCGTTCGCGCCGAGGTCGCCGACCAGCCTGGGCAGGGCCAGGTGCAGGACTGTCATATCGAGCGAGAGGAGGAGGCTGGCCAGGCACGCGACGGCCAGACAGGACCATTTGCTGTTGATGGTGCGCATGCGGACCACCATGTTCGGAGGCGCTGACCGATCGCCTACCGCTCGCTGACGATCTCCCCGAGCTCGGTCAACCCGGCCTGGATGCGGGCGCGGACCTCTCCCGCGCTGTACCAGTCGCCAGGGCACTCGGCCAGGGCCTGCTCCATGAGCGCGCGGGCCTCGTCGCGGTCGCCGCGGAGCATCGCCAGCTCGCCCAGCCCCACGTGCGCCCTGGCCATCGTGTCACCCGAGCCGATCCGGCGGGCCATCTCGGCGGCCCGCAGATAGTCGACCCGCGCCCCGTCGAGGTCGCCCAGCCGGGCCACGGAGTCGGCGCGCAGGCACAGGCACTCGGCCATGTCCGCCTTCGCGCCCAGCTCCCCGGACGTCCGCAGCCCCTGGTCGGCCAGGTCGCGCGAGGCCGCGTAGTCACCCTGCTCATAGGCCAGCTCGCCGAGCCCGCCGAGCGCCAGCGTGGCGCCCCAGCGTTCACCGAGGGCCTGGAAGGCGGTCAGCGACAGCTCGAACTCGGCCCTGGCCTCGTCGCCACGGCCGATGATCTGCAGCATGAACGCGAAGCCGCAGTGCGCCAAGGCCCGTGACCAGGGCGGCAGGGTGTCGGAGTGGTGGGCCACCAGCTTCTGGAGGCTCTCGTAGTCGTCGGGCGGGCCGGTGAACATCGACAGCATCATCGTCAGGGACTCCAGCCGCGTCGGCAGGTAGGCGATCGGCAGCAGGCGGCGGAGCTTGTCCAGCCGGGCACGCAGCTCGTCGCCCGGCTGCCTGCCCCAGGCCGCGACCAGCACGCACATGGCGTACTCCTCTTCGAGGCCCTCGGGAGGGGTGCTGCCCATATCGGCGATCAGCCCGTCGGCCAGGTTCGCGCTGGTGCCCCGGTGGCCGCGCATCCACCAGTAGTAGGCGGAGTGGGCGAGGATCCGCAGGCCCAGCTCCTGCCGGCCGGTCTCGGCCGACCAGCGCACGGCGGCGGCCAGGTTGTCGCTCTCCTCGTCCAGGCGCGCCAGCCACTCCAGCTGCTCGGCCTTGCGCATGTGGCCGTCCGCCTCGACGGCCAGCGCCAGGTAGCAGTCGGCGTGCGCCTCGCGCACCACCTCCGTCTCGCCCGACTCCGCGAGCTTCTCGGCGCAGAACGCCCGGATCGTCTCCATCATCCAGTAGCGGCCGTCCACGGCCTCGACCAGCGACTTCTCCGCCAGCGAGAACAGCACCTCCTCCGGCAGCCCGCACACCCGCTCCGCGGAATCGGGCGTGGCACCGCCCACGAACACCGTCAGCCGCCTGGCCATCCGCTGCTCCCGCTCGTCGAGCAGGTCCCAGCTCCACGCCACGACCGCGCGGAGCGTCTGGTGCCTGGGCAGGGCCGTACGGCTGCCGCGGGCCAGCAACCGGAAGCGGTCGTCGAGCCGCGCCGCCACGTCGCCGACCGACATCGTGCGCAGCCGCGCGGCCGCCAGTTCGATCGCGAGCGGCAGCCCGTCGAGCGCCCGGCAGATGCCGGCCACCTGGGCCAGGTTCGTCTCGTCGACCGGCTGCCGGACCGCGGCCGCCCGGTCGGCGAACAGCCGGACGGCGGGGTAGTCGAGGGGGTTCGCGGCGTCGGGCGGCGGCAGCCGCAGCGGCGCCACGGGCAGCAGGGACTCGCCGGTGATGCCCAGGGCCTCGCGGCTGGTCGCCAGCACCCGCAGCGCGGGGCAGGAGGCCAGCAGCAGGTCGGTCAGCTCGGCCGCGGCCGCGACGAGGTGCTCGCAGTTGTCGAGCACCAGCAGCAGCGCGCGGTCGGCGAGCGCGGCGAGCAGGCGGGCCACGGGATCGACGGCGGGCCGGTCGTGGCCGGACAGCCGGGTGTCACGGATGTCGAGCGCCGCCAGCACCGCCTTCGGCACGTCGGCGGGGTCGGTGACGGGCGCGAGCTGCACGACGCAGACGTCACCGGTGGTCCGCTCGGCGGCCTCCATCGCGAGCCGGGTCTTGCCCGCCCCGCCCGGTCCGATGAGCGTGACGAGCCTGGCCGCCTCCAGTTGGGCGCCCACCTGGCGCAGCTCCTCGGCCCTGCCGACGAAGCTGGTGAGCTGGGCGCGCAGGCCCTGCCTGCTCACGGCCGCCACTGTGGTCGCCACTGTGGTCGCCAGCGAAGGGTCGGCCCTGAGCACGGCTAAGTGCGCCGCGGCCAGCTCGGCTCCCGGCTCGACGCCCAGCTCCTCGTCGAGGATCCGCCGGGCGTCGGCGTAGGCGGTCAACGCCTCGGCCTGCCTGCCGCTGCCGTACAGGGCCCGCATGAGCTGGGCCCGCATCCGCTCGCGCAGCGGGTGGGCGGCCGTGAGCCGCCGCAGCTCGGCGACCAGCTCGCGATGGGCGCCCAGCTCCAGATCGGCCTGGACACGGTCCTCGACGGCGGCCAGGCGCAGCTCCTCCAGCCCGGCGGCGGCCGCCTCCGCGTGCGGGGCGTCGGACAGCGGCGCGCCTCGCCACAGGGCCAGCGCCTCGCGCAGCAGTGACGTCGCGCGGCGGGGGTCGCCCGCGCCGAGGGCGAGCCGGCCGTCACCGGCCAGCCGCTCGAACCGGTGCGCGTCGACGTCCTGCGGGTCCGCCGCCAGCCGGTAACCCGCCGGGTGGAACTCCACCCGGTCCTTGCCCAGCGCCCGGCGCAGCCTCGACACCTGCGCCTGCAGCGCGTTGGCCACGCCCTCGGGCGGCTGCGGGCCGTACAGGGCGGCGGCCAGCCGCTCGGTGCCGACGACCCGGCCCGCGTCGAGCGCCAGCAGCGTGAGCAGCCCCCGCACCCGGGGGCCGCCGAGCGCGACCGGCTCGCCGTCCTCACCCAGCGCCCGGGCCGGGCCGAGGATTTCGAAGCGCATGCCTCGATTATCGCGGCCCCGCGAAGATCGCGGCGATCTCCGCTATCGCGGTCCCGGCAGCATCGCGACGATCTCCGCGTACGTCGGCGCCGGTGGTGCCGTCTTCCCCTGTACGGCCAGCAGGCTAGACAACGCCCCGTGCAGCGAGGCCCGGTACAGCAGCGACCCGGTGCTCACCCTGGCGACGCCCACCGAGGCGAGCTGGGCCAGCGTGGGCCCGTCAGGCAAAAAGAGCACGTTGACCGGCAGCGGCGTGCTCGCCACCACCTCGGCGATCTCCCCCAGCTCGCGCAGGCCGGGGACGAAGACGCCGTCGGCGTGCCCGTAGGCGCTCACCCGCTCCCGCGTGTCGCCCGTCTTCAGCCAGTGGGTGTCGGTCCGGGCGTTGACGAACACGCCGTGGCCCGTGGCCGCCTCGATGATCCGCTGGTGCAGCCCGATCGGCCGCAGCGTGCCGTCGGGCCGGCCGTCTTCCAGGTTGACGCCCGCGACGCCCAGGGCCGCGAGCGCCGCGACCAGGTCGGACACCTGTGCCGGATCGTCGCTGAAGCCGCCCTCGATGTCGACGGTGATCAGGACGCCGAGGTCCGTGAGCAGCTCGGCCAGTTCGATCGTCTCCGCCTTGGTGGCGCCCGCGGCGTCCGGCTTGCCGTGTACGGCGGCCACGCCGAGGCTGGTGGTGCCGATCGCCGGGAAGCCCTGGGCGGCCAGCATGGCGGCGGACCCGTAGTCCCAGGCGTTGGGCAGCAGCAGCGGGTCGCCCGGCCGGTGCAGGTCGCGGAACGCGGTGCTCATCGGATGTCCTTCGGTCGCAGGATCGCCTCCAGCACGCCGGCCGCCAGGGCGAGCGCGTGGGCGGAGGCGGGGCAGGGGCGCACGCCCGAGCCGAATGTCAGGTGGGGCGTCGGGCCGCGCGAGACGTCGAACAGCTCGGGTCGCTGGAAGACGGCCGGGTCGCGGTTGGCGGCCACCAGGTCGATCGTGACCTCCTCGCCCGTCTGCCGGTCGAGCCTGCGGCTGGCCTTGAGCGGCGGATCGTGGCGGAGCGTCTCGTGCAGCAGGTCGTCGGTGTCGTCGCCGGGTTCGGCGTGGGTGAGCGCGTTCGCGATGAGGGCCGTCGTGGCGGCGTGGGCCTGCAGGAGGATGGTGATCCCGGGGATCGGGTCGCCCGCGCCGGACAGGAGCTCGACCAGCTCGGCCACCGCGGCGTCGGCCTCGGGCCCGGCCTCGCCGGACAGGTAGCCCGCGGCGGCGGCCGTCACCGCTCCCGTCAGCCGCTTCTCGTCGGTGATCCCGAGCGCGGCGCCGAGCACCGCCGTCGGGACGCCCGGCCAGTCGCCGCCCCGCTCCAGCGTCTTCGCCGTGGCGGCCTGTCTCAGCGCGGCCGGGTCGAGCGCGGCGAGTCGTTCGGTGACCAGACGGCGTCGTTCGGCGTGGACCTCGCCGGTGCTGAACCGGGACACCTGGGAACGGAGCCAGGCCAGCGTCCCGTAGGGCGCGTCCTGGCGCACCGGAGGCGGCACGTAACGGGTGTCGGCCAGCACCGATACGGCTTCGGCATGGCGGGTGATGAACATGGGACCCACGCTAGGCCGGAATCCCTTCGACGCCGGACGAAGTGTCGGCGCGTCAGACCGCCGGGGAGCGTCCCCCTGGCAGGCTGACGGGCGAGGCGACGTGCCGGCGCGTCAGGCCGCCAGGCGCTCGGGGTGCTCGGGATGCTCGGGGTGCTCGGCCGGACCGGGCCGTGCCGCTGACCGGGCTGCGGGGCGCCGTTCCACGGCGGTCATGGCCATGCAGACGACCAGCGCGATGTCGGCCAGCACCACGCCGCGCTCCAGCAGCCCGTAGTAGGCGCCGCCGCCGATCAGTGGCGAGGTGAAGGCGGCCGGGTGCGCGGCCAGATAGGCGACCAGCGCCACCACCGAGGTCACGCTGAGCGCCCTGACCCGGTTCCACTTCGGCAGGGGCGCGCGGCCCCTGGCCAGGGTCCAGCCGGCCACGGGCAGGGTGGTGAAGATGACGGCCGAGGACCAGCGGTGGATCTCACCCGCCAGCGAGCCGACCGCCGCGTTGCCTGGGTCGGTGGGGAAGACCGCGCTCAGCATCAAGCCGGCCGTGGCGGCCAGCAGCAGTACCCGGGCGGCCGCGCTGCGGGCGGGCTCGCGGGTCGCCAGCGCGTACGCGAGGGACAGGCAGGATCCGGCCAGCGCGAGCATGCCGATCAGCACGGGCGCCATCCCGCCGGGGATCAGCGCGTAGTCGCTCAGCAGCGGCTGACCGGGCAGCGCGAACTGCGCGTAGCCGAGCGCGGCGACGGCGGCCAGCGCGCCGGCCACGGCGCTCACCACGGGCACCGTCACCGAAACCGGCTCCACACCGCGACCTGGGAGGTCCGTTCGGGTCATCGGGTCACCTCGTCATAGATCTTCTCGAAGCGGGCCAGGGAGTTCTGGTGGTCGTGCGTGAGGGCCAGGTCGCGGCTCGCCTTGCCGAGGCGGGCACGCAGGTCGTCGTCGGTGAGGATGGTGGTCATGTGGCGGGCCAGCGACATGACGTCTCGCGGCTCGAACAGGTAGCCGTTGTCCGCCACCAGGTGCGGCAGGGCCATGGCGTTCGCCGCGACCACGGGCAGCCCGCTGGCCATGGCCTCCAGGGTCGCGATGCTCTGCAGCTCGGCGACGCTCGGCATGGCGAACAGGTCGGCGGCGGCGAAGGCCTGCGGCATGTTCTCGTCGGGCACGTAGCCGAGGAAGAACACCCGCTCGCGGACCCCGATGCGCTCGGCCAGCCGCTCCAGCTCCGGCCGCTGGTTGCCCTGCCCGACGAGCGCGATCTGCGCGTCGGTCTCGTTGAGCACGTACGGCAGCGCGCGGACGAGCTCGTCGAGGCGCTTCTCCTCGTCCAGGCGGCCGACGAACAGCGCGGTGGGGCGGTCGGGCAGGTCGAACAGCTTGCGGGCCCATGCCTTGGGCTCGGCGTGCGGGTAGAAGCGGGCCAGGTCGATGCCGCAGGACACCGATTCCACCTCGCGGGCGAAGCCCTGGTCGGCCAGCAGCTTGGCGGCCAGCGGCGTGGGCGTGGTGATGTGGTCGGCACGGTCGAAGATCCGGGCGAAGTCGCGCCAGGCCAGTTGACCGGCCTTCTGCCGGAGCCGGTCGGGGATGTGGCCGAACTGGAAGAGGTTGTCCGGCATGAAGTGGTTGGTGGCCACGATGGGCACCTGGCGGCGGCGGGCGGCGGCGATGGCGGCCCGGCCGACCACGAAATGCCCCTGGGAGTGCAGGACGTCGGGCTGGACGGCGTTCATCAGCCAGTCCAGCCGGGTGGGGACGGTGACCCGCATCGTGGGGTGGACCAGGAGGGGCGCGGAGCGCAGCCGGTGCACCACCACGCCGTCGACCACGTCGGCCGTGGCCGGGCCCTGGTCCGACTGGCAGACGACGTGCACCTCGTTGCCGCGCGCCGCCAGGCCGCTGGCCAGGCGGTAGGTGAAGACGGCGGTGCCGTTGACATCGGGTGGGTAGGTGTCGGTGGAGATCAGGATGCGCCGCGGACGCGCGGGGGCGGGCGCGAGCTCGGGGCGCTGGGCGGCGGTGGTGCGCAGGGGCATGACCATGACAGGGGACTCCAGTCGAAAGATGATCGCCGACCGGCTGGGGAAGGCCGGTGCGGGAGTAGGTGGTGGGGGTAGGTGGTTCGGGGGCAGGTCAGTGGCGCGCCTCCAGCGGAGTGGTGCGAGCCAGTGCGAAGGTCCCCGCCGCGGTCAGCGCCGCCGCCGCGATCGGGGCCAGTCCGGAGGGCAGCGGCTCGCCCAGCAGCAGCGCGCCGAAGGCGACCGCCGTGAGCGGGTCGGCGATCTGCAGCGAGGCGAAGGAGACGCCGAAGTGGCCGACGGCGTAGGCCCGCTGGAGCATCATCAGCGCCAGCAGCGCGGGCACCGGCATTGCCAGCAGGTACCACCAGTTCCAGGAGCCGTCGACCAGCGCCCGCATGAGCGTGGCCGTGGCGCCGTACAACACGCCCGAACTGGTGGCCAGCAGCGCCGCCCGGCCCGCCGGCGAGGCGATCTTCGAGCCCGCCCAGAGCAGCACCGACGCGATGCCGGCGACCGCCAGCAGCGTCAGTACGCCGTTCGGGCTCAGGTACGTCGGGCCTTCGGCCGCGGGCACCAGCAGGACCAGGCCGATCAGCCCGGCCGCCACCACACCCGCGGCGCTCAGTTCCTTGCGTGAGGGCCGGCGGCCGTGCAGCGCGGCGGCGATCGGCAGCGCGAACAGCAGGCTCGCCACCCCCATCGGCTGCACGACGGTCAGCGGGCCCAGGCCCAGGGCGACGATGTGCAGGCCGCCGCCGGACAGGATCGACAGGCCGCCGAGCAGCCAGCGCGGCCTCCGCAACAGCATGAGCAGGGTGGGCTTGGTCGTACCGGCCGCTTCGAACTGCTGAAGCGCGGCGCCGAGCGCGAAGAATAGGGAACCGACCAGGGCGATAACGGCGGCCAGGACAGTCATGCCCACTCCTCTCAAACAGATGGTTACCGGGCGAGGTCAAACAGACGTGTCCGCCGGAAGGCGCTCCGGGGAAGCCTGGGTGGCGCGTCGCTTCCGCGCCCACCGGATGACCTCGACCAGGCCGGTGACGGACAGGGCGATGCCCAGGCCGAGCAGCAGTCCCTTGATCGGGTCGTTCTCGAAGGCCATCCCGCCGAAGAAGCCGATCAGGCCGGAGTACAGGCCCCACGAGGCGGCCGCGATCGCGTCGAAGAAGGTGAAGGAACGCAGCGGATGGCGTACGGCGCCCATGGTCAACGTGGTCGCGGTGCGCCCGCCGGGGATGTAGCGAGCGGCCACGAGGATCATCCCGCCGCGCTCGGCCAGCGCGTTCCCGGCCCACACGAACGCCTTGCGGTGCCGCAGCCGCCCGCCCGACTTCTTACCGATCAGGTAGGAGACATGGTCGCCCGCGAAGGCGCCCAGCGCGGACACCACGATCACCAGCGCCAGGTTCGTCTGCCCGGAGGCGGCGAAGACGGCCGCGGTGATCACCGCGGTCTCCGCCGGCACGACCGGGAAGAACCCGTCGAGGAGCGCCAGCGCGAACAGCGCCACGTACAGCCAAGGTGACGACATCACCTGCTGGACCAGTTCCAGAATGGCGTGCGACATTGCGTGTACTCCGATCGTTGAGGCGCCCTCACAGCGTGTCTGTGTGAGGTGCCGTGGGACATCGGGGATCACCCCGGTCGAACGCGTGCCCCACCCCGATAGGGGTCAGGGCGCGCACCTTTTGAAGCTAGAAACTCCGCAGGTCACGGCACATCAGTCGATCGGCACACATGACCCCCGACTTTCGTCAGGGGCGGTCATACGACCTCCGGGCGACACTCTTCGATCAAAGCGGGTCGCCGCTACCAGCACAGGAGTGTGGGTGGGCGGCTTTGGGGTGGGGTTAACACCACCGGGGATGGTTTATCCAGCACCACCCTGACTTTCGTCAGGGTAGTTCCCCTACTCCCATCCGGACGCCGGGTTCCCCCTCACGGGTGAGGCGGATCCCTCCGCTGCGGGAGGGATGGCCGGGGTGGCGAGGCGCACTGTGGGCACATGACTCCCCAGAAGGCCGGAATCGGCCGCATCACGGCGGCGGTCGTGGCGATGGCCGCCATGCTCCCGTACCTGACTTTGAAGATCTTCTGGCTGACCGGCCGTCCGGTGGGCGTCTCCGACCCGGCGTTCATGAACGATCCGGCGATGGTCGGGCTGAACGTGATGACATTCGGCATGGACGCGGTCGCGCTGCTGCTGGCGCTGGCGTTCACCACGCGGCGGGGCATGCGGCTGCCCGCCTGGCTGGTGCTGCTGCCCCTCTGGGTCGGCACCGGCCTGCTGTCGGTGGTAATCGTCACGGTGCCGGTCAGCGTCCTGGTCTCCGGCCCGTCGATCTTCGTGACGGACGGGCCCATCGCGCCCTGGGTGTACATGATGGTCTACGGCGGGTTCATCGGGCAGGGCGTGGGGCTGATGGTGGCGTTCGTCCTGTACGCCCGGGACCGGTGGCCCGTCGTCTTCTCCACAGCCCTTGGGTACGGCTACGTGAGCCCGACCAGGTCGTTCCAGACCGTCGTCGCCAGAGGGGCGCTACCGGTGTCGGCCGTGCTCGGCGCGACCCGCCTGTATTGGGCCGCCGGTAACGCCGCGCCGGATCAGGTGCTGCAGGACGGCTTCAAGGGCCTGCTCGCGCTCGGGGCGGGGCTCGCGCTGGTCCTCCTCGTCAGAGGCCGGGGCTCCGGGGCGTTCTGGCCGCCACTGGTGGTGGGCTGGCTCGGCACGGGCGTCATGTTCGGCTGGGGGCTGTACGCGATGATCCTCACGGTCACCGCCGGGCCGCTCGGGGCGAAGATGACCGGCGTGGTGGGCCTGGTGGAGCTGTTCGGCACGCTGACCGGGCTGGTGATGGCGATGTGCGGGGCGTTCCTGCTGGCCGAACGGTCAGGCGTGGGCCACGTGCAACCGGCGCAGGAGGCGCTTGAAGGCGAAGATCGAGAAGGCGATCGCGAGACCGCTGATCACGGCCACCACTGAGGTGCGGAGCAGCATGAACGTGCTGAGCGACTCGTGCAGCGCGAGCCAGATGCTCACCGTCGAGTTGGCCATCAGCACGAACGCCCACAGCAGCGTGATCCTGGCGAAGAACCTGCGGACCCGCTCATGCTTGAGCACCGCCGACGGCAGGTGGATGTAGTCGAGCGTGAGCTTCTGCACGAGCGGCCTGTTGAGCCGTACCGAGGCCAGGAAGGCCACGCTGATGCAGAGCGTGCCCAGCTCCGGCTGGATGAAGTAGACCACCCAGCTGCCGGTCCAGAAGCCCACGGCGGCGCGCGCGGTGATCGCGATCGCGGCCAGGATCATCGTGGCGGGCACCCGGATACCCCTGATCAGCCGCCAGGCGACGCCGAGGTAGACCCAGGACACGGCCGCGGCCAGCGCCCCGTTGAGCCCCAGCACGGCCAGGGCGGCGTAGAACACGGCGAGCGGCGCGACCACGCCTTCGAGCAGCCGAGGCACCGCCTGTCGCACAAGAGCGGTCAGACGCGGCAGGGTTACGGGAGGGTGATTCACGACTGCTCCGCAAATTGGCCGACGATCAGCGAACTACCCGAGCTTCGGGAGACCAGGCTTCCCGGACGGACCGGTGGAGATTACGAATTGGTTACTCCGGGTCTGCCGGTGGCTTACCGTACCCGACGAATCGGTATGCCACTGCCTCTTTTGCCACGTTCCATGAGTTTGTGGCTGTCCGACTCGGTGCGGCGCGGGTGGCGCGCCGCCGCCGATCGTCACTCAACCAGAGCTCGCTTGAGCCCCGCCGTAGAAGCGGTTTCAGCTCAGTGAAGTGGTCGCCAACTTGGCCCCGAAACCGAGGAACAGGGCGCCGACACCCGAGGTCAAGCCCGCGCTAAGTTTTCTGCGGGCGCGGAACTGGGTGGCCAGGAAGGTGCCCCCGAGGATGAGCGCGGTGAGGTAGAGCAGGCTGAAGACCTGGATGATCGCGCCCAGTATGAGGAACGACAGCACCGGCGCGGTGTAGCCAGGGTCCACGAACTGGATGAAGAACGAGACGAAGAAGAGGATCGCCTTGGGGTTGAGCAGGCTGATCGTCAACGCCTTGCGGAACGGGCGGAGGCGGCTGCCCGGGATTTCCGCGTCAACGGCCTTGGCCGGGGCGGCGTCGGCGGTGCTGGGCCGGGAGCGCCAGGCGCGCCAGGCACTCCGCAGCATCTGAAAGCCGATCCACGCCAGGTAGCCGGCGCCCGCGTACTTGACGATGCTGAACAGCACCGGGCTGGAGCGCAGCAGGGACGCCGCGCCCGCGGCCGTGAACGCCATGAGAACCGTGTCACCGACGAAGACGCCCGCCGCGGCCCGGTAGCCGTGCCGCACCCCGTGCTGGGCGGCCGCGCTCAGGACGTACAGGGAGTTGGGGCCCGGCAGCAGGATGATGAGGAAGGCACCGAGGACATAGGTCGAGAGATCCGTGATACCGAAGAACATGCCGCTCGCTCCTGGAATGCGTAATGACAAGCCAGGGTATCGCGCGATTAATCCCTCGGCGCGTACCAAATTCCTCCATGCACCTGCTGGTAACCGAGCGCCCGATAAGTGGCGTCCGCCAGGGCCTGGCCGCGCGGGTTGACGCCGAGTCCGATGCCCTGCTTGTTCATCGTGTAGCCGAAGGCCAGCCGGGCCGCCGGGTCGCAGAAGCCGAGCGAGCCGCCCATGCCCGCGTGCCCGAACGCGGTCGCCGACAGCAGCGCGCCCTCGCTGTCGGCGGGCGGCAGGTACCTGTTGTCGACCGCCTTCATGAACCCGGTCGAGAACCGGGTCGGCACGGCCAGCACCGCGTCGGTCCCGGCCGAGGCGGTCAGCCCCATGACGGCCAGCTGCTCCTCGGTCACGAGTTCGCCACCCCCGAGGGACAGCGGCCGGTACATGCCCGCCAGGCCCCTGGCATTCGTCACCGCGCCGACGGCGCCGTATTCGGCCGCGTGCGCCTGGCGGCTGTCCGACTCGCCGGGCGTCGTCATGTAGCCGCCCTCGTTGGCCAGCAGCAGCCCCGGAATCGAGGCGGGATCGGTGAACGCCTTGACGTAGAACATGGGCGGGTCCGACGGCGGGTCGGCGGGGATCGTGGGCGCCACCCGGCTTTCCTGCTCCTCCGGCAGGCCCAGCCAGAAGTCCAGGCCGAGCGGCTCGGCCACCTCCTCGCGGAAGAACGTGCCGAGCGAGCGCCCGCTCACCCTGCGGACGACCTCGCCGACCAGGAACCCGAACGTCAGCGCGTGATAACCGTGACGGCTGCCCGGCTCCCAGAACGGCCGCTCGCCGGCCAGCCGATCGACCATCAGCTTCCAGTCGTAGAACGCCCCGGGCGCCAGCGGCTCGCGCAACACCGGAACCCCCGCCTGGTGCGAGAGCAGATGCCTGACCAGCGTCGCCTCTTTGCCGTGGGCCCCGTACTCGGGCCAGTAGCGGACGACGGGGGCATTGAGATCCAGCTCACCGCGCGCGGCCAGCATGTGCGCGCAGAGCGCCGTGGCGCCCTTCGTACATGACCAGACATGGCCGATGGTGTCGTGCAGCCAGGGGACGCCGGGCGCGGCCTGGCCGCCCCAGAGATCGACGACCATCTCACCGTCGAGCACCACGCACACCGACGCGCCGACCTCGCCGCGAAGCGCGAGGTTACGATCGAACTCCTCTGCGACCTGGGAGAACCTGGGGTCGCACGTCCCTTGTACGGTCATTGCCCGAATCCATCACGAAAGCCGACCGGTGTAAACCGGCTACCCCGATGACTGCGGACCCCCTTTACCTTGATTCCATGTAGGTTTAGTGTGAAAACATGCGGTCGATCAACGAAGACTGGGCGGCGACCATCGTCGGCCTGGCGCTGCTGTTGCTCGTCATCACCGGTGTGATCCCGGCCGGGTTGGTGCCCTGATGAGCGCCGAAGCAACCGAAGGCCGGACGGCCACCGGTCTGGACGTCGCCGGAGGAGTGCTGGTGGTGCTGGTGCTCGGCGCCGCCACCAGGTTCCTGGAACAGAGCGTGCCCGACGCCACCAAAGGAGGGCCGTTCGAGCAGCTGGGCGCGGCCGTCGAGTATCCCGTCTACGCCATCGCCCTCGGCCTGCTCGGCAATGCCGTCCTGAGCGCCACCGGGCTGCGGGAGCGGCTCGCCGGCGGCTTCAGGACCGAGTTCTTCATCAAGACGGGCCTGGTGCTGCTCGGCGCGTCGATCAATCTCAAGGTGATCGTCACCGCCGCGGGCCCGGCCATCGCCCAGGCGGTCGTACTGATCAGCTGCGTCTTCCTGTTCACCTGGTGGCTCGGCGGGCGGCTGGGGCTGGACGACAAGCTGCGGGCGCTCCTCGCCTCCGCCGTGTCGATCTGCGGCGTCAGCGCGGCCATCGCCGCGGCCGGAGCCGTACAGGCCAAGAAGGAGCAGCTGGCCTACAGCGCGAGCCTGGTGATCGCGTTCGCGCTGCCGTCCATCTTCGTGCTGCCCTGGCTGGCCGGGGTGCTGGGGTTGAGCCCTGAGGTGGCGGGCGCGTGGATCGGCGGCAACATCGACACCACAGCGGCGGTCACGGCGGCCGGGGCGATCGTCGGCGAGCAGGCGCTGCAGGTCGCCACCATCGTCAAGGTGACGCAGAACGCGCTCATGGGCGTCGTCGCCGTCGCGCTCACCGCCTACTTCGCCTTCAAGGTCGAGCGCCGCCCCGACGCGCCCCTGCCGCGCCTGGCGGACCTGTGGCACCGCTTTCCGAAGTTCGTGCTCGGCTTCGTCGCCGCCTCGGTGATCGCCACCTGGTATCTGGGCGCGGGCGGCGACAAGGCTGCCATCGCCGTGGTGAACGACCTGCGGGTGTGTTTCCTGATCCTGGCGTTCGTCAGTATCGGGCTGGAGTTCCGCGTCTCCTCGCTCAGGGAGGCCGGCTGGCGTCCGGTCGGCGTTTTCGCCGCCGCGACGGCGGTGAACCTGCTGCTGGCGCTGGGGCTGGCCGCGCTGTTGTTCGGCGGGTTCGCCGTTTGAGAGTGGGTACGGCTCGCGTGGCTAGGGGTGGTCGCGCGAGCCGTACCACTTGAGCGCCCATCCGGGGGAAAGCGGCAGGATGGGATTCGTGCGGATATCCATCCTGGGGACACTGGAAGTGACCGGCGCGGAGCCGATCGCGGTCGGTGGGTTCCGGTTACGGGCGCTCCTGGCCATCCTCGCCCTCGAAGCCGGGCGGACCGTCACGTCGGAGCGGCTCATCGACATGCTCTGGCCGCAGGAGCCGCCGGGCAACGCCGCCAACGCGCTGCAGACGCTGGTCAGGCGGCTGCGCGTGGCGCTCAGGCCGTACGAGATCGTGGAGAGCCGGGCGGGTGGCTACGCGCTGGCCGTCGACGCCGACCAGGTCGACGCGCTGCGCTTTCGCCGCCTGACCGGCCTCGCCAAGCTCGATCTGACCGGCCTCGCGAAGATCGATATGACCGGTCTGGCGCAGCTCGATGAGGCGCTCGCGCTCTGGCGGGGGCCCGCGCTCGCCGGTCTTGGCGCCGTGCCGCACCTGGCCAACGTGGCCGCCGGGCTGGAGGAGGACCGGCTGGCCGCGATCGAGGCCCGCGCCGAGGCGCGGCTGGCGGCCGGGCTGCCGGCCGACTTGGCCGCCGAGGTGGCCGCGCACCCCCTCCGTGAGCGGCTGTGCGCGCTGGAGATGCGCGGGCTGGCCGCCGCCGGGCGGCAGGCCGACGCGCTGGCCCTGTTCGAGCGCACCCGCCGGACACTCGCCGACGAGCTCGGCGTCGACCCGGGGCCCGAGCTGCGCGCCGCTCACCTGGCGGTCGTGTCGGGCGAGGTCCCCGTACGGCAGGACCCTCCCAAGGGCCTGCCCAAGGGCAACGTCCGGGTCCCCCTGACCACGTTCATCGGCCGCGAGGACGAGCTGGACCTGCTGACCACCGTCCTCGGTCACGCCCGGATGGTCACGATCGTCGGCCCGGGCGGCGCGGGCAAGACCAGGCTGGCCGCCGAGGCGGCCCTGCGCATGGACACGCGGTTCGACGGCGCGTGGATGGTCGAGCTGGCCTCCGTCACCGACCCTACGGCTCTGCCCGGCGCGGTGCTCGACGCCCTTGGCCTGCGCGAGGACCGGCCCGGCTACTCGCATCACCGGCCGGATATGACCGACTATCCGCGCCAAAGGCCGGACACGCCGGGCGCCTGGGCGGACGGGCGACCGGGAGGGGGCGGAGAACCGGTAGGGGCCGGGCGGCTTGGCGGGGCCGGGCCGCTCCAGCAGGTGGTCGAGGCCCTGGGCGAGCGCCAGGTGCTGGTCGTGCTGGACAACTGCGAGCACCTCGTCGACGCCGCCGCGCGCCTGGCCGATGACCTGCTGGCCGGCTGCCCCGGCCTGCATGTGCTGGCCACCAGCCGGGAGCCGCTCGGCGTGCCGGGGGAGCGGCTGGTGCCCATCCCGCCGCTGGAGCCGCCCCCGACCGGCGTGGACGCGACCCGAGCGGCCGAATACCCGTCGGTACGCCTGCTGCTCGACCGTGCCACGGCGGCCCGGCCCGCGTTCGCCCTCGACGCGGGGAACGTCACGGCCGTGGTGGCCCTGTGCCGCCGGCTGGACGGCATGCCGCTGGCCATCGAGCTGGCCGCGGCCCGGCTGCGGACGATGACGCCGCGGCAGCTCGCCGACCGCATCGACGATCGCTTCCGGCTGCTGACGGGCGGCAGCCGTACGGCGCTGCCCCGCCAGCAGACGCTCAGAGCGGTGGTGGAGTGGAGCTGGGACCTGCTCGACGAGCCCGAACGCGAGCTTGCCCGCGGGTTCGCGGTCTTCGCGGGCGGCGCCACACTCGAATCCGTCGAGGCGGTGTGCGGTGGCACCGCCCACGTGCTGGGCGCGCTGGCCGACAAGTCGCTGGTCCAGGTGTCGCCGGAGGGCCGCTATTCGATGCTGGAGACGATCCGCGCGTACGCCGCCGACCGGCTGGCCGAGACCGGGGAGACGGCGGCCTACCGGCGGCGCCATGCCGTACACCTGCTCGATCTCGCCGAACGGGCGGTTCCCCAGCTGCGGACCGGCGCGCAGATCGAGTGGATCGAGCGGCTCTCGGCCGAGCGAGACGACTGCTCGGTGGCGCTGCGCTGGGCGCTCGACGAGGGCGACGTGGAGATCGCGCTGCGGCTCTGCGCGGCTCTCAACTGGTATTGGTGGATGTGCGGCTACCGGCACGAGAGCGCGAACTGGGCGGCGCAGGTGCTGGACTTGGCGGGCGACACCCCGCCTCCGGGTCTGGTGAGGGCGTACGTGGCCTGTCTGTTCGCGGATGGGGTGAGTAAGTTCGCGTCGATCGTCAGTGATCGGGCGGCCATGCGGGTCCTGTCCGTGCGGATGAACGAGCTGATCACGGCCGCGGAGCGGGAAGGACCCGTCCACCCGCTGCTGCTGATCAGCCGGGCCGTCATGGCGAGCGCGGCCGGGCAGGACGAGCGGGCCGCCGCGCTGCTCGATCACCTCGCCGAGAGCGACGACCTCTGGCTGGCCAGCTCGGCCAGGATGCTCGGCGGGCCGCACGCGTCCGAAGAGCGGCTCGAGCAGGCGGTGGCCGGGTTCAGGAAGCTGGGCGAACGGTGGGGGCTGAGCGAGGCGCTGCTGAATCTGGCCGCGCTGCGCGCCGCGCGCGGGGAGCCCACGGAAGATCTGATCGCTGAGACCCAGTCTCTCACCAGCGAGTGGGTGAGCTCGGAGGAGACGATCTCGACGCTGACCCGGTTGGCGACGCTCCGCGCGCAGAGCGGCGACCTTGACGGCGCCGCCGCCGACCTGGCCAAAGCCCGACGCGGAGTCACAGCGGACCGGATCACCAGCCGGGCCGCCGACGGAACCACCGATCGGGCCGCCGACGGAACCACCGATCGGGCGGCCGACCGGAGCCGTGCTCGGCTCGGCGCGGATGCGGAGATCTCGGCGTTCACCCTCATCCAGCTCGGCATGGGGGAGGCCGCGCTGGCCTACCGGCTCGGCGATGTCGAGGAGAGCCTGGCCACCTACCGCGACCTTTTCCCGCTGCTGGCCGAGGCACCGCCGATTCCGCAGCTCGCGGTGGCGGTGCACACCGGCTACGGCAGGGCGCTGACGGCCGGTGGCGACCCCGCGGCCGGGCTCGAACAGCACCGCCTGGCGCTCGGCCTGCTGGGTGCCACGCCGGATCTGCCGTACCTGTCGATCGTACTGGCCGGGTGCGCGCTGGCCGAGCTGTCGGGCGGTGACCCGGAACGCGCGGCCGTCCTGTTCGGCGCGTCGGCCGCCGTCGAGCCGCCCGACGCGTCGGCCGACACCGTCGAGGGGACGGCGTCGGCCAGGGCCGCGCTCGGCGATGCGCGCTACGACCACCTGTACGGCGAGGGCGCCGCCATGACCAGGCAGGAGGTCTACGAGATGATCGGCAGCATCGCGTAGGAGGGGTCGTGGACCGTGGTCGTGCCCTTCTGGGGGTTCCTGGCGAACCTGGGGAAGTTCGATCCCGCCACGTCGATCCTGATCCGGTGTCCGGGGCGGAAGAGGTTCGAGATCGCGCCCAGCTCGACCCTGACCTCGCGCACCTCGCCGGGCGCCAGGTCCGTCACCCGGGTGATGGCGTCGGTCAGCAGCTCGGCCCGGCCGCCGGGGTGCACGTCGATCAGCTTGACGGCGACGTCCGCGCTGGTCGCGGTGGACGACACGAGCACGATCAGCTCGACGTCCCCGGTCACCTCCAGCGCGGCGTCGAGCGGTTCGCTCTGGTGACGCAGCACGTCGCCGCGGTCGTCGAGCGGGCGCTGGTCGAGCGGCCCGAAGGCGTCGAACGTCATCACCGCCCCGCCCACCGTGGGGACCGGGTCGTCGGGGTCGCTGACGAACTCGCCGCCCCCGCCGCCCGCCGGGACGGTGCTGAGCGTGCCGTCCGGGCCCAGGTGGTACGCCACGCGCCGGGCGGCGGGTGGCGGCCAGTCGGACGCGGTACGCCACTCGTCGGCGCCCATCAGGAAGTACGTCACCGTGGCCCGGTCGGCCGGCGGCTCCCCGCGCAACCACTGGCCGAACCACTCCAGGTGCAGGCCGGTCCAGTCGATCGCGTCCTGGCTCGCTCCTGCCCCGTAGTCACGCCCGCAGACATTGCCGTCCTGCGTGAAGTGCGCCCACGGGCCCACGACGAGCCGGGATCCGCCGCGCAGGTGCTGGTAGTGGCCGACGGAGGCGTCGCGGAAGTAGTCGTACCAGCCGGTGCCCACCAGCGCCGGCACCTCGATCTCGGCGTAGTGGACGGCGCCGTCTCGCCACATCTCCGCCGCCGGGTCGGGATGGTCCATCCAGCCGGCGTAGAAGGGCACAAGGTCGGTCAGGAGCGGCTGGTCGCTGAGCGGCAGGCGCTCGGCCAGCCGCAGCATGGTCTCGGGGAAGCGATCGGGGAAGCCCAGTGCCGCCAGATAGGCGTCCCTGTCGGCGGCGAGCGCCGTTCCCCGGTTGATCCGGCGCTCCAGCTCGTCGAGCGCGAGCACGGCCGCGCTGACGGTCAGGACCACGTTGAGGTTGGGCACGCCCGAGTGGTAGACCACCTCGTGCAGTGACGCGGGCGCCACGTGCGGCGCGATGGCCCGCAGGCCCGCCGGGCGTTCCTGCGCGGCCAGGAGCTGGGTGATGCCCAGGTAGGAGTCGCCGAACATGCCGACGTTCCCGTCCGACCAGGGCTGCGTGGCCGCCCACCGCACCGCGTCGTAGCCGTCGGCGGCCTCGCCGGCGATGAAGGTGAGCTCGCCGTCCGAGTCGCCGGTCCCGCGCACGTCCTGGACGGCGACCGCGTATCCGGCGGCCACCAGCCGGGCCAGGTCCAGGTGCATTCCGGGCCCCGGATCCGTCCTGCCGTACGGCGTGCGGGACAGCAGCACCGGGAAGGGGCCGGGCCCGGCGGGCCGCCAGAGCGTGGCGACGAGGGTGACGCCGTCGCGGGTGGTCATGGTCTCCGTGGTCTTGATCATGGGATCCTCCTGTCGCAGGCCCTCAGCACTGATGCTCATGTCACTCAGCGTGTCTGAACGCCCTGGTAGAGGGCTGGCATTAACCTGGCACTTGTCTGTCAGGCTCTGGAGCCGGCAGGAAACGGGCCCACCGGACGGGCCGGAAAGTTGGGCCTTTCCCAACCACCGCAACGTCCTCACCCTCGGTTCAGGCGCGTGTCAACGACATCCCACGCGCCCGAGGAGGACTAGGTGAAACGCCGTTTTGTCATCCTGCTCGCCGTCCTCGGCCTGGTCTGCCTGACCGGCATGACCGGAGCCGGGGCCGCCGCCGAGCCGCCGCCGAACCGGCAGTATCGCGTGGAGGGACCGGCGAACGCCCAGCAACGCAGCGCCGTCGCCGCGACCGGCGCCGCGATCGACGAGGTGGCCACGGGGTCGGTCCTGATCACCGCCACGACGGCCGAGGTGGACGCGATCAGGCGCCTCGGTTACCGGGTCTCGGAGGTGCCGCGCCCGTTATCGCCGTCCGGCGGCGTCGGGACCTTTGACTTCCCGCCGGCGGACTCCGGCTACCACAACTACGCCGAGGCGAACGCCGACATCAACGCGCTCGTCGCCGCTCATCCCAACCTCGCGACGGTCTCCACGTACGGCACGTCGTACGAGGGCAGAGCCCTGCGCGTCATCAAGATCAGCGACAACGTCGCGACCGACGAGGCCGAGCCGGAGGTGCTCTTCACCGCGCACCAGCACGCCCGCGAGCACCTCACGGTGGAGATGGCGCTCTACCTGGCGCACCTGCTGGTGGACAACTACGGCACCGACCCCCGGATCACGAACCTGGTGAACTCCCGGGAGATCTGGATCATGCCGGACCTGAACCCGGACGGCGGCGAGTACGACATCGCCAGCGGCTCCTACCGCTCCTGGCGTAAGAACCGCCAGCCGAACAGCGGCTCGTCGGCCGTCGGGACCGACCTGAACCGCAACTGGGCCTACAACTTCGGCTGCTGCGGCGGCTCCTCCGGCAGCACCTCCAGCGAGACCTACCGCGGCGCGGCGGCCGAGTCGGCGCCCGAGGTCAGGGCCGTGGCCAACTTCGTACGCGGCCGCGTCGTCGGCGGCGTCCAGCAGATCAAGTCGAACATCGACTTCCACACCTACGCCGAGCTCGTCCTGTGGCCCTACGGCTTCACCTTCAACGACACGGCCCCGGGCCTGACCCAGGACGACCACGACGCGTTCGCGGCACTCGGCCGGAACATGGCCTCCACCAACAACTACACCCCGGAGCAGGCCAGCGACCTCTACATCACCGACGGGACGATCGACGACTGGCTGTGGGGCGCGTACAAGATCTTCAGCTTCACCTTCGAGATGTACCCCGTCAGCTCCAGCCCGGGCTTCTACCCGCCGGACGAGCAGATCGTCCCGCAGACCACCCGGAACAGGGAGGCGGTGCTCCGCTTCCTCGAGTACTCCGACTGCGTCTACCGGATCATCGGCAAGGAGTCCCAGTACTGCGGCACCGGCACCCCGCCCGTGACCGTCTACTCCGACACCTTCGAGACGGGCACCGGCTGGACCGTCAACCCGAGCGCCACGGACACGGCCACCCTCGGCGCGTGGGAGCGCGGCGTCCCAGAAGCGACCACCTCCTCCGGCGCCAAGCAGCTCGCCACCACGGTCAGCGGCACCAACGACCTGGTGACGGGCCGCCTCGCGGGCACCGCCGCGGGTGACTTCGACGTCGACGGCGGCATCACCTCGATCCAGTCGCCGCCCATCACGCTGCCCGCCACCGGCACGCTCAGCCTCTCGCTGTCGTGGTACCTGGCGTACGGCTCGAACGCCTCCAGCGCCGACTACTTCCGGGTCAGGGTGGTCGGCAACACCACGACGACCGTCTTCCAGCAGGCCGGCGCGGCGGCCAACCGCAACGGGACCTGGGCCACGGCCACGGCCAGTCTGAGCGCGTACGCGGGGCAGACGGTCCGCATCCTCATCGACGCCGCCGACGCCTCCGGCGCGTCCCTGGTCGAGGCGGGCGTCGACGACGTCCGCATCACCCAGCAGAACTGATCGTCCCTTCGGCCGGTCACCACGGCGGAGCACCGAGTGCGGGTGCTCCGCCGTAACCATTTCTTTGGGTCTTGTAAGACCCCGGTGTCAAGGCTACGATCGCGGCAACTCTTAGGAAACTTTCCTAAAAGAAATCATGAATCAGGAAGCCATGTCCCGGTCGCCGCCGCCTTCCTCCACTCTGACCCAGAGTGTTCCGGGCCGTCGAAGTGACCCTCCGGCGTAGGCCGCTGACTGGCCGAACAAAGCGAACCCCTCCTGCTGCCACCCCCCAGCGGCCCGCGCCACCCCGCGGGCCCATGCCGTACGGCTTGCGCTCTCACCCCCCGGCGCAAGCCGTACGGCACGCCACAAGGACATGACCCGTCACAGCCGCACCACCAGGGAATGCCATGAGATTTCGCCGCATGTTCCTCGCCTTACTCGCCGCCCTGGCCATGATGGGGGCCGGGCTCACCACCGTCTCGACCAGCGCCTATGGGGCTGTGGCCCTCGCCTACCCCGCGTGGACGGCATGGACCGCCTACAGCGTGGGCACCCGCGTCACCTACAACGGCGTCGACTACGAGTGCATCCAGGCTCACACTTCCCAGCCCGACTGGACGCCGGATGCCGTGCCCGCCCTGTGGAAGACCGTCTCCGGCGGCGGCGGCGACACCACCGCCCCCTCGGTGCCGGGCAACCTCCGCTCGACCGGCACGACCTCCAGCAGCGTCTCGCTGGCCTGGAACGCCTCCACCGACAACGTCGGCGTCACCGGCTACAACGTCTACCGGGGCTCGACGCTGGTGACGACGGCCACCGGCACCACCTACACCGACGGCGGGCTCGCGGCCTCCACCAGCTACACCTACACGGTCCGCGCCCGTGACGCCGCCGGGAACCTCTCGGCCGCCAGCAACTCCGTCACCGCCACCACCTCAGCCGGCACCGGCGCCCCCGGCCAGCCGGGCTCGCCGAGCGTCAGCGGGTCCACGAACAGCTCGCTCTCCCTGTCGTGGGGCGCGTCGTCGGGCACGGTCACGGGCTATCGCGTGTACGAGGGCAGCACGGTCAAGGCCACCGTCACCGGGACATCGGCCACCATCGGCTCCCTGGGCACCTGCACCTCGCACACCTTCACCGTCAGGGCGTACAACTCGGTAGGCGAGTCGGCCTCCAGCGCCGCGGTCACCGGGACGACCACCGGCTGCACCGGCGGCGGCAGCAAGCTGCCCGGCGCCCCCTACCTCTACATGGGCTGGGGCGACCCGCCCGCGCCCGCCACGGTGATGAGCGCGACCGGCGTCAAGTCGTTCACGATGGCGTTCATCCTGTCCAGCGGCGGCTGCAACGCGGCCTGGGACGGCAGCCGTCCGCTGACCGGCGGCGCCGACGCGCAGGCGATCTCGGCCATCAAGTCGGCCGGCGGCAGCGTGCAGGTCTCCTTCGGCGGCTGGTCGGGCAACAAGCTCGGCCCGAACTGCTCCTCGCCCTCGGCGTTCGCCGGCGCGGTGCAGACGGTCATCAACGCCGTCGGTCCCGCGGCCGTCGACTTCGACATCGAGAACACCGACGAGTTCGAGAGCGAGGCGGTCCAGGACCGCATCCTGAACGGCCTCAAGATCGTCAAGCAGAACAACCCCAACATCAAGGTCGTCGTCACCTTCGGCACCTCGACCACCGGCCCCACCTACTGGGGCACCCGCCTGATCAACCGCTCGAAGGAGCTCGCGGTCCCGATCGACAACTACACGATCATGCCGTTCGACTTCGGCGGCGGCTCGAACATGTACCAGAGCACGGTCAACGCCTCCGAAGGGCTGAAGAACACCCTCAAGACGGCCTTCGGCTGGTCGGACGCACAGGCGTACGCGCACATGGGCATCTCGGGCATGAACGGCCTGTCGGACCAGCAGGAGCTCACCTCCACGGCCACCTGGACGCAGATCCGTGACTACGCCAGGAACAACGGCCTGACCAGGCTCGCGTACTGGGCCGTCAACCGCGACCGGCCGTGCCCGGGCGGCGGGGTCGTGTCCAACTGCAGCGGGATCGCCCAGTCGAACTGGGACTTCACCAGGATCACCGCCGGCTTCTGAACCGGGACCGGCTCTTGAACCGGGACCGGCTTCTGAACCGGGACCGGCTCTTGAACCGGGACCGGCCTCTGAACCGGGACCGGCTTCTGAACCGGGACCGGCCCCACCGTCGGCTTCTGAACCAGGACCGGCCGACCGCCGGTTTCTGAACCGAACCGACCCACTGCCGATTCCTGAACCGGGACCGGCCCACCGCACCCGTCGCACCGGTGTCCCGCCGCCGGTGCGACGGGTAGCCCACGGGGGCGCGGCGGCACTTTCGCGAAGACCGAGTTCCACGAAGACCCGAGCTTCGCGAAGACCCGAGCTTCGCGAAGACCCGAGCTTCGCGAAGACGAGAACGTGAAGACCCGAGCTTCGCGAAGACGAGAACGTGAAGACCCGAGAACATTAGGGACCTCCATGAACCTGCGAGGACTCGCGGCGACCGCCGCCATCGCCCTGGGCCTCATAGCCCTCCAAGCCACACCCGCCTCAGCCGCCAACATCCTGACGAACCCCGGCTTCGAGTCCGCCCTGTCCGGCTGGACCTGCCAGACTTCCGCCGCCGCCCAGGCGGTGTCACAACCCGTTCACGGCGGTACGAAGGCCCTGCAGGCCACCCCGGCGGGCAATGACTACGCCCGATGCCAGCAGACCGTGACGGTCCAGCCCAACACGACCTACCAGCTGTCGGCATGGGTCCAGGGCAACTACATCTTCCTGGGAGCGACGGGCACCGGGATCGACGTCAGCACCTGGGGTGCCCCGGGCGGTCAATGGCAGCAGCTGAAAACGTCGTTCACCACCGGCGCGGGTGTGACCAGCGTGATCGTCTACGTCAACGGATGGTACGGCCAGGGCGCCTACTACGCCGATGACGTCGTGCTAGACGGACCGGGCGGTGCCCCGGACACGCAGGCGCCGACCGTGCCGGGAAGCCCGGCGGTCGGCGGTGCCACCAACTCCAGCCTGACCGTGACGTGGTCCGCCTCCACCGACAACTCCGGCAGCGTCGCCCGCTACGAGGTGTCCAGGGACAACGCGGCGCCCACGGCGGTCACCGGAACCACCTACACGGCCACCGGGCTCAGCGCCGCCACGACTTACGGCTTCCGCGTCCGGGCGTGTGACGCCGCCGGCAACTGCTCGGCGTACACGGCCTCCGTCAGTGGGAAGACCACCAACGACACCACGCCGCCGCCGACCGGTGACATCCGCTACGCGCCCTACATCGACATCACCATGAACACCCCGTCCCTGACCGGCGCTGCCGCCGCGACCGGGGTGAAGAACTACACGCTGGCCTTCGTGCTCGGCGACAGCACGGGCTGCAACCCGGCCTGGGGCGGGGTCATCCCGCTCACCGATTCCAGGATCATCAACGATGTCAAGGCGCTCCAGGCCCAGGGCGGCCAGGTGGTCGTCGCCAGCGGCGGCGCCCAGGGCCCGTACCTGGAGCACAACTGCGGCACCACCGCCACCCTGCTCGCCGCCTACAAGAAGGTGCTCGACGCGGTCGGCACGAACCAGCTGGACGTCGATGTCGAAGCGTCGATCGATGTGAACAAGGTCAACAGCGCGCTGAAGCAGTTGCAGTCCGAACGCGGCACCGTGGTGAGGTACACGCTGCGCGTCCAGGCACAGGACTACGGGCTCGACCCGTTCTCGGTGCAGATCCTCCAGGACGCCGCCGCCAAGGGCCTGAACGTGATCGTCAACCCGATGGTCATGGACTTCGGCTACACCGGCAACTGGGGCGACGCGATGGTCTCGGCCGCCCAGGCGACGCTCGGCCAGATGAAGGGCGTGTGGCCGTCGAAGACCGATGCCCAGCTCAAGCGCATGCTCGGCGTGACCCCGATGATCGGCAAGAACGACACGGGCCAGACCACCACTCAGGCCGACGCCCGCAAGCTGCGCGACTGGGCCAACACCAACCACATCGGCTTCGTCGGCTTCTGGTCGGTGGGCCGCGACAACGGCGGCTGCCCCAACGGCAGCGTCTCGCCGACGTGCAGCGGGATCTCCCAGTCGGCGTACGAGTTCACCGGCATCTTCAAGGGCTTCACTGGGTTCGCCGGATGAGCGCCGGCTAACGCACCAAGCCAGCTAACGCGCCAGCCAGCTAACGCGCCAGCCGGCTAACGCGCCAGCCGGCTAACGCACCAACTGGGTCGGTTTCACGGGCAGGCCCTGCCCCGGCGGACGGTACGTCGGCAGGGCCTCCCCGTACTCGTGCATCCACGCGTGATCGACCAGCAACCGCATCCGTCCTCCGGCGGCGACCCCCGCCGGATCCGGCGCGGCGGGCTCCATGTGATCGACGGTCAGCTTGGCCACCGCGTCCGCCACCAGATAGGCGTCGGGCGGCGCGAGGTCGCACCGGTCGTCGGGCCCGATGAGCAACTCCACCTCGGGCGGCAGCGGATAGATCGGGCGCGGGATGGCCAGCACGCGCGGCGTCGGCGCCATCGGCAACCCGTCACGCACCGCTTCGAGCAGCATCGACCGCGACGACCGCCGGTCGAACAGCCCCTCGGCCAGCGGCCAGCTCAGCGCGCCCACGTCCGTGCCGTCCTCGCCGCACGCGTGCAGACACAGGTACGGCACGAGCGGAATGGCCGACCCCGCGCCGGCCTGCGCCCAGCCGCCGCCGCAGCCGGTCAGTACGAGCAGCGCCAGCATCGCCCGGTAGGCGGTGTCGGCGTGGTTCGTCTCCAGCCGCCCCGGCACGATCATGCACCGCCCGCCGGTCCGCTCCGCCGTCGCCCCCAGCTCCCGCGCGATCTTCAGCGTGCGCGCGGCGGCCACCCCCGTGTACGCCTCCTGCCAGGCGGGCGTGTACGGCTCACCGCGATCGCCATAGCCGTCGGGCCAGCAGCCCGGCAACCCGTCGCGCGCCACCCCGTACACCGCCAGCAGCAGGTCGAACACCGTCGTCACCGGCTCGTCGCCGTCCCTGACCACCGGCACCCCGCGGCGCAGCAGCCCCGGCCCGTCGTCGAAGCGCGGCAGCAGCACCTCCACCGAGTCGCCGCCGTACACGCTCAGTCCTTCGGCGGGCCGCCCGGTCAGCCCGCCGGCCACGAAGGCGCCGCCGTGTTCGCGCAGCCGCACCAGGTATGGCAGGTCCGTATGCTCCATCGCGTGCCCGGCGAACGCCGCCCGCTCCAGGAAGAACTCCTTGAGCAGCACATGCCCCATGGCCATGGCCAGCGCCCCGTCGGTGCCCGGCCGGACGACCAGGGTCTCGTCCGACAGGCGCGTCGGATGCGGCCCGATCGCCACGACCTTCTGGCCCTTGTAGCGCCCGGCGATCACCAGGGGCATGTCGGGCGTGCGGACGAGCCTGTTGTTCTCGCCCCACAGCAGCACATACGCCGCTCGCGGCCAGTCCTCCGGCGAGGTGCCGGGGAACCCCTGGCCGAGCAGCTGGTCCGGCACGCTGGACTGCTCGGTCAGCACCGCGCCGCCCAGGCCGCCGATCAGCCCGGCGAGCGGCGAGGTGGACAGCGCGGCCACCCGGTCCGCGCCGTGCTCGCTGGCCGTGTGCACGATCGCCGCGGCGGCCAGCTCGGCCGCCGTCCCGTCGTCCAGCGGAACCCGCCTTCCACCCCTGGCCTGCTGGTAGACCTGCGAATTTCCTGTGAGTTTCGCCCACGCCGCGACCGGGTCACGCAGCCCGTCTTTCACCTCGAAGTAGAGCCTGACCAGAGCCTGGTTGACCTGCGATCCCCCCATGAGAAAAGTTCAGCACAGAGGGTCATGTTCTATCGCGTTACGACCCGCCATGTCAGAGTTAAGAATCGGAACCCTCGGTGGAAGTACTCAGAGGAGTACGGCAGGCTAGAAGCCGCCATGGATTACGCAGTTCTCACGGGGACGATCCTCGTCGCAGGTGTCTTGTTCGCTCTCATCGCCCAATGGCGTGACTGGCGACCCCCTCTCCTTGTCTCCGTGCTGGTCGGCGTGGCGGTACGTGTGGTGTTGATGTTCACCGCGGCCCACGACTCCTGGCAGCCCGTCGACTTCATGGAGAGCTTCCAGCCGGCGGGTCAGGCGGTGCTGAACGGTCAGGACCCGGTCCTGGCCAGCGAGGGCGGCTGGCACTTCCTGCCGACCATCCCCTACGTCTACGGGATCCTGCTGTGGCTGGGCATCCCGTGGGTCTACGCCGGACGCCTGGTCACCGTGGTCGCCGACATCGTGCTGATCCCGCTGGTCGCCAAGCTGGCCGGCGGCCCCAAGGCGTCGCTGCGCGCCCTGCAGTACGCGCTCAACCCGCTCGCCCTGCTCGTCGCCTGCATCCATGGCCAGGTCGAGCCGGTGGCGCTGGCCTTCGGCGTGGCCGCCTTCGTGGTGGCCCGCGGCCCCGGCTCACCCGACCGGGCCGGCGTCACGACTCAGGTGGTCGCCAAGGTACGCCGAGGCGTCGCGGCCTACGGCTGGCGGGCTTCGCTGCCCCGCGTCATCGGCCCCGGCGGCATGCTCCACCGCGCCCTCATGCCCGGCCCGATGGACCGGGCCGATCTGAAGCGCGGCGCGCTGGCCGGTCTGCTGATGGGCCTGGCCCTGTGCGCGAAGAGCTGGCCGATCTGGCTGATCCCCGGCATGCTGCTGCTCCTGCCCAACCTGCGGGCCAGGATCGCGGCGCTGTTCATGACCGGCGCGCTGCCGGTGTTCTTCCTGGTCACCCTGCCGATCTTCGCCGGCACGTCGCTCAAGCAGATCCCCGCGGTCATCGACACCATTCAGGACATCCGGCCGATCATCGGAGAGTGGGGCTGGACGCCGCACTTCACCGGCGGCGACTGGGCGCTGATCCCCGGCCTGGCCAAGATCGGCACCTACCTGATCTACATCTGCGTCGTCCTCGCGGTGCTGATCTGGCGGCGGGCCGACCCGATCGACATGACCCTGGCCATCCTGCTGATCTTCATGGTCGTCACGCCGCGGCTGGGCGCCCAATACCTCCTGTGGTTCATGCCGTTCCTGATCGCCAGGCCCACCAAGTTCGCCTGGCCGGCGATCATCGGCGTCTCGTTGTGGTCGGCGTACGGCTACCTGTACATGACCCAGTTCGACGACAACGCCTGGTGGCTGCTGCACCGCGACTGGTCGAGAGCGTCGATCGTGCTGCTGCCGATCCTGCTCATGGCGATGCCCTGGGGCCGCCGGTCCCCGGCGGCCCAGGTGCTCGCCCCGCCCGTCGGGCCGGCGGAGAAGGCCACGGTCACGTCAGCGGCATAGCCGCTCCCACAACGTGATCCACTGGTCGGGGTGGACGTGGCCCACCACCGTGTCGCGGGCGATGCCCGCGGCGGCGATGGCGGCGTCGACTCCCTCATAGCGGCGTCTGAGCGAGGCGCGCACCGAGCCGCCCACCCCGCCGAACCCCACCTCCACCAGCTCCTGATAGCCACGCCGGGCCTCGACCAGCGGCGTGGGCCGCCGCTCGATCCGCAGGATCGCCGAGTCGACCGACGGGACCGGCCGGAAGCTCTCCCTGCCGATCCGGTCGCCCAGCCGCCAGTGGAACCACGGCCACGACTCCACCGTCACCAGGCTCCAGCGGCCGTAGTCGCCCGAGCGCTTGCGGGCGTACTCCCGCTGGGTGAGCAGCGTCGCCGAGGTGAGCCCCGGCGCCCGCAGGCACCAGTCGACGATCCGCGAGGTGACCGAATAGGGGATGTTGCCGACGACCGCGAACGGCTCACGCGGCGCCCGCGCGCTCGTGAAGTCGCCTCTGACCACGTCGATCCGGGGATCGTCGCGGGTGCGCGCGGCGAGCCGGCCGGCCAGCCGCGGGTCGATCTCGTAGCCGATCACCTGGGCGCCGGCCTCGGCCAGTGCCCAGGTCAGTACGCCCTCGCCCGAGCCGGGTTCGAGCACCAGCCCTTCGGGGGCGGCCGCCTTGACCACCAGCTCGACGGCATGCCGGTCGACCAGGAAGTTCTGCGACAAGGCCCGCCTGGCCCGGTCTCTGGGCGTGCGACCGCCGCTGTTCCTGGCGTTCTTCTGGGTATGTGAATAGTTTCCGTGCGCGAAGTTCTGCGCCACAGCCGCCCTCTCGGGTCTTCGAGATGTATGGGTCTCTCGAAGGGCCCGGGGCGCGCCGGCGGACGCCTAGGTCGTAACCGCGTCAGCTAGCGGGCCCGAGCCCGGTCGCTGCGCAGACGCATGAAGCAGCAATACATGCCGACGATGCTAGGAACGCGGCAGCCGGCGCGGCAACCCAATAAAAAACCTGATGCGCGTGACAGCCACGATTCGCCACTCTGAAGACGTGCAGGCGACGGTCACGGTCACTCCCATGCAGCTCCCCGAGCTGCTGCTGCACGTCGCCGTCGTCCGGCCGGTGTTCCTGTGGGGCGCGCCCGGCATCGGCAAGAGCTCGCTGGTCCGCGAGTTCGCCGACTCCCTCGGCCTCGACTGCGTGACGCTGCTCGGCACCCAGCTCGCGCCCGAGGACCTCATCGGGGTGCCCGAGCTGGTCGACGGCCGCAGCCGGTTCGCGCCGCCCGAGTCGATCGCCCGCGCCGAGCCCTACTGCCTGTTCCTCGACGAGCTCAACGCCTCGGCGCCCGAGGTGCAGAAAGCGTTCTACTCGCTGATCCTCGACCGCAGGATCGGCGCGTACGAGCTGCCCGCCGGATCGGTCGTGATCGGCGCGGGCAACCGGGCCACCGACAACGCGCTCGCCCGCCCGATGGCCTCGGCGCTGATCAACCGGCTGGTCCACGTACACCTGCGGGCCTCGCCCGACGACTGGCTCAAGTGGGCCGCCGCCAACGGCATCCACCCGTGGATCGTCGACTACCTGGCGCAGCGGCCCGACCACCTGTGGAGCGCGCCGCCCAAGACCGAGGAGCCGTTCTCCTCGCCACGCGCATGGCACATGCTCTCCGACGTGCTGACCTCCTACGGCGATGACGTCGCCGACGAGACGCTCGCCATGCTCGCGTTCGGCACGCTCACCGCCAACCACGCCTCCGCCTTCCGCGCCTACGTCAAGACCGTCCGGCACGCGTACGACCTCAACGCGGTGATCAAGGGCGAGGCGCCATGGCCGCGCCGGCCCGAGGAGCGCGACCTGCTCTACTTCCTGGCCGAGGCGTTCCGGGCCCGGCTGGTCAAGGAGCTGCCCGCGGACAAGCGCGGCGCCTCCTCCAGAGGGCGTGACCTGGGCTTCCGCGCCAAGACGCTGCTGGTCGAGCTGGCCGAGATCTCGCTGGAGTGCGCCCAGCTCGTCATCGCCTCCGACGCGAACGGCGCGCCCGCGCTGCCCACCTGGTTCCTCGTCGAGGTCGGCAGGGACGTGCCCAGGCTGATGGCGGCCCGATCATGAGCCCCCGCAACAAGGCCAAGACCGACCCATGGCGCGCCGAGGTGCGCAAGGGCTGGCAGCTCGTCGACCGGCACCCGCTGTTCTCCGTCTACCACAGCTGGCTCTACGCGGCGGATGAGGGGGAGCTGTCGGCCGACACCTGGGCGGTGGTGACGGAGGACGGGGACATCCGCCACCACCCCCGCCGCCGCGCCGAGGCGGCCGAGTGGGCGTGGATCTTCGCTCACCTGCTGCTCCATCTCGGCTTCGGCCACGCCGACCCGCGCACCTGCGCGCCGAAGGACGTCGAAGGCGACCGTCCCGAGCCCGCCTACCGGGCCGCGTGCTGCCTGGCCGTCGACCGGTTCCTGCGGACGCTCAAGATCGGCCGCTGCCCCGCGCCGCTGCCCGCCGAACTGCCCGAGCAGGACGAGGTCACGCTGTCGGAGCGCTGGCGCAGGCTCGGCATCCCCGAGGCGTACAAACCGCTCGGCGAGGAGGACTTCCGCGTCTGCTCGGCGGAGATGGCCAAGCACTTCGACTTCCCGTCCATGTTCGCGGTGGGCGTCGCCGAGGCGGCCACCGCCGCGCTCGACCAGGCGGGCACCCCGCGCGTCACGACCGACAAGCACGTCGAGGGGCCGTGGGACGCGGCGCTGCGCTGGTTCGTCTCCTCCTACCCGCTGCTGGGCGCGCTCGCCGCCGGCATGAAGATCGTCGCCGAGGTGGAGCTGGCCAGGAGCTGGGGGATCTCCATCGCCGCGGTCAGCGCGGAAGCCGGCGAGATCTACATCAATCCGCTCGCCCGGCACTCCGAGGAGGAATGGCGGTTCGTGCTGGCCCACGAGATGCTGCACGCCGCGCTCCGCCATGGCGAGCGGGTCGGCCCGCGCGAGCCGTACATCTGGAACGTCGCCTGCGACTACGTGATCAACGGCTGGCTCACCGAGATGGGCGTCGGCGAGATGCCCGAAGGGCTGCTGTTCGACCAGACCCTGTCCGGCATGTCGGCCGAGGCGGTCTACGACACGATCGTCACCGACCTGCGGCGGATGCGGAAGCTCGCCACGCTGCGCGGGCGCGGCCTCGGCGACCTCCTCGACCGGCCACCACGCCCGGCCTGCGGCGGCGTCGACCTTGACGAGTACTACCGCAGCGCCCTCTGCACGGGCCTGGCCTTCCACCAGGGCAACGGCCGCGGCTACGTACCGGCCGGGCTGGAGCAGGAGATCCGGGCGCTCGACCAGCCGCCGCTGCCGTGGGACGCGCAGCTGGCCCGCTGGTTCGACGAGCACTTCCAGCCGGAGGAGACGCGGCGCTCCTACGCCCGCGCCTCCCGCCGCCAGGCCGCCACCCCGCACATCCCGCGCCCCGGCCGGGTGCGGCCGGAGGAGGTGGTCAGGAAGGCCACGTTCGGCGTGGTGCTGGACACCTCGGGCTCGATGGACGTCAAGCTGCTCGGCAAGGCGCTCGGCGCGATCGCCTCCTACGCCTCGGTCCGCGACGTGCCGCGGGCGCGCGTGGTGTTCTGCGACGCCATCGCGTACGACGCCGGCTACCTGCCGGTCGAGGACATCGCGAACCGGGTCAAGGTACGCGGCCGGGGCGGCACGATCCTGCAGCCCGGAGTCAGCCTGCTGGAACGGGCCGACGACTTCCCGACGGACGGCCCGATCCTGCTCATCACCGACGGCCAGTGCGACGTGATCCGCATCCGCCGCGACCACGCCTTCCTCGTGCCACAGGGCGCTTCGCTGCCGTTCCGGCCGCGCGGGCCGATCTTCTTCATGAAATGACTTTGAGCCGGCTTTGAGCTGGCTTGGGTAGACCTTTGACCATGGATCGACCGGCCAGGGTGCTCGTCGTGGACGACGAGCCGAACATCCGTGCCCTGCTCTCGCAGACGTTGCGCCTGGTCTCGTTCGAGGTCAGGACCGCCGAGTCCGGCGCCGAGGCGGTGCGGGCCGCCAGGGAGTTCGAGCCCGACATCGTGGTGCTCGACGTGATGATGGCGGACATCGACGGGTTCGAGGTGGCCAGGCGGCTCGGGGAGAGCGTCCCGGTGCTGTTCCTGACCGCGCGCGACACGGTCGAGGACCGCGTCAAGGGGCTCACGCTGGGCGCCGACGACTACGTGGCCAAGCCGTTCAGCCTGGAGGAGGTGGTGCTGCGCATCCGGGCCATCCTGCGGCGCAGCCGTACCGAGACCGGGCGCGCGGACGTGCTGCGCTACGCCGACCTGGAGCTCGACGTGGCCGCGCACGAGGTGCGCCGCGGCGGCGTGCTCGTCGATCTGTCGCCCACCGAGTTCAACCTGCTCGAATACCTGCTGACGAACGCCGGCCGGGTGGTGAGCAAGGCGCAGATCCTCGACAGCGTGTGGCGCTACGACTTCGACGGCGACTCCAGCATCGTCGAGTCGTACGTCTACTACCTGCGCAAGAAGATCGACAAGTTCGAGCCGCAGCTCATCCACACCGTGCGCGGTGTCGGCTACACGCTCAGGACCCCGCGGTGAGGCCGGGCAGGTGGACGCTGCGCGCCCGGCTCGTCATGGCGATACTCGGGCTCACCACGGTCGCGCTCGTGCTGGCCAACGTGGTCGGCATCGCGCTGCTCGGCGACAATCTGCTGCGACGCGTGGACTCCCAGCTCAACACGATGGGCGGCGCGGTCGGCAAGCTGCCGATGATGGCCGGCCTGATCTCCGGCGGTAAGACCATGGACTGGGAGAAGGTGCTGACCAAACGGGTCGCCTCCGTGGCCAGGATCTACATCTACTCCGCCGACGGCAGGCTGGTCAGCGAGCTGCCGGGCGACTCGGACCCCGGCCCGGTGCTGGGCGACGTCCACGTGGGCGATCCCTACACGGTGAGCGGCACCACGGGGCCGTCCTGGCGGCTGAAAGCGATCACGACCCGCGACGGCGGCACCGTGGTGGTCGCGCAGTCCCTCGGCGAACTGGAGGCGACCCGCGCCTCGCTCGTCGCCATCGCCTTCGCCGTCAGCGCGCTCATCCTGCTCCTGCTCGGCCTGGCCGCCGACGCCGTCGTACGCCTCGGCCTGCGCCCGCTGACCAGGATGGAGCGTACGGCCGGTCAGATCGCCATGGGCGACTTCGCCAGCCGGGTCCCCGCCCCCGACCCGCACACCGAGGCGGGCCGCCTGGGCGCGGCCATGAACGTCATGCTGGACCGCGTCGAGAACGAGATCGCCGCCAGGACCGACTCCGAGTCCCGCATGCGCCGCTTCCTGGCCGATGCCTCGCACGAGCTGCGCACCCCGCTCACCTCGGTCCGCGGCTTCGCCGAGCTCTACCGCCGGGGCGGCGGCGACGAGCAGGAGACGATGCGCAGGATCGAGGAGGAAGCCGCCAGGATGGGCATGCTCGTCAACGACCTGCTCACCCTGGCCCAGCTCGACCAGGAACGCCCCATCGACCGCCACCCCGTCGACCTGCTGGAGGTGGCGGCCGACACCATCCAGGACGCCCGCGTCCGGGTGCCCGGCAGGCAGGTCAGGCTGAGCGGCCTGGGCGGGACGCTGGCCCCGGTCTCGGTGGTGGGCGACGAGGCCCGGCTGCGCCAGGTCGCCGCCAACCTCGTCGGCAACGCCCTCACTCACACCCCGGAGGACGCGTCGGTGACGGTGAGCGTGGGCACCGCACGCGGCATGGCGGTGTTCGAGGTGGCCGACACCGGGCCCGGCGTGCCGGAGCAGCACATCCCCCACGTCTTCGACCGCCTCTACCGCGTCGGCCAGGGCAGATCGAGGACCGACGGCGGCGCGGGACTGGGCCTGGCCATCGTGGCCGCGATCGTGCACGCCCATGGCGGCACGATCGAACTCGACTCCGCGCCGGGCCGGGGCGCCACCTTCCGCGTGCTCCTACCCGGCTCCTAGGCGGCTCCCAGGCTCCTTTGATCGGCGCTCGGCACATTCGGGACATGAAGCGAAGATTCCTGACCAGAAAAATCCTGAGCGCCACCGGCGTGCTGGCCCTGGCCGCCGCCGGATGCGGCTCGGCGCCCAGCTCCGCCGGAGTCGCCTCCGTCAAGACCACCTCGCCCGCCGCCACGGCCAGTCCGTCGCCCTCGGCCAGCGTGGACAAGGCCGAGCAGGGCAGGAAGTTCGCCGCCTGCTTACGTGAGCACGGCCTCGACGTTCCCGACCCCGACCCGAACGGCGAAGGGATGTTCCAGGCGCTGCCCAAGTCGGAGATGAACTCGGGCAAGGTCCAGAAGGCGTTGCAGGCCTGCCGCTCCGTCGCCCCCATCAGGGACGCCAAGGAGCTGAGCCCGGCGGACCAGGACAAGATGCGCCAGTTCGCCGCCTGTATGCGCGAGAACGGCATCGACCTGCCCGACCCGGACTTCAGCGGGAAGACCAACCAGAACCTCGCTAAGAGCTTCAGGCTGGACGACCCCGACTTCAAGCAGGCCTATGAGGTCTGCCGAGCCAAGTTCCCGCAGCTGGGCAAGACGCAATGACGCGGGTCACGTTCTCGCAGTTGGGACGGACTCGATGACGCAGGTCAAGTCCCAGCCTGAGGTCGTTCCCGGCCGCCCGCTCCGACCTGGGCGGCGCTCGTTCCGCACCGTCGCCTGGGCCGGAGGCACCGCCCTGCTCGCCGCCGCCGTCGCGGCCGCCGCCATCGGCTTCGGCGGCAACGGCTCGGGTACGGCCGTCGCCGGCCGTACGCCCCCGGCCACCGCGAAGGTGACCCGCACGACGCTCACCGAGACCAAGACCGTCGACGGCACGCTCGGTTACGGCGACACCATCACGGTCACCGCGAAGTCGCCGGGCACGATCACCTGGCTGCCCGAGGAAGGCGCCACCATCACCCGGGGCAAGGCCGTCTACAGCGTCGACGCCGACCGCCGCCCCCTGCTCTACGGCGGCATGCCCCTCTACCGCGTGCTCAAGGACGGCGTCGAGGGCAAGGACGTCGAGTTGCTGGAACGGAACCTGGCCAAGCTCGGCTACACCGGCTTCGACGTCGACAAGGAGTTCACCTGGGCCACCCGCGAGGCCGTCGAGGACTGGCAGGACGACCTCGGCCTGGACGTCACCGGCGAGGTCCAGCCCACCGACGTGGTCGTGGAGCGCGGACCCCTCCGCGTCGCCGGCCTCAAGACCACGCTCGGCGCCGGCGGCACGGGGCCTGTGCTCACCGCGACGGGCACCACCCGCCAGGTGCTCGTCAACCTCGACGTGGCCGACGCGCACCTGGTCAAGAAGGGCCTCGGCGCCACGGTCGAGTTGCCGGACGGCTCCACCGTGAAGGGCAAGGTCACCAGCGTGGGCAAGGTCGCGACCGAGACGGGCACGGGCGGCGACGCCACCACCACGATCGAGGTCAAGGTGTCGGTGAGGGGTCTGAAGAAGCCGTTCGACTCCGCCCCGGTCGACGTCACGATCGTGTCGGCCCAGCGCGAGGACGTGCTGGCCGTACCCGTCGGAGCGCTGCTGGCCCTCGCGGAGGGCGGCTACGGCGTACAGGTCGTGACGGGCGGCACCACCCAGTACGCGGCCGTCGACATCGGCATGTTCGCCGACGGCAAGGTGGAGGTCGGCGGCGTCCAAGAGGGCGCGACCGTGGCGGTGCCCAAGTGATCGTCCAACTGCGTGCGGTGAGCAAGGAGTACGGCGAGGTGGCCGCGCTGCGCGGCGTCTCCATGGGCATCGAGTACGGCGAACTCGTCGGCATCGTCGGCCCGTCGGGTTCCGGCAAGTCGACCATGCTCAACATGATCGGCACCCTGGACCGCCCGTCGAGCGGCACCGTGCACATCGCCGGGCACGACGTGCTCACCCTCGACGACAGGCAGCTGTCGGCGCTGCGGGCGAACGTCATCGGCTTCGTCTTCCAGCAGTTCCACCTCGCCGCGGGCGTCCCCGCGCTGGACAACGTCGCCGACGGACTCCTGTACGCGGGCCCCTCCCTGCGCGAACGCCGCCTGCGCGCCTGCGAGGCACTCGAACGGGTCGGGCTCGGGCACCGGCTCGGCCACCGGCCGCACGAGCTGTCAGGCGGCGAGCGGCAGCGGGTGGCCATCGCCCGTGCTGTGGTCGGCGGGCCGCGGCTGCTGCTGGCCGACGAGCCGACGGGCAACCTGGACTCGCGCTCCGGCGCGGGCGTCATGGACCTGCTGCGCGAGCTGAACGCCGGCGGCACCACCGTGGTCGTCATCACCCACGACCGCGACATCGCGGCCTCGCTCCCGAGGCAGGTCGAGATGCTCGACGGCCTCGTGGTGGACGGCACTGTGGACGGCGCTGCGGACGGCCTTGTGGTGGGCGGCTTTGTTGCGGACGGACGTGGGCTATGACCGCCGCCATCCTCACCTCCGCCCGGCTGCGCCCGCGCGACGTCCTCAGGGTCGGCGGCGCGGGCCTGCGGGCCAGGCCACTGCGGGTGTTCCTGTCGGCGCTCGGCATCGCCATCGGCATCGCGGCCATGCTCGGCGTCGTCGGCATCTCCGCCTCCAGTCAGGAGGACCTGAACCGCCAGCTCGAAGCGCTCGGCACGAACCTGCTCACCGTCTCACCCGGCCAGACGCTCTTCGGCGAGAGCTCCCACCTGCCCGCAGAGGCGGAGGGCATGATCGAGCGGATCGCACCCGTCACCTCGGTCACCGCCACGGGCACCACGCCCGCCAAGGTCTACCGCAACGACCACATTCCGGCGGCCCAGTCGGGCAGCATCTCGGTCACGGCCGCCCGCCTCGACCTGCCGCACGACGTGGGTGCCCAGATCGTCAGCGGCACCTGGCTGAACCAGGCCACCCAGCGGTACCCGGCCACCGTGCTCGGCGCCAAGGCGGCCGACCGGCTCGGTGTCGTACGGGCGGGCCCTGACCAGCGGGTTTGGCTGGGCGGGGAGTGGTTCACCGTCGTCGGCGTGCTCGGTCCCGCGCCGCTCGCCCCCGAACTCGACACCGCGGCACTGATCGGCTGGCCGGTCGCCGAGGAACGGCTGGACTTCGACGGCTACCCGACCACGATCTACGCCAGGGCCGAGGAGGCGTCCGTCGTCGCCGTACGCGATGTGCTGGGCCCCACCGCCAACCCGGAGAAGCCCAACGAGGTCGAGGTCTCCCGACCGTCGGACGCGCTGGCCGCCAAACAGGCCACCGACGCCACGCTGAATGCCCTCCTGCTCGGTCTCGGCGGCGTCGCCCTGCTGGTCGGCGGGGTCGGCGTGGCCAACACGATGGTGATCTCCGTGCTCGAACGACGCGCCGAGATCGGGCTGCGCCGCTCGCTGGGCGCCACCCGCGGGCAGATCCGGCTGCAGTTCCTGGCCGAATCGCTGCTCCTGTCCGCCATCGGTGGTGTCGGCGGCGTCATGCTGGGCATCGGCGTCACCGCCGCGTACGCGAGCTTCCAGGGCTGGCCGGCGATCGTGCCGGTCTGGGCCATGCTCGGCGGCGTGCTCGCCACCCTGGTCATCGGCGGGATCGCCGGGTTCTATCCGGCCGTACGAGCCGCCCGCATGTCGCCCACGGAGGCCCTGGCCACGCCGTGACGAACAGGCGGGCGGAGATGCCCGTGCGGCGCGCACCCCGGCGCCCCGCGTGTCCGTTTCTTACAAGAAGAGCCTGGCCAGACCGGGATAGCTTCACCGCTATGGAGCTGAATTCGCGGGCGGTCTCCCGCGCTGAGAGATACCTGCTGCTGCACGGGCGGCTGATCGACAGGCTCAGGTTCGAGGCCCTGTTCAAGGGTGCCTCCTGTACACGCGTGCTCGACGCCCTGCGCTGCTACCGGAACGACGACGGCGGCTTCGGCAACGCGCTCGAACCGGACCTGCGCGGGGCGGGCAGCCAGCCGGAGCCGGTGGAGGTGGCGTTCTGGATCCTCGACGAGCTGGACGCCTTCGACGATCCGATGGTGGCCGCCGCCTGCGACTACCTCCTGGGGATCACGGCCAAGGACGGCGGCGTGCCGTTCGCGTTGCCGAGCGTCCGCGACACGCCGCGGGCGCCCTGGTGGGAGCCCGGTGACGAGTCTCCGGGCAACCTCATCCCCACCGCGTCGATCGCCGGGCTCCTGCACAAGCACGGCGTCGCCCATCCATGGCTCGGGCCCGCCACCGACTTCTGCTGGGCGGCGATCGCCGGCATCTCGGCCACGACCCCGTACGAGGCGCGGGCCGTCGTCCAGTTCCTGAACCTCGTCCCCGACCGGGCACGGGCCGAGGCGGAGTTCGCCCGGCTGCGCGAGGCCCTGCTGGCCATGGTCACCTTCGACCCCGACGCGTCCGGCGAGGTGCATTTCCCCCTCGACTTCGCTCCGTCGCCGCTGCGGCTGCCGCTCTTCACGCAGGACGTCCTGGACCGGCACCTCGAGGCGCTCGCCGCCGCCCAGTCGGACGAGGGCGGGTGGCAGGGGAACTGGCTGATCTGGACGCCCGTGGTGGAGCACGAGTGGGGCGGCTTCATCACCGTGCACCGGCTGCGGACGCTCCAGGCGTACGGGCGGCTGTGATTCCTCGGGCGTACGGGCGGGTGCGACTTCTTGTCGGTGGGGGTGCGTAGCTTGGAGGCATGTACGAAGAGCGGCCTCCTGGGGACGGCTTCGACGGACGGGTCACCTGCGTGTGGCGGCAGGTGAGCGACGCCGACGGCACGCGACTCGTGGTGCCCGATGGGTGCGTGGACCTCATCTGGGGGCCTTCGGGGGCGTTCGTGGCCGGTCCGGACACCGGGCCGATGCCGGTGCGGGTGCGCGCGGGGGATGCCTTCACCGGGATCCGGTTCAAGCCGGGCGGCGTCGGGGATGTGTTCGGCGTTCCGGCGCACGCCCTGCGCGACCAGCGCGTGCCGGTGGCGGACCTGGGGTTCTCCGTGTCCGACGGGGAGTTCTCCGTAGGGCGGCATGTGGCGATGTCCGGTGGGCGGCTCGCGAGCATGCGGGCCGCGGTCGTGGCCCGGCTTCGGGCCACCGCGCCCGCCGACGCCGCGGCGCCCGCGATAGCCGAGGCGCTCCGGACGGGGCGGACCGTGGGAGAGGTGGCCTGGACGCTGGGGTTCAGCGAGCGGCAGCTGTTGCGGCGCAGTCTGGCCTCGTTCGGATATGGGCCGAAGGTCCTGCAGCGGGTCGTCCGGTTCCAGCGGGCGCTGCAACTGGCCCGTGCGGGGGTGGCGCCGGTGGAGGTGGCGGTGGTCTCGGGCTACGCGGATCAGGCGCACCTGGCCAACGAGGTCAAGCGCCTGAGCGGCGTGACTCTGGCGGAGCTCCGGAGATGAGAGCGGCCGCCCAGCCCGCGCTGGGGTCGCTGTCGACGAGGAGCGCCCGCGTGAGCAGGCTCAGGGGGATCGCCAGGAGCGCGCCCAGCGGCCCCAGGACGAACGCCCAGACGATCAGTGACAGGAACGTCATCGTGGTCGACAACCCCACCGCGTCACCCAGGAACTTGGGCTGGATGAACGATTGGATCACCACGTTGATGGCGATATAGGCGGCGACGACGAGGAGCATCTGCTTGATGCCGCCGTCGAGCAGCGCCAGCATCGCGGGCGGGATCAGACCGAGGACGAAGCCGATGTTCGGGATGTAGTTGGTGATCAACGCCAGGACACCCCAGAGAAGGGGCAACGGCACACCCAGGATGGACAGCGCCACGACGTCCAGCGCCGAGCAGATGAGACCGAAGATCGTGGAGACGATGAGATAGCGCCTGGTGTTGTGGGCGAACGTGCCGAACGCCTCCACCAGGTGCGGCTTGGCCGCCTCGCCCGACGCGATGATCCTGGCGATGGCCGGGGTGTCCAGGCACATCCCGAGCAACAGCACCACGATGAGAAACAGGCTGGAGAGGATCCCCAGCAGACTCGACAACAGACTCTGCGCCAGCCCGAGCACCTTGGCCGGATCGAAGGCCTGGATCGCCTTGTCGAGCTGGGCGTTGCTGACGCCGTGGGTGGTGGCGAAGTTCTGGGCGTCGGTGAGCAACTGCTGAAACTGCGGGGCGTACGCGGGGAGCAGCGAGGCGAGCTGGGTGACGGAGACGGTCAGCACCGCGACCATGCCCAGCAGCACGAACAGCACGATGAGGAAGGGCACGACGACCTGCACCCAGCCGGGAGCGCCCGCGCGGGCGAGCCGGCCGCGCACCGGGGCGACGGCGATGACCAGCACGAGCGCGAGCACGACCGGACCCAGGATCGACGCGACCTCGCGCATGCCGAACAGGACGATCACCGCGCAGGCGATACCCAACAGGATGGTGAGGGCTCGGGGCACAGTGGCTTCCTACCCGTGGGCGGCGGATGACACCGGCGGGTGGTTGATTTGACGGTTCCGGGAGGCGTACATAGAGTTCACCAGTCCCACGAGGACGGCGATGATCGTCGGTCTCACTCGGGGGCAACCTCCAAACAGATCCCTTCGGATGGTGTTCGCATCACTCAGGATGGTCTGGTAAGTTAGAGGGGTTGTCCCAGAAACGGGGCGGTCTTTATTCCAGCAGGTCGGAGCGGGTCGGGTCAATTTGACACCGGGCCGGGCGGCTGAAAAGATAAAGACACAACGAAAACAGAAAACGAAATGTGCGCCTCTCGCAGGTTGGGGAGTACGCGTCCGTTTCTTGAGAACTCAACAGTGTGTTAAAAGCCAGTGCATGATGCACAACCCCGTCATGTCCATG